>NZ_JBMPOS010000002.1:0-654992 GCF_049340345.1 Undibacterium sp. Di27W | reverse complement strand
AGACGCCTGAAGTGTAGTCCCGCTCGATCAAATATTCATCGCCAGTGATCTCAAAATAAACAACACGGTTTGCTCCCAGGTATTCACCCAACATCCGGCTTGCTTCAGCCTGTACGGCAGTCGCCTCAGATATAGAGCGTAAGGTTTCAAACAGCCGAATTTGGAATGCGTGCCGCTCCTCAGCCTGCCGGCGATCTGTGATGTCACCGATAATGCCAAACATGCGATCGGCTTGCCCCGCGTCGTCTCTTCGAACAAGCCCTTTCACCCAAATATGTCGCACTTCCCTGTCTGCCCGACGGATACGGCACTCAATCGACCATGTCCCACCCGTCGCAACAGATTTTTGGAAATCTTCATCCACCCTTGCACTATCTTCAGGGACAACATGCTCAAGGAACATTTGATAGGTCCAGACCGGAAGCAAGCTGCTATAACCGAATAGCTGATCGTGTCTTAGTGTGCGGCTAACAGTAAGGTCGTTTAGATTGAGAGCCCATTGAACCAAATCCGCGGCGACCAGGGCAAAGTCCAACTCTTCTTGATCTTCCAGCAACTGCCTTTGCTTTTCGTTCTGCCCTGTCACATAGTGGGTGGGATTTCCGCCGGCTAGGACCTGATCATTACCCACATCTTTCCTGACAAATTCACATTTGACAGAAATTTCTTGTAAACAGACGATAGTGATGTTAACTTTTGATTCGTGAAAATAATTAAAATCCCTGAATGGACATTGACGAAGACCAAGAGGATTGCGACTGGGCCGAAAACGAATTGGGCTTAGTGCAACTTGGCGACAAACGTCTGACATCACGCTTAGTATTGCTGGCGCGTACGCTCGCCCGCAAACCTGACTCTTCCCTACCTCAGGCGCTACCAAAATGGGGGGACCTGAAAGCGGCATATCGATTCTTTGATAATGTAAAAGCGGTTCCTGAACATATTCTTGCGGGACATGTCGACGCCACTTGGTCGCGTGCGCATCAAGTGCCGATTGTTCTCGCAGTCCAAGATACGACCTATCTTGACTGGACAAATCATCCAGCCACAGCGGGGCTTGGTGCGCTGGGTAACTACTGGGGTCGGGGTGTGGTTTGCCATAGCACATTGGCAGTGACACCAGAGCGATTACCACTAGGTCTGCTGGCGCAACGAAATTGGGTACGCGACGAAGCGACATACGGTGCGCTGGCATCACGTAAGAAACGCTCCATCAAAAATAAGGAAAGTATTCGCTGGCTCGAAAGTGTCGAGGCCTTGGCTACTGCACGTGAGGCTGCACCACAAACAAGCTTCATCAGTGTGGGTGACCGGGAAGCGGATATGTATGAACTATTTGCCATGGAGCGCGCCGTTGGGGTGGAATTGCTGGTACGAGCTGCCTGGAATCGTGCTGTCGACAGTAGTCATCACTATTTGTGGGAAACACTGCGTGCAGCGCCCCAGATGGGAACGGTACAGATTACGGTGCCACGACATCCTGGCGCTCCTGCGCGCCAATGTACGCTCGCACTTCGTAGCATTCCGGTACGGATCAAACCACCGCATGACAAAAAGCGGCTTGGAGACATTAGCGTGTGGGCCATTCTAGCTAGCGAGGAAACCCCGTCATACGAGGGTGCGATTGAATGGATGTTGCTCACGACAGTACCCACACTCACTATTGACGATGCTATCGAACGGGTACATTGGTACACTTGCCGATGGACCATTGAAGTATGGCATCGGGTATTAAAGTCGGGCTGCCGTATCGAATCACGTCAACTGGAAACAGTTGAGCGATTGGCTGTAGCCCTGACGCTTTACTCCATAGTCGCATGGCGTATTCTGTATGCAACGATGCTAGCCCGGATTGATCCAGATTTGCCGTGCACCGTCTTGCTCAGTGACGAAGAATGGCAAGCGCTGTATTGCAACACCAAGCGTGTGTCAAACCCTATTGCAACGCCCCCTTCCCTAGCGGAAGTCATCTTGTGGATTGCCAAACTAGGGGGATTCTTGGCACGTAAAGGCGACGGCGCACCTGGTCCTCAAGTTTTATGGCGCGGATTCCAACACCTGCCACATATCACCGACATGTTTCTAATCATGCGGAGCAATAAGTAATATGTGGGTAATGATCAGGGCTAGGACTGGGGCAGCTTGGCCGGTAGTTTCTTTCATGATCGGATTGCTCCAAAGTCAAATTAAGATTGTCGAGAGTATAACTCAAGTATTTATTAAGTTAGGCTGCGAACTAGTGACCAACTGGTAGGGAAAATTGAATCAAAAGGAATGTGGCGGTTTGGACTGGAAATTGACCCACTAGGTTTCGCCAACGCCAGATTCTTGGCTTGGTCAGACTGCCATTCAAAAATAATTAGACCATACGGTGGGCGAGATCATAATTTTCAGTTAATATTGCAGATTCCCAATATATTAGGAATGAGGCAAATAAAGACAGATGACGTTAATATCGAAATATGCATTTGCAGTCTTGCAATTTTTTGGAAAAGAGGCATTTATTTCTGCATGAAGCAATTATCTCTCAGCTTTTCCGCGCAAAATTTCGAGCAATTCAATTCAAACGATTTACAGTAGTACCAGCGAGCATTAATGATCACAACGAATGATTCCTACCTGAAGCGTAATTTTTTTTCTTCAGCGAAATCTCCGGTATATAACTGGAGGTGTGTCGACCTGGAACTAAATCTTCCTTATTTTTTTGTTGAGTACGTCCAGCATAAAAAATATGCAAGCCTCACCGCCCGCAAACTTGCAGGCAGCCTTGCAGATCTGGAGGACATTTGCATGGCCATCCAGAAACACCAGAAATTGCAGTTGACCAGAGTATCCCTGTTCTCACCCAATTGGTTGAGTAAATCTGGTGACTGGGAGCTGAACGCCTTGTCTGAAATAAAGTATGGAAATTTTGGACCTAAAGAGCCATGGGTACAGATATTTGTTCTTCAGGATGGGCGGCAATTAATCGATGCCAACCTTGATCTGGATGTACAGGACGCCCTAGAACTTCAGTGCCAATTTTCAGTTAACACATATTTGTAAAATTTGTAGTATTTCAAGGGTAAGGATCGACAGTTGGTACCGGCTGCATAGCCGAAGAAAGCATCCGGCACTCCATAGGAAGTATCAACCGTCATCCCTTCCAGCAGCTTACTCAAGCGCATCCTCTACCAGTTTCATCATACGTGACGGGGTCGTATCAAGTGCTGCCGCCAACTTAAAAATCACTCTTACGGTAGGCTGATTTTGACCAAGCTCAATCAGGCTGACATATTTACGCTCGACCTGGGCGTCAAATCCTAGCTGCTCCTGCGTCAAGCCAGCTTCTTTCCGAAGCTGTCGCAAAACTCGACCGAAGACAATCGCTGGATCCAAATATTTCTCCCAATATAGTGGGAGAAATCATGATCTTCAGTTAATATTATGTCTTCCCAATATATTGGGAATTAATCGAAGAATATATGCTTTGCTAACACGCCAAACCACGTGAAACATCCTACGTGCTTTTCTTGCGCTTTATTCTTCGAGGCATCTGAGATATTCAAAACTTGGCACCAAGGAGGTTCATATGGATTCGATAGAATGTCCGCATTGCAAGCAGCAAGGTACGCCACATCTTTGGCACTACCGGCCGTTTCTGCTTGGTAAACTGCGATATCTTAAGATGCAGCACATTTGCAGATACTGTGGTGTGGTCATGTACGAATCTGGTGGACAAGTCACGGGCTGGGGTTGGTTATGCCTAACTGCCCTGAGTTATCTCCTCGGTGTATTCTTTTTGCAGCGTATATTCCCAAAACTCGGTTTGACTCTGGATCATGTATTTGGACCGGTCTTGTACATATTCGTCTATGGGATTCTTTTCCTTGGAGCAAGGAAGCTCTATCACTACTTTAGACAAAATGGCCGACGACCAAAATAGATCAAATTCTGGCAAACAGCCCCAGCATCCTGATTTGAGACTTCGTCATGATGCAGAGCTACGTCACGTTCACATTCCAGAGTAATCCATGTTCTTGTTTTTAGATTTTGATGGTGTTTTACATCCTGATCCTTGTTACGATAAATCTCAATATTTTTCATGTCTGCCCCGTCTGGAATCTGTACTTCGCGACTTCCCCGAGGTACAGATTGTGATCTCCAGTACCTGGCGAGAAAAGCGGCCAGTCTCTCTACTCAAATCTTTTTTTTCGGTCGATATTGGCACCCGTGTTATTGGGTCCACCCCTTTTTGGTATGACATTCCTGATATTGTTGAGGTAATCGGATATCAAAGGCATGCGGAAATTGAGGGCTGGCTGCGGCAATGTGGTGAGCCGTGGAGCGATTGGGTGGCCATTGATGACAAGTCACATCTTTTCAAACCGTTTCTAAAAAACCTGATTAAGACCGACCCAATAATCGGGTTTGATGAGCATGCCGAAAAAATGCTAAGGCTATTGCTGGCAAAGTCAGGGACCAGGAGAGTTACGGTGCAAAGAATTTAGTAGATGGGAAACTGACCATTGCAAGAGAGCTAGCCTTTCCGTGGCACCATAGACCCTTGCATAGCAACGAACAAATTCATCGCACTATAAAAAGTAGATGTTACCAATCAACCTGCCTGCAACTCCATATCTTCCTGCACACGATCAAGATACCTGCAGCAAGAATGATGGTCACCATGGGCGTAAAACTTAAAATCGAAGAAAAACCAATGGAAGAAATTTATATCAGTACCGATGTTGAAACCGACGGCCCAATTCCTGGGCCGAATTCAATGTTGAGTTTCGGATCGGCAGCCTATACGGCCGATAAACACCTGATTGGTACGTTCACCGCCAATCTGGAGACATTACCGGATGCCTCAGCAAATCCCGATACCGAGGTCTGGTGGCTTACGCAACCGGAGGCATGGGCAGCCTGCCGGTCAAATCTGGAATTACCTCAAGTTGCAATGATCAGATATGTTAGCTGGATCAAATCGTTACCGGGAAAGCCGATTTTTGTAGCATTTCCTGCTGGTTTCGATTTCCTGTTCGTTTATTGGTATTTGATTCGATATGCTGGCGAGAGCCCCTTCGGCTTTTCTGCTCTGTGTTCGTTTGCTAGCTGAATTGACCCTGTCAGTTTGATCCACCTTCCACTTCCTGGCGAAGGCGGCCACCCGGTCATACGACCCTTCAAATCCCAGTTCTTTCAGATCGAGATGAAGCTGCTTTAAGCTTCGTCGCTGTTTACGATTTTTACCCGCTTCGGTTTTAAGCCAGCTTGAAAGCTGTAATGCATATTTATCGATGGCGCTTGTTGTTTGTCGATCCGCATAGGCTGGCTCTGTAACTTCAGAACGCAGATAGCGCCGGACAGTGTTGCGAGAGATGCCCAATCGTCTGGCGATCTCCCGTAATGGAATCTGGTCACGAATGTGCCAGCGTCGAATAATACCTAGTAATGCCACGTCAATCACTCCTGCTCCCTACTCATCAAGATAAGTAGGATTGTGTGTCAAACGTGGGTCAATTTTAGATGCAATTTATCCAGCAAAGTGGGTCAATTTTCAGTGCAAATCAACAGCTACATTGATATCGTGTTATACAGCGGTCAGGAAGATGCAGATGCATCCCGAATCTTTAGAGAATTCAAGCGCGACATCGAAATAATTTATAACACCACACTTAATGAGCGAACAACCTCATCGGGCGGAAGATCATTAAGTTTCAAACCGGTGCCAAAAATAAAATTCGAGTTGTTCCAATTCGGTAAAGAGCGTATAAAAGTTATTGCACGGATTTTACCTGCGCTGTTTTAGGCTCGTATAGTTGCTGGAGTCCTGCTCAAACTTGCTCCGTCAACGATCCCAAGCTGCCACGACCTGAATGGCAGCGTCATATCGCTCAAGGTCGTTATTATAGACTCGTTGGTAACTCTTCAAATTTTACGTCACATACAGCACAGTCTATTTTAAGGCCACTTTTCCCCCACACATTAGTACTGCACATTGGACAACAGTATCTAATTTTTCTTTTATGAGCAACATTGCGTAAAGAATCATTTTGAGCATCAAATCCAGGGAAAAAAGACCCAAGCGCGATATCTAATTTTGAACAATCTGAAGTCAAATTCACAGATTTACCTGGCAGTGTCCTGTGATACACCGCGTCTTTCTCGGCTCCCAAATCAATCCAGGGAAGAAAGTCATCTTGGCCCATCAAGTGCTCGCAGGTCTCAATAAATCTTCCTCCAGTAATCACATAGTCAGACATTTTCTGGCCAGTCTTGCGCCCACCAGGCTCACCTGTGTCGCTTGGCATCAAGCCTATTTTAAGCATTTTCTCAGCCCACTCGCCATTGTGATACCCCGGACGACTCGGATTACCAAAAGTATGTTGCCACACATGACATTGCTCGTGAACAATAGTTTGAAACAGATGGATAATTGGACGATTAGCAAAATAAATTGGATTCACAGATATTTCCCCAACCAGTTCCCCTTCTATATGTCGCCATCGTGCGGGGGAAAAATATCCTGAAGATTTTTTCCCTCGCTGCAACGTAAAAATTACAGGCGGTAACTGCCCCTCGAACAATGCCACGTTGAATTGTTCAGATATCTTTTGAATCCTCGAATAAATATCGAGAGTTGGATTGACGGTTTCATGTACCATATCTATACTGTATCGTACGATACAATAACAAGTCAAATGAACATTCGACAAATTCTGCCTTCAACAATTTGCGCATTGCTCAAATTACGTAGGTAAAAGGAATCTATATGGCCGAACCAATCTTAAGGTGGGCAGGCAGCAAAAAGAAGCTTTTGCCGATCCTGGCATCTGCGTCACCTCCAGAATTTGCTCGTTATGTTGAACCGTTCGTTGGTTCTGCGGTCTTGTTCTTGAAACTGAATGCTCCAGAGGCACTATTAGGCGACCTGAATAGAGATTTGATTGAATCATACGAGACCATTCGCAGCCACCCCAGAGCTGTATGGAACAGAGTTTCGGCGATGAGTCAGGAGCCGGAGCATTATTATAAATTAAGGGCAATGGACATAAATCAACTCAAAGAGTTAGATCGTGCTGCTCGTTTTATTTATCTAAATCGCTTTTGCTTTAACGGTGTCTACCGGACTAACCTATCTGGACAATTCAACGTTGCACGTGGACAAGGACATCTCTACGTTCCCGATGTTGACGTTTTCATGGCATTTGCAAGATCTTTAAGACAAGCTGAGCTTAGCTGCGTAGATTTCGAAGAGCAAGTTGCAAAAACTCAAACAGACGATTTTTTATATTTGGACCCGCCCTATGCTTTGAGTGGAAAACGTGATCGTGGAGAATATGGCATAGGGTCATTCCGAGATAAGGATGAGGCACGATTAGTTGACTCCATCCTTTCTGCATCGGGCCGAGGAGTAAAAATATTACTATCCTATTCTCCATCTGAGTTCATTACCAAAAAACTCGCAGGATGGAAAATTCATAATTTATCTGTCGCCCGCAACGTCGCTGGATTCGCTGGTTCACGCAGACGCGCTGACGAAATACTTGTTTCAAATTATGACTGGTGCATTTGATGAAAACAGTCGATCGTAATTTAAGATATATAAATAAGTGTATTGACGAAAGCTATTAGTTTTTTATACCAAGCATCTAAACTAATTTGCCAAATACTCAAGATAAAGAGACGTCGGCAGAATTTGTATTAGCAGTCAAATCACATACAAAGAGAGAGGCATGTCCAGACGGTGATCCCTCATCACTTTGATGATAGTCCTCTCCTTCAACATACCAAATCGCAGCTTCTGGATGCACTAGGCCAGCGAGCAATGAAAGCGAAAATAAAATTTTCGGTCCAAATGGAAGTAAAATTGCGCGATGGTCACGGAGAATCCCACTCAACAAAGATTCCAGAGATAAATATGTCCTCGCAGGCTGCATTACTTCATAGTAAAGTGGATTAGGATAACGTTTTAAAAAGTCGCTGTTTTTGTTTTTAACAGCGCCCAGAAAGCGCTCCTCAGGCGAAACTGGCATTAGAGGTGTGCACTTCGAAGGCTCAAGATATTGAACCGATCCAAAGGCTTTTCCAGCCTCATAACCTAAGCCGACAACAACATGAATCGGCAATAGCGGATCCCCCCAGCCGGCAAAATTTGGATGCACCGGTGCCACGGGCGTTATTGATCTGGCCCATTTTTCTGGCGGGGGTGAGTAGCGAGAGAGAGAGTAGCCAATACCCAACTGCACATCAATAGAATTTGCAATTTCTCCAATAGCAGTAAAAATAGAACCTTGCTCGCCCCGAGGCAAACATGAGATATCTAATGTCACACCAAAACTATTGTGTCCAGCGCTCTTTTTTTCCTCAGCAATTTCCTTTATTCGAAAAATCGCACCTATTGTAGTTAGAAAATTTACTCCAGTATCAGCACCTTCAACCAGCGATGCGATATCCACTTCTTTAAGTACGATACCGATTTCTGTAGCACTGCTCTGAATTTCAATCAAAGAGCGAAATTTGCGAAAGCGTAAATTTTTTCCTGCGCGGCCTATAAATACATCAGTTATATGACTCAATTTCCCTGATTCAGGTTGAAAATTGAATTCACCGATATTGCTAATTTTCACCACGGCAATTCTCCCTGAAGAGGAATTTTGGAACCAACATCTTGTGCAATTACTGTTTTTTGAACTAAAGGTAATTTCGGCTCAGGAGTCTTTACATCATCTAGTTCATCTTCATTGCGCAGTATTGCCGATAGCGATATATGCTTGGATTTTCTAATAGGCAATTTGAATTGCTGGGCAAGAAGAAAGGCCAAACGAAATTGTCTCCCTATTAAAGAATCATACCCGACAGACTTGTCCGGATCTTGGTAGCAAATTATTGCGCCATGATTTAAAGCTAAACGCAAAGACTCTTCAATTTCTGGAGGAGTTGCAGCGTCAACTTCAAAGACTAACGGTGGATCTTCTAAAAACGATTTAGTCACTAACTTGTCATGGAAAAATTTTGCCAGTTTTTCGATAATAGTTAAAACAGGTTCTCCTGCTCGTATGTCTGGGGTAGGTCTTGTGGCAAGTGAGCGAAGCATTTCCACAAAAGCGCCTCCCGTTTCTTTAGAGGCGTCCGCTTGTGCGGCCATAGAGATAGGAACTGTTTTTTTAAAATATCGCCCTGTCCATATACTAATTAACAATCCAATCAACCATCTAGGATTACCTTCACTCATGGCTGCTAGTGACTCCCAACCGACGTACGCTGCTGCAAACGGTTTTCTGCCTCGCTTCTTACCAAGAGCTTTATTACTCCGGTACGCATTACGAAAAGCTGCAATTGGTGCAATTTTTCGGATCGTTGCTCGAGCATAGGTCCCATCAGATGCTGCTAAATCTAATGGGTCAATTTTTCGCCGATACAAGAACTCAGCAAAAGTTGGATCCTTGGGAATTAGAGCCAGGAATAACTTAGACAATTCCTGAAGTTTCTTTTGTCTTTCAGTTTCATCCTGCTCACTTTCGTCTGAACTATCGTCGTCGTCGACTATTGCAATAGAACTCGATCCGAATAGAACATTTAGCGGTAACGTTGCATATTCAGGAGCAATTTTATTGAGCCAACCGCGGCAGACATCTTCACAAAATCTTTCTGCTTGCCCGCGATCGGGATACCACAATAAAACTTGCCGAAAGTCATTGCGATCCGATGGCTTGGTATTGGGGTCTTCAACTAACGTAGTATGTGGTCCGCAAGGAGCAAGTGCAACCTTCAATAAAAGCTCGGGCGCACCTCCTCTTAAGGCTCTTAAAACCGTTGATTGCAAGGGTAATGGAGCTACCTCGAATTCGTCAAGTAACAGCGCCCATTTATGATCTGGCATACCTACAGCATAGTTGAAGGAAATAAGTGCCTGGGCGACACTCTCGATAAGCGGCAATCCTAGGTGAGGTATCCTTTCTCGAAGCCCACTCTCTGAAATTTTTTCCGGTTGAAGAGCCACAAACCGTACTTCCTGTCTCAACCTGATCAATCTCGTTTCCAATGCCCCTGTCAACGCGCGAATCGAGAGAGAGGATAAAGTTATTCCCCAAAGTTTAGCGACATGTTTAATCCATTCATCATGAGCACTACCAGTTAAGGATATCGAATTAAACTCATTCGGATTTCCAGTACGAGCCACGCGAAGTTCGATTGTCCGGGCAACAGAAAGAAGAGTATTCGTTACAAAAGCAGTCTCAGCAACTAACCCAGCCAACGAAGGTTCAATGTTGTCACGCGTCAGTGCGCGTACCATCTCACTCCAAGCAATGTCTGCCGGCACAAATATTCCTGTGTAATTGATATCTGGACGTGACGCTATTTTTTCCGCTGGCCAAGCACGCATACCCTGCAAACTCAACATTTTCATCAAAGTAGTCTTTCCACTACCTCTAGGCCCAATAAGGAGTGCATTCCATGCGCCAGCTAAGTCTTCATATTTTTTCGAGGGGCAAAAAGAATCCGCAACTTCGCTAAAGGTCATTGTCTTTGCGTTAAAGGCCGACAGAAATATCGATTCACTCATGCTTTCCTCGCAATCATGTCCCAATGACCAAATTTATCTAACTCAATAGTCAAGTTATGCCTGGTTTCAAGACGTTCTTTTATTAGTTGCATTTCATCTGGCATTACAAACTGAAGATGTGGGTTATTACCAATTAATTCTGACCACTCCAGCGGGAGTACGGAAGCATTCGCAAATTCTGCAATATGCATCGCCAATTGTTGAATCGTTTGGGTATTTCCAAACCCACAGCCATGACAAATTCCACCATTATCTGGACGAGCTTCGGTCCAACCTAAATTCTCATACCAATCCCAGCAATCCACTGTTCCCATAATATGAGGGACGTCGACATTAAACGTTAAGTTCACTACATAGAATTGATTGCGAACTCCCTTGGTCTGCATTGACAAACGCATGCCAAGACTGGCAGCAGAAAATACCGTGATACCACCATGTGGATGAGTAATTGTTCCCTTATGCTTATGTCCATGTATGAAAAACCATTGCTGTCCGGTCTCTTTGAGTAATCTCAACAATTCATCGCCACCATGAATATGATCTAAAGTTCCGCTATTGAATTCCGAATCTGGAACTGGTGGATGATGAACCAATGCAAGGTTTATCATATCTGGCTTTTTTTTAAGCAAAACCAGATCTTCCGCAATTGCGGAAATTGTGGATTGACTTATTCCACCATGCTCATATTCGTACGGCTCATGTCCGTGATCGGCACAACTATTTAGTATCAATAGCCTGAATTTTTCAAATTCATAGAGTGTTGCCCCCTCGCCAAAATATTGAGCTCTAACGCTACGTCCGTTTAGCGGATAAGACTGATTAGTTGCAATCAATGGATAAGGCGGATCAAGTAATTTAAGTGTTTCAAAAATACCTTTTGCTTTCGCAATGCCTGGGATTGGGTCTTTTCCAATACTCGCGGCCTCGCTCCTGGAATGAACGTCGTGATTACCTGTTGCACAAGCGACGATATCTGATTTCATTAAATTGCCCGCATCTTGTAAAAGCTTCCAAGCTGCTTGAATTGATTTAGAGCTTCCACGAAATCCCAAGTCCCCCACACAAAGTAAAGCATCAACTTCGATTGGAGAACTACCATTTTCCCCTTGCACGAGGGATATTAAGTCAAGCCATGGATGTTGTTTTGGAGCTGAATTTCCAATAGTTCCTGCTTCATTATCAACTTCAAAAAAACTATGTTGATTTTTTAGATGCAAGGCCGGCGAAGTTTCTCCTTTTACGACAACATGAGGATCGCCAATAATTCCAATTGAGATTGAAACGTTTTTTTCCGTCATGTTTTGAAATCGCCAAATTAAAATTTAGAATGGATAAAGCCTTGATATAAGCAATGTAACTCAAAAATATTTGAGATTGTGGCAACATGTTGGTTAATAACCAATGAAAACTTAAAACATTGTTCAATGAGGGGTCATTTTCGAAGGATTTGGCAAATTTGTAGACTGATAAGAAAGACAGTCTTTCGGATTTGCATCGAAATTCCGCTCCATAGATTGTCAATGGGAAAAAAAATTTCTGATCAATCTCATTCCATTATTTAGTTAGTCATCCGGTACAGACTCAGAGCTTCGATGCATGAAGTGACATCAGTCAATCCAGCATTTTTTTTGATTACTCCCGCACGAATTCGTATAGATTCTATGTGTATTGGTATCTTTTGTCGTGAAGGAAACACAAATCGTGGTTGATCATCTTCAGCTCTACTCCAATCATCAATAACGAAGCCCAAATACCAGACGAGATGTTCAACCGAATTTGAACAGGCTCCGTTCTCAAATAATTTTGGCACGTGAGCACTATCATGTGCACGAAGCCGACAAAGTTCTACAGCGTGCTCAACATCCTCAAAAGTCCATCTACAAATTTCAGACAGTGTTCCAAGCCCAAATGCCGTCATCAGCACAATGGTTCTATCTCTCGCCAGACAGAATCGGTGCCCACGTGATGGCGATGCATACTTAATCTGACGATCAAATTCCTCAAAAAACTTTTTGGTTTCTTCTACTGTATATACAATTCGTGCAACAGGAATAGTTTCATCAACAGCTTCTCCTTCAGTAATTCCTATTGTTTTCTTCACCGTGTTTTTTGTAAACTGCGGATTACTTCGCTGCAGGTAATCTCGAATCTGAGCTATCTCCTCTCTGTTGGCCCGATATCGGAACCGGCAAAGCGACTCCCTGATAGCACTATAGAACCAGTACGGAAGTTCGGTTTGATCAATCAATACGATTGATTCGGTCAGCCTCGCAGTAAGACAGATTCGAGTGAATTTTCCGGGCCATTCCTGGGTCAATGCCAATGCGATGCACACCGCTTCGTGGCGACAGCGTAGCGGCAAATTTTCAAAGGCTGGACGAAATTGATTGCCCAGGCTTTCATCAAAGTCCATTCCCTCTGATTTCATCGCCTGAGTGATCTTTTGACGCATACGAGGTCGCATAAGCAAGCTCAGAATTTGACGCCAGCCTTCGAAGAAGTGAATCGAATATTGATGCGGTCCTGTGTCGAGGGTAGTTAAATAGCCTTTACTAAAATCCTGAAGCAATGCCTCCAAAGGCAAATTTTTACTAGAAAAACTCGAAAAATATGGCAGGCATTCAGTTCTGCTCAGATCAAACCCACAATGAATGCACCGCATAGCTGTATTTTCATAACGCCATCCGCTATAACCGTAAAAACTGCCAATGACAGGCTCATTACACTCTGTGCAATGATCGTGCAAGATCACTTGATGCCTGAGGCAAATACTATAAAAAGCCAAGCGCCAGTAAAGACGAAAATAGGGAATCTTGTCCGTCTTGAAGCACTCAGGGCAAAATGGCAGGCCTGTTTTTATTTTTCGCTTTGAGTTACTTGGTGCCGGTAATAGCAGGTTTCCCCAGCCTAGCCGTGGCAAAGATTCAAAAACAATCCCTTCATATTTTTTGAGAGTCATCGACTCAATAACGTTCTGGCCCGATCCCGTTTTATCGGACAAATACTTGATAAATGACTGATTAGGAGCGCGATCAATATCCAGTCCAACTGGAAATCGCTTCAATTCCTTCATATATAGTATGAGATCATCGAGTGACATGCCATGGCTTAAGGCCACACGAGACAAATAGGAAGACAGCAACTCGTCTTCAAGCGGATGGACACGAACTGGCCAAACTGCATCCAAACTTGTTAAGCCACAAAATACTTATTATCAACTTCATCAGGAATTCGCCATCCCATCTTACGCAAAGTACCTTCGTGAATGTGCTCATCTCCAGACACAATCGCGTATTCAGAAGCAAGCTTCAAGTAGCCGATAACGTGTCCGAATAGGCCACCTGTTTCATCAAAAATGCGCTGGATAATTGCTTCCTGAAGTAATTGCGAAGGCTTTTTTAAGGGACATGTTTCTTGCCATGACTTGATAATGGCCACGGCATATTTCAAATCTTCTTGATTATTGATATGCCAACGTTTCAGTTCCAGGCGGTGAAAACGGTTGGACAACTGGGGATCTGATGCGAAAGCATTGCTCGCCTCAGGTATACCAGCAGCGACAATAGAAATACGCAGGCGATTGCCGATTAATTTTATCTGATCCCGTAATTCCCTTTGCTGCTTCCCAGACCCTCGAACAATGTGTTGAATTTCATCAATAATCAGCACTCTTGTTTCTATTCGTCTATACACAGTTTCGACGATAGCCATGAGTCGGGTAGGATTAGCGCTGGCAGGAAATGGGGCATTCACCGCGATCAACATCTCTTGCAATAATGCCTGGGCACTAGCATTAATGGGAGCATCAAACATCACAACAGGCCGGTAATCGGCCGCCAGCCTGCTATCCACGACTGGCTGATGCAATTCTTGGGCAAACCGGTTTAACAGACGAGTCTTCCCTGACATAGATTCGCCAATGACTTGCAAATTGGGCATACGGTCAATTCTTGCATGCTGAAACAAACGCTCCATATAGCCAAGAACCGCGTCTGCACGCGGATAGGTGTACCAGTGGTCTCTCTGAATTTGCCTTATTCGGTCCTGGCTTGGCCGAAGTGCATCTATACGGGCGCCTTCGCCGACAAGATGATGTAATTCCATCTTAAAATTTCCCAGTAACGTCAGGTAAGTCATTCAAATCTGGCAGTTTAAAGCCACTCGTTTCGGTGCTCTTTATTGCAGCATCCACCGTCGCCGTCCGGCGCTTTGTGTCTCTATGCTTTTGATCATTTTTTAAGGCTTTTTTCTTGGCCGGTGCCACAGACTTCACACTCTGGGTCTTTTGAATTGCATCTGTAATGATGCGACGCTGTCGGTTAATAGAGTCATAAACCTCGTGTTGCGCCGGGTTAGTGCCACTTTTTTTCTGAAGCGCTTTCCTCTCTGCCTTGAATTGAGCCCGGGATGCCAGCACTGCTGCTGTATATTTAGAGGGAACCCGAAACCATCTTTTTACTTCTGGGTCAAAAAAATAAACTGCACTAACGTCCCTGTCATCAACTTTGAATCGATACAAAGGGTTTTTGTTGGGATTGTCCTTGCTTCGTCTCCCTAGCCAAGGATACAAAGCATCCGACCAGTAAATTCGACCATCAATATTGACACCGTCATTCTGGATAGTCCGCTCCTCCTCCGGCAAAAAATCGATCTTAACGCGTTCAACATCCGTTCTTCTTGGGGGTAGACCTCGGACCATGCCATCTTTAGGCTGCAATAATCCGTTTTCATAGCGTTGCAATGGAGTGTCCTTGTCAATACCATTATGTTCAGTATGATGGTATTTATTAATTTCTTCGAGTAACCAACGCTCCAGTTCAAGCATGGTCATCGACGCCGTCTTTTCAGGATTAAATTCTTTTGCCTTACTTGGCTTGTTGGTCGTCGCGCCAGGCAATAAACGGAATCGTTTGGCAAAGGTGCCTATCAGACGCTCTATATGGGCGCCATAATGTGGTTTGGTTACGGGTCGGAATTGATGTTCAATACCATATTCTTCAAAAGACTTCCTGATCCTGTCACCCCTGAAATCAGCGCCATTGTCTGTGTGGACTATTTTCATGACGCCCCAGACTGGCCACTGGATAGGGACATCCAGTTTTCTTAGATACTCTTCTTTCGGCAGAATCGCGTGCGCAATACAAGCGCCAACCGATGTCGCCGAAGGATGATCCAGCGCCAAGTAATAACCCACAATGACACGGCTAAACACGTCAATTGCCAAAGTCAGCCAGGCACGGTAGATTGGCTCACGTGTAATATCATGAACCACGATGACATCGACAACGGCATGGTCAATCTGCACAATTGCCAATGGATGAAGTGCACGGATCGTATTTTCCTTGACGTGGTCATATCTCGCTTCAGCAGCTTTCCGACCTTTGCGTGCCTTGTAAAGCTCCATTTGATCGGCCCAGTCAACCCTGAGTTGAAAGGTGCGGAGACAAGGTAGTGGCAACCCCTTCGCATGGCAAATTGCTTTTACAGATTCATGAACCTGAGTGATTCCCGTTTCGCTTAAGCTATGGAGACCGTAGAGCTCTTTGGCAATGATATTTTCTACCTTGGGATCCAGACGGCCGCGCCCCCGGCCTCCTGGCCGACGAGTCGGCAAGAGCGAAGATAGCTTCTCATTCACAAGGTAAGCATTCCGCCACCGATACACCATTGCCACGGTGAATCCTGCTTCGGCAGCGGCTTTGGTTGCGACTGCTGTCCTGTTTCTTGTGGTGGATAGCAGTAGCTTGACCAGCTTTAACCTCGATCTGGCAGTATCCCAGTCAGAATCTGAGACAACGTCGAGGTCGACGTCTGGAGTAAGGATGGTCTCCTGAGGCTGTTCCTTGGGGATACTCGTCAATTCAGATACGTTGACGACTTTGGTCTCACGGCGCTCCCCGTGCAAAGACCGAATAAGAACTTCGACCAGATTATTGAATCTCAGAATAACCCAAATCTTGTTGCCATAAAATACTTCACTTCCCTCCAATAGATTGAGCACTGAATCGCTTTTTATTTCCGTACCCGCGATTTCAGTCATCAAACTCCTCCGTAAAGAATGGAGCATTCAAATTGATCGGTTGATTCCAGTCAGTCAAGAGCCTCTTGTTTGCAATCATTGCCCAGAAAATGCCAGGGAAAGTAGCTAGTCTTGATGCATCAGCAGCAAATCTTTGAAAGATTTGTGTCCCAGTAAGACTGCCTCCATTTGCATCAATGTAATCGATGACCTCTTGTTCCTCGACCGCCGCAGGGAGGTTCAGGTAGGTATAAAGAAAGTCTGCGTTTTCAAAAAAATGACCTTGGATGTCATCTTCGGTCTTGACCGAGAAAGTCCAATTCTGTTCCTGGCTGTGATGTCGAGCTGCCGTAAATTTCTGTTCGTATTCTTCTTTGTGCTTTTTAAGATCGGTTTTGTTTTTGATTTCTACCAAGGCAGGTCGGGGAATGGCACCATCAACTCCGAGCCGAAAATACACAATGAAATCGGGCGTGTACCTCGATTTACGAGAACCTTTTTCATTGGTTAATTGATAAGCCATTTTGACGGGTTGCCCGACGTAGCGTTCAACAGCATCGTCAAATTCCAGCAAAAGCATGTAGTTGCGTTCCAGCAAGGATTCATACGCAACCATTTTTCCGCCGTTTTTCTTACTAGGAAAGAGGCCCGATACGCCGTTGTAGCGCCGGGGTATTTTGCGAACTGGCGAAGTGATCATAGAACGAGGTTCCAGAAGTTTATACTTTACTTATGTATTAGATCATAAAATTATCTCCAACTTATGTATTTTTTATATTCACTGATGTCAATATATGGTTAAAAAGTGCCCGTTTTTATACTTTTCTTATGTAAGTCCATATCATCGCTCGCTATCAGGATCGCATATCCGGCCCCTTACTCGATCGTATCGACATGCAGATACAAGTCGGTGCCCTGCCCCATGCTGATCTGCTCAAGCAAGCCGATGGCGAAGCCAGTGCCAGCATCCATGCGCGCGTGGAGCATGCTTTCGAACGGCAGCAACAACGCCAGGGCAAAGCCAATAATCTCTTGTCAACCACCGAAATTGATCTACATTGCAAACCGGATGAACCAGCCGGACTGCTCTTGCGCAATGCCATGAATAAACTGAACTGGTCAGCCCGCGCCTATCACCGCGTATTGAAAGTCGCGCGCACCATCGCCGATCTGGCAGGCGCCGTCCATATCGCCACGCCGCATGTGGCAGAGGCTATACAGTACCGGCGGGCACTCAGGGATCAGTAAAGTGTGGGCATTGAATTTCCCGTCACCATGACCAGATAGGGGACAGTATTTCGTGTTTCGCTCAACAGGAGTAGACCATGTCCCCGCAAGAAATCCAGGTATTACAGAATTTTCTCGATCAGTTAGTGAAAGTGCAAGGCATTGATAAGGATGCGCAGGCGCTGAGTCTGATCAATGAGGCTGTCAGCAAGCAGCCCGATGCCCCTTATCTGCTGGTGCAAAGAGCCTTGCTACTGGACCAGGCACTGGTCACTGCGAATAGCCAGATTGCCAGCCTGCAAGCTGAAGTACGTGCATTGCAGGCACAAAGAACGGCCTCAGCTGCAAGCAGCTTCCTCGACCCGGCTACCAGCGCCTGGGGCAATAGCGCCAGCAGTCGTGCCCAGCCCCTTGCCGCCTATGGCAACACGATGCCGCCACCCTTGCCAGCCAGTTATATGAATATGGCGAGTCCGGTGGCAGCGACCGGCTCCGGCTTTTTTGGTGGCGGTGCTGGCCATGTACTGGGCACCGTGGCAGCAACTGCTGCAGGCGTCGCCGCCGGTGCATTTTTGTTCCAGGGTATAGAGCATATGATGGGTGGCAATCAGGGGCACGCACAAGCCCTGGACAATTCTGCCGCGCAACTGACACAGGGCGGTGGTGATTTAATCCCCGGTTATTTTGATCAACCTGCCGAGACGACTCCGGCCCTGGACACTGCCAACCTGGATGATAGCGCAGATGATATGCTGGATCTGGCTTGAAGTTGACCTGAAGCTGACCTGAAGCTAACAAGCACGCATGCCGCAAGTAACAAACTGAGCATGAAAGCCGGGCTTGTGTAACAACAAGCCTGGCTAGCCAGCACATCTTCCTTTCCTCTCTCCCTCTTGCAGGCCAGTGCTGGCCTGCTTTTTTTATGTTTACTGCGACTATCTCGCATAGTCCCTTGCTGTTACAAGCGCTTACGAAAAGGCAAAAAAATTAGCCCGCCTCCTGTATCACCATTCAGTACCTAAAGCGTTGTATGCTGATACTTAAAAGTGTGAGGGGCAAACATGAAAATCCAATTACAGTTGCAGCATGCACTCAGTGCCAGCCTGCTGATCTTGCTGGCGGCATGTAGTAGCCAGTCTCTGCAGCAAGCAGATAACAGGCATGGCCCTGTCAGTAATACCCTGACGCAGGCGGCGGTAGCACCAGAGCAATTATTGAATCGTCTGACCTGGGGTAGCAACCCGTCCAGCCTGCAAGCCTTGCAGACGGTGGGGCCAGATCGTTACCTTGATCAGCAATTGCGCCCGCGCAATGTCGCCTTACCCTCAGCGATACAGGCGCAGATCGATGCCATGACAATTTCACGCCAGTCTTTGCCCGATCTCATGCGTGATCTGGAAGCTCGCCGCCTGGCTTCGGAGCAGCAAAAAGGCACGGATGACACATTGCGCAAGGAATACCAGCAAGAATTGAGTCGCCTGGCCAGGGAAGCGGCGACCCGCTCGCTATTGCGGGATACTTATTCAGCAAATCAGTTACAGGAGCAAATGGACTGGTTCTGGATGAATCATTTCAATATCCATAATGGCAAGGCCAATCTGCGTGCCATGCTGGGTGATTTTGAAGAACAGGCGATACGCCCGCATGCGCTGGGCAAGTTCCGCGACTTGTTGCGTGCCACGGTCTTGCATCCAGCCATGCTCAGGTATCTGGATAATGAACATAATGCCGTCAACCGCATCAATGAAAACTATGCGCGCGAGTTGATGGAATTGCATACCATGGGCGTGAATGGTGGTTATACCCAGAAAGATGTGCAAGAGCTGGCAAGGGTGCTGACGGGCCTGGGCATCAATATGAGCAAGGACATGCCGCGCATGAAACCTGAGCTGGAAAAAATCTATGTGAAACAGGGTTTGTTTGAATTCAGCCCGCCGCGTCATGACTTTGGTGACAAGCAAATTCTGGGACATACCATCAAGGGCCGGGGCATGGCTGAACTTGATGAAGTACTGCTGCTTTTGTCCAGGCAACCGGCGACGGCAAATTTTGTCAGCCAGAAGCTGGCGACATATTTTGTTTCGGACACGCCCTCAAAAGCCCTGATCGATAAAATGGCACAAGCTTTCTTGCAAACAGATGGCGATATCGCTGCCACTTTGCGCGTCATGTTTAACTCTCAGGAATTCATCGCTTCATTAGGTAAGAAATTCAAAGATCCCTTGCACTATGTGCTGGCTTCGGTACGTCTGGCTTATGACGGCAATACCATCATCAATACCGGCCCCATGCTGAACTGGCTGAACATGATGGGCCAGCAATTGAATGGCAGGCAGACACCGGATGGTTATGCCATGAATGAAAGTGCCTGGGCCAGTTCTGGCCAGATGACGGTACGCTTTGATATTGCCAGGTCTATTGCGGGTGGCAGCCCTGGCCTGTTCAAAATAGATACTCCGGCAGCCCAGCCTGCTGCAGCCATGTCAGCGGCACAGGGCATGCAAGCAGCACCAGTTGCTCCGCCTGTGGCTCAAGCTCCGCAAGAAAAACCGCCACAACCGGCTCTGGCTGCATCGCCGTATGTGAAGAGCTGGAGCACAAAATTCAGTCCAGCCACGCAGACGGTTTTGAATCAAACGCGTACTGCTCAGGAATGGAATGCCATCTTCCTGGCATCGCCCGAGATGATGCATCGCTAATCTGATTAGCTCATTCACTATGATGGAAAGATCACTATCATGAACCGTAGAGACTTATTGAAAGCGATGGCCTTGCTGCCAGCGTCCTCCATACTGGGTTTGAGCAGCCAGGTCATGGCTGCTCCGGCGACCCAAAATCGTTTACTGCTGGTGTTTTTGCGTGGCGGCTATGATGCCAGCAGTTTGCTGGTGCCGACATCAAGCAATTTCTATTATGAAGCCAGGCCCAATATCGCCATTGCCAGACCGGGCGATATACCGGATTCAGCGCTGGCGCTGAATGCCGACTGGGGCTTGCACCCAGCTTTACGTGACACAATTTATCCCATGTTCCAGCAGGGCGAAGCGGCGTTCATCCCCTTTGCCGGTACCGATGATTTGACGCGCAGTCATTTTGAAACCCAGGACAGTATAGAAATGGGCCAGCCCCTGAGTGGCAGCCGTGATTTTCATTCTGGATTTTTGAACCGTCTGGCCAAGGTATTGGGCAACAATGGCAAAGTCAGCGCCATGTCTTTTACTGACCAGTTACCGCTGGCCATGCAGGGTCAGGCACACATCGCCAATACAGCCTTGCGCAATGTCAGCAAGGCCAATCTCGACCAGCGCCAGCGCGACATGATCTTGCAGATGTATGCTGATACCAGCCTGTCACAAACTGTCAAAGATGGTTTTGCCATGCGGGATGAAGTGGCCCGTGAAATGCAGGAAGAAATGAATAGCGCAAATCGCAATGCCATCTCGACCAAGGGCTTTGAGCTGGAAGCGCAGCGCATTGCCAAACTCATGCGCGATAAATATGCGCTGGGTTTCATCGATGTCGGTGGCTGGGACACCCATGTCAACCAGGGTGCCGCAACAGGGACACTGGCAGTCAAGTTTGAAGAACTGGGCCGCGGTCTGGCAGCTTACCGTGCAGAAATGGGGGCGATGTGGCGCAATACCACAGTCGTCGTCATCAGCGAATTTGGCCGCACTTTCCGTGAAAATGGCAAACGTGGCACTGACCATGGCCATGGCAGCGTGTACTGGGTACTTGGCGGTGGCATCAAGGGTGGCCAGATCGCCGGTGAACAAGTTGCCCTTGAAGCGGGCAAATTATTCCAGAACCGTGATTATCCTGTACTCAATGAGTATCGTGCTGTGCTCGGTGGTTTGTTCAGTCGTCTGTATGGTTTGAATGCTGGCCAGATCGAACAGGTATTTGCCGGTGTCAAAGCACGTGATCTGGCTTTGCTGTAATTGCTTCCAGGCCCGTCATGCCCTCTTTATGCAGAGGTAAGTCTATATAGAAATGCGTGCCGGGCTGGCTAGTGTCTTCACTCATGTAATAACCTATGTCGCCATGCATTTGACGGATGATGGCCTGAGATATTGCCAGCCCCAGACCCGTGCCGCCTTTGGCCCGGGTATCTGAAGAATCGGCTTGTGAAAATTTCTGGAACAGGCGTTCACGGAAATTTTCTGGTATGCCGCTGCCTTGATCGATGACTTCAATACGTATCATATTGTCGTCCCTGGCGATGGCAAGTACGCGCACCTGTGCGCCTTCGGGGCTGTATTTGCAGGCATTCGACAAGAGATTGGCCATGACTTGCTGGAAACGTCCGGCATCCACCATGACTACGGCTGACTCTGCCAGGTTACCGAGCACGATTTCTGTTTCCATGCTTTGAGCAAAACCCTGAGTATTATTGACTGCCGTTTGCAACAGGCTTTGCAGACTCAGGGATTCAAAAACAAAATCCATCTTGCCAGCTTCTATTTTCTGGATATCCAGCAAATCATTGATCAGCCTGGTCAGGCTTTCACTGTTCTTATGCGCCATGCCAAGTAAAGCGGCAATTTTTTCTGGCACCAGACCCATGGCACCGCCGACCACCAGACCCAGCGCCCCACGGATAGCGGTCAGGGGAGTGCGCAATTCATGGCTGACTGTGGAAATGAATTCACTCTTCATGCGTTCCATCCTGCGGCGTTCAGAAATATCACGCACGATGACGATGAGTTTGCGCCTGCCACCGTGGTAATACTCGGTAATCGCCAGCTCGGCCGGGAACAGGCTGCCATCCTTGCGCATGCGCTCGGTTTCTGTGCGCAGGCAACCAGTTTCCAGGAATTCCCGACGGCTCATGGCCAGGCTCAGTAAATCAGGCTGTCCTGGCGGCGAGAAAAACTTGCCATTTTTACCCACCACTTCATTCGCCGGATGGCCGTAGATCGCTACGGCAGCCGGGTTCAGTGCTTCGATTTTGCCAGTGTCATCTACCATGATGATGCCATCTGCCGCATTCTGGAAGATCGCCTGCAAACGGTCGGATGAATCTTTCAGGGCAATTTGCTGCTCAGTCAGGTTTTTCAGCAAATGGGCCTGGTTGCGGTTGATCACTTCGGCTTGCTGCTTGAGCTCGGTGGTCACGGCCAGATCCTGCTCTCTTCTTTCCAGCAAATTCACCAGGACGCTAAAAGCGGCGACGATGGCCAGGATGCCACTCATGGCAATGACCACGATGCCGGTGCTGATTTTGCGCCAGTCGGCCAGGTACAAGTCTTCATCGACAGAAAAATTGATAATCAGTGGATATTTTTCCAGCGACTGTATCGCCGCCATGCGAGTAATTGGCTTACCCCCCTCGGCAATACGCGGAGTATTGCTGATGATGACACCAGATTTCTTATTTTGCTTATGAACCATTTCATAAGTACTACCAGTAAAATTCTTGCTGCCCATGACTTCACCACGTTCAGGCCAGCGCGCCAGGTAGGTAAAGTCATTTCTCAGCAAGCCTATGGAGGCATGACCATCCGCACTGAGTTTTTCATAAAACTGGGAATAAAAGGAGGGCGACATGCCAAGGATGACAACACCAATGAATTCGCCATCGCTACCGGTTAATCTGTGGCTCAAGAAAAACATCCACTTGCCGGTGGTCTTGCTGCGTACGGAGGAACTCAGGAAAATACCTTGCACAGGATTATCGCGCTGCATCATAAAATAGTCGCGGTCTGCCAGGCTATAAGTAGGCGCAGGAAAATTGCGCGAAGTGTTAATCACATTGCCATTCACATCCAGCACGGAAATCACTTCGACTGCGGGTGACAGGGCTGCCTTTTCACGCAAAAACTGGTGAAAATCATGGGTAGATAGTTTGCCTACCAGATATTCTGCACTGACACTCCAGCGGTCTTGTATGCGTTCAGAAATACTGTCCAGGGCAGTATAGGCAAAGTCCATTTGCTGGCTGACGGTTTCTGCCAGCACGATGCTGAAGGTTTCAGTCTGTTTTTCCCACTTGCCGGTTTCTTGTATGCGCAGCATCCAGACTGCCGTGGCGGCACCGATCACGATGGCCAGCACCAAGCTGGCCGCCAGCGCAATCGCTAGACGGCTGGTTGGCAGTGTTGCTGGCTTCATTTCATGTCGTCCGGTCATGCTCAAAGCTGATCCTTGTGCTCAAGTCTGGCAAGTGAATTGCACCTGCCGCTTGCCCGAATTTACCGTCGTATTATCAGATATGACAAACTTACCAGATTGATAAAGTAAAGCAAACAAAAAACATATTCTATCCCAGTACGCTGCAGCCACCATTCCAGATAAAAATCGCGCTGCGCGCCCGCACATCAAAGAATATAAGCTAAACCTCACTGATTCCCGTCATAACAATCAATTTGCAGACGATTTACCACGCTTTCACGGAAGAAACTATTTATTTCTACCAAAAACAACCGGGAAATGTTACGGTTTTATGAAGCTCAAGCAGCTTGGAAAAACAAAAAATTGGCACAATGGGGGGCTTGCGCGAGCAGATTGCAGACCAGGATCATGCATCGCCTGAGCTTCTTCCATATGCGTTCACCACAAACCAAATACAGAAAGGGAGCAAGCAAAATGAGAAAAAGCGCTTCGGTCAAGGGTCTGGTAATCAGTTTGTTGCTCAGTAGCACCCCGGCATGGGCCGAAATCACCCCTTGTGAAACCATCAAGGACAAGGTGGCTGCCAAGCTGGAACGCAAGGGGGTGAATAACTATAGCTTGCAAGTCGTTTCCAAAGACACGGAAACCAAGAACCGGGTAGTTGGTTATTGCGAAGGCGGCAAGAAAAAAATCATCTACAAGAAAGAAAAGGCGAGTAGTAAAGCTGAAGAATAAGTCCGGCCCCACATTCTTGCCCAAATAGCGGAGTTGTCTAGCCTCAGCTCCAGGTGTCTCCGCTGCCTACAATGCCCTCAGCATGTAATATGCGGGCCCCATATAAGTCGCCAGCTTTGCGACTTGCTCTGCATTCAGCGCCGTCTGCTCCTGGAAACCCAGTTTTCCCCAATACGACCGGGTATTTTGTACCGATACCAGACTGGCATATTGCCAGCCCTGGCATCTGGCATGAGCAAGAGCGCATTCCAGTATAGCGCGGGCCAAGCCCTTGCCCACCTGCTCGGGCGTGACTGCCATATCATGTAAATACAGCGCATTGGCGGGGGCTGCAACTTGAAAATCCTGGCCTAAAGCAGAAATTTTCCCTTTGACGGAGGGATAGGCAGCCAGATAAGCGACTATACGGTGATCTTGTTCTGCAACCCAGGCACAAGCAGGTGCAGCAGCCAGGCGACTGGCCAGCAATACCGGTGCCTCAAGCATTTCAGCCGGATAAGCCAGACTCTGTATCTGATAAACAGCAGCCAGATCTTTTGCCTGCATATTACGCAACAACACGGTCATTCATTTCCTGTCTTGCTGACTGTATTCTGTGGCTTCATTCTGCTATTTAGGTTTTTCAGCCTTGGCACTGGCACTGGTGCTGGCCTCTTCTTTGGCTGAAGCATCGGACTTTGCCAGTTCCGGTTTGACGATATCTATCTTGTTCTCACGCATATAGTCATTCATGTCTTTCCAGCCTGCATACACGGCTGCCCTGGATGCATCAGGGTTAAGGGCATAACAGTCTTCTATCGCCCGGCCAGCATGACGGCAGGCACTGCCAGTAGCACGGGCATCGGACTCGCGTATGGCGGCATCCCTGACCGGGTCAGGCAAACCGAGGCGGTCGCAAGCCGTCAGCGATGTCAGCATCAGCAAGAAAATTCCGGAAGACTTGGAAATTGACATCACAGCACCAAAAGAATTGAATGAAACAGCATGTAATTTTGCTTATGATAACCCAGTGTAAGCCAGTACAGAACTACCTGTTGCAGAGGACAGAGAGGGAAACACCCTTTAATTTTACGGGCAAGACGCTATTCCCGCGCAAAACCGGACGAAATCCAGTCAAAGGAATTATCATGTTGCGCTTATCCCTGGGCTGAAACCTGTTGTTGACGGCAAGAAAGCCATCAACATGTATGCCCCCGCAATCTGAAAGAAGCAAAGCCATGAAATTTGCCATCCACCGTGCCATCTTGCTCAGCAGCCTGGTGCTATGTACTGCCTGCAGTCCCAAATTTGACTGGCGCGACACGCGTGGCAGCGATGCACCTTATTCGATATTAATGCCAGGCAAGGCTTTGAGCGATAGCAAGGACTTGCAACTGGAGGGTATCCATTTAAAAATGAGTATGCAAGCGACGGAAGTTGGTGGCATCAGTTTTGCAGTGGGCAGCAGCAAGGTCGAAGACGCAGGACAGACCAGCCTGGTGATGGAAGCCATGAAAAAAGGCATGATCAGAAATGTCCAGGGGACACCGGAAACCACACGGTCCACAGGACCGGACATGCTGGAAGTACGTGGCAAATTACGCAACGGCCAACCCATCATGATGGTTGGCCGCTTCCTGGTACGCGGCCCCTGGGTCTATCAAATTGTCATGCTGGGGCAGGAAAAAGACATGAAACAGGATGTCATAGACACTTATATGACATCATTCAAATCCAACTGAAGCAACAATCTGAAACGACAAGCGGGCAATTTGGGATTATTATATTGGCGAGTGCAGCCAGCCTGGCGCTGCCAGCGCAGCACAGGTATTGGGCAGCTTTATCTTCACATGTCTTAGAAAAAGGAAAACGTCCATGCTGATCACGTTCAAATCCAAAGCTGCTACAGAAATCACCATGTATAAGGAACATGCGCGTCGCATCCTGGATCTGCTACACAAAGATGTAGAACGCGGCATCATTACGCCGCCGGAATTACCACAGGCAATACAAAAAATTGAAGCTGCTGTTGCCGAGAGCAAGGCCCATTCGATTTCTGAAGAAGTCAGCCGTGACGTCAATGCCCATCACAATGAAAATGGTGATGATAACGAGCATGAAACACCTGAGCCTGTGAGCTTTGCCACGCGCGCATTTCCTGTACTGGAAATGCTGCACGCCGCCAACAAGATGCAGCGCGAAGTGATGTGGGGCGTATAAAGCCATGACTTCCCACGTAGACAATACCAGGGAATTCGAACTCCAGAGCGCCGATGGCAAGGCGATTTTTGTGCGCGACTGGCCACTGGCAGAGAACAGCGATGGCCTGCCCCGGCAAGGGCTGGTCATCATGCATGGCCTGGGTGAGCATTGTGGTCGCTATGCCCATGTCGCCAGATTCTTTAATACCCTGGGTTTTGTCGTGCGTACTTACGATCACCGTGGCCATGGTCAGTCAGACGGTGGCAGCGGTGATGTGCCTGATTCCATGTGTATCCTGCGTGATGCCCAAATGGTCATCAGCGACTTTAGCCAGCAA
Source organism: Undibacterium sp. Di27W (assembly GCF_049340345.1). Taxonomy (NCBI): domain Bacteria; kingdom Pseudomonadati; phylum Pseudomonadota; class Betaproteobacteria; order Burkholderiales; family Oxalobacteraceae; genus Undibacterium; species Undibacterium sp. Di27W. The sequence continues at coordinate 627,830 of NZ_JBMPOS010000002.1, read as the reverse complement.
CTGGCTGGCCCACCTATATTACTGGGGCATAGCATGGGCGGCCTGTTCGCTGCCCGCTATGCTCTGGAACAACTGACGCCCCTGCGCGCCCTGATTTTGTCTTCTCCGGCACTGGCCATACGCATGTCCAGCCTGCAACATGGCTTGCTGAAAGTGGCTTCCAGCCTGATCCCCGGTGTCGGTTTGCCGAATGGCTTGCAAACCCGCTATTTATCCCATGATGGTGAAGTAGTACTCGCCTATCAAAATGACGCCCTGGTGCATAAGCGCCTGAGCGCACGCCTGCTGACCAGCATGTTGCAGTCCATGGAATATTGCCATGTTCACGCAGCTGAATTAAGCGTACCCTTACTGATGATGGTGGCAGAGGACGACCACCTGGTTGATCCTGCCGGTAGCCGGCGCTTTCTGGAAAAGCTGGACGAATCTCAGTTCAAAGAACATTTTTACGCTGATTTCTATCACGAGATATTTAATGAACTGGATGCCACCAGGGTATTCGACGACTTACGCACCTGGCTGGAAGCCCAGCAATTTACCCCTTTGGAACAGATACAACAAGCTGCTTGATCTGGTGGATTTTCTGATGTCGGTTCAGACCTTGGTGATATGAAGGTAGTGGTGTCTGGCTTACCATCGAACCACAGAAAGCGGATACAGGCGACAAGACTGTTACACTAGCGCCCTTTCGCCTTGATCTGTGTTGTCAATTGTATTGGCAAGATGTGCTGATCGGCTTACTTATGTTAAATTGCCACAAAGGCAATTTATTGCAATTTGTGAATTTATCCAATAAAAATATGCAAGATCAACCAAGAAAAACCCTGGGTCGCCCCGCCAAACCAGCCCGCAGTGCCAGCACGGGCAGCGTCAGCCCTGGCTTCAGCAAACCGCAGGTCGAGTTTGAAACCATAGAAGTCAAGGCAGATTCTCTGGCTTTCAGCCTGGTCGGGGCAGCGCAAGCCGTGGCCTATGTGCTGGAAGGTACAGCGCTGCCACAGGCATTGACCAGGGTATTTACGCAAACCAATGCATTGCCACAGGCCCGCGGCGCAATCCAGGATATTGCCTACCGCACCATGCGCCAGGTAGGCCGGGTAGATGCCTTGTTGAAGATCATGACTAACAAGACACCGGAACCGGCCTTGTTATATAGCCTGCTATGCTGCGCCCTGACTTTACTGGTTGGTAATGATGGTGATGATGAAAAGGCTTATGAGGAATTTGTGGTGGTGGACCAGGCAGTGACTGCGGCAACCTCCAGCCAGCATATGGTATTTGCCAAGGGCATGGTAAATGCCGTGCTGCGGCGCTATCTGCGGGAAAAAGATGAATTATTAAAGCTGGTCATGAAACAACCGGCTGCGGCCTGGAATTATCCACAATGGTGGGTAGATCAGTGCAAGGCAGCGTATCCACAAGACTGGCAAGCCATCTTGAGTTGTGGCAACCATGCTCCGCCTCTGACTTTGCGCGTCAATCAGCGTGCCAGCACGGTAGCTGATTATCTGGAATTACTGGCTAGCCAGCAAATTGGTGCCCGCCAGATAGGCCCGCTTGCCGTACGTCTGGACCGCCCCACGCCGGTGCTTAACATACCTGGTTTTGAAGCGGGCGTGGTGTCAGTACAGGACGCCGCGGCCCAGTTGGCCGCGCCTTTGCTGGATGTACAGGCAGGCATGCGTGTGCTGGATGCCTGCGCTGCCCCCGGCGGCAAGACTGGCCATTTGCTGGAACTGGCGGATATAGAACTGACCGCCGTCGACACTGACCCGGCCCGTATCCAGCGCATCCATGAAAACCTGGCGCGCCTGAAACTGTTTGCTACCATCAAGGAAGGTGATGCCTGTCGTAACAACTGGTGGGATAGCCAGCCGTATGACCGTATCCTGGCGGACGTGCCATGCACAGCTTCTGGTGTGGTCAGGCGTCATCCCGATAGCCGCTGGCTGCGCCGCAAAACCGATGCTGCCCAGCTGGCAGCCCTGTCAGCCCGTATCCTTGATAATCTGTGGCGCATGCTGAAACCGGGTGGCAAGATGCTGATGGTCACCTGCTCGATCTGGCCGCTGGAATCCGAAGCCCAGGCGGCGGCTTTTGCCACCCGCAATGGTGCTGAGCGCCTGGATGCGCCAGGCCAATTACTGCCAAGCATGGCAACTACGTCCGAAAGCAACAACGAACATGACGGTTTGTTCTATGCATTGTTTCAAAAACCACTGCAAAATTAACGAATGCCAACAAGTTCAAGCTATCATTAGCAGACTTTTGATTTCGTATTGATTGCATGTTCAGACGTTTCGCTTCCCTGCTGCGCCAGTTATCGCTGACTTTGATGTTGGCGCTGCTGGCAATGGCAGTAGCACCTGCGGCCCAGGCCGCCGATGTGGAAGTCAAAACCGCCAGGATAGAAACCAGCGATGAGGGATATCGCCTGGCTGCCACTTTTTCCCTGGAACTCAGCGACAGCTTGCGCAAGGCCATACGGGATGGCATACCGGTCTCGTTTACCACCGAAGTAGAGCTGACCCGTTCACGCTGGTACTGGGTCGACGAAAAGGTGGTGCGCAGCGAATACACTGTCAAGATTGCCTACAATGAATGGACGCAGCAATATAACGTCACGATTAATAGTGGCTTGCAGCAAAATTTTGCTTCCCTTGATAGCGCCCTGAATCTGGTCACACGGCCAAATCGCTGGCTGATCGCTGACAAATCCCAGCTATCCACCGGTGCCAACTATAACGCCTCAGTGCAATTACGCATGGGCCTGAGCAAGATCCCCATGCATTTGCAGATACCCAGCTTCAACGACAGTCACTGGAGTCAGAAAACCGAGTGGAAGCGTTTTTCCTTCAAGGCTGAAGACAAGTGACAAGATTTTTGCGGTATGCCCTGATTATCGGTGGTGCTCTGATGAGCATCCTGCTGTTTTTCCTGACCACGGTTTCCGAGAATTCTTCGCGCTTTGAGCGTTATTATGAATGGCTGCTGGATGCCAATGCCGTCGTCGCCCTGGCCCTGCTGATCCTGGTACTGACCCTGGTATTGCGACTATTCCGCCGTTTCCGGGCGCGTGAGTTTGGCTCGAAACTGATGACCAGGCTGGTGGTCTTGTTTGCCCTGGTAGGTATCTTGCCAGGCACGGTGATTTATGTGGTGTCGGTGCAATTCGTCTCGCGTTCCATCGAATCCTGGTTTGACGTCAAGGTGGAATCTGCCCTCGATTCTGGCAAAAACATGGGCCTGACTGCACTCGATTTCTTGCTGGCGGACTTGCAATCCAAAGCCAAGGACATGGCTTCGGAATTGTCTGACCCCTCTGAAAGCTCGATGTCCATCCACCTGTCACGCCTGCGTGAACGTATGCAGGTACAGGAAGCTACCATCGTCAACAGCAAGGGCCGCCTGATTGCTTCTGCCAATGAAAACGTCAACAGCCTGCTACCTGAGTTGCCGACACAGGAGATGCTCAGGCAAGTCAAATTATCGCGCTTTTATGCCGCCAGGGATGAAAAACTCGTGCCGACTCCAGGCAGTGATGACGACCCGGCCGCTGCTTCTGCCATTACAACAAGTACAGCAAGTACAGCCAATGCAGCTAGCAGCACCAGCGTAAGCACTGAAACCCGTGGCGCAACCCGCCCGGCACTGGCGCCAGAACCTGCCCGCATCCTGCGCTCCCGTGTGGTCGTGCCTTTACGCATGAGCACCGGCTGGATTTCCCTGCAAAACGAAGCCCTGTATCTGCAATTGATACAACCCGTCCCCATCAATCTGGCCATGCATGCCGAAGCCCTGAGCAATGCCTCGCGTGAATACCAGGTGCGCTCGATAGGCCGGGTCAACCTGAAAAAGATGTACATCATCACCCTGACGCTGACGCTCTTGCTTGCGATTGTCGCCGCCATCACCAGCGCCTTCCTGATTTCGGGTGAACTGGCCAGGCCACTGCTGCTACTGGCAGAAGGCACCAAGGCCGTGACCGAGGGTAATTTCTCACCCCGTCCTATCGTCACCAGCACGGATGAACTGGGCAGCCTGACCAAGTCCTTTAATACCATGACCAGGCAATTATTCGATGCCCGCGCTACGGTAGAAAAAAACCGCAATGAGCTGGAAAACGCCAAGGCTTATCTGGAATCCGTATTGGCAAATATGTCTGCCGGTGTGATGGTGCTGGATCAGAGTGGCAATCTGGTGACCTGCAATGAATCGGTAGAACGCATCCTGCAGCGCAGGCTGGAAAGCGAAATCAATAAACCGCTGGCCGATATTGATGGCATGCAGGCCTTTGCCTTTGCTATTTCCAAGGCTTTTTCTGAGCAGCATGCACAGTCAGCCGCCGGTGGCGAAAACGAACGCGAGCAACACTGGCAACAGCAAATCGAAGTACCACGCCCCGATAAAGGTAAAAAAGCGGCGTCACCAGCAGCGCCGGGTGAAGTGGTGGTAGCCGAAGATGAACAAAGCATTACCCTGCTGGCCCGTGGTTCACATTTGCCGGTAGCATCCGGCAGCGGCTATGTGGTGGTGTTCGATGACATCAGCAATATCATTTCTGCGCAGCGCTCCATCGCCTGGGGTGAAGTAGCACGCCGACTGGCACATGAAATCAAGAACCCACTGACTCCTATCCAATTGTCTGCCGAGCGCCTGCAAATGAAGTTGCAGGACAAGCTCAGCGAAACCGATGTCCTGATACTCAATAAGAGCACCACCACCATCGTCAACCAGGTGACATCAATGAAGCGCATGGTCGATGATTTCCGTGACTATGCACGGACACCACCAGCAGTTCTCATGCCTTTGAATCTGGCAGGTTTGATCGATGAAGTCTTGCACCTGTATATCGCTGGCGATGGCCGTGATGCCATCAAGCTGACCATGGCTGCTGATTTGCCCAAGGTCATGGGGGACGCTACCCAGATGCGGCAGGTAATTCACAATCTTTTACAAAATGCACAAGATGCGGTGGCCGACAATACCACTCCTGGTTTTGTACCGCGCATTGATGTCATTACTGATGTCGTGCGCTACACGGGAACTGACCAGATAGCTCACTCTGCAGTACGCCTGTCAATTATCGATAACGGCCCGGGATTTTCCAGCAAAATCCTGGCACGCGCATTTGAGCCCTATGCCACTTCCAAACCACGTGGTACCGGCCTGGGTCTGGCGATGGTGAAGAAAATCATCGATGAACATGGTGGCAGGATAGATATTCAAAATCGCAGCGATACAAACGGTGCAAAAGTAGCGATTTTGCTGTTAAAGTTAGCACCGGATACAAATACGGTGTAAGTTTGCCATATTTGCAGACGGGTATTAGTCTGATGTTCCCAACAGAGGAATGCAGATAAAAAAGCAGTAGGGGCGTTTTGAAATTTTTTATTCAGCAAATGCATATGGTTTTCAGCAGCTAGTCTGAAGAAGACGATAGGCCAGCGTGAACATCGAACGGTAAGAAGCACCCAAAAAAACATAGAGGCGGTAATAGGGTAGATTTATGGCAAACATATTGGTCGTAGATGATGAAATGGGTATCCGTGAATTGTTGTCTGAAATTCTCGGGGACGAAGGACATGTAGTTCAACTTGCTGAAAATGCACAGCAGGCACGTCTCGCCAGGCAAGAAGCCAGGCCAGACCTGGTCTTGCTTGACATCTGGATGCCTGATACAGACGGTGTCACCTTGTTAAAAGAATGGCAGCGGGACGGCTTGCTGACCATGCCCGTGATTATGATGTCAGGTCATGCCACGATAGATACAGCGGTCGAAGCGACCCGGATAGGTGCCTTGAATTTCCTGGAAAAACCCATCGCCCTGCAAAAACTGCTGAAAGCAGTACAGCAAGGCCTGACCCGCAGCACCGAGCCAGCAAAACCTGCTGCGCCAGCCTTGCGCGTGATCAGCAATGACAACCCTGCCAGCGCCAATATCTCCGGCAATTTTGGCAGTGCTGCACCAGCCTATGAAGCCAGGCATTTTTCTGCTGCCCAGCCGGTTGCTGCTGCACCCAATAATCAATTCGCCAGCCTGTCATTTGACTTGCCCCTGCGCGAAGCCAGGGATGCTTTCGAACGCATCTACTTTGAATACCACTTGAACCGCGAAGGCGGCAGCATGACCAGGGTGGCAGAAAAAACTGGCCTGGAACGCACACATCTGTATCGCAAACTCAAGCAATTGGGCGTCGAGTCCATGAAATACGCGAAACGTGGCGAGTAATCCTTAAGTATCAGTAGCAGAGTGAACATAGCCAAAGCGCAATTACACCTGATACACGGCGCGAGTTATACCCAAAGGGAGGCAGCAATCGCAGCCTCCCTTACCCGTTTACCTGGTCACAGCGCTGGTAACAGCGCTAACACCAACAAGAATGTCGTCATTCTCGAAGGCTTGCCAGATGGGCAAGATATCCTGCATCCCACCGACTTTTTACATATCAGTCGTATTGCCCCTGGTTGCTTTTGTTGTATAGGCAACCTCAGCCTGCGCGTCACCCTGAACCGCGCACTCCGGCAAAAACCAGCTAATATATACCTAGGCATTGCCAGCGATGCCCATCTGGATAAACTCCTGCTGACACTCCAGGACCCCACCTACACTAACTTGCTTGAGCTTAATAGTACAAGTGTCCTGAGTTATTAATTCGCTGAATAAATCCGGCGAGAATCAATGCGATACAGCGTCGCAAATGCGCGCAAGGCACCAGCCTTGCTGTGCTTTGCTCCTTGTCTCGCACCGATTTCGCCAAATTTATTTTTCAGCGAACCAATAATTCAAGACACTAGCTTGTGAACCAATGTTAAGTCGCTAAAGTAGCGACGTTGCCATGCCGTAATACTTCATAGCAGCACGGAATAGCCCTATGTACTAAGTGTTACGAGAGTAAGAGCCCCCAAATAAGCGCAGTGCAGTAGCTTGAACTGGAGCAATTGCTTGAAATTCGCTGTATGCAACATCATGTAAGCACCATGAACGGACAACCAGAGGAAGTATTCCTCCCGCCAGAAAGGATGCATAAAATGAACATCATCTATAACAGCGATCAATATAGCGTCATAGAATATGGCGCAGATACCGACCATGAAGCCCTGCGCTTTGGCGGTTATGAAATCACTGACAAGGCAGTACGTCGTGAATGGTTTATTGGCGGCCCCCTGGCAATCAATTTCCGTAAAGACGTAACTGACCTCATCGCCAGCGAACCCAGCATAGAAGAAATCGATGATTTCCTTGGCCAGTTTGATGGCTATATGGGTCAAAGCGTTTTATTGCATTAATCTGCAGGCAACAGGTATAGGCATCACCAACAGACTATGAAAGCGGCGCGAAGCCAGGTAAGGACGATGACTGTCGTCTGTACTGCTTCGCGTCTGTCCACATACGTGCGGCACAAATCCCCCACCATCAGGCACTGGCCAGTATCAATATGCGGCCATCTATACAGAACATCATCTGGTTTTGATATCCTGAAAAGGGTGCAGTGATATCTTCAGCGTATCATTGCCATACTTTTATCCGGCACTTACCCCCTTTTCAGGTTCAAGATCATGAGTACTCAATTGCACGACTTTATCCGTGGCCTGCCCAAGGCAGAATTACATTTGCATATAGAAGGTTCACTGGAGCCAGAGCTGATGTTTGCGCTCGCCCAAAAAAACGGTGTGCAATTACCCTATGCCAGCGTGGAAGAAGTACGCGCAGCCTATGACTTTGCCGATTTGCAGTCTTTCCTGGACCTGTATTATGCCGGGGCTGCGGTGCTGCAAACCGAACAGGACTTTTTTGACCTCACGCATGCCTATATAGAACGCGCCCTGGCCGACAATGTGCGCCATGTGGAATTGTTCTTTGATCCGCAAACCCATACTGCGCGCGGGATACATATCACGACGGTGTTCTCCGGCATCGCCCGCGCCTTGCGTGAGGCACGTGCCAAACACGGTTTTTCTGGCGCCATGATCTTGTGCTTCCTGCGTCACCTCAGTGAAGAAGATGCGATTGCCACGCTGGAAGCAGCCCTGCCCTTGCGCGATGAGTATGCTGACCTGTGGACGGGCGTGGGCCTGGATTCTGCCGAAGTGGGCAACCCGCCAGAAAAATTCGCCCATGTCTTCACGATTGCGCAAGCCATGGGTTTTCGCCTGGTCGCGCATGCTGGTGAAGAAGGCCCGCCAGCCTATATCCATAGCGCCCTGGATGTCTTGCAAGTCGAACGCATAGATCATGGCGTGCGCGCAGAAGAAGATCCAGCCCTGATGGCCAGATTGCAGCAAAGCCGCATGCCGCTGACCGTATGCCCGCTATCGAATCTGAAGCTGTGCGTGGTCAAGGATATGCGCGAGCATAATCTGGCGCGCATGTTGCGGGCAGGTTTGTGCGTGACCATCAACTCAGATGACCCGGCTTATTTTGGTGGCTATATGAATGCGAATTACATCGCCACCGCCGATGCGCTGGAGCTGGGCAAGGAAGAATTAGTACAGCTGGCACGCAATGCCTTTGAGGCATCTTTTGTCACGCCTGAACAAAAGCAGATCTGGCTGGATGAGCTGGAAGCATACGCAAAGCAAAACTGAGTGCCATCAAACATAGGGCATTCCTGTCACGGTAGAAGCCGGGGCAGGAATGCCAAGCAAGCCTCGCTTTAATTCACATCCATCAATGCCTGGGCATCTGCCCCTGCCGCAATGCGCATGGGGCTGGATGCATCGGTCGCGGCATACCATACTGCCTCTACCACATCGCTCGCATGGGTCAGCAGCGACGGTGATTCTGCCCATCCGGCAAACACGGCCTGCGCCAGCTCGGCATAAGCGGGTGGGATACTTGTCTGCATGCGTGGCCTGGCATTGTCACCAAAGCGCGTCTCTGGCGCACGCCCTGGCAGCACCAGTTTCACACTCACATTGAATTGCTGTAGTTCCAGCGCCAGCGATTCAGTAAAGGCATTCACTGCTGCCTTGCTGGCGGTATACACAGCCAGCAGAGGCAAGGCTTTCAGGGTCACGCTGGACGTGACGTTGATGATGACGCCCTGCTTGCGCAGCCTGAACTGCGGCAGCATGGCTTGTGTCATGGCGATGGTTCCCAGAGTATTGGTCTCGAAGACTGCACGCGCCGTTGTCATCTCTGTCCCTTCCAGCGCCCCCAGCATGCCTATGCCAGCATTATTGACCAGCACGTCAATATCTCCTGCCGCAGCAACTGCTGCGCGTATGCTGTCTGCATTGCTGACATCCAGGGCCAGTACACGCAAGTGTTCTGAGCGTAGCAGCAGGTCTTCACGCGGTGTACGCATGGTGGCGATGACTTTCCAGCCGCGCTCAAGAAAGTATTGTGCCGTGACAAGGCCGAAACCGGATGAGCATCCAGTGATGAGTACAGTTTTCATGATGATACCCGAAAGTGGTTTTTGAAAATCAGACTATAATCAGCTTTGATCGGACTATCCATAATCAATAGTCCATCTCTCATTAGCATTAGTCCAGGAATTTCATGAACACAGATCCTCTTGCCGAAGTAGTCAGCCTGCTCCAGCCGCAGGCCAGGTATTCAAAAATCGTCAAGGCTGCAGGCTCCTGGCGGGTGCGCCGCAATGAATCGGGGCAAAGCTTTTACTGCCTTATGCTTGAAGGTAGCAGCTATTTGACAGCGGCAGGGCAGGCCCCTGTGCTGCTGCAACAGGGTGACTTTGTACTCATTCCCGCCACCCAGGGCTTTAGCATGTCCAGCATGGAAGCACTGGCCGAGGAAGATGCCGATACCGAACCAGTCGCCTTGCTGCATGGTGAATTCAGGCTGGGCAGGCAAAGCGGGCCGCCTGAGGTGATACTGCTGGTAGGGCATTGCAGCTTTGCTGCGCCAGACGCTGCCTTGCTGGTATCGTTGCTGCCGCAACTAGTGCATATACGTGGTGAACACAGATTGAGCGCGCTGGTGCAGTTGATCAGCGAAGAATCGCGAGCACAAAGGCCAGCGCGGGAAGTCATACTCGCGCATCTGCTGGAAGTATTGCTTATCGAAGCCCTGCGCTCAACGGCAGGGAGTAATGCATCGCCTGGCCTGTTACGCGGACTGGCAGACGAAAGACTGGCGATCGCGCTGCGCTCCATGCATGAAAATATCCAGCAGCCCTGGACGGTGGCGCAACTGGCCAGGCAGGCGGCCCTGTCACGTTCGACTTTTTTCGAGCGCTTCAGCCGCACTGTGGGTATCACTCCTATGGAATACCTGCAAACCTGGCGCATGGCAAAGGCCAAGAAAATGCTGGCGCAGCAAGAAGCCAGTATCACGGAAATTGCAGAGCATGTGGGTTATGGCTCCGCCAGCGCATTCAGTGTGGCCTTCACCCGCCATGTTGGTATGCCGCCTACGCATTTCGCCAGGGAGGCGATGAAAACAGCTGGCTGAAGCCGCCTTGCAAGCGTAGGCTCAGATCACATTCTTTTCCAGCAAAGGCTGGTTCAATAACACGCGTTGCGCAGACAGGGGAGACAGGTCCAGACTGCTGTAAGCACCATCCACCAGTAACTCGGCAATACCACGCCCGGTAGCGGGTGCGTGTTGCATGCCATGGCCACTGAAACCATTCGCCAGTATCAGGTTGGCTAATTGCGGATGCGCACCGATGACTGCATTCTGGTCAAACACATGGTATTCATAATAACCAGCCCAGGCTCTTTGCATGCGCAGGGCTTCAAAAGCGGGAACGCGATTCGCCATGATTTGCCAGACAGTATCGAACTGCTCGTAGTCTGCTTCCAGCGGTGCATCATCGGGATCATCTTCTGGTGGTAAGCCACATATCCACTGCTGGCCTTCTGGCCGCAACCATAAGCCGGATGGATCAATGATGAGCGGGCAGGCCGGCGTCTGCGCCGGGCTGGATACCACAAACACCGTGCGCTTGCGGCCAACCACAGGCAAATCAAAACCTGTTCCCGCCAATAAAGGCCGCGCCCAGGCACCGGCTGCATTGACGGCGACATCACATTTGATGACAGAACCATCCTGCAAACGTACGCCAGTTACCCTGCCATGCTCCTGCTCAAAGCCTTGCGCATCCGCTTGCAGATAACTGACACCCAGACTGCGTGCCTTGCGGCGAAAGGCCATCAGCAAGGCATAACCATCAAACCAGCCTTCACCACTGAGCCCCAGCGAACCCAGTGCCAGGTCATCGACATTCAGCCAGGGGAATTTTTGCTTCAGCGTAGCTTGATCAAGCAGTGCGACATCAACATTTTCATGTTTTTGTATCTCATGATTTTCACGCAAAGTGGCAGCACCAGCATCGCTGGCAAGATATAGGTAGCCATGTTCGCTGAGACCCAGTTCCGGCAACTCGCCGTCAACTGCTAGGTGCTGATGCAGGTCACGCAGGAAGGCGATGCCAAATTGCGACATCTGTATATTCAGTGGCGTACTGAATTGCTGGCGTATGGAACTGGCAGACAAGGCAGATGAAGCCTGAGTATAAGTGGGGTCGCGTTCGAGCACCGTGACCCTGCCCTGGAAGCGCGGATGCACGGCCAGAAAATAAGCTACTGCACTGCCTATGACGCCACCGCCTACGATCACGATATGCCTGTTATCCATGGTTATCCTCAGAATCTCAATCCAAACCTGCGCCGGTAATCCTTGGGCGTCACTTGCGCCCATTGCTTGAAGATTTTACTGAAGCTGGAGACATCTTCATAACCACAGCGCGCCGTAATATCTTCCAGTGACAGACGCGTGGTTTCCAGCAAGGCCTTGGCGCGCTCTACTCTTAATTGTTGCACATAGTGGATAGGGCTGAGTTTCATGGATTCCTGGAAACGCCTGAGCAAAGTCCGCTGGCTGACATTGCAATAGCTGGCCAGGTCAGCCATGGCCCATTGTTGATCAAGACGCTTGTTCAGCCAGCGCCTTGCACGTTCTATGACTGCATGACCCTGATCCTGCATGATGGCCTTGGCGACATAGGGTGCCTGGCTATTTCTATTGGCATCGACCACCAGTATCTTAGCCGTCATCTGACGCAATTCTTCCCCAGCAAAATGGGCCACCAGCCATAGCGAGAGATCGATATACGAAGTCACGCCGCCGGATGACACCAGTTGACCATCCTGCACAATCAGCTCTTCTGCTTCCAGTAACACCTGCGGGAAATTCTTGCGGAAATAAGCACTGAGCCACCAGCTGGTCGTGGCACGACGACCATCAAGCTTGCCGGTACGTGCCAGTAAGCTGGTGCTGGAACAACTGGAGATCAGCAGACTATCCTGCTGCAAGCAAGTTTCCATCAAGGTTTGCTCCGGTGCCAGTGCATCGAGCAAGCCGTCGAGCTGACTGCTGTCCCTGTGATCTATGCCCGGCACCATGAGTGCATCGAGCTGTTGTTGATGAATTTGTGCGTATACATCTCGCGCCTGAAAATGCAGGCCATCTACTTCTTGCAAGATATCGCCACGAGCACTGACCCAAAAGGCCTCAAATTGCACAGGCTGAGCACTCGCAGGCCGTATGCCTGCCAGGGTATTGGCAATAGTAAATACATCCAGCGGCATGACTGCCCCGCTGCGCAGGCAGCCGGGGTAGACTAGCACGCCTATGCGGATAATTTTATCGCGTATCGTCATCTGGCTAATTCACCCATTTTTTTGTCGATTCAGCCAATGGTACTTCTTTTCTGCAGACGGCACAATGAAGTCCCTTACCAGCAATCACAGGAGTGTGGCATGCCCTACGTTCAAATTAATACGATAAAAGGAATGTTAAACATGGATCAAAAACAGCGTTTGCTGGAAAAAATTGCGGATGTCATGGTGGAAATTGAAGGCGGCGGCAATCCGGAATTCAAGAAATCTGTCTGGATCAATATCCAGGAGAGCGAGGCGGAAAGCTGGTCCATAAGTGGCTTGCGCCCGTCAAGCCAGCAAATCATGCAATTTGCAGCCAGCAGAAACGCGCAGACCGGCGGGCAATCTACTGAGTTTGCAGCATGATGAACTATCCTGCCCTCTCCAGTTTTGCGCTTGCCTTGTTGGCGCTCTTTCTTAAAAGCAGCTTGCTGAGTGGCATACAGATCATCAGCCGGCTGCGCAGCCGCCGCTTTATCTTGCCGGAAGATGCAGGCATGATAGGCGTGCGCCAGGCAGAGACAGAGACTGACATAGTGCAGCGCTGCTCCCTCATCTGGCGCAATGATGTAGAAAACCTGCCACTCTTCCTGGCCCTGGCACTGACTTACACCCTGCTGGGAGGCGAAAAATCCAGCGCCAACTGGTTGTTTGGCAGCTATGTACTGCTGCGTTACTTGCACACCATCGTTTATCTGCGCGGCCTGCAACCCTGGCGTGCCATCATGTATTTGGCTGGTATGGCGGTGTGCTGGATGATCGCTGTCGGAATCTTTCAGCATCTACCTCTTTAATAGTGAGTAGTGAGGCCGACGTCTAAAAAAACGTCGGCCAGCGACTTCTTAATGAGTGCTCGCGTGTGCTGCCAGCACAGCTCTCAAGGCAGCTTCCAGACTGGTGCTGCCGCGACGGATTTCCAGCTCGCCATCAAAGATGATGTGGCCGCTATTGAAGCCATCAAACATTTCACAAAAAGCGTCAGCACTGGTCGCGGGGAAACCCTTGCCAAGGAAGATATCCCGCCATTGTTCACGCGGTACGGCAATAGCCTCAACTGAACGCCCCAGTAGATGCGCCAGGGCGGTGGCGGCGTCGGCAGGCGATACATCTACCGGGCCATGCAGGGCGATCAGGCGATTGCTGGCTGGATTGTCCATCAACAAGGCTGCCGCCGTTGCACCTATGTCTCTGGCAGATACCATGGGCAAAGCCTTGTCAACAGGCAGGAACATGGATGGCAAGATGCCCTGGCCAGCGACTGGCTGCATGGACCAGGCCCAGTTCTCCATAAAATTGGCAGCACGCAATATAGTGCGTATGCCCTTGAAGCCAGCCAGTTGCTGCTCAAAATCATGGGTAGTCAGGATATTGCCCGTGCCTTGCCCATGCTGGGCACCGACTGAAGACAAGGCGACGATGTGTGGCAAACCCGCGTCATTCGCTGCAGCCACCAGCTTGCCATGCACCTGGCGGGCTACAGCAAACATGTCATCCACCATGTAATTGGGCGGGTTCAGCAAATACGCTGCCTGCGCACCACGCAAGGCGGCTGTCAGCGCGGGCAAGTCGTGTACGTCAGCGCAGACGACTTCTGCACCTTTGGCGCGCCAGGCGGCTGCCTCGGCATCGTCACGCCTGACTATCATTCTGACTGCCTGCCCGGCATCGAGCAAAGTCTGACTCACAATACGGCCAGTTTGGCCAAAAGCGCCTGTTATTGCATACATGGTGTTCTCCTTGGGTGTGGATGAGTTGCGATGGAAAGCAGTATGCAGTCAGGCTTGCATTCAGGGAATGCATGTACGAGAATGATTAACATGCAAAAAGTGGATACTAAAAATCTTCCTCTTCACGATCAGCGCGACTTGAACCAGTTGCATTTCTTGCGTGCCTTGCTGGAGCAAGCCAGCGTCACGCGGGCAGGTGAGCAACTGGGGATGAGCCAGCCAGCCGCATCACGTGCCACGGCCAGGCTGCGCTCGCAATTCGATGATCCTTTGCTCGTACGCAGTGGCCGCGGCTATTTGCTGACGCCGATGGCGATACAGCTCTTGCCGCAGTTACGGGATATCCTGGGCAGGACAGATGCCCTGTTCGAGCAAGTGCAGTTTAATCCTGCCAGTGCCAGACGCACTTTCCAGATGGCGACTACCGACTATGGCATGAGCGCCATTTTGCTGGGCTTGATCCCTCACCTCCAGCAACAGGGGCCGCAACTGTCATTGCGTGTCGATGCCTGGGGTAGCCAGACACTGGAAAGAATGGAAAGAGGCGAACTGGATGCCGCCCTCTACGTAGGCAGCGACTTGCCGCCAGATTTCCACAGACGCAAGCTGTTTACGGACGGCTATGCGCTGGTGTGCGCAGCGAACCACCCTTTGCTGCAACATGCCAGCTTGCCTGCAAGGGCGCTGCTGGAGCAGGCCACCAGCTACCCGCAGTTTGCCGCCCGCTATCCCTTGCGACATGGCTATGCCACCGATGATGTTTATACCGAGCTTGGCCTGGCCAGGCCTTTCATCACGCTGGAGGCACCGTACTTCTATGTGGGCAATTTCGCGGCAGAATATGGCAATGTGGTGGCCGTAGTCCCTGAACGGGCTGCCCGCGCCTGGCAAGCCAATCACGCGATCAGTGTCATCTCGCTGGATATCGCAGAACTAGCTTTTGACTATTGCCTGATCTGGCATGAAAGCCGCCACCGTGACCCGGCCATGAAATGGTTTCGTGAACTGCTGGTGAGTAAGTGCCAGTAAAAGGCAGTATGCTGATAAAAAATCAAAGGAGATCAAATGGCATTCATAGGTCCAGACGTCAAACTCAACAAGCCTGCGTACATCCATGACACGGCGCAACTGTATGGCAAGATCAGCGTGGGGCAAAATGCCTCGATCTGGATGAATGTCGTGGCGCGGTCAGAACACAAGGAAATCATCATTGGCGCCTATACCAATATCCAGGATTTCGTCATGCTGCATATCGGTGACCAGACGCCTACCATCATAGGCAGCCATTGCTCCATCACCCACCACTGCACCATCCATGGCTGCACTATAGGCGACAACTGCCTGATAGGTATCAATTCCACCATCATGGATGGCTGCGTGATAGGCAATAACTGCATTATCGCCGGGCATACTTTCCTGAAAGAAGGCACGGTGATCCCAGACAATTCCATCGTCATGGGCACACCGGGCAAAGTTATACGCACACAAAACAATTATGTGCGCAACCGCCTGAATGCCTATATGTATTACAAGAATGGTCTGGCGTATGCCCGTGGTGAATACCGGGAATGGGCCAGGGAAGAATTTCCTACAGAAATCATGGCAGAAATTGCCATACTGAATGCCCAGCTTGCCTCTGGGGAATGACAATTTAGGTTAAAAATGCAGCACAAGTTCAGCCATGCGCAGAATGGGATTGACATGCCCACGGCAAATATACAAACTGAAAGCCTAGTTGCAATTGGCGCATTCCGAGGCGCAACCGCAGTTTGAACCGAAAGGGAAGCCGTGGCGAATACCCTGAGCAAATTCTTCAACCGCCTGTTCGGTGCTGAGCAAAGCCTGCCTGTCAGCGACCAAGCCAAATCAGCATCTGCACTGGCGCCGGTCCCCTTGCCTGACATCGTGACAGCACCAAAAGTGCCTGAACCAGTCGCCGTTGCGAGGCCAACGCCCGTTGCTGCAGCACCCCAGGTGCCGCCTGCCGTTGTCGTTACGCCAGACGCGCCAGCAAGTATTGCCGCAGAAGCAGAAAAACTCAGTGCATGGAAACCGGCACTCCCGGTCGAAAGCCTGTTCTTCGACTGGATCATGGGTTACCCAGGTGAGGGCAGCAGCCTCATAGATAATGAACAGCATGCCTTGCAAGCCCTTTATAAACTGCTGGCTTCTGACCTCAATGATGCTGTCATCGTGCCGCGCGTGCCCAGTGTCATTCCGCAGTTGCTCAACAGCTTGCGCAGCAAGACCATTTCTGCCGGAGAATTGTCCAACCAGATCGTCAAGGATGTGGTGCTGGTGGGTGAGGTCATCAATACTGTCAATAGCGCCCTGTACAACCCGGCGGATCGCATCAATAGCCTGGAAAAAGCGGTCATGGTGCTAGGTGAAGAAGGTTTACGCCTGGTGATTTCCAAGGTTGCCTTCCGTCCCATCATCAACCTCAATGCAGGCAAGTTCACCCGCCGTGCAGCCCCGCATATCTGGGCACAGTCAGAAAAATGCGCAGTCGCCTGCCATACCCTGGCGCGTGACATGGACCCTTTCCATGCCTTCCTGACAGGCTTGATGAAAAATGTCGGTCTCATTATTGCCTTCCGCCTGCTGGACCAGGTTTGCGTGCAAGGCAAGTTCAAGTATTCACCGGCTTTCCAGCCCATCTTTTCATCGGTCGCGGCGACCCTGTCTTACCGCGTCGCCCAGCGCTGGGAATTCCCTGCACACGTCATCCTGGCTTTGCAACAGCAGACAGGTGGCAGCAAGGCCATAGAATGGAGCCCGCTGGGCCGTTTGCTGCACACGGCAGACCTGATTGCCAAGACCCGTTTGCTGGTCAATCATGCGCAATTGAATAGTGCCGACAAAAAACTCAGGGTAGGCTTAAGCGCGGATGAAATCCACTGCCTGGATCATTTAAATGAAATCCAGTTATATGACACCACAGGAGTACAGCAACATCCGGAAGCGGAAGCGCAAACTCCGGCAAGGAGTGTGGGACAATAGGGCTTACGGCAAATATTGCCCAATCCACTAAAGAAAACCCACCATGAACATCCCCGGACTTGGACCAGTAGAAAAAGATGAAGAAAACGGCTGGTACATCAGCCAGCCCATACTCATCCCCACCTTGCAAGAACAGGAATATGAATTTCTGCTGGAAGGCTATGATGAAGCCGACGATGCAAGCAAGACAGACTTTCACACTGCCATTGCCAACTTCATCAAGCTTGATCCTGCCGTCCTGAAAAAGGCCGAGGCTGATATCTATGCCTATTATCAGGACATAGCCAACTACCGCAAATCTGAAAAACTCGATGTGGTGCAGATAGCCCAGCCAGCGGATGTCTGGCAGCACATACAGTATGGCTATGAAGCCCTGGTCAGCCAGCGTACGACCGGTGACAAGACTGTTTATGTTTCAGTTGAATGTGATTGCGACTGGGATGAAGAAAATGGCTTGCAACTGGTTTTCCGCCATGGTGCAGAAATCAGCAAGCTGGGCCCTTTTGACGACTACCTCAGCAATGCCGATGCCTTTGGCGAAGCCAGTCTTGATAAAGTGGTATATCAAAGCCGGGGTTGATGACGGTCATGGAAATCAAGCCCAGAAATGGAGATACACCCATAAGCTGGGCTGACTTTAACGAAGCCGATAGGCTGTCCCAATTGATCTGGGATGGTTTGTCGGAAACGGATGGTGCATGGCATTACATGAATTTCAGCAAAGACATGTCGATCTGGGAATCTAGCCTGGATGGCAGTTCCATCACCATGATTTACCAGGATGAGCACCTGACGCAGTTGCTGGTGACACCTGGTATTGCTTACGACTACCTGCTACCACTCATACAAAAATTTCAGCTCACTGCGACTCCATAAACAATGGTTTCAAGTTTCTGTCAAAGGCAATACGACTGTGAAAGTAGAGCCTTCGTCGATAGCGCTTTCCACCCGGACAAATCCACCATGTGATTCTGCCAGTTGTCGCGTGATATACAAGCCCAGGCCCAGGCCGCCAGAAGAATCTGCATTTAATACGCGTTCAAACGGCGCAAAAATACGTTGCAGGTTTTCATCAGAAATACCTATGCCTCTGTCCTGCACCCGGATATGCACGCTATCTGCCTTCACTACACTAGACACGGTAATCGGTTTTTGGGCACCATAGCGTAAAGCATTGGTCAGCAAATTGATCAGCATTTGCTCTATGCGGAATTGATCCCACATGCCGGTCACAGGCTCTATCGCTTCCAGTTCTATCCTGCTGCCACTGGACACTGCCTGGGCACTCAGGTCATTGACGACACGCTGCAGCAAGGAAGTAAGCTCGGTAGCTTGACGGCGTATGGATAACTGGCCGCTCCTGATACGTGATACATCCAGCATGTCATCAATCAGGCGCACCATGCTCTCAATCTGGCGGCGATCACGCTCCACCATTTTGCGCATATTAGTCTCATTAAAAAAGTCCGTGTTACTACGATCCAGTTGCAGCGTGCGTAACTGTGTTTCCAAAAACAGGGTATTCAAGGGCGTGCGTAACTCATGGGCAACCATGGACATGAAGTCATCGCGCATGCGCACGGCACGCTGTAATTCTTCCTGCGCAAAATGCAGGTCTTTCAAGAGTACTTCCTGTTGCGCCCGGCTGATTTCCAGCGCCAGTACTTGCCTGCGGCTTTCATTGCGCTGCTGATACAGGGCGACAAACACATTCACCTTGCTTTGCACGGCATGGATATCCAGAGGCTTGTGCAGAAAATCCACCGCACCGGTTTCATAACCCTTGAATGCGTAATTGAGTTCCTTGCCCGCAGCGCTGACAAAGACGATAGGGATATGCCGCGTCTTTTCTGTGCTGCGCATCATCTCGGCCAGCTCAAAACCATTCATGTCCGGCATTTGCACATCCAGTATGGCCAGGGCAAATTCATGCTCCAGCAATAATGCCAGCGCCTGGTCACCGGACGCGGCCTGGAAAATCTGCCGTTCCTCATGGCGTATGATGGCCTCAAGCGCTTGCAGGTTTTCTGGCTTGTCATCAACGATCAAAAGTTTTGTGATGTTATTCGTGCTCATACTGTGGTTTTCAATCTTAATAACAACTGATGAATCTCATGCAAGGGCAGTATCAAGTCAGGCTGCATTTGCGCTATAGCGGCATTCGGCATGATGGCGACTTGCGCCTCGCCTGGGTCCTGGACTACCGTTAATCCCCCATGTTGAGCAATACAAGTTAAACCATAAGCCCCATCCTGGTTTGCGCCTGTCAACAAAATGCCAACCAGGTCTTTAGCAAACACATGGGCGGCAGATTCCATCAAGACATCAATTGATGGGCGTGAAAAAAATACTGGCGCTTCACAACTCAAGGAAAAACTATAATCTGCTTCTACTGACAAGTGATACCCGGCACCGGCAAAATAAATAGTGCCTGCGCTGATGACCTCCTTATCGCGCGCTTCCCTGACCGACAAATTAACATAATGAGCAAACAATTCAACCAGTTTGCTTTCCCGGTTTTCTGGCAAATGTAGCAAGACAATAATGGGTAAGCCATAATCTGCTGGCAAACCCACCAATATCTCTTGCAATGCACTGATACCCCCAGCCGAGGCCCCTATCACTATCGCTTTTTTTATGTTTGCACTGGGCATGGTCTTGGTCAGTCAAAGCTTGCGGAACAAGCGATCTTGCTTCGACAATGCCGTGAACTTGTCTGCGTAGGCAGAAAAGTCCAGACTTTCTTTACTACCCAGTGTCAGGAAACCTTTATGGCAAAGCGATTCATGAAACAAACCCAGTGCCCGGTTTTGCAGGCCCTTATTAAAATAAATCAGCACATTGCGGCAACAGACCAGATGCGTTTCTGAAAACACACTGTCGGTAGCCAGGCTATGGTCGGCAAAAGTAATGTTCTCTGTCAGGCTACGGTCAAACAGTGCCGTATCATAGGCAGCAGTATAGTAGTCAGACAGATTATGCTGGCCACCAGATTTTAGATAATTACTGGCATAGCCCGCTATTTTTTCCAGTGGATAAATACCCTTCTTGGCAGTTTCCAGTGACTGCGGATTGATATCCGTCGCATAAATCAGTGTGCGCTCCAGCAAACCTTCTTCACGCAGCATGATAGCCATGGAATACACCTCTTCACCTGTACTGCATCCGGCAATCCAGATTTTGAGAGAAGGGTAGGTTTTCAAGAACGGCAAAATCTGCTCACGCAATCCAAAAAAATAAGTCGGATCGCGGAACATCGATGAAACAGGTATCGTCAGGAATTGCAGCAATTGCGAAAACACTTTGGGATCATGCAAGACCTTTTCCTGCAATGCAGAGATAGTCGCACATCCCAGCTGGCGAATGGCGTGCGACACCCTGCGCCTTTGTGAAGACCCAGCGTAATCACGGAAGTCATAGCTGTACTTGAGATAGATAGCTTCCATCAACAAGCGCAGCTCTATGTCATTAATACTAATCTGCATGGCGCTCCAGGTGTGGCATCCAAATACGTAACAAGGCATACAAACGGTCAAGATCGATGGGCTTGGCCAGGTAATCCGTAGCACCAGCCTGCATGCATTGTTCCTGATCGTCCTTCATGGCTTTTGCCGTGATGGCGATGATAGGCAGTTTCTGGAAACGCGCATCCTGCCGTATGCGGCGGGTGGCTTCCAGCCCATCCATGCCCGGCATCATGACATCCATCAGGACCAGGTCTATGTCAGGCACTTCATCAAGTTTGGCAATGGCTTCAAAACCGTTACGGCCTATCTGTACATTCACGCCCTTTTGTTCCAGTGCGCTGGTCAGGGCAAAAATATTGCGCACATCATCATCTACCAGCAAGATCTTGCGGCCTTCAAAGATACGGTCACGGCTGCGTACCACTTTCAACATATTCTGTGCCTGCGATGGCAGTTGCGATTCCACCTTGTGCAGGAACAGCGTCACTTCATCAAGCAGACGTTCTGGAGAGCGCGCGCCTTTCAGGATGATGGAGCGTGAGTATTTCATCAGATCGGCTTCTTCTGCCTGTGTCAAATTCCTGCCAGTGTAGACAATCACAGGCGGGAAGGACGGGATATTTTCCAGCGTCATGCGTTGCAGTAATTCATGCCCCTGGATGTCAGGCAATTTGAGATCGATGATCATGCAATCGAATACTGTTGTGCGCAATAACTGCAAAGCCTGTTCGCCCAGTTCTACCGCCGTGATTTCCACATTCAGGTCACCCAGCAACTGGATCACGCTTTCCCTTTGCCGTTCATCATCTTCGACAACCAGGATGCGCTTGATTTCCTGGGTAAATTTCTCTTCCAGTTTTTGAAAGACATTTTTCAACTGCTCGCGTGTCACCGGTTTGTTGGCGTAACCTATCGCTCCCAGATGCATGGCGGCATCACTGCGCTCCATGCCGGATACCATGTGGATGGGGATATGCCTGGTCAGCGAATCTTCTTTCAACTTCTGCAAAACTGTCAGGCCAGAACGGTCAGGCAGGCGGATATCGAGCAGGATGGCATCTGGCAAAAATTGGCGCGTCAAATCCAGCCCCTCTTGCGCGCTTTGTGCAACCAGGCAGTTGAACTGCATTTCATGCGCCAGTTCATACAGGATACCTGCGAATGTCCGTTCGTCTTCGATAACCAGGATGGTGCGGTTATGGATAGACAAATTAGCCCTGTCGTCCGGGAATTCTACAGTCGCGACTGCAATGGCAGTTGTGGACTCAGATTTACTCTCCGCTGAAGAGGAGTACTGGATGGCGGGAAGCTGCAATGGAGCAGAAGCAGGCTGCGGCTCAGTTTGATTGTCTGTCGCTGCCGGAGTCTGCCATTGCTCTGGCAGCGACAGGGTAAATGTACTACCCTTGCCTATCGTGCTGCAAACCCGGATGCTGCCACCCAGCAATTTCGTCAAATCACGAGAAATCGACAAGCCCAGACCAGTGCCACCATAACGGCGGCTGATCGTGCCATCGGCCTGCTGGAATGCCTCAAATATTGTTTCATGCTGGTCCGCTGCTATGCCTATGCCAGAATCAGAAACAGCAAAACTGATCATGTGATTCTGATCAGCAGCAATACGCAAAGTCACGGTCCCGGTTTCGGTGAACTTGATGGCATTTGATAGCAGGTTCTTTAATATCTGATCTACCCGTGCAGGGTCAGAGACGATCAACTCTGGTGCACCAGCTTCGATTTCAACTGAGAATGTCAATTTTTTCTGATTTGCCAGAGGCTGGAAAGTCCTGCTTAATTCTTCTGCCATCCTGCGCAAGACTATCTGCTGCGGGCTCAGTTCCAGCTTGCCAGCCTCTACCTTGGAAATATCGAGAATGTCATTGATCAGATTCAGCAAGTCATTGCCAGCAGAATAAATAGTTTGGGCAAACTTGATCTGTTCATTATCAAGGTTACCCTTTTTATTATCCGACAATAGCTTGGCCAGTATCAAAGAGCTATTCAAAGGCGTGCGCAATTCATGCGACATATTCGCCAGGAATTCTGATTTGTATTTGCTCGCTCTTTGCAAATCCTGGGCATTTTTTTCCAGCTCGACTTGCGCGGTATTCAAGGCAGCATTTTTACGATCAAGTATCCCTGCCTGTTCTGTCAGTTGATCATTGATTTGCTCAAGTTCAGCTTTTTGATTTTCCAGATTGGCTTGCGATTCTTCCAGCACACGTGACTGTTCTTCCAGCTCTTCATTTGCGGTACGCAATTCTTCTTGCTGTACCTGCAGTTCTTCATTCAGTTGCTGGGTTTCTGCCAGCACGTCCTGCAATTGCTGCCGATACAGGGCCGCACCTATGGATGTGCCTATATTGTCTGCGATTAATTTGAGCAAATCGATATCACGTTCTTGCACACTTTCCATGAAACCCAGTTCAACTACGCCATTTACTTTCGCTTCATTCGAGAAAGGCAATAACACCAGCATTTTGGGCTTGCTACTGCCCAGGCCAGTAGCCACTTTGAGGTAGTTATCTGGTACATCATGCAAGCTCAACATGCGGTTCTCACTGGCTGCCTGCCCGACCAGGCTCTCCCCCAGACTGAATGAGCGCCCCAGATTTTCATCATTGCTAAAGCCATAAGATGCAACCCTGTGCAATACATTCGCGCCTTCGCGGACATAAAACGCAGCAACACTCACATTCAGATATTTTGCTAAAAACTCCAGCACCTTATCGCCTACAGCAGAAGCTGCCAGTTGCCCTATGACTTGCTCCGTCAGTTCAGTCTGGCCTGACTTCAGCCACGCCTGTTGCTGCAATACCAGCGCATGGTCAGCATGTTTTTTTAGGGCATTGCCATAGGAAGTCGAGAGCCCAAGCAAATCGCGTCTGCCCAGCATGGCCAGTAAAGCTGCCAGTATCAGTGAAACTGTCAGATAAATACCGATGATCATGGTCACCGTTTGTTTGGACGCATTATTGCGCTCCCATAACAAACTTCTCTCCATGGTGATGGCATCATCAAATTCATTGCGTATCTGTGCAAACAAGGCCTTGCCACGCCCCCCGCCTATGGCCGCCAGGTAGTCCTGCTTGTTGCGCTTCATGTCTATGATGCCGAGAGAATACTTTTCCCACTCTGCCTGCAGGCTTTGTATACGTTTGAAGCGGTCTACCTGTATAGGATTATCGGCGACCAGTTCTGTCAAGCTACGCAGACGGTTGGTCACCTGGGATTTATCGACATCATAGGTAGCCAAACCACTCTCATCACCAGTCACCAGGTAGCCACGCATGCCGCTTTGCATATTGACAGACAATTGCGACACCTCATTGATATTGGCAATGACCTGTACCGTATGTTCCACCCATTTCAGCACAGATAATAGATAGAAAATCATGCCGACAAAAATGGCAGCACTGACGACGCCTACAACCAGGGGAAGCGAAATATTACGAAAAAGAATGCGCTTGAAATCATCCTGTTCAGTATGAGCAGCGGCTGTCTTCATGCTTTTTCCTGAGTTTGAATGGAAAAGAAATTAGCTACATAGGGTGCAAAACAATGTCCTTGAATACTCATGTGTTTCCTGATTGATGCTGACGGCAGTGGGGATTTACCATTCCTGAATACGACACCGAAACAGGCACCCTATGTGTATCCAGGTGACTGTCGGGAATGATTGGGAATGTCAAATTTCTTTCAATTTTGATTATATAGTTGTTTTACAATCAGAATTCCATTCATCAGAGAGCAATGAGAAATTGCAGATTGTAATAAATCCATCAAAAATTTTATGTGCGATAGCTCGCATAGTGAATACGGCTGAATGTCTGTCGCCGTTTGCTTGCCATGTTGCAGGCAGTAAGTATGGTGATGGAAGATAGTCGGGAGCCAGGCAGCAAGGAATATAGCTTTGCTGAAATGGGCTGAGAGAACTTATAGCCCGATGCATACTGTAGAAATGGAATTCACACATATTTCTGCCATGAAATAGCCACACATGAAAGACGATAGCAGAAATTGTCGTCTTTTTTCTATTGATCAGATAAAATAGTCCTCCTTTTCATTTCACACTATCCAATAAAGTCGTGCGGGGTCATCCGCTGGATTTAACTGTGTGTAATTGACACGTGTTCGCTAAATTTTATTGATGAAGGACTTGCATGATAATCTGGGGCTCTGGTGGTGGTAGTGAAGATCTTGGTCAAATGGAACTTAAACACTGTTCCACCTGTGAAAAAGAGCGACCATTTAAACTTTTACTCAATTACAGGTATTCCCATCTGTATTACCTGAGATGGGTAACCGAAAAGAAATACCATATGGCCTGTGACATTTGTCGACGTGGCTGGGAACTCGACACCGCCAAGGTTGAGTCCAAACTGGAAAAAAATCCTATCCCTTTCATGACGCGCTACGGCTGGACTTTCCTGGTTGGCTTGATCTTGTTAGTGATATTGTCATCGAGCTTTCAAAAAAAATGATCCAGTAGCAGGAAAAGCAGGCTAGCGCTCTATCAGCTTGTTGGTCCGAATTTTTCTTTGTAACTGGATGATGCCGTAAATCAGGGCCTCGGCTGTTGGTGGGCAACCGGGGATGTAGACATCCACCGGCACGATACGATCACAGCCGCGCACCACTGAATATGAATAGTGATAGTAGCCACCACCATTCGCACACGACCCCATGGAGATGACATAGCGTGGTTCTGCCATCTGGTCATAGATGCGGCGCAAGGCAGGGGCCATTTTGTTGGTCAGCGTACCGGCAACGATCATCAGGTCGGCCTGCCTGGGACTGGCCCGCGGTATCATGCCGAATCTTTCCATGTCATAACGTGATGCAGCAGCCTGTATCATTTCCACGGCACAGCAGGCCAGGCCAAAAGTCAGATACCACAGGCTATTGGTTTGTATCAGCCTGCTCACATCATCCAGACGTGTCAGCAAAACATTGTCTTCTTTGAGTATTTCCAGTTCTTCCATCGTTGACTCCCTGTATTAGCGACAGGGGCAGTCTAGCCATGACAATTAATTCATACTTGTACCAGTGCGACGGATTTGTACTGACACGTCATGGCCAGCAAAAAAATCAGGCCAGCCGCGGATAAGTGAACAAGACAAAGTGACACAAATTAAAAGCTGCATGCGTCAGTATCACCCACTCCAGCCTGCGGGTGCGGTGATAGACGATGGCATATCCCAGCCCGGCAACTGTGGCCAGGGCTGCATACTGCGTCCCCCCTCCC
Source organism: Undibacterium sp. Di27W (assembly GCF_049340345.1). Lineage (NCBI taxonomy): Bacteria > Pseudomonadati > Pseudomonadota > Betaproteobacteria > Burkholderiales > Oxalobacteraceae > Undibacterium > Undibacterium sp. Di27W. The sequence continues at coordinate 601,749 of NZ_JBMPOS010000002.1, read as the reverse complement.
AGGTGGGCCAGGCCAAACAAAACGGCAGATACGGCTATCGCCAGATAGCCTAAGACTGGCTTGTTGCCCAGGCGGTAGATGGCTTCCTGTATCAAGCCACGGAAAAAAGCTTCTTCTGCCACACAAGTTAAAAACAGATTGACTGCGAAGAAGAGCAGAGTCGCTTCCGGCAATTTGGGAAGGAAGTTAAAGAAATGCGTGAATAGTCCCAGGCCTATCAGAACTGCAATAGTGAGCAAAGCTGGTAGTGCGCTGCGTTTACCATCATCCAGAAATTGCCTGAAGCTAGCTGCGCGGGCACAAAACAGGCTCAGCAGCAAATAGCCGGCCATGCCCTTATCAAAGTTGGCATATAGAGTGAAGGGGATGGCATCATCACTAAACCTGACTTTGTCTAACAATAGAATATTGTGAAAACCTGGCGCTTTGTGCATAGCCAGCACCAGGGCCACCACCAGTGCCAGCACGCCTGTCAATATACGCAAGGCAAGTGGCAGTGTGTTCCTGATGCTTGCCCATAACAAAACTGCCAGCAACAGCAAAACCGCCATTGCCACAGGTGTGATGAGGCCACTGAGCAAAGCAGATATACCAGCAAGTACCGCCAGCAAATGGCTGGGTACCAGAAGCTTGAGTGGCCCGGACACAGTGATGTTGGGTAACCAGGCCGCCGCAATGGCTGCGTAAAGAAAAAGATAAGGCAGTATCTGCAGAAATTGCAGCTCAGGCGCAGTCGTCATGGGAAATCATCCTGTCAGGCTATAACTTGCCACACGCAAGCTCGCCAAGGATAAATAAATTTATAAAAATGTCAATATTTATCCCCGGCTTCAGACTGAGCAATTGCCTGACCGCGCAATGACAAATCACCCGCGCATGCTGAAACTTTTTCCACAAGCAATCGCCACCCTGTTCCAGGCATTCATGAGACCGATGACAAATGCCAGATCTACCAGTTCTTTCTCATTAAAGTGCTTAGGCAATTCTTGTTGCAAGGCCTCATCAACATGTTTGCCAGCGATGCCGGTCAGGGCTTCGCTCCAGGCCAGGGCTACCCTTTCTTTTTCACTGAAACAAGGGGCTTCGCGCCAGCACACCAGACTATTGAGGCGCTGGAAATTATCGCCATGCTCCAGCAAATCATGCGCATGCTTGTCTACGCAAAAGGCACAGCCATTGATTTGAGATACCCGCAAGAACACCAGGTCGATAAGGGATTTGCCAAGGCTGCTGGCATCCAGCACCGTGTTCACGCCAGCAAGGGCTTGATAAGCAGCAGGTGCCAGGCCAGGGAAATTGAGTTTGAGTGTCATGAGAATGCTCCAGTTTTTGAATGAGTCAGCGAAATTGCTTTCTTCATCTATAAGACGCTGGAGGAAATCGGTTTGTGACAGGTGATTGAAAAAAATCCTGCTACTCATTGCCTCCTCTGTAGGAGCGGCTTCAGCCGCGAACCCTCAACACTGGCAAGATGACCGACACGGCCTGCTGTTCGCGGCTAAAGCCGCTCCTACAAAAGCTTGATACTCATGCCCTGATAAGCCCGCAATTTATCTGGATTGCGTATGGTGTACAGATCAAGGATTTTTTCACCATCGCTGACGATGGAGATAGTTGCATCCAGCTTGCCGTCAATAAAGCGCAGCAAGCCAGGTTCGCCATTGATACTGACTTCAACAAACTGCATGCGTTGCGGATAAGTTCTGGCGACGACATGGTAGAGGCGGGCTATGCGTGCTGCGCCATGCAGGATGCGGTTGACAGAGGCAATCTTGCCGCCGCCATCGCCTATCATTTGCGCATCGTCGGCAAACAAGGCACTGAGTTCTTTTAAATTGCCGCTTTGTGCCGCCAGACTAAAACGCTGCAGCAATTGCCTGTGATGATCGCGGCTGACCGCAAAGCGCGGCTTTTCTTGCAGTACCCTTTCCTTTGCACGATGTACCAGTTGGCGGCAGGCTGCTGCGGTCTTGCCCAGCATGCCTGCGACTTCCGGGTAATCGACGTCGAATACCTGGTGTAAGAGAAAGGCGGCGCGTTCTTCTGCCGATAAGCGCTCCAGCATGGTCAAAAACGCCAGCGAGACATCGCTACTGAATTCCACCATCAGTTCTGGCGTCTGCTCATCGACTTCTATCATGGGTTCTGGCAACCAGGGGCCGGTATAGTTTTCGCGCTCGCGCTTGAGTACGCGTAGTCTGTCCACGCAAAGACGGCTGATGACAGTCACCAGCCAGGCCTGGGGTTCACGGATTTGCAGTAACTCTTCATCGCTGAGCGCATGCCAGCGCAGATAAGTGTTTTGCACCAGGTCTTCTGCTTCGGCGCGCGAAGCCAGCATGCGATAAGCAATGCCAAACAAGCGGGGTCTATGGTCAGTAAAGCTTTGCAGGCGATTCATCGTGGTGGTGTCCAGTGGACTGTAATAGTGAAAAGTGAAGTGAAGGACGTGTGCCCAGCGAACCAGGGCAAGGAACAAAACGCAGCGATAGTAAGCCTATCGCGAGTATTTGTGACGCAGCCATGGTCGGTGCGCACATGGCAGGCACTTCGTTTTTCACTGTTGCAGTCCACTAAGTTCATGATGATAAGACGAAACAGCCCGTCAATTTGTGACAGCAGGATAGAAAAAAACCGCAAATTTCTCAACTTGCGGTTTTTTTCAAACTCAATTCAATCAGAATCTGTGACGTAAGCCAGCAATCACGCTGGTCGCACGATCCGCTGTACTGATTTTGTCACTCATCAGCACTGCATAGACGTCGGTACGCTTGGACAGGTTGTAGTCATAGCCAGCAGACAGGGTATCGCGTTTGTATTCTGTGTTGGCGGTCAACGTGCCATTGCGTTTGGTATTCGCATAGGCCAGCAGGATATCGCCGCCGCCCGCCGGGATCTTGGCACCCAGGCTATAAATCTTGTCATCCATCTGCTTGCCAGCCGCATTGTCATTTTTGCTGGAGGTATAAGTGGCATACAACTTGGCGGCTGTCAGGTCATAGCTGGCACCGACAAAATAAGCGGTCTGGTTATTGATGGAGGCAAAATTCACAGGCGCGGATGTGGCATCAACGATTGCAGAACCACCAAGAGGATTTGATACCTGGACTTTTTGAAAGAAGGCGCTCAGGGCCAGCGGGCCATTGAAGTACAGGGCATTCAAGCCGATGTTGCGCGTGCCTGTATCACCGGCTTTTTCACCAAACTGATAATGCATATTGGCACTGAAACCATCGAAATTGGGTGTGCTGTAAATGATTTCATTACTCCAGCCCGAATCCCCAGCGGCTGAATTGGCCCAGGTGCGCGAAGCAAAGCCACCAGAAGGCACATACCAGTGCAGCACCAGAGGTGAAACATCAAAAGAATCACCAAAGGGATTGAAAATCACCACAGGCAAGAAGCTCGGTGCCAGGTCACGCCCCAGCGAAACGCGGCCAAAGCTGCCAGACAAGGCAACATTGGCATCGCGAGAAAACAGGGTATCGCCGCCAAAGCGACCAGACTCACCGGTATCAGGGCGCAGGAAAGCAGTCAGCGCAAATTCTGCCTTAAGGCCACCACCAAGATCTTCTACCCCTTTGAAACCAAACCAGGAGGTCGTCATGCCACCAGGCGTGATGGCCGCCGTGCTGGCCTTGTCACCACTCATTTTGACCGAGCCTACCGACAAATCCACCAGGCCTTGCACGGTGACACTGGATTGCGCCAGCGCAGTACCTGCGCACAAACAAGAAGCGACTGCAAAAACCATGAATTTCATCTGCATTTTCATCTTTTTTTTCCTTCTCTCAGGTTTAACAACGATTTTTTTCAGCGTGGTGGCAAATCAAACTTTGTCAGCTTAATCTTGGGCAGGCAGGGTTTGGATGCACCCAGCCTGATCAGCAGGCGCTGCATTTATTTAACTACATAGGGATGGACTTGTTTCCAGTGTTCTGCGATATCGATGCGGCGGCAGACCCAGACCTTGTCATGCGATTGCACATAATCCAGAAAGCGCTGGAACGCACGGAAGCGCCCGGGTCGCCCCAGCAAGCGGCAATGCATGCCTATGGACAGCATTTTTGGTGCATTGTCACCTTCTGGGTCACCTTCGGCATACAGCAGGTCGAAACTGTCTTTGAGGTAATCATAGAAATGCTCACCGGTATTAAACCCCTGCGGCGTGGCAAAGCGCATGTCATTGCTGTCGAGGGTATAGGGCACCACCAGATGAGGATGCTGCTGACCATCGCTGGTCGTGACTTGCGTCCAGAACGGCAGGTCATCACCATAATAATCAGCATCATAGGCAAAGCCACCATGCTCGACCACCAGCTTGCGGGTATTCGGTGAATCGCGCCCGGTGTACCAGCCCAGCGGCGCTTTGCCTGTCAGCTCGCGCATGATTTGCACGGCTTGCTGCATGTGTTCACGCTCTATGGCTTCATCCAGGCCTTGATAATGTATCCAGCGCAAGCCATGGCAGGCGATTTCATGACCCAGCTCGCCAAAAGCCTGGGTCAGCTCGGGATGGCGCTGCAAAGCCATGGCGACACCAAACACAGTCAGTGGTAACTGGCGCTTTTCAAATTCACGCAAGATGCGCCAGACCCCGGCACGGGAACCATACTCGTATATAGATTCCATCGACATATGGCGCGCTTCATAAGCTGCCGCGCCTACGATCTCGGATAAAAACTGCTCGGACGCACGGTCACCATGCAATACACAGTTTTCGCCACCTTCTTCATAATTCAGGACAAATTGCAGCGCTATCCTGGCCTGACCTGGCCATTGCGCATGTGGAACATGGCGGCCATAGCCTATAAGGTCGCGCGGGTAGTCACTAAATTGCTTGTTGGACTGAGTCATACTTTTTATTCTCCGGGTACATGCTGCTCAGGACATACAGGCCCTGGCTTTCATCGTTCTGCTTGAAGTAGATCGCGAATGCAAGTGACGTGCCACCTTTGCATTTGCGCTAAATCATTTTCCAAATTCGTCTACGATTGTCAGCATTTTTTCGACGATAGATATACTGTTTTTAGTATATGTTCTATTACGCATCAATTAAACAACATAGTCTTTTTCGCAACAAGTGAAGTTTGGTCAATAAATGCTGTGTAAGCACCCTGTAACAAAGGCAACCGTATCACCTTGGTAACGCCTGGCACGGCAAGCTTGTTACAATGCAGCCCATGCGCCTGCAATCCATAGACCAATTTCTCATCCAGCCTCCTCATCCTCAAAACCTGGCGGGTTTTCGTCGTTTTTTACTGGAATTCTGGTACTTCGGTATCAAGGAAGTGCGTGCGTGCCTGTTCGTCGGCCTGTTTTTTGCATCGATCCTGATCGTGCCCAAGGCTGGGTTGTTTGGTTTGCCGCGTTACGATGTGCTGTTTTTGATTGCCTTGCTGATACAGGCTGGCATGGTGTGGAGCAAGCTGGAAACCATGGATGAATTGAAGGCCGTAACCCTGTTCCACATGGTAGGTTTTGCGCTGGAAGTGTTCAAGGTATCGGGCCAGATACAAAGCTGGGCTTATCCTGAATTTGGGTATACCAAGTTATGGGGCGTGCCGCTGTTCAGCGGTTTCATGTATGCCAGCATAGGCAGTTACATCATCCAGGCATGGCGCCTGTTTGATTTGCGCATACGCCATCATCCGCCTTACTGGATGGCTGGACTGATAGGTATACTGATCTATCTGAATTTTTTCACTCACCACTATATTGGTGACTATCGCTGGTATCTGGCAGCCTGCGCTTTAGGTTTATATGCACGTTCATCCGTGATATTCCGCCCGCTGGACCGTGATCGCAGCATGCCGCTAATACTGTCTTTCGTGCTGATAGGTTTCTTTATCTGGCTGGCAGAAAATATGGGGACTTTCTTTGGTATCTGGCGCTACCCAAATCAACTGGGTGCCTGGTCTACCGTGCATCTGGGTAAATGGAGTTCCTGGTCTTTACTGGTCATCATGACCTTCACCATTATTGCCCATCTCAAGCATATCAAGCGGCATATCCATATCGCTGAATAAGTCATGGCGCTTTTTTTAAAGTTTCCAGGCAAAAAAATAGCCCGCTATTCGCGGGCTTAAATCCAAACCTTAGGAGGTGTTGGAGGAGACAGGTGTTACTTTAATGCGCTGCAACATATCTGTATGCTTTATTATGCAAATATCAGGTATACATATCATGAATATCTGATCGAGCATACAGACCACTCCGTTTAACTTCCTCTATCACAAGCAGGAAACTTAAATACCAGTAATGTTTTAATCATGATTAGAACAAATACTCAAATATGCATGTGAGCAAAATTCGCCAGTACCTCACTTATGTCGCATGCAGTTTTTTTGCATTGATGCTCAACAGCGCTCGCCTTATTTAAAGCCAGGTACGCCCTTCAAGACCAATAATTTCCCCAGACTAATGCAGCTGTGGACTATATGCTGCGCCCAGGCGCGGGTCACCAGATAATTACTGCCATTCATCTGCTCTTCTGTAGCGACTACACCGGTCTTTAAATCTATCCTGGCTTTATGATGCAACCAGGACAATCCTGGTTCATCAGATGGATGTTCAAAAAACTGCAGTAATAATATGGATTGGTCTTCTTTCCAGTAAGCATATAAGGCCATTTCGCCATTCTCCATTTTTACGTTAGCGATATGAATATGCTGCGACGCACTTTTGGGATGCCTGGCATAACGCATGACAAACTGCTGCAAAGCAGCCCGCATATCTTTGTTGATCTGTAAGTCATGCATAGTCGTCGGCACACTAGCCTCGCCTGAACCTGCAATCACACTTGCGTGAAAGCAAAGAGAAGTAAGCAGGCTCAACAGACAGGTACGGTAAATGGGTCTAGTTATCAAACGCATAAAGACGGGTAGCCAGGCAATAAGCAAAGCCAGATATTCACGCACACCAGCTTTTTTTACAAGCTGAGCGAAGTTTGGATTTAGGCAGGGCAGATCTGATATAAGCCTGGCCGAGACTGGCAAAAAAAAACCCGCAAAATTTGCGGGTTTAAATCCAAACCTTAGGAGGTGTTGGAGGAGACAGGTGTAACTATATCGCAGCGCAACAAATTCACCAAGATCTATTTTTGCATATCAATTATTCATAAATCACATATCAATTTCAATAAAATATTTCCTTATAGAAAAATAAATATCGAAATCACATTAACATTGTGAATGAAGGCAAAAAAAAACCCGCGACCTTGCGGTTGCGGGTTAAATCCAAACCTTAGGAGGTGTTGGAGGAGACAGGTGCTACTTTATCGCAGTGCAGCAAATAAATCTCCTTTATTTTTGGTATACCAGTTATTACCAAGACGCATATCTTTGCAACTCTCACTGACTTCTTTTCATATCTCCCCCTGCTGTTTTCGCATACAGCAGGTTTCGCTTCCCACGCATCCCCTACATGCGCAGCAGGGCGTATCTGTTTACAATGACAAGATTGAAATTTTTCTTTCATGAAAGATTTTTCCGCCACTCAGGAAACCTGCCCCTATGTCATCGAGATCGTTTCGTGTTTCAAGTTTGTGGTTTCAGAAAATCTGCAAACCATTTTTTTACAGTGGCCTGGCGCTGACTGTATACGGTCTTGCATCTCCTGCTTGCGCGCATGAGCTGGCTGTCAAAAATCTTGGTTTTGAAGAATGGCCAGCAGATCAGACTCTACCCACGGGCTGGAAAGTAATAGCGACTGCGCATACCGTCAGCGCTGATTGCCAAATCGCCAAAGAAGGCAAATGCTCAGTCAGGCTTGAAAGTCAGGCACAAACATCAAAAGACAGCACGACGGCGCTGGCGCAAACCCTGATCGCCAGTACGATATACGGCCATCCGCTGATCTTGTCTGGATGGATTAAAACCCAGGATGTCAAAGGCCAGGCTGAAATTTTTCTCCAGGTTGATAGCAAAGCAAAGAGTGCAGTAGCAGAGTCCTCACTCAATAAACTGGCACCTAGAGCTAACCAGGACTGGCAGCGTTTTAGTATCAGAGTGCCGGTTGCAGCCAATGCCACCGTTGTACATATTGGTATCGGCCTTAAAGGTAAAGGTACGGCCTGGTTCGATGGCATGACACTGGAAGTAGATGAAAGCACTAAAGTAGCCGACCTGCCAGAAGTGAAACGACCAGTGCGACCACAAAAAAATATGCAACTTGATGATGACCAGAGCATGGCTTTAGCTGCCAAGCTGATACCGCACATCAACACTGAGTGGCAAGCTGGTATACGGCAAGACGTGCATGGCCTGCGTTCGCTGTTCAGTGAAGATTTCAGTGACCTGCAATTTCTGAAACCGCTATTAAAAGGCAAACGGCTCGTGCAACTTGGTGAAAGTGGCCACGGCATTGCTGAATTCAACTGGATGAAAGTGCGGCTGGTCAAGTTCCTGCATCAGGAAATGGGCTTTGATGTCATCGCCATGGAAGCATCAATGACGACCTCGGATGCAATGAATCAAAATGTCGCTCAGATTTCAGCGGGCGAGGCCATGACCAGCAGCCAGTTCGCCACCATAGGCACGCTGGAAACCCTGGACTTGTTTGAGTATGTCAAACAAAGCCAGGCAGGCAAGCATGGCTTGATACTGGCGGGCTTTGATAATCAAAACTCTGGCTGGAAATCCAGCATCGCTATTACTGCCAGATTCAAATCCTTGCTGAGTCTGATAGATACTGATCTGGCAGGACAAATTGATGGCATGGAAAAAGAACTGGAAAATCTAAGCAATAACAAAAAAATGAGTATGTCAGCAGAAGAGTTGGCGAAGCGTTATAAGACCGTGGCTGACAAACTCGATAGTGAGCGTGCAAAACTCCTGGCCCATGATACAAGCAAGCAAGCCGAAGTCTTGATGAGCATACAGGAAGCCAGGGCCAGGGTGAAACTCTGCCAGCAACTGGTGACTCCAGGAATGAATAAAACAGGTATGGAAATCCGTGATCTGGCGATGGCAGATAATCTCAATTTCCTGCTTGATACTATCTATCCACAAAAGAAAATCATGGTTTGGGCACACAATACCCACATCGCCAATGCCTGGGTAGATCAAGAGAGCCCTAAAACCATGGGTGTCTGGATGGCAGAGAAACGCCGTAAAGAAATGTACACCATAGGTTTATATATGGGGCGAGGCACCCTGGGTAGCTATGGCAAAGATGTCTATTCAGACATCGATGCGCCACCCGCAGGCAGCATGGAAAGTATACTGGCCAATGGCGGTCTCAAAATGAGCTTTGTCGATTTTTCACAGGCAAAGCCCAGTGCAGCAAATAGCTGGATGTTTGCCCCCATCAATGCCCGGTTCTGGGGCAGGAACCCGGAAGTCATCGTCCCCGCAAAAGCCTATGATGCTGTAATCTATATCGATACTGTCACGCCTTCAGAGTATTGGAAATGAGATTGAACATGAGATTAAAAACGAGGTCTCAGGCAGAGCAATCACCACCGCCTGAACCATAATCCGCAGAACCAGCCGCGCTACCGCCATCAAAATAAAAGTAGTCACTATCACCACTTTGTGGACGGGATTCACGTCTGGCCAACTGTTTTTTAAGCTCAGCCGTCAATTCCTCTTCCTGACGCTCGCGCTTCTGGATGGCGAGCAATTCCGGCTTGGGCATGACCAAGGTATCAGGCAGCGCGATGCCACATTTTTCACACTTGGGATAACGCCGGTTAAAAATACCAAAACCACATTCTGGACAAACAGCGGGCTTTTGTAGTGACATGAATAAACCCCGTATAAAGATAGACCACACTAATTTTTACTGCTGCTAAGACGACGCAGCAGCCGCTCCAGCGGCCCTTGCCGGAACTTGAGCCGCCATAAGTGAGAGCATATTAGCGCAATAAAAAAGAAGCTGCTCGCGGCAGCGACCGCCATGCCCAAAGTCTGGCCTTCCAGATAACCCAATTCTTCCAGCGCGACCATGCCTATCAGCACATGGGCCAGATAAATACTCAAGGCCAGTTGCCCGGTATGCACCAGGGCACGCAAGCTCAGAGTATCCGCAAATTTTTCAGCGAGGTAAATGCTCAGGATAATGACTATACAGGCACTGCCAGTGGCAGAAATCATATACACGGGCAAGGGTGGCATGGGATCTGTTTTGCTGAACAGATAGCGCAGACTGGCAGTCAACTCCCAATTGCCGAGAAAATAAAACAAGGCCCAGGCCAATACTTGGGCAAGAATCATCGCTGTCGCGCCAGCCAGCAGAACCCGCTGCCGTACAACAGGAACATGCATATCCAGACGCCCTATCACCATCCCCACCAGCAAGTAGCCAGCCCAGGGAAAGAAAGGGTGGAAACCATTAAAAAACAGATTCAACAAAAACCCGGGAGCAGTCCAGAAATTTGAATAATGCAGCAAATCCCAATTCCAGTTCTGGCTATAGTTAAAGCTGAAAAACAGGGCCGTGAAAATCAGGCAAAAAGCTGCCGCCAACATCAATAACAGGCGGGATGAGACTGTCAGCAAGGCCGCTGCCAATGCGATATACAGCCCATAATAATGCAGGATATCGGCAGGCCATATCCAGATATACAGCAAGCCAAAGCCAAACAAAAAAGCAGCGCGTTTCAACAAGCTTATTCTATGCTGATGCAGAGCGACCGCATCCCTTGCCAGCCTGGCGGTACTCGTCATGAGGCTGATACCAACCCCAGCCAGTATGACAAACAATGCCGAGGCACGGCCATCGAGATGGGCGAAGATGCTGATCCACCACGGTTCTTGCCCTTCTTTTGCAGCTTGCGCATGCATGACGACTTTGAAATTCACGATGATCATGCCGAGGATGGCAAGAGCACGCGCCAGATCGTAACCCAGGATTCTTTGCTGCTTCACTTGCATTCCATTCACTGCTTAAAGAGTAGCAAGATAACTATCAAGTATTTAAATGGCAAGCTGAAAAGTGCAAAGGAGCAACTTCTTTGAAGACTGGCTGCTCTGCAACACACCTGGGCATCGCATGCGGGCAGCGTGGATGAAAATGGCAGCCGGTCGGCGGATTAAGCGGGGAAGGAATTTCACCCTTGATGGCGATGTACTCCATCTTGCGCACTTCCAGCCTGGGAGCAGATGCCAGCAAGGCTTGCGTATAGGGATGGTTAGGCCGTTCAAAAATTTCTGTAGTCGCAGCAGATTCCACCACGCGGCCCAGGTACATGATGAGTACGCGGTCAGATACATGCCTGACCACACCAAGGTCATGGCTGATGAACAGGTAAGTCAGCTTCAGTTCATCACGCAGTTTGATAAACAGGTTCAAAACTTGTGCCTGTATCGACACATCCAGCGCCGCGACTGCCTCATCGCACACCAGCAGTTCTGGCTTGACGGCCAGTGCCCTGGCGATGCCGACACGGGCTCGCTGGCCGCCAGAAAACTGGTGCGGGAAACGTTTCAGCACAGCCGGGTCCAGCCCTACTTTTTGCAGCAGGTGTTCTACATATTCCTGCTGCTCTGCGGCCTTGATGATGCCATGCACAACCGGTGCTTCGCCGACGATGTCTTGCACACGCAGGCGCGGGTTCAGTGAGGCATACGGGTCCTGGAATATCATTTGTACGGCCAGTTGCATTTGCCTGCGTTTGGCATTATCCATGTCTGCCAGGTTTTCACCACGCCACCAGCGAGTACCATCCGACAAACTGTGCAGACCCACGGCCATGCGCCCTAGTGTAGATTTGCCGCAGCCTGATTCACCGACCAGGCCGACGACTTCACCTGCTTGCAGGTTCACATCGACTTGATCAACGGCGTGGACGATTTGCTGTTTGCTATCAGCACCAAATAGCTGCGTCAGCTTGTCAGTCAGTGCCACAGGTTTGGCAAAACGCTTGCTGACCTGACGCAATTCCAGCAAGGCTGGCAGGTGAATATCAGTCATGCCTCACCTCTGCCACTGCCTGCATGGGATGGAAACACAATACGCTGTGGCCTTGCAGATTTTCTGCCATCGGGTCTTGTTCACAAACAGAGGTCGCACGTTCACAGCGCAGGCGGAATGCGCAACCTCGCGGCAAGTTCAACAAGGACGGTGTAGTCCCCGGTATCTGGCGCAGGCTTTGCCCATGCAGATTGCGTGATGGTGATGAAGCGATCAGGCCATGAGTGTAGGGATGCCAGGCCTGTTCCAGTACTTGTTGCACGCTGCCGCTCTCGACTATCTTGCCGGCATACATGACGGCAACAGTATCAGCCAGGCCAGCCACCACGGACAGGTCATGGGTAATCCAGATCAGTGCTGTGCCAGATTCGCGGCAAAGCTTTTGCATTTCATACAGGATCTGGCCTTGTATGGTCACGTCGAGTGCGGTAGTAGGTTCATCGCAGATAATCAGCTCAGGCTCATTCAGGAGAGCAATGGCGATCGCCACCCTTTGTCGCATGCCGCCAGAAAACTGGTGCGGATAAGCCAGCAGTCTTTCATCTGGCGAGGATATGCCAACCTTGACCAGGGCGGTGCGTGCCATGTCGCGTGCTTTTTCACGGCTGACCTGCTGATGAGCAAAGATGGTTTCCATCATTTGCGTAGCTATGCGCAAGACCGGGTTCAAGGTCATCATCGGGTCCTGGAATATCATGGCGATACGGTTGCCGCGAATTTGCCGCATGGCTTCTGCCGACAGGCTGCGCAAGTCCTGGCCCTTGAACAAGACCTTGCCTGCCGTGACTTTGCCGGGAGGATCGATCAGGCCCATGATGGAGTAAGCCGTCATGGATTTGCCAGAACCGGATTCACCCACCAGGCCCATGATTTGACCTGGCTGCACGCTGAAACTGACATTATTCACCGCGCGCACAGTACCGGCGCGGCTGGCAAATTCAGTCTGCAGGTTTTGTACTTCCAGAGTCGCAATCGTCATGATATCTGTTCCACCTATTCTGCCTATTGCGTCTGCAAGCGCGGGTTAAGCACATCGCGCAAATGGTCAGCCACCAGGTTGATGGACACCACCGTCAGCAACAAGGCCAGGCCGGGGTAAAAACTGATCCAGTACTTACCGGACAACAGGTATTGATAGCCATTGGCGATCAGCAAACCCAGTGAGGGTTCAGTCACTGGCAGACCCAGTCCCAAAAATGACAGGGTCGCTTCCAGCGAAATCGCCGATGCCACCTGCAAGGCTGCGATGACGATCAACGGCGGCAGACAGTTGGGCAGCAAGTGACGCCAGATTATGCGTGCCGGTGACAAGCCCAGGCCGACTGCCGCTTCTATATATTCCTTTTGTCTTTCCACCAGCGCCGCACTACGGGCCGTGCGCGCATAGTAAGCCCATTGCACCAGCACCAGTGCGATGATGATCTTGCCCACGCCCTGCCCTGTCAGCGCCAGCAAGATCATGGCGATCAGGATGGCGGGGAAAGATAACTGTATGTCGGCAATACGCATGATGATGGCTTCGGCGCGACCACCCAGATAACCAGCGAGTAACCCCAGACTGAGGCCGATTGCCAACGCAATCACAGTGCTGGAAAAACCGACGATGAGGGAGATACGCAAGCCATAGAAGATGGCCGACAACATGTCGCGGCCCTGCTCATCAGTGCCTAGCAAAAAACTGTGCTTGCCATCGGCAGACAGTTTGCCGGGTTCCAGACGTGAATCCATGACATCCAGCGCCATCAGATCGTAAGGATTTTGTGGCGAGATCAAGGGTGCAAATATCGCCAGCAAGATCAGTAGCAATAAAATCACGCTGCCCAGGCTGGCGATGCGGCTGGCAAAGAAGTCGCGCAAGAAACGCTGCAGGGGCGTTTCAATTTTTGTAGTGATCGTTTCAGTCATCGCGGTCATAAAAATCAGCCCCGGCTTTCTGACAAACGTACGCGCGGGTCCAGCAATGAATACACCACATCCACCACCAGGTTGATGAGAATAAACAGGCTGACGATCAACAGCAAATAGGCAACGATGACCGGCCTGTCCAGCACCCGTATCGAATCGATGATGAGCTTGCCCATGCCCGGCCAGGCAAACACCGATTCAGTGACAATCGCAAAGGCGATGATGGAACCAAATTGCAAGGCAATTACAGTGACGATAGGGATAAGGATATTCTTGAGTACATGCACGCCGATGATACGGCTATTGCGCAAACCCTTGGCACGGGCAAAACGCACATAGTCTTGCAGCAGGGCTTCTTGCGCACCTGAACGTGTCAGGCGTATCACCATGGCGATATTGAAAAGTGCCAGGTTCAACGCAGGCAAGAGCAAATGCTTGAGGCCATCGGTACTCAAGAAACTCACAGGTATGCCCAGTAAGAGTGTAGTCTCACCACGCCCGCTGGAAGGCAACCAGCCGAGTTGCACGGCAAACACCATGATCAGCATCAGCCCTACCCAGAAAGTAGGCAGGGAGAAGCCCAGTATCGATACCGCCATGATGCTTTTTGCAGCAATGCTGTCAGGCCGCAATCCAGCCAGCAAACCCAGCGGTATGCCCAGAGCTATCGCAATCAAGATGGCAAATACCGCCAGTTCCAGCGTAGCTGGCATGCGTTCCAGAATCAAGCCCAGTGCCGGTGTCGCATACGCAAAGGAGCGCCCCATGTCACCAGCCAGGGCATTTTTGAGGAATAGCCAGTATTGCTGCGGCAGGCTCTGGTCCAGGCCAAAGGCAGCGATGATACGCAGGCGCTCCGCCTGATCTGCCTCAGGGCTAATCAGGATATCGATGGGATTGCCTATTGCATACACGCCAGCAAATACCAGCAGTGACATGAGCAGCAAAACTGCCAGGCTTTGCAGCAGGCGGCGCAAGATGAACCCTGGCATGTATCAGGCCTGCCTTGAGATTATCTGCAGATACAGGGAATCCGCCTGGGCTGGCCCGCGGCTGGTTTTCCAACATGAAAGTTTCATGAGTATCTTCATTGCGTGCTTTTACATGGGTTTGTTGAAGTTTCAGCGAATTTTACAGGCTTTGCCACGGACTCGTGCAGGCTGTTGGTCTGCTACACTAGCTCATCAGCGGACTGTGTCTGCAAATCACCTGGCTTATCTGAACTTTCATGTCCGTCATCAAGCGTATTGCCCTGCATGCTTTCCTGATATCAGTCGTGCTGATACTGCCACCTTTGGTTTACGACACTCTCAGTCATACTAGGCTGGGCTCTGTACCAGGGATGCTGATGCTCGGTGGGCTCAGTTACCCGGCGTATTTTTCCTACCTGGTAACAGGTTTGCAGAGCGCACGTGCACGCTTTATCTGGCTGCACCTGATCGCCTTGCTGACTATCTCTTTCTTTATCCTTGAGGCTAGTGGTCGCTCCACGCCACTGACCGTGGCCTTGTTACCAGCCATACTGGGCTTGATCACATTGCCCATGGCGGCTATTGCCAAACAGCGCCAACAACAAGCACTGGCGACTACCTGTCTCTTCAGCAGTCTGGTTTCAGGGTTCATAGGCCTGGTTCTCAGTCTGCTGATCATCTATAGCATGGGCATGAGTGCCATGTCTGGCATGCGCTGGTAAGCTAAGCTGGGCCAGGCATTTAGTCAAAGCAGTTTTTGTAGTATGTATATACGATCCTGGCACAGGCTGACTACTACCAGTTTGCCCGGAATCTGGTATCTTTCTCTATACTGAAGAAACAAGTCGTCAGCTGGCATTCAGGTCTTGAGCTTGATTTGGTAAAGATAGCATGCTGACTACCATTTTTCTTATCAACAGGATAACATCCCAAAAAGAATGGCTTGCACATATCTGCCAGTAGCTTATTGCCAGCGCCATGATGCAAAGCAATCCGGAGACAAAAAATGAACCTGATCGACCCTATTGTCCAATTCCAGGCTGAGATCCAGCAAATCCGGCGTGATATCCATGCCCACCCGGAGCTTTGCTTTGAAGAACACCGTACTTCTGAAGTCGTTGCGCAAAAGCTGGAAGCCTGGGGCATACCCATCATCCGTGGCCTGGCAGGCACTGGCATCGTCGGTGTACTCAAGAATGGCACCAGCGAACGGGCCATAGGCTTGCGGGCCGACATGGATGCCCTGCCCATGCAGGAAATCAACACCTTTGCCCATACCTCCAGGCATGACGGAAAAATGCATGCCTGCGGCCATGATGGCCACACCGCCATGTTGCTGGGGGCGGCGCATTACCTGTCCAAATACAAGGAATTTGACGGCACGGTTTACCTGATCTTCCAGCCCGCCGAAGAAGGCGGCGGCGGTGCGCGGCGCATGATAGAAGACGGCATGTTTGAGAAATACCCCATGGATGCGGTATTTGGCATGCATAACTGGCCGGGAGCAGCGGTAGGCACTTTTGGCGTTACGCCAGGGCCCATGATGGCATCGTCGAATGAATTTGAAGTCATCGTCAGAGGCAAGGGTGCCCATGCGGCGCAACCGCACAAAGGCATAGACCCTATCATCGTGGCAATACAAATGGCGCAAAGTTGGCAAACCATCGTCAGCCGCAATGCCAGCCCGCTGGAGTCAGCCGTACTGTCGGTCACGCAAATCCACTCAGGTAGTGCCACCAATGTCATCCCGGACGAAGCGACCCTGATAGGCACGGTACGTGCCTTCAGCACACAAATGATAGACCTCATAGAAAAACGCATGCGTACCATCGCCGAACATACGGCTGCGGCTTTTGATGCCCAGGTAGATTTCCGCTTCAAGCGCAATTACCCACCCCTGATCAATCACGCCAAAGAAACCGCCTTTGCGGCGGAAGTCATGCGTAGCGTGGTCGGTGCAGACAAGGTCGATGATCAGGTAGAGCCCACCATGGGCGCGGAGGATTTTTCCTTCATGCTGCAAGCCAAACCGGGTTGCTATGCCTTCCTGGGCAATGGCGACGGTGGCCACCGCGACATGGGTCATGGACTCGGCCCTTGCAACTTGCACAACCCCAGCTATGACTTTAATGATGATTTGCTACCCATAGGCGCAACTTATTGGGTCAGGCTGGCGGAAGCCTACTTGAAAAAAACTGCCTGAGCAGCCATCTAGACAGCCTGGAATGCCTTAGAATCATTCCCCATATTTACCAAAAAATTACCAAAATTCAACCAGATCAGATAAGAAGACTTTCATGGCCGACGAAAAAGACAATAACGCATCACCAGCACGCAGCCCTTTCCTCGAAGAAAAGGCCTTTAAATCCCGTACTGTGCTGGTTTTTGGCACGATCAACGACAAACTGGCATCAGAAATCTCCCAGCGTCTGATTGCCTTATCGGCAGAGTCCAAAGAACCTATCACTATCCTGGTCTCATCCCCTGGCGGCCATGTGGAATCTGGCGATGTCATCCATGACATCATCAAGTTCATTGATGCGCCGGTGAATATCGTTGGCACGGGCTGGGTAGGCAGTGCTGCTGTGAACGTGTTCCTGTCAGTACCGAAGGAGCGTCGCGTCTGCCTGCAAAATACCCGCTTTTTGATCCATCAGCCTAGCGGTGGTTTTGGTGGCCAGGCATCGGATATCGCTATCCAGGCACGTGAAATCGTCAAGATACGTGAGCGTATCGCAGCCCTGATCGCCAGAGAATCTGGCCAGACGCTGGAAAAAGTCACTGCAGATATAGACCGTGACTACTGGATGAGTGCAAGCGAAGCCCTGGAATATGGCCTGGTTTCCCGCATTATTGTCAAACAAAGCGAACTGTCTTAGAACGTATTTACGATCTTAAGCCTTTAAAGCTCAAGCTTGCAGCAAAAAAAATGCCACAGCAAACTGTGGCATTTTTTTATACATTAAAACTCTTCCCAGTCATCGGCAGCTGCTGCCACTGGCTCTTTTTTCGCTCCTGAAGGTTTGACGGTTTTGGCAGCGGGCTTGGGCAAGCTGCGTACTACCGGTTTTTCATGCGCGCTTTTTACCGGTGCTGATCTGGCCGCAGCTACTGGTTTGCTAGTGCCACGCTGAACCTGGTCCAGTTTGAAGACACTGACGATACGGCTCAAATTTTGTGCCTGGTCCTGCAAAGCGCCCGCAGCCGCCGCAGCCTCTTCTACCAAAGCAGCATTTTGCTGTGTCATCTCATCCATCTGCGTGACCGCCACATTGATCTGCTCTATGCCAGCACTTTGCTCCGTGCCGGCAGCGGTGATTTCACTGATGATGTCGCTGACACGTTTGACACTGTCGACCACTTCCTTCATGGTTTCGCCCGCCTGATCAACCAGGCGTGTGCCCTGCCCTACCTTGTCCACAGAATCATTGATGAGTTCCTTGATTTCCTTGGCGGCACTGGCCGAGCGTTGCGCCAGGTTGCGTACTTCGGATGCCACTACAGCAAAGCCGCGGCCCTGTTCACCAGCACGGGCAGCTTCCACCGCCGCATTCAGGGCCAGGATATTGGTCTGGAAGGCAATACCATCAATAACGGCAATGATATCGACAATCTTTTTGGAAGATTCATTGATAGATCCCATGGTATCGACCACTTGCGAGACCACATCACCTCCTTTTTGCGCCACGGCAGAAGCAGAATGAGATAACTGGTTAGCCTGGCGCGCATTGTCACTATTGTGCTTGATGGTAGCGGTGATCTCCTCCATGGAAGAAGCAGTTTCTTCCAGCGAGCTGGCCTGGTTTTCTGTGCGTCTGGACAAGTCCATATTCCCATTGGCAATCTCGCTCGTGGCGGTGGCAATTTCATCCGTCCCTTGCCGCACTTCGGTTACCACTTGCAACAGGCTCTGGTTCATTTCTTTCAAGGCTTGTAATAACATACCTGTTTCGTCACGGGTATTCGACTGAATATCACTGGTCAAGTCACCAGCAGCCACGGTTTGCGCTACCTTGACGGCGTCTTGCAGGGGACCAGAAACAATACGGGCAATGGTATAGGCCAGCAACATGCCCAGGGAAATGCTAATGATGAGGATAGTAATAATCAGCGTACGTGAAGTTTGATAAGACTCCATGCCTTTGGTATAGGCATCAACACCACCATCCACATTGATCTTGACCATCTTGTCGACCATGTCACGAATTTTGGAATTGAGTTTGGAAGAATCTGTGCGCATCATTGCCATCGCGTCTTTGCCATTACCGTCATGGGACATCGCCGCCATTTTGTCGCTAATCTGCAAATACTCCGCCATGGATTTATTGTAGTCATCAAACAGTTTTTTCTCTTCGGACTCAGTAATCAGGCGAGCATACTCTACCTCGTGTTCTTTCAGCCCCTTGACTGCTTCCTTGACGCGACCCGCATATTTATCTGCCTCTTCGACATTTTCGGCAGATACCATCTGTGCTTCCTGTGAACGTATGCGCGAGACCCGCTCTTTGATTGACATGGCAGCATTCACGCTGGGCATCCAGTTAGTGCCCAGTTCATAGGCATTTTGATTGACCTTGGCCAGCATGGTGATGGAAAACACACCCAGGAAAACCGTCAGCAGTAAAAGCAAACCAAACCCCACAAACAGCTTGGCTGAAATTCTTAAGTTATAAAACATTCTCATGACAGTTCCTTGAAAAAGGCTGACAAAATGCAAAAACGAAAATTCAAACTGGCCTGGCAAGCATCGTTTTAAAATTCTTCCCAGTCATCAGTAGCCTTGCTCAGCTCGCGTTCTTTGGTAGCGGCTTTTGCAGGCGGCGCTTTGCGTATATTAGCGCCAGCACCAGTAGCAGCAGGTTTGGCCAGTTGCTTGCTGACAGTCCTGACTGGTTTACTGGCTGTAACTGGGGCAGCATGTCCATGTATCAGCTTGAACACACCCACCACACGACTCAGATTAGCGGCCTGCTCTTGCAGAGCGCCAGCGGCGGCAGCAGCTTCTTCCACCAGGGCCGCATTTTGCTGAGTGACATGGTCCATCTGTATGATGGCGGTATTGATCTGGTCTATGCCTGAGCTTTGTTCAGTACCAGCAGCAGTAATTTCAGAGATGATATCGCTGACACGTTTGACGCTTTCAACCACTTCCTGCATGGTGGCACCCGCCTGATCCACCAGACGTGTACCGAGATCGACTTTTTCTACCGAATCATTGATGAGTGCCTTGATTTCTTTGGCAGCACTGGCGGAGCGCTGCGCCAGATTGCGCACCTCGGATGCCACCACGGCAAAACCGCGTCCCTGCTCACCAGCACGCGCCGCTTCTACCGCTGCATTCAAGGCCAGGATATTGGTCTGGAAAGCAATGCCATCGATGACGGCAATGATATCAACGATCTTTTTCGACGATTCGCTGATCGAGCCCATGGTATCAACCACTTGCGAGACCACGCTACCGCCTTTTTGTGCCACAGCAGAGGCAGAATGCGATAACTGATTAGCCTGGCGTGCATTATCACTATTGTGCTTGACGGTGGAAGTCAGCTCTTCCATCGAGGATGCAGTTTCTTCCAGCGAACCTGCCTGGCTTTCCGTACGTGCTGACAAATCCATATTGCCATTGGCAATTTCTGTCGATGCCGTGGCAATCAAGTCTGTACCCGTTCTGACTTCACTGACGACTGATAACAGGCTGGCATTCATTTCTTTCAGGGCCTGCAGGAGTTCACCCGTTTCATCCGAAGTATTGACTTCGATATCGCTGGTCAAATCACCCGAAGCCACGGTCTTTGCAACCCTGACGGCTTCTTGCAAAGGACGGGATACCACTCTGGCGATAAAATAGGCCAGGAGCAAGCCCAGGGCGATGGTGACAATGATCAGGCCCAGTATCAGATTTCTGGAATTGGCATAGATCTGCTCACCCATACGATATTCGGCGATACCGCCATCGGCGTTCACCTGTACCATCTTGTCGGCCAGCGCCAGCATGTCGGCATTCAGTTTTGATGACTCGCCACGTAAGGTCGTGCGTGCTTCTTCCATATTGCCGGCAGTTGCCTGGGCTGTCAGTTTTTTTGCCTCGACTACATACAGCTCCCATAGTTTGCTGTATTCGGCAAAATACTTTTTTTCTATTTCCGTACTGATGAGTTTGACATAGTCGACCTCATATTTTTTCAGCTCGGCAGTATAGTCTTGCCAGCGTTTTTCATATTTTTTCAGGGCAGCTTCATCGCCGGCAGATAAAACGATTTGCATTTCCTGGGTACGGAGTCGAGATATTCTTTCTTTCATTCCCATGGCAGCATTCACGCTGGGCATCCAGTTGGTGCCCAATTCGAGTGCAGTACTATTGACTCTGGATAGTTGATAGACTGAAAAACCACCGAGAAATACAGTGAGTGATAACAGTAAGATGAAACCAACGAAGAGCTTGGCCGAAATCCTCAGGTTGTAAAACAATTTCATGGTAAGTCCTTTATTAAAAGGAACAACAGAATTGCGGAGGCAGACAAATAGTGAGGGGGTACTATGAATATATATCTAGTTTTAGTTGCATTTGTTGCAGATTGCAAATTTCTCACAAGTAATTCATATATATGCAGAAAAAGCGTGGCAAAAAAAAAGAAAGCTGGGCAGCAGCTTTCTTTGGAGTAACAATTCAGGCAAAAATCAGGGTAATACGGTTACTACCTTGACTGTGGCATCCACCGCAGTGCGTTCTATATAACCGATGCCAGTAGGATTGGCTGCTACAGCTTTTTTTACTTCCGCATTATTGTGCATTTCTTTTGGTGCAGTGCCCTTGCCGGTAAACACCAGCTTGGACCAGATAGTCTTTACTTCAGACAAATCTTTGTCTGCCACCTTTTTATAAAACTCAGCGCGTAAAGGAGAACTTTCTGGCAAGTCCACCGGGGTAAACATGGGGGATTTACCCAGGAAAAACTGGGATGCCTGCGCAGCTGTCATGGCTGTTGCCGGATTTGCTGCATTGACGATAACCACCAGTTCCGCGGCATTTGCCATGCTGGCCCCCGTCATGACAGTGGCGGCCAATAATAAATGTGTCAATAGCTTATTCATCACGCCTCCCCATCAAAATACAAAATCAACAGCTGCTGCAAAGACCGTGACCGGGCCTTTGAAACCAGGCTTGGCATTAATGAAAACGCCTGGGCCATTGTCAGGTGACATTCTGTCGAGTTGCAATTTCAGAGCAGCCGACTTATGGAAATCCCAGCGCACACCTATGCTATTACTGCTTTGTATAGGTGAAGAGGATGCCAGTGAATTTGCACCCAGGGTGTAAGGCAGCAAGGGGCCAGCAGTTGGCAGACCAGCCACAGTACGCGGACTATCCTGGGTGGCTGAAGCATGCACCACATACGGCAGGAAGGCCCCCATACGGTAGCCAAACATGGTGTACCAGGAGGTTGTATCAGCGATAGACAGGCTGGCAGATTTACGTTTGCCATATTCAGCCTGCACGACCATGCTCTTCCAGTCCACACCCAACCCGACAGAAGTGAACGAGGCCTTGGTATCATTCACGGCAATCGCATTCGCACCGGAAACAAAACCAAACTTCGTCAAGCCGGTCACCAGGGTAGTCAGGTTAGTCGAATTGTCGACGGTCACATTGGCATCGACGCGGCCAAAACGGAAAGTGAAAGGACCGTTTTCAGCAACGATATTGATGCTCGATACTTTCTTGAACTTGGCAGTAAAGCCACCACGATTGTCAGAATCAGTCACACCATAGGCTACTTGCGCGGTGAATGCGGTGTCGCCCAGATTGGTCTGGTAGAGTACATCGGCACCATCCAGGCTTTCCAGCGTGACCTGAGTATACATTTCTACCGGAGGGCGCAACATGGTATTGGCATAACCTACATTGCGGTAATCAGAAATCATGTACACCGGCAAGCCAACACGACCCACGCGTATGTTCAGGTTTTCAGAGACCTTGGCTTTGGCAAAGGCCCAGGCCAGTTCTGCACCAAAATTGTCCGTGACGTTTTTGCGCACCAGGCCCTGGCCAGTGAAAGACAACCAGTCATTCATTTTGGCCGTCACCTGCAAACCGAGATTGGAATCCACCCCGGTTTTGGCACCGCTGGTGACACCGGCGAGTTGATTGGGGCGGGCAAATTCTGCATCGGAAGTATTGCTGCGCGTCAGTGCGGCAGTGCCAAATCCGCTGACAGTGATATTCGACGTGTCTTCGGCCCAGGCGGCCGATACTGCGGAAGTCATCGCCAATAAAGTGATAAAAGGTTTCAATTTCATGCTATCTCCTTGAAAGTTTCTTCATTGTAAGTTTTATTAAACAGCCAGACTTAGACTATTTCCTCAGGGAAATCAAAAAAACAATGATGCAATAGCAAGTAAACAGATAACAATAAAATACCGAAGTTTTTGATGGCTCCTAGGAGATGCCTGATAGAAATAGAAATTCCAGCCAGTCTTTTCAAGTTAGATGATGGTCAGACTTACAAAAAGTCATTTCACCATTTCTTGCATATTTCGTGGCGAAATGCAGACAATTTTCATACCGCAAAAGAAAAAATGGCAGGCCATCAAGGCCTGCCATCACCAAAACTGTGCAGATGAATGAGCTCTAGAAATCCGCTGTCACAGAAAAACTCCAGCTGCGTGCAGGTACAAAAGTATATTGATCAAAGGCTGCACCCTTGCTATTCGGCGCGATGGATGTAGCGTCTTGCTTATCGAACAAATTATTGATACCGAACTGCGTTTTCACATTTTTCAGCATCAGACCATCTGTTTTGAGGCGATAGCCAATAGTCAAATCTGCGGTTGTGTAAGCCGCTATTTTGTAGGCAGCTGGTTCACCATCCTTGGCATATTGCTGGCCTGTGGTTTTTGCAATCAAGGAGCCATACAAGCCATTTGCCTTGTACAAAACCCCGACAGCAGAGGTGGACTCAGGCGCTTTGGCAACTTGCAAGCCTGTATCTTTTGCCTTGGCACTATTCAGTGAAGCATTTGCATGCAGGGAGAAACCGCTGCCCAGGTAATACGTGGCCGCAGCTTCTATGCCTTTATAGACGACGCCACCCTGGTTGTAATACACCACATCATTGCCAGTGCCGGTAGAAGCAATCTTGTTATTGAAGTCTATGTAATACACATCAGCATCCAGGCTCAGGTCTCTGGATTGATGAACCACGCCGAATTGATAATTGGTGGAAGTCTGCGGCTTGGGTGTGCTCAGGCTGGGCGTGTTGACATAGAACATGGACAAGTCAGGCACCAGGAAACCACGGGCAATTTGTGCATAGGCAGATAATTCCTTGTTGACGCTGTAATTGGCAGTCAGGAAAGGCAAGGTAGTCGTATAGGTTTGCTCGGTCGTCGTGGGGATGCGGGTAGTCTGATTGACCTTGGCATCGAGTGAACGCTGGAAGCTCACATATTTCAATCCAGGCGTAATCGTCAGCTCTGGCGTGGCGGCCCATTCAAATTCGACAAATGGCTGGTATTGCCTCCAGTTGGAACCCTGCTCATAAGCGACATTCTTGGGGGCCGTGGCTTCCTTGGGATTGGCTGTGCCCAGGGTCCAGTCAAGATCATAGGTATGGCGATTGGTACTGGCATTTTCCAGCCAGATGCCGACGCGCAACAAGCCAGCATCGAGTTGACTGCTTGCCTTCAGGATATCGCCATTCACACGGTAGGCATTGAGCTTGTTATAACCGGGAACATTCAAATTGCCAGCCGCGCCTGACTTGGTACCATTGGCAGTCGCGCCGCTGGTATCCTGACCGGCATAAGTATCATTGGTATAGGAGTAAGTGTAGAGGGTATTGTCGATGGCCCAGTCCGCCAGTTTCGACTGCAGGCGTATATAGTCAAAATCCGTGTTTTTATTATTGAAGTTATAGCCATAGAAATTCTGGCTTTTCGGATCATTATTCAATGCATAGTTTTTGCCAAACTGCGCCGCCTGGCTCAAGGTCACACCACCTTTGTCAGAGACATAACTGGTGATCTTGTTGAAGGTAGAGAACACGGTCAATGTCGTATCCTTGCCCAGGCTGCGCTGCAATTTGAATTGATAATTATCTTCATTCACACCGCTATACGTCAGATAGCCATCTGTGGTCAGACGCGAGCCATTGAACATGAAGCGGGTATCACCAAAATAAGAGCTGATGCCGCTGTCCAGCTGAACGCCCAGCATTCTGGTATTCCATGAGCCAAAAGTGGCATAGGGCGTGAAATGAAAATCATGCGACAACTCTTTGGAAAACAGATTGATGGAGCCACCAAAGGTCGCCTGCCCCAGATTGCTGGCATTGCCCGGGCCGCGTTCTATGACCATGCCACCGATGATGCGTGCCGGGAAATAGGACGTCGAATGATGAGTAGGATTATTGGTATCACCGAAAGGGATGCCATCATAGGTCACATTGTATTCACCATCCTGAAAACCACGCAAGGTCACCTTGGTTTCTGCCAGGCCTGGACCGTTTGGAGATACACCCGCGCCTATGCTGGGCGCAATACGTGCTACTGCATTAAAGTCAGCCAGAGGGGTCACCGATTGTTCTATGAAGGTCGCCGTGATGACAGACTGAGGCTGGGTCGCTTTCAATGATGTTTGCACCGGTGCCCGGTTACCAACAGAAGAACCAGTAATGACAACGCGCGATTTGATCGCATCAGCATCCAGCGCGGAGGGGGATTCTTGCGCAACTTCGCTAGCGGCTGCTGTTTGTGCCTGGGCATTATGTTGTGCCATGCAAGCCAGGGCCAGTAAAACTTGTACTGTCGTGATATGCATGGAAAATTGAACTTGCTTGCGTGTCATCATTTGCCTTCCGATGTTCTTGGTGGGTAGAAAACCCGCAAGTGTAGAAAGAGCTTATGACAAGACGGTGTAAGCAAGATGACCGTTTCGTGACGTGACGACAAAACCTGAGGTACAAAGGTAAAAAATCTTGAATTGCTTTGAAATTCCAGTTTATACAAGCCTGAGCGCGGTATCGTTTAGGGCGGCGACAGATGTATAAAAATTATCTTAAAGAATATTTACTACTTATATAATAAGTTCAAATGCCTCGCCAACATTGCAATATTGATTAATAATTTATACAAGATATTAAGCTTTCCCCTTGCTTGTAAATGCCCTCATTGCGGTAAAGCTGCTTCGCTTTGATATGGAGTTGTGAATGGCTGCAATTCGAATACCTGGCATGACATTAATACTGCTGCTATGCCTGGCACCTGCACATGCCGACCAGCAGGCAGCGGAAAAATGGCTGCGAGAAGAATTCAAAGTATCGAGCTTGTCAGCATCTCAACAAATCGAAGAAATGCAGTGGTTCATCGCTGCGGCCGACAAATTGAAGCGGGCTGGCATTAGCGAGATCAGGGTGGCTTCTGAAATCATCGACACCCATGCCTATGAATCCACCGTCCTGGCAAAAGCTTTTTTTGAAATTACCGGTATCAAGGTCATTCATGAAACCATGCCTGAAGGGGACCTGGTGGAACGCCTGCAAAAAGCCATCTATGCCGACAAGAGCAGCTACGATGGCTGGATCTCGGACTCTGACCTGATAGGCACTCATTATCGTTATGGTGTCATCGAACCACTCTCTGATTACATGAAAGGCCAGGGCAAGGAATTCACCAATCCCGGCCTTGATCTCAAGGACTTCATCGGTACCAGTTTTACGACCGCACCGGATGGCAAGCTCTACCAACTGCCGGACCAGCAATTTGCCAATCTTTACTGGTTCCGGGCCGACCTGTTCGCCCGCAAAGACTTGCAAGAACAATTCCAGAAAAAATACGGCTATGAACTGGGTGTGCCGCAAAACTGGTCAGCCTATGAAGACATCGCTGAATTCTTCAGCAAGGACGTGAAGACTATCGACGGCAAAGCGATTTATGGCCATATGGACTATGGCAAGAGCGATCCCTCCCTGGGCTGGCGGTTTACCGATGCCTGGTTGTCCATGGCTGGCGCAGCAGACCGTGGCATACCGAATGGCTTGCCAGTCGATGAATGGGGGATACGCGTGGCCAGTGACAAATGCACGCCAGTAGGGGCCAGCGTTGCCAGGGGTGGTGCCACCAATTCACCGGCTGCTGTGTATGCGCTCAGCAAATACCTGGAATGGCTGAATAAGTATGCACCGCCGCAAGCCAGGCAATTGAATTTTACCGAAGCCGGGCCAGTGCCGGCGCAGGGCCAGATCGCCCAGCAAATTTTTTGGTATACCGCCTTTACCGCTGCCATGATCAAGCCAGACCTGCCGGTCATGAATGCAGATGGTAGCCCCAAATGGCGCATGGCTCCCTCACCCCATGGCGCTTACTGGAAAACTGGCATGCAAAATGGCTACCAGGATGTGGGTTCGTGGACCTTGTTCAAATCAACCCCGGAACACCGCAAGGCCGCAGCCTGGTTATATGCCCAGTTCGTCACATCGAAAACAGTCTCGCTGAAAAAATCCATCGTCGGTCTGACCTTCATACGTGAATCCGATATACGTCATGAGTACTTCACAAAAAATGCTTATCGTTACGGCGGTTTGATCGAGTTTTACCGTAGCCCGGCCAGGGTAGCCTGGACGCCGACCGGTAATAATGTACCTGACTATCCGCGCTTGGCAAGTCTGTGGTGGAGCAATATCGCCCCCGTAGTACAGGGACAGATCAGCCCCCAGGCGGCACTCGATAAACTGGCCGGACAAATCGACCAGGTCATGGCGGAATTGCAAAGCAAGGGCATGAAAAATTGTCCGCCCAAACTCAACCCTGTACGGGATACGAGCAAGTATCTGACCGACAAGGGCGCACCCTGGAAAAAAATGGCAGTGGAAAAACCCAAGGGTGAAACCATCGCCTATGACAAATTATTGCAAGCCTGGCGTGAAGGTCGTGTCAAATAATATCCACTCCGGATCAAGCTGGTGATGGATAGAAAAATGAGAGGAAAACAGTGTTCCTGCGTAAAAATCTGAGCCTGATTGCCGTCACGATACTGATCGTGTCGGCCATCCTGGCACAGTCCTACTGGAGTGCTCAGCAAGATAAGGAGTTGACGCTGGAAGCAGAACGCAGCAATGCCCATGTGGCAGTGCGTCTGCTTGAGGAGCATGTTGCCCAGACCATGCAGGACGGTGTACAAAAACTCGATACTGCGGCCATTGCTGCCGCTTCTTTTACGGACGTCGGCGTCGATGTCCAGCATTTCCTCGATAATTATGATGCCCAGGATTACCGCTATATCAAGGCTCTGCGTTATATCGATCTGGATGGCAATAGCTGGGTCAGCTCCCCTGATTTTCCATCGCATCAAATGACCGTCGCGGACAGGGATGACATCCATTTCCTCATGCTGCATCCCGAGCATAAAGAAGTCGTCATCGGCAGCCCTTATGAAAGCCGCTACGATAGCCAGCTGGTGTTGCCGATTGCACGCAATGTGTTTGACAAACGGGGCAGGCAGGTGGCGATGATCAGCACTGATCTGCGCATTGCCTATTTTGCTGAGCTGTATGCGAATGTGGCGAAAGAAAATAATGCCATGCTGGCGCTGATTGCCAATGCAGGTTTTGTCATCGTCCGCTCTCCCTTCGAAGCACGCTATGTCAACCGCGATATCAGCAAGGAGCCCGCGACAGACAGGCTGGCCAGCGAAGAGAAGGAAGGCAGCTTCACCGACCCGGATTGGCTGGACGATGAATTTGAACGCTTGTATGCCTATCGCAAAGTCAATGGTTTCCCGCTCAGCGTGGTGTATGGACGTGATATAGAAAGCATATTGGCCCCCTGGTATCAGCGCCTGCAAACCAGGATCATGTTCACCACCGTGGTCGTCTTGCTACTGCTCTGTGTCATGGCCATACTGGCGCGGCAATTTCATAAATTGCGGTTGTCGGAAGCCACGCTCAGAAATGCCGAATACAAATTCTCTGAAATTTTTGAACGCTCACCACTGGCTATTTCTCTGGTCAATCTGCACACCAGGAAAATTGATGCCGTCAATGATGCCTGGATCAGATTATTTGGTTACCGTCACGACGACATCGTCGGTGCTGGTGAACAATACCAGAAGTATTTTTGGGCAGATAAAGAAGAGATGCGCAAGTTCATCTCGCTCTTGCGCACCGAGCCACAGATAGATCATTTCCAGGCCAGGTTCAGGCATGCCGACGGTAGCATCAGGGTGTGCCTGCTCTCCTCGCGCACCTATATGTCTGATGGTGAAGAGCGCTTTATCATCACCCCTCAGGACGTGACACGCCAGCTTGCTGCGGAACAGGATTTGCTGAACCTGAATGCCTCGCTCGAAGACCGGGTTGCCAGGCGCACGGAAAACCTGGAGCGCTCGAATGCAGAGCTGGCAGAAGCCCTCGATTCCCTGCAACTCATGCAAGGCGAATTGATACGGCAAGAGAAACTGGCTTCTCTGGGTTCACTGGTGGCAGGCGTGGCACATGAACTCAATACCCCAATAGGCAATAGCGTCACTGTTGCCAGTACTTTGCAAGACCAGGCCAGGACACTGCAAGGCGAATTGCAACAAGGGACGATCAAACGCAGTGTCTTCAATGCCTTCCTTGAGAGCAGCATTTTTGGTTCTGAGGTTTTGCTACGCTCCTTGCAGCGTGCTTCTGAATTGATACGCAGCTTCAAGCATGTGGCGGTTGATCAGTCCAGTGATATGCGTCGGCAATTTGAATTAAGCCAGGTACTGGAAGAAATCCTGCTGACCAATTCATCCCTGTATGCCAAGACTGGCTTTGAAATGCAGACCCGGCTACAGGCTGGTATCCAGATGGATAGCTTCCCTGGTGCCTTTGGACAAATCATAGGGAATTTTTTGACCAATTCCATCAAGCACGGTTTTGATGGGCGAGTTACAGGTGTCATGCAACTGAGCACCACGCTGATAGACCAGCATCATGTCAAGCTGGAATTCAGGGATGATGGTACTGGCATCGCCAATGAACATCTGTCAAAAGTCTTTGACCCATTCTTCACGACCAAGTTGGGCCAGGGCGGTTCTGGCCTGGGCATGAATATCGTCTATAACCTGGTGAGCAAGATACTGGGTGGAAAAATACAGGTGCAAAGCGACACCGGCCAGGGCTGCTGTTTCACTGTCATCGTGCCTTTAAGCGCACCAGATACAGAGGAAAAAATTACGCCACAGTCTTAGTCCTGAAAGGGGTGGGGACTGTGGCGGCATTGCATATTTATTTGTTGCTGCACTCCGTCTTCTTACCCTGCATACGGCATTCAGTGATGAGCTTGCCCTGCTTGTTCCAGGCCTGGACTTTCCAGCTTTGCTGCTCACGCTCCATGGTCATGAAACCGACTTCATTGGAGTTGCTGAAGTAATCCAGTTTCGCCTCAGTATACGGCGTGGAATTCGCTGCCAGTGGCACAGGCAAAGGGGTGTCCAGCGAAGAACCACCATTGCCCGCAACAAATTGCACAGGATGATCTGTACTGAAAATCAGGGCTTCAAACAAATGCACATGGCCAGACAAGGTCGCCTGCACTTTGGAGGGGAACAGGCGCGTGCTGTTCAAGCTTTGCATGATGTCTTGCATCGCGAGGTTGCCAGGGAAGATATTCAAAGGGCCGTCTTTTTTACGTTCAGCAGCAAAGGCCAGCACAGGGTGGTGGTCGATGAAGATATTGAAATCTGCATTGTCTGCCAGCGTGTTGACGGTCTTGAACTGCTCCATATACAACTGGTAAGCCGCATCCGTTTTCGCCAGTGGCTTGATAGGTACTTTGGCTGAATCAAATATGATTAGCTGCGCCTGCTCGCTGCCTATACGCCCCAGCGGCACGGCATAAGGGTCGCTATAGTCGCCACGAATGTCATTTGCTTCATCGACACAGTCATGCCCTCTCTTCAAAGGACGCGGGTCCATCAGACGCCACCAGCCCTGGCCTGCGCGTACACAGGTTTCATGGTTGCCGCGCACGACTACCCAGGGTGCCGCCTTCAGCAAAGCCTGTGCGGGTGTGAAAAAATCTGCCTGCCAGGTGTCCCAGCCATAACCCCATGGGCTGCCTGCGCATTCCTTATTCCCTTCAGGGCAGGCATTTTCGCGGTAGTGATAATCACCGACATGCACCACCAGGTCAGGTTTGAAGCGTGCCGCAGTTTCCACCATTTCGCGAAAAGCCCATTTCTCGCTGTCATTACAAGACTGGAAGTAATTGTCACCCACTTTAAGACGGCAACCGGTATCGCCAATAACGATGATTTTTTGCGCGATAGGTTTGGGGATAGGTAAATCCCGTCCGCCAACACTGGCTGTTTTGGTAGCAGGCAGCAAGGGAGCTTCACAAGTCAGCACAGGGAAAGCGGAAGGCTTGCTGTCTTCCGGCTTACTGGCTGTCTTGCGCAAAGGCAGGGAATTTGGCTCTGCCCTGTGGTTCATCGCGACCAGATTACCATCCTGCACCAGGGAAGGACAGATATTGTCTGCCGTGACAGCGCGGGCTATGGCCTGGCCATTTTCGCCTAGCACTACCCAGGCTGCCTGTATTTTTGCATCATGTTGTGTAGACAGGCTGCTACAGGCCGCCAGCAAACTGCTGATGGTCAGCACTGTGAGCCTTTGCAGCCCGGGCATCTTGTTGAATCCCATGTTTTTCCCCTGTATTTACTTCAATCCCAAAGCTTCATAGGCCAGCCGCTTGAAATCAAAAGAAAACGGATGCCAGAAACTCATTAATCTTTGTGTCATCAATATCCCGGCGATATTGTGGCGTGGTGATATCCACCAGTGTGTACCAGCAATACCACCCCATTCAAACTCGCCTAGCGATGCTGGCGGATCTATGGATGAAGGCTTAAGCGTTACCGCACCACCCAGGCCAAAGCCCTTGCCGGGTACATCACCCACGCCGGGAAAAGCTATGCCTGTACCAGCGGGTAAATGGTTTTGCATCATCAGTTTGATAGTCTCAGACCTGAGCAAGGTGTCACCTTCAGGCATGAAGCTGCGCATCAGTGAGAGCATATCCTGCATGCTCGATACCAGGCCTCCACCGCCCGACAGGCGTGCCACTGGCGTCATGAAAGCGCCGGGGTAAGGTGATTTGTCGAGTTTGCGCAAGCCACGCTGCAGGATATTTTGCGGGTCAGTACCGGCATAGTAAGAAGCCAGCCTGTCCAGTTTATGTTCAGGCACGACAAAGCTGGTGTCATGCATGGCCAGGGGATTAAGTATGCGCAATTGCAGGAAGCGGTCAAAGCTCAGGCCACTGACCACCTCCACCAGACGCGCCAGTACATCGGTGGCGATAGAATATTCCCAGGCTGTACCTGGATGAAAACTCAGCGGCAATTCTGCCAGCACATCCATCATCTCGGCCAGAGTAGTAAAGGCATTCATGACCCGTTTTTCATTGTAGGCCTTGTACATGACCGTGCCATGATCGAGCAAGCCATAACTGAGACCGGCGGTGTGGCAAAGCAGATGCCTGATGGTGATCTTGCTGCGTGCCGGTTCGGTATCGTCTATGCGGGTGGCACCAGGTTTGAGTACCTGCAGGTGCGCCAGTTGTGGCAAAAATTCTTCTGCTGGCTGGTCTAATTCGAGTTTGCCATCTTCCATCAACAACAAGACTGCCACCGAGGTGATCAGCTTGGTATTGGAAAACACGCGAAACAGATGATCATCGCGCATAGCCGTCTGGCTCTCGCGGTCGGCCCAGCCTGTGCAGTGCTGGTGCACCAGTTCACGCCCGACCAGCACCGCAGTCGAGACACCGGACAGGATTTGCCTGTCCACATATTTTTGCATTGCTGCGTTAACTGCGCTGAAATCGTAAGTCATTTGCTAAATGCTGAAAGCGACAAAGCATATATCCTACCCTCAACTCAACATATACTGCCAGCTAAAGAAGACTGTTAATCCAGCGATGATGGTTGCCAGTTGATGTTTTGTAACTGCACACAGCAAGGCTGCCACAGTTGCTGCCACCAGTTGCGGATTACGCCAGCTCAATTCCAGCTCCTTGCCGTGCGGCGACAAGATCATGGGGACGATGATGGCAGTCAGCACCGTCACAGGCACAAACTCCAATGCCTTTTTGAGATTACCGGAAAATGCCACGCGGTCACCAAGGATGAAGATCAGGGCCTTGACGAGAAAGGTGATGACAGCCATGCCCAGTATGGTCAAAGTGATATTCATGCCTGCTCCACAGTGATTTGTTCTTGCTTATTATTTTGCTTAGTGAAACACGATGCCAGCATGCCAGTCGCCACCCCCAGGGCAATCGCTGCCAGCAAACCCAGCTTATAGGGCAAATGTTGCAAGGCATAGGCGGTGCTGCCAGCGACGATGGCAGCCAGCAAATGCGGGCGCTTGAACAGTTGCGGCACGACGATCGCAATAAAAGTTGCCACCATGGCAAAGTCCAGGCCCAGGGTCTGCAATTGTGGGAAGATCGCCCCAAACATCAGACCTATCAGCGTCCAGACTTGCCAGTTGACATACATGGACAAGCCCGACCCCAGGAAATACCAGTGCCCCAGGGCATCTTGCGGATGCTGGCGGTAATAGCCGTCGACCACAGCAAAAGTTTCATCCGTCAGCAAGAAACCCAGCCCCCAGCGCCAAGGTCTGGGTAAATGACGTACATGCGGCATCAGGGAAGCCGCATACAGCATGTGCCGCAAATTAACGATAAAAGTCGCCAGCCAGATCACCAGCATGCCAGTGTGACTGGCGATGAGGCCAGTGGCAATGAACTGGCTGGACCCGGCAAACACCACCAGCGACATCAACTGCCCCTGCCAGGCTTGCATTTGTGCAGTGGCAACCAGGGTGCCAAAGATCATGCCAAAAGGGGCGGCACCGACCAGCATGGGGACGGTGTCGCGGATACCGGCGGTGAAGTGCTTCATTCTTGTGGAGGGGGGCATGGGGTGATTCCATATTGCATTGCGATTGAATGGGATCTTGCCTGTTAATTGGGGATGGGGCTTGTACGTTCTTGCGGTTTGGGGGCGTTATTTGAAATAAAGAATTTACTTACGTACCTTACCTGGCTGAAAGTAAATTAAATGACTCTCAATGTTAGTTACGTCATTCCAGCCTGCTTTTGGCTGGAATCCACCGGGCTGGCGCTCCAGCGGCGTTCTTAGCATGCCGTGTAATGCATTAAACGTAGAATCGCAGATTTACGAGCTAGATTTCTAAATACCCCCACACGTCATTCACGATTGCAGGCCGGGGGTAGCCCGGCAGCTACTCCCTTTTCTTGCTTTCGCCAAGAAAAGGAAGCAAAAGAAGGCGACCCAGGCGTCGCTGCCCCCTAAAGGGGGTTCCCTTTGCTGCAAGTCAAAAAATGGGAAGGCTCGAAAACTCGCTACGCTCAAACAACGGTCATTTCTTAATCCATTTTCTGCCTCGCAGCAAAGGCATCGACACATGGGAACTGCGAAAATCAACCCCAACGTCAACACGACCGCTAATTGCTTTACTTAATACACGACTGATCAAATCGCCAAAATCCACTCAAACCCGCCATCTCCCCGGCGCCACTCCAAACGCCCGTTTAAAATGCCGCGTGAAATGACTCTGGTCCGCAAACCCTGTCATGGTCGCAATCTCAGTCACAGTCAGATTCTGCCGCAGCAAACTCTGGGCGCGGTTCAGCCTCAGTTGGTTACGCCATGCATGTGGTGGCATGCCAGTCATGCGGGAAAACAGACGGGCAGCGTAGAAGCTTGACAGGCCTACCTCTTGCGCCAGTTCGGTCAGGCTGATTGCTATGCTGAGATCTTCACTGAGCCGGGATTTCATCATTTCCACCCTGACGGTGTCTGGCAAGATGGCTTGTACAGTGGGGCGGGTGCGGGCGTAGCGCGACAGCATCAGGGCAAAGCCTGCGGTCAGGGCGTTTTCGGCGGCGAGTGGATCATTACCGGCTTCCAGCAGGCGATGGGCAAAGGCCAGTTGAGCGGAGACTTCGGCATCTTCGATGACTCCATCCGGCAACCACGGGACACCGACAGCTGTGCCTGCCATGTCGCTGGCGAGTTGTTGCATCCAGTCTACCGAAGGGTAAAAGGCGCGGTAAGCCCAGCCATGTTCGGTTGCTCTCTCGCCGGTATGCACTTCACCGGGGTTGATGGCAGCGATGCAGCCAACAGAAGCCAGGCAACGGCTGCCGCGATAGCGGTAGGTTTGCGCGCCTGACTGTATGACGGGGATGGAAAAGCCTTCGTGCCAGTGCGGGGCAAATTCCTGGGCGAAGTATTCAGCCGTCAGCAACTCAGCATCTGGCAGCAGCGGGCTGCGCCAGAAGTGGGCGTCGTCACGGAAGGTGGCTGGTTGGTCCATATGCTAAAAAATACGGTAAGTCCTTTGATTATTAAGGATTATTCTATACCCAAGCAAGAACACTGATATACATCAACGCCATTTCTGCCTATATGTGATACATTTCGCCCGCCATTTTTTATGTGGCATTTGTTAATTCGTATTTATACCCGCTCTATGAAAAACCTATCTCTCTTACTCATTGCCTGTCTTACCGCCTGTGGCGGAAGTTCCTCCACTTCTAACGCCCCGGTAACTCCAGCCGTCTCCGAACTTGAAGGAACCTGGGTGTACTCCACTGGAAGCCATATCACTGGGACTGCCTGTGGTTTAGACATTCATGGTGCGTATGAGGAGCGTACAACTTTTACTTTCTCAGGCAGCTCAATCACAGGCAAGAAGGAAGTTTGTCTTATCCTTAAAGGTAACACTGGCGGCTTCATTCTAAATGACAGCTTGACGGGAATTTTCAAAACAGGCGATATTTATTTGACTTCTGGAAGTGAATCCTACAAAACACTGGATATTACTTCAAATGGTACTACTCAATATACTGGGTACGCTTTGCTTGGAAATAAGTTTAAATTACCTTTACCCAACCCAAATACAGGTATGGATGGCACTACACCAGCGAAGCGGGTTATCACAGCAGCATCTGTCTACACACCCGGCGTAGGCTTAGTAGAGCAGCCAGTTTTTGTGAAACAGTAAAAAAAATAGTAGATAGAATTTCAGCCATTTTTCCCCCTTAAAATAAAAATAGGCGGATCTATTCACGCACTATTTTCTGCGTGGCACAGAAGTGAAACATCACCCCGCATGTTTTCCTCGTATTCTTTTTCCTGGCTATATATTGCCTGCCACTCAAACTGAGTTTGAATTACCTGCCTTGAGGGGCAGGTGTCAAACAATTCATCTACAAAATTTTGTGCGCAGGCAATGCTGTTGATGCTGGAAAACAACGGCAGGAAGAATTTAAATGATTTCTTCCAATTTGTTATCCGGCAAACAAATTCCATCTTGTGCCAAATGATAAATAGATTTTGAATTTGCGCAGAGCTGCCACTTATAATGATGGGCAAATGTCCAGCATGTCGCTAGCGTGATGTGCAGCCCAGGACTTACTCCCTACTCTTGAACATCAAACACCGGATGGAAAGGTCAAAGTGACTTCTGCTGCTTCACCCATAGTGCCCAGGCTGGAACTGACCGACATTTGTAAACGCTATCCGGCAGTCGTCGCCAATGATGCTGTCAGACTGCAGGTGGCTCCGGGTGAAATCCATGCAGTGCTGGGTGAAAATGGTGCGGGCAAATCGACGCTGATGAAGATCATCTTTGGTGCCGTCAAACCTGATTCGGGCACGGTGCGCTGGAATGGTGAGGAAGTCAGAGTAGCGACACCACAGGATGCGCGCAAACTGGGCATCGCCATGGTGTTCCAGCATTTTTCACTCTTCGATACCCTGACCGTGGCCGAGAATATTGCCCTGGGCCTGGACCAGCATGTGAATATGCTGGAGCTGGCCGAACAAATCGCCCAGACTGGTGAAAACTATGGCCTGGAGCTGGAACCACACCGCCATGTGCATACCTTGTCAGTTGGTGAGAGACAGCGCGTGGAAATCGTGCGTGCCTTGCTGACCAAGCCACAATTGCTGATACTTGATGAACCTACTTCAGTACTGACGCCGCAAGCCGTACAAAAACTGTTTGTCACCCTGCGCAAGATTGCCGCTGAGGGTTGCAGTATCCTGTATATCAGCCATAAGCTTGATGAAATCCGTGAGCTATGTCATAGCGCCACCGTCATGCGTGCTGGCAAGGTCACCGGGCATTGCGATCCGGCGCAAGAAACCGCTGCCAGCCTGTCGCGCATGATGATAGGCGAGGATTTACCGCCATCGGCACATACTGAGCCCGTGACCCTGGGCGAATCTCGCTTGCTGATACGTCAGTTGAGCCTGCCCAAGGCACATGCCTTTGCGACGGCACTCGAAGACATACAACTGGAATTGTTTGGTGGTGAAATCGTCGGCATCGCCGGTGTATCCGGCAACGGCCAGCAAGAATTGCTGGCCGCATTGTCAGGCGAAGACAGGCGCGCCGCGCCGCAGATGATAGAACTCAAAGGCAAGCCAGTTGGTAATCGCGGCCCTGAGAGCAGGCGCAAACTGGGCCAAAGCCTGGTGCCGGAAGAAAGACTGGGCCGGGGGGCAGTACCAGAAATGAGCCTGACTGCCAATATGCTGTTGTCGCACCAGCATGAACCCTTCGTCAATAAGGGCATGATCAATTTTCGCCATACGATACAGGCAGCGGCGAATATCATCGCCCGTTTCCGCGTCAAGGCGGGCGGGCCTGAGTCACTGGCGCGCAGCCTGTCGGGTGGCAATCTGCAAAAGTTTATTGTGGGTCGTGAAATCACACGCCAGCCGGATGTCTTCATCGTCGCACAGCCCACCTGGGGGGTGGATGTGGGTGCGGCCGCGCAAATCCATGATGAGATACGCAAGCTCAAGCAGGCTGGTTGCGCGGTATTGGTGATATCGGAAGAACTCGATGAATTGTTTGAATTATGTGACCGCATGCATGTGATTGCCAAGGGCCGTTTGTCGCCTTCGATAGCAACTGCCAGCGCGACCAGGGAAAAGATAGGATTGTGGATGAGTGGTTTGTGGGAAGAATGGACGACGGCAGAAACCGTGTCCCTGGGTAAAGCTGGTGGCAGCCGCAAGAAAAAAAATGTGCAGAATGAGCGGGGCGAGCATGCTTAAGCTGGAATTGCGTGCCGCCAGCTCGCGCAGCATGGCCTACTTTTCTCCTGTGCTGGCCTTGTTGCTGACGATCTTTTTCGGTGCGCTGTTATTCATGGCACTGGGCAAAAACCCCTGGACTGGCCTGCAGGTATTTTTGATAGAGCCAATACGCAACAAGGCTGCCATCGCCGAACTATTGCTGAAGACCACGCCACTGGTCTTGTGCGCACTGGGGTTATCCGTCTGTTACCGCGCCAATGTATGGAACATCGGCGCAGAAGGGCAGTTGATTGCCGGTGGCCTGGCCGCTGGCAGCACCATACTATTTTTTGATACTGGCACGCCAGGTTTGTCGGGTGGCATGGTCTTGTTGCTGGCAACTTGCGCGGGTGTGATTGGTGGCAGTTTGTGGGCATCCATCACCGCCTTGTTGCGTGACCGCTTTAATGCCAATGAGATTTTGGTGTCACTGATGCTGACCTATATCGCGCAGTTGCTGCTGATGTATGCCGTCAACGGCCCGTTGAAAGACCCGCATGGCATGAACTTTCCGCAGTCCAAGGTGTTTTCCAGTGATTACCTGTTGCCGCATCTGTTCTCGGGCAGCCGCCTGCATATAGGCTTTATCGTCATGCTGGTCGCGAGTGGCTTGATGGCGGTGTTTGTGTATCGCAGCTTTGCTGGTTACCGCTTGACTGTCGGCGGGCTGGCGCCGCTGGCAGCGCGTTATGCGGGTTTCTCCAGCCGCCGCGCCTTATGGACCTCCTTGCTGATCTCCGGCGGCTTCGCTGGCATGGCAGGCGCATTTGAAGTCGCCGGGCCCATAGGCCAGGTCTTGCCTTCTATCTCGCCGGGTTATGGCTTTGCTGCCATCATCGTGGCCTTCATAGGTCGTTTGAATCCCATAGGCACTATCTTTGGTGGCCTGGTGCTGTCGCTGTTTTATCTCGGTGGCGAGATGGCGCAATCGCGCCTGGGCCTGCCTTCTGCCATCACTGGCCTGTTCCAGGGCATGCTGCTGTTTTTGCTGCTGGCTTGCGACACCCTGATCAATTACCGCCTGCGTTGGCAGAAATAAGCAACCATGGAAAATTTTGCTGCACTTATCGCCGCCTCTATCAACTCTGGCACACCCTTGCTGATCGCGGCTTTGGGCCTGCTGATCAATGAACGTGCAGGCGTGCTCAATCTTGGTGCCGAAGGCATGATGCTGGTGGCCGCCATTACCGGTTTTGCCGTGGCCCACCAGACCCATATGCCCTGGCTGGGTTTTGTCGCTGGCGCAGTTGCTGGCATGCTGATGGCGACTTTGTTTGCCTGGCTGGCACTGGTACTGGTGACCAATCAGGTAGCGACTGGCCTGGCATTGTCCATCTTTGGCGCTGGCCTGTCGGCCTTCATAGGACAGTCTTTCGTTGGGCAGTCTCTGCCTGCGGGGCCGCATGGCATACCGTTTTTATCGGATATCCCTTTCCTTGGCAAAGCCTTGTTTGACCAGCATCTGGCGGTGTATTTTGGTCTTTTACTATGCGGCGGCATTATCTGGTTCTTGTACCGCAGCCGTGCTGGCCTGGTCTTGAGATCGGTGGGTGAATCGCCGGAATCTGCCCATGCGCTGGGTTACCCAGTGCGCAAGATACGTTATCTGGCCTTGCTGTTCAGCGGTGCCTGTTGCGGCATCGCTGGGGCCTACCTGTCTGTCGTGTATACCCCGATGTGGGTGGAAGGCCTGGTTGCCGGGCGTGGCTGGATAGCCCTGGCATTGACGACGTTTGCTACCTGGCGTCCGGCACGGGTCTTGCTGGGTGCTTTACTGTTTGGCAGCGTGACGATTTTGCAGTTCCATTTCCAGGCAATAGGCATCGCCATTCCATCGGAAATTTTATCCATGCTGCCCTATCTGGCAACGATTATCGTGCTGGTGCTGATTTCGCGTAACCCTGACTGGATACGCCTGAACATGCCGGCTTCACTGGGCAAGCCTTTCCGCCCGGGGTCGGCGTAATCAGATATCTATGTAATTTGCTGTGCGTTTTTTGATTAACACTGAAAATCAAACCAAGGAAGCTATCCATGAAAATCACTCGCAGAAAAACCCTGGCAGCGGCGCTGTCCCTGGCTATTGTCGGTCTTGCTGGTTGTGGCCAGAAAGAAGAAAGCAAATCCGCCAGCGCCAGTGCAGCAGCGCCTGCGCCAGCCAGCAACGCTGCAGCACCAACTGCCGCCGAGCCTTTGAAAGTCGGTTTCATCTATGTAGGCCCGGTGGGTGATGCAGGCTGGACCTATGCCCATGATGCTGCCCGCAAGGCAGTGGAAGCCAAGTTTGGTGACAAGGTCAAAACCACTTTTGTCGAGAACGTGCCAGAGAGCGCAGCAGATGCAGAGCGCGTGATCCGCGACCTCGCCAATCAAGGTAACAAGGTCATCTTTGGCACTACCTTTGGCTACATGGAAGCCATGCTCAAAGTCGCCAAGGATTTCCCGGATGTGAAGTTTGAACATGCGACTGGCTACAAAACTGCCGATAACCTGGCGCAATATGATGTGCGCACATATGAAGGCGCTTATCTCGCCGGTGTCGCTGCAGGCAAGATGAGCAAGTCTGGCAAGCTGGGTGTGGTTGCCTCCATCCCTATCCCTGAAGTACTGCGCAATATCAATTCCTTCACCCTCGGTGCTCGCTCCATCAACCCCAAGGCCACCACCAGGGTGGTCTGGGTCAATAAATGGTTTGACCCTGGCAAAGAGCGTGAAGCCGCCACTACCCTGATAGGTCAGGGCGTGGATGTGCTCATGCAAAATACCGACTCAGCCGCGGTCGTACAAACTGCCGAAGAAAAAGGCGTCTACGCCTTTGGCTGGGACAGCGACATGAGCAAGTTTGGCGCCAAAGCCCACCTGGCAGCATCGGTCATCGACTGGGGGGTGTACTACACCAAGCGCGTCGATGAAGTGCTCAACAAAACATGGAAATCAGACACCACCTGGTGGGGCCTGAAAGAAAACATGATAGACCTGAAAGCCTTCAACGCCAGCCTGTCCGACGAAGTCAAAAAACTCATCGCCGACAAACGCCAGGGCGTCATCGACGGCACAGGCCCGATCTGGAAAGGGCCTATCAAGGACAATACTGGCAAGGAAGTTTTGGGCAAGGATGCCGTGGCGGATGACAAGTTCCTGCATGACATCAAGTTTTATGTGGAGGGTGTGGAGGGGAAAGTGCCGGGTTGATTTAAGTAAGACCTCTCAACACAGAGACACGGAAAAATACAGGTTTCACTGTGTCTCTGGATGATTGGGCTACGGATTTTCCGTAGCTTGAGCTCCTCGTAGGTTGGGCTACGCCACATCAGCCCAACACTCGGCGTTTAAATAGCGTATGCGTTTGCAGAGGCCCAGTGTTGGGCTGATACCCCGTAGCCCAACCTACAATCCTGCCAACCATCCTGCCTACAACTTACACCATCACCTTAGCCGAAGCCTCCGCCACTATCCGTCTCAACCACTGCACCTCTGCCGCCGCATGCGCGCGTTCATGCCAGAGCATGTAGAACTTCATCTTGGGTACGGTAATCGGCATGGGCAAGACTTCTATCGGCCAGTCTCTGGCGCATTGCACGGCAAAGCTGCGACTGGTGGTGAAAATGAGGTCGGTACGTGAGAGTACATAGGGGACCATGCCAAAGTAGGGAATGGTCATCTGTATCTTGCGCTTCAAGCCCTGCTCTGCGAGTGCGCTATCTATGATACTGCGGTGGCCCATCATATACGGCGTGGGGGCCAGATGGGCCATTTCCAGGTAGTATTTGATCGACAAACCCTTGCTGACGACCGGGTGTTTGCGATTCACCATGCAGACCACTTCATCTTCAAACAATTGCGCCAGATGCAGGTGCGGTGGCAGGTCGGGCCAGTTGCCGATGACGCAATCAAGCTCGCCACTTTCCAGGCCAGCGGCATAATCAAAACCGGCATTCAGAGCATGTACAGTCAGGCCGGCATTGGGTGCCTGTTCGCGCAATTTTTCTATGATGAGTGGAATCAGCAAGGCGCTCAGGTAATCCGGTGCGCCGAGCTGGAAGATGCGCTGGCTAGAGGCTGGCATGAAGGCCGGTGCCGGGCTGGCGATACTTTCCAGCACATTCAAAGCCTGGCGTGCCAGCAATAAGAGTTCTTCACCCCGCTCAGTCGCAGTCATACCGTTTTTACCGCGTACCAGGATGGCATCCCCGGTGATTTCGCGCAGGCGCTTCAGCATATTGCTGATGGCGGGTTGTGATTGTCCCAGCTTCATGGCGGTGCGGGTGACGCTGCGTTCAGTCAGCAGGGTGTGCAAGACGCGCAAGAGATTGGTGTCGAGCTGATCCATCAATCGCTGGTTCATGCTACTACCTCTGGCAAAGCCAATACATCACCATCAACAAATACCAGCATCTGGCCAGATGCACACTGAGTCCAGCTTTCATTGGTTGTCAGAGGTTCGGTGACGATGATGGCGACCTTGTCGGCAGGGGTAGTGACCTGAGAAAAATCGACAGCCACATCTTCATCCGTCAAGGCAGCGGTACTGAAAGGATGCTGGCGCACGATGTAATAGAGTTTGGTAGAACAGTGGGTGAACAGGGCTTCACCATTCGACAGCATCATATTGAAAGTGCCATAAGTGGCAATTTCTGCCGTGATCTCTTGCATGAATTGCGCCAGTTGCTGCACCGATGGCAATTGCTCGCCAAAGTGACGACGCATGCGTTGCAATAGATAGCAAAATGCTCTTTCACTATCGGTATTGCCAACTGGCTGGAAGCTGCCGTCCAGCACGGGTGCGAATTCCTTCAAATCACCATTATGGGCAAATACCCAGTAACGCCCCCAGCATTCACGTACGAAGGGATGACAGTTTTCCAGGCTGACCTGGCCCTGGGTAGCCTTGCGGATATGGGCGATGACATTCCTGGATTTGATGGGATAGCGCTTGATCAGCTCGGCCACCGGCGATTCGACTGCCGACTGGTGATCGACAAACAGGCGTACGCCGCTGCCTTCAAAGAAAGCGATGCCCCAGCCGTCCTTGTGCTCGTCCGTCAGACCGCCGCGTGTTGCAAACCCGGTAAAACTGAAGACAATATCAGTCGGGGTATTGCAGTTCATTCCTAGTAATTGACACATGATGCATATAGTGAAAACAGTTTGACCATACCTTAACATAGGCAAACCCGCTTATTATTCCCATCTTTATAAGATTTTTGAGTTTGCTTATGTTATTTGCCGTCAGATTTACCGACAAAACAACGATGCGCCATGTCCGCACTGACTATATGGCTGCCCACATAGATTGGCTGGCAGCACGCCGGGCGCAAATCAAGGTGGCAGGATCACTGCGCCATGATGCCAATGACCACCCCATAGGCGCTTTATGGATCATTGAAGCTAAAGACAAGGCCGAAGTAGAAAGCCTGTGGCAAACTGACCCTTTCTGGGTCTATGGCATGCGTGAAAGTGTGGAAATTTTGCAATGGTCCAAGGCTTTTCCAGAAGTCATCGCCGAAATCTGAGGCTGTCTCCAGGACTTGCTACCAGCTTAACAATAGACCAACAACATGCCTGTGGTAAATGTTTTACATTTTGACCGTAGACTAAGCCTCTATTGAAGCAGATAATATTTCCCACAAGACCTGATTGCAGGTGAATAAAGGATGGATAATCATGCAAAACTTCAGCACTGACGCCTTATTGCTGGCAGTCCCTGAATTAAAGGATGTTGCGCCCAAACACTACCCTGAGCTGGTATTGCTGGCAGCACAAAAAACCTTCAAGACGCGTAAACCGCTCTGGCGTGAATTCATGACGGGTTTGACAATATTCGCAGCAATTTATCTGTCTAACCGCATCGCAGCCCCAGACTCGATATGGATAAGCTGCGTGCTGACTGTAGGCTTGGCTCTTGTTTCCATGTTTGCGATTGACCTGGTGTACTTCCGCAAGTTAAAGCCAGCGATCATAGACAGGCTTGCCAAGATCAAGCTTGGTACAAAAGAATAAGCGCAGTAAGCACAGCCTGGACATCAAGTTTCAGGTTTTTAAGGCAAACACTTTTTGAAATTCACGTTTGCCCTTGCTGGTCAATGCCAGCGCCCGGCTATCAAGATCACGTTCCAGCCAGGAATGACTAATCAATAAATTCAGCAAAGCAGCCCCCAAAGCACCACCCAGATGCGGAGTGCGCTCACTCCAGTCCAGGCAGGAACAGGCAAAACGCCGCCTGGCCTTGCGTGTCGTGGCAATATCCAGACCCAGTTCTTCCAAAGACTTACTGCCTGTTGCCGTCAATTCATAGGCAGTTTCTTCACCGTCGACCGGCCTGATCCAGGCTTGCTGCATCAGATAATCATGCACCCCCACCGCCACCTCACCCGCCATATGGTCATAGCAGGTACGCGCCTTGCGCAGGCGGTCCGGGGTGTTTGGCACAAAGCGTGATCTTGGTAAGCCGGCGATCAACAGCAGGGACTCCAGTGCAATCGCCACTTCATTACTGGCGAGCTGGTAATAGCGATGCTTGCCCTGCGCCACCACCGTCACCAGATGTTGTTCCAGTAATTTACTCAAATGCACACTGGCAGTGGATGGGCTGACCTCAGCCACAACGGCCAGCTCAGTGCTGGTGCGGGCGCGCCCATCCATCAGGCTGCACAGCATGCGGGCGCGGGCAGGCTCGGCAATGGCCCCGGCGAGCTTGGCTAATTGCGTATCGGCGTATTCTATATTGGTGTGATTGTCTGCATTCATAGTTTGATGGTAGACGAATTGTTCAATGCGAACAAGCCCTATACTGCAT
Source organism: Undibacterium sp. Di27W (assembly GCF_049340345.1). Lineage (NCBI taxonomy): Bacteria > Pseudomonadati > Pseudomonadota > Betaproteobacteria > Burkholderiales > Oxalobacteraceae > Undibacterium > Undibacterium sp. Di27W. The sequence continues at coordinate 557,006 of NZ_JBMPOS010000002.1, read as the reverse complement.
TTCACCACTTACTCATCAACCCTACTCTGCCCTGCCATGACACAGCAAATCACTATATTGAATGCCGCTTGCCACCCAGACCCTTACCCGTATTACGCCAGCCTGCGTGCAGGGCCAGCATGGTTTTTTGATGCAGCACTCAAATGCTGGATAGTCAGCCGTGCCGACATCGTGCAGCAAGTGCTGGAATCTCCCGCTTGTGCTGTCAGGCCAGTGACAGAACCTGTGCCACGCAATATTGCCGGGGGATCAGCGGGAGAAATATTTTCAAACCTGATACGCATGAATGAAGGCCAGGCCCATGCCCTGCCTAAACAGGTAATACAAAGCTCATTGCGCAAGCTGGACTTGTCTGGCATCGCCGCCTGTACGCAGCAACATGCGACCCAACTCGCAAACACATATGATGTACGAACAGGAGATGGACTGACACAATATCTGTTCGCCTTGCCCATCCATGTCATGGGCAGCGTATTGGGGTTTTCAGAAGAAGCCCTGCCCGCCCTGGCAAGCTGGATGGCAGATTTCGTACGCTGCCTTTCCCCCTTGAGCACTGCAGAACAAATCGATGCCGCACATGTGGCTGCAAAGGCTTTGCAAAATAGTTTTCGCCAACTGCTGCAAGACAGTCAGGCGAAACCAGATGGATTTCTGGCAGGTCTGCAAAGCGAAGCGGAACAACTAGGCTGGCAGCATGCTGATGGCATCTTGTGCAATCTCATCGGCTTGTTATCGCAGACGTATGAAGCAACAGCGGGTCTGATGGGTAATAGCATCATCGCCTTACAGCAACAACAAGGCCTGTTGCAGAAGCTGCGTGAAGAATCAGCCAGTCAGCCACAGACAATAAAAGACCTGATTGCAGAAGTAGCCCGCTACGATGCCCCGGTACAAAACACCCGCCGCTTCGTCACACAGACATGTGAAATTGCAGGCCAGGCTTTGCAAGCTGGTGAGGCAATCGTGGTCTTGCTGGCAGCCGCCAATCGTGATGCGTCAGTCAACCATGATGCAGACAGTCTGCAACTGAACAGACCTGACCGCAAGGTATTCAGCTTCGGCCATGCGCGCCATGCCTGCCCAGGCCCAGCAATTGCCGAACAGATCAGCGCCAGCAGTCTTCATCATCTGATAACTACCTCCGTGCTTGAATGGCATAGATTAAGCTGGACTTATCGCCCTTCCCTGAATGGCCGCATTCCGGTATTCAATCATCATAGGGGTCTGTCATGACTGAGGTCTGCATTGCCGGAGGCAAGAAAAACAATCCTGCTACAGAACTTGCGTTGTTGCTCGCACTTTCTACCTTGTGGGGGGCGTCATATACCTTTATCAAAATTGGTGTTGTGACTATCCCGCCTATGAGTTTTATCGCGGCGCGCACCTTGATTGCCAGTGCTTTGTTGTTGATGATCATGCGCTGGCGCGGAATCCGTCTGTCACGCGACACGGTCGTATGGCGCCGTTTCATGGTGCAGGCATTGCTGAATAGCGTCATGCCATTTACCCTGATTGCATGGGCAGAGCAGTCAGTCGATGCCGGTCTCGCCACTATCCTGAATTCTGGCGCACCCATTCTGACGTTTCTGGGAACATGGATGATCACCCGACATGAATCCGTCACTGCCCGCAAGCTGTTTGGTATCGTCACGGGACTGGCAGGAACCTGCCTCATCATCGGCATGGAAGTCTTGCATGGCCTGGGCGAACAATTGATGCCACAACTTGCCATTGTCCTGGCCACTGTCTGTTATTCATGTGCCGCCATCTACGGCAAGAATTTTAAAGGCCTGGACCCGATGCAGCCCGCTGCCGGATCGTTGATCTGCGGCGCAGCCGTCATGCTGCCTTTAAGTCTGCTGCTTGATCACCCATGGACAATCACGCCTTCGCATGCATCGGTCTTTGCCTTGCTTGGACTTTCCGTATTTTCGACAGCGCTGGCATTAGTTATTTATTTTCGCCTGATGCGAACTCTGGGTTCCGTCGGCACGACTGCCCAGGCATATTTACGCGTGCCGATTGGTGTCCTTATCGGTGTGGGCGTCTTGCAAGAAAACATGACACCTACCGTCTGGACAGGCTTGGCCTGCGTGGTAGCTGGCGTGGCAGCGATGACCATCCCGGCACGCGCTGCCATACCTGTCAAAATAGAACCTCTCAATCAGATACCCCATAACAATCAGGAGACACCATGATCGCCGTTATATTTGAAGTCATCCCCCATGCAGACAACAAGCAGGAATACCTGGACATCGCCGCCGGACTGGCCCCCTTGCTAAGGGAGATGGATGGATTCATCTCGATAGAGCGTTTTCAAAGTCTGGTTGATCCTGCCAAGATTTTGTCGCTGTCTTTCTGGCGTGATGAAGCTGCTGTCGCCAACTGGCGCAATACCGAAGAACACCGGGCTGCGCAGTCACAGGGACGTGCTCACATCTTTGCCGGCTACCGTTTGCGCATAGCATCTGTCGTGCGTGACTATGGCTTATTGGAGCGTGAACAGGCACCGGCAGATAGTCGTCATGTACACGGTTGACACTCATAAGTGCACCCCAGATTTATGACGTAGTATGCCGCCAGACCAGCGGCAATTTTCATCTCAAGAGAGAATATCAATATGTCTGAATTACAGCTTTACCTGAATAAATACTTTTTGACCAAGGCACAATTCGCCGCAGCCTGCGGCATTCCTGAAGCAGAATTAAATGATTTGCTGGCAGCACAGATACTGCCCGGTCCTTCTTATGTCATCTCAGAAAAAGCCACCATCAACTCTGCCGTATTTGGTGAGTCAGATGCCGCCGATACCATAGCCAGTGATTATTTTCGTGCCAGCCATACTGTCTGGTGTGACAGGGCAAAACAGCTGGTGGCTGAACACGGCCTGGCCGCAGCATCAGAGACAATGAAACAAGAATTCATGCGCGACTACATCGCTGCGCTGACTGAATTGAATGCCAGTGTATGGCATATGCAAGACTGCTTCGAACAGGATGGCACAGCAAATGCTGCTGGCCTGACAGAAAATGCAGAATTCCACTGGAAGCATTTTTTGCTCGGCACCTTTGGCATCTGCACCGCCAATCCAGTTTCTGCCGCAGAGATTGCACGTAAAGGTGTGTTACAGCTAAAGCTGAGCTCTCTGACTGGGAATGGCAGCAAAAACGAATTCAGTCATGCTGAAGCAAACGACATCCTGCCAGTAGTCGATGCCTTTGCGGACGCCGTCATGTGTTTTTCACCGGCTGAATTTGCACGCTCCAGCCGCAAGCGTCTGGTCGATGATATAAGGCCGAAATTACAAGCTGTGTTATCCAGATAATGCCTGGCACATATACTCAATCTCTATGCACCCATGGCAGCCTTTTACTCTAGCTGCCAGTATTTCCCATTACCCGGTTTATATTGTAGCCTTGTATCAGTACACTATTTGATTTGCTTGCAAGCATACTGGCACCATGAAAGGCCAGCTATTGCTACACAAAAACGCGGGATCATTTCAGGAAGCTGTTTTTCATTGGATAGAAGTGTTTTTTCCATGAAACTCAGTTAAGCAATAACTCGATCAAGCGATTGTATTTTTCGATATCATAATTGGTAATGCCTCAATAAGACTGTGCCCTCATAAATATCTCGTCAATTACCAATCCAACCTCATCGAGTACATCAGCTTGATCAGTGCCTCTGTAGACGCATCTATTGTTAGTTTGCAGTCTGCTCCTTACAAGCAATCGGATTCGGATAAAGATAAGTACAAAAGTATTTTTTACTACCGCAAGATGCCATAAACGTATGTACACCGCTACTGACTTTCTCGTTAAAAATACCTATATCGGTAGGTGAGCAGCCAATTGCACCCGACGCTAAATTTTGAGATATTTTTGTTGACGTACAAGCGCTAACTGAAGCCAACAACATGGGCACAACTAAAAATTTAGTCAATTTTTTCATATAATTTCTCCTGTGTGTCGCGTGGATCAAACACGACGAATTAAAGATTCGCGCGAAGTTTAACGTGATCCAAGTCCTCATACAAGAGACAACCCTGTAAACTAAAATCTAAATTTTAGAATTACCAATATTTTTCCGAATCACAGATCAGAGATTTCCCCTTACTCTTAAAAAATCAAACAATCTTGACCATTACATATTGTGTGTGCTGACAAAAACCATGTGATATGCCCTGCCCCCTTATCACATTATGAATTTTCAAAAAACACTGATAGCTTACCAAATGGGGGCTTCATTTTAGATACATAGATACTCTATTTACCTATACAAAAGCGCGAAAAAATTACACCCAGCAAATCATCAGAAGTAAATTCACCAGTGATACTGTTCAAGCGGTCTTGCGTCAGACGCAGTTCTTCAGCAAACAAATCCAGCGACTGATCATTTTGCGCTGCATACTCAGCGGCGTTTTGCAAATGCTCATGTGCATGTTTAAGAGCGATCAGATGACGTTCGCGGGCGAGATAAAGTGATTCACCAGTCTGCTCCCAACCGGCGATGCGTAGCAATTCCTTGCGCAGCAGATCTATGCCTATGTGTTCATGTGCTGACAGATAAATATGCGTCGCATCTGACATTTCATCGACACTGGCATGGTGGCCGGATAAATCTATTTTGTTCCAGATACGTATCACCGGTACGCCATCCGGGAAGCGCGCGACGATGGCATCGTCTGCCCGGGTCGGACCGCGGCTGGCATCCAGTAAATGCAGGATGACATCGGCCTTTTCAACTTCTGCCCAGGTGCGTTCTATGCCTATGCGCTCTACCGTATCGATGGCATTGGCGATCTGGCCTTCTTCGGGTTCGTCATGTTCGTGACGTATGCCGGCAGTATCGATGATATTGAGGGGTATGCCTTCGATATGGATAGTCTCAGTCACCTTGTCGCGTGTCGTACCGGCAATCGGTGTGACGATGGCGACATCATCGCCTGCCAGCACATTGAGCAAAGATGATTTACCGACATTCGGCTGGCCTGCCAGCACCACATTCAAACCGGCGCGCAACAAGGCACCCTGGGCTGCCTGTTCAAATACCTTTTGCAGGGCATCCTGTATGGTCGCCAACTGGCCGCGAGCATTCGATTTTTCGAGGAAGTCGATTTCTTCTTCCGGGAAATCCAGTGTCGCCTCGACCAGCATGCGCAGATGCACGACTTTTTCTACCAGCGCATGAATGACTTTGGAAAAAGCGCCGGACAGCGATTGCGATGCCGATTTGGCTGCCGCCTCGGTCGAGGCTTCGATCAAATCAGACACAGCTTCTGCCTGCGCCAGATCAAGCTTGTCATTCAAAAAGGCGCGCTGAGTAAATTCACCAGGTTCTGCCAGTCGCAATCCTGCATCCTTGCCTGCTTCCAGGCAGCGCGACAACAGCATTTGCATGACAACCGGGCCGCCATGGCCTTGCAGTTCCAGCACATCTTCACCGGTATAAGAATGCGGTGCCTTGAAATAAATCGCGATGCCCTGGTCAATGACGGTACCGTCAGTCTGGGTAAACGGCAAATAACTGGCATGACGCGGCTTGAATTGGGTAGTGCCAAACAGAGCAGTGACGACAGGCGCAAGGTCCTTGCCAGAAATGCGCACTACACCTATGCCGCCACGTCCGGGGGCGGTAGCAATGGCAGCAATGGGAATGGGTTCGTAGATCATGTTGAAATTCTATCTGTGCTTGCACACTGTGAGTGCAAATTAGTCTGTTGGTTTGTGACGGAAATGCGACAGGGCGTGTATACCAAGAATATCTACTCTTGTAGGTTGGGCTACGGTTTACCAGCCCAACACTCGGCGTTTAAATAACGTTTACCTTCGTGTTCCTGCCCGACACTGGGCATCTAAATGACGTATACGTTTGTTGAGGCCCAGTGTTGGGCTGATACCCCGTAGCCCAACCTACAAATTAGACGCAAATGAGCCAGGGGTTTGATCAACAAATCACATCATAAAAAAAGCCCGCAAGCAAACTTGCGGGCTTTCTCATTTGCTCAATCTTTACGCTTGAGCCTTATGCTCTGGCGGTATCAATTTATTATTGATGACCCATTGCTGTGCAATCGATAAGATATTGTTGACTACCCAATACAACACCAGACCGGACGGGAAGAAGAAGAACATGACCGAGAATGCCAGTGGCATGAACATCATCATCTTCGCCTGCATAGGATCAGCCGGGGCTGGGTTCAGCTTGGTGGTGATGAACATGGAAATCGCATACACCACAGGCAGGATATACCAAGGGTCAGGTGAAGTCAGGTCAGTGATCCAGCCCACCCACGGTGCGCCACGCATTTCTACGCTGGCTTGCAAGACCCAGTACAGTGCCAAAAAGATAGGCATCTGGATCAGGATAGGGAAGCAGCCGCCGAGAGGATTGATCTTCTCAGTTTTGTACAACTCCATCATGGCCTGGTTCATTTTTTGCGGGTCGTTTTTGAAACGCTCGCGCACAGCCTGCATCTTCGGTGTGACGACCTTCATTTTGGCCATGCTGCGATAACCGGCAGCCGACAGCGGGAACAAAGCCAGTTTGATGGAGATCGTGAAGACCACGATAGTCCAGCCCCAGTTACCCAGCATTTTATGAATTTGTTCCATGACCCAGAACAGTGGCTTGGCAATCAGTGTCAAAACACCATAATCCTTGACCAGCTCAAAGCCAGGGGCAATCGCTTCCAGCTTGGCAGACTCTTGCGGGCCGGAATACAGGTGCGCATTCATGCTGACTGTTGCACCTGGTGCCACTGTGCCCATAGGCAAGACATTACCAACTGCATACAGATTGGTATCAACCTTCTTGGTGAAAATTTCACGCTTGGCCTTGTCTTGCGGAATGAAAGAAGACACAAAGAAATGTTGCAGCATTGCTACCCAGCCATTGTCTGATTCTTTGGCATGGCTATCTGTACCCTTGGCGATTTTTTCAAAATCCAGTTTCTGGAATTTTTCTGCTTCTGTGTACACAGCAGGCGCATAGAATTCACCGCTGCCAGAGAACATGCCGCCGCTTTCAGGCTTGGTGCCGTCATGCAACAATTGCAGATACAAAGAAGGTGTGATCGCCGCTGTACCAGTATTGGTCACATCATGGCGCACATCGATCAGGTACTCGCCTTTTTTAAAGGTATAAGTCTTGGTCAGCTTGACGCCGCCTTGCTCGGATTCCAGCACCAGTTGTACCTGGTTACCACCTTCCAGGCTACGTACACCAGGCTTGGCAACGAAGCCAGACTTGTGATTAGGGAAAGCACCACCCAGCAAGCCCGTTTGCGCCAGATAAGTACGCTTCTCTGATTTGTTAAACAAGAGCACATTTTGAGTATGATCTGTGCCGTCTTTATGTTTCAGCAATTCCAGTTTTTTCAGCTCGCCACCGATGGTATCAATTTCTGCCTGGATGACATCGGTAGTAATGGTAATGGTTTCACTCTTGATGACAGGTGCCGCGGCAGCATCAGTGCCTGCCACTGCGGTCGTGCTGGCAGCACCACTCACACTAGCTGTTGCACTGCTGGCAGAGGCAGAAGCACTGGCCACTTTTGGAGGAGGCGCAGCAAACATAGACGGCTTGCCGCTATATACACCCCAGCCATTCCAGAGCATGATCAGCGAGAAAGAGAAAATTACCCACAGGACGGTACGTTTGATATCCATTTGTGTATGTCAGGAAAGGGGAGAAGAATGTCCAGTATGCTTGCCATCATGGCAGCACTGGGCAGATGTGGGGGCGGTATGCGATTTTTCACTAGCGGGCGGCACATGATCGACGCCACCTGGGTGCCATGGATGACATTTGCACAAGCGTTTACCTGCCAGCAAGCTACCCTTGGCAGCACCATGCAACTTGATGGCCTCTGCCGCATATTCAGAACAACTGGGATAAAACCGGCAGTTCTGCCCCAGCATGGGACTAATTGCCAGCTTGTAAAATCTGAGCAACAGGAGCAGCAAGGTTTTCATCTCAAATGCCCTAGGTTAGCTTAGGTAGAACTTGCAGGTGGCTTATGACTAACAGGCGCGCAAGCAGGTGCTGCAAACAGACGCAAAATTTCCGCCCTGAGCTCACGCTTGAGCTGGGCAGTCGTCGCTGGCCCGGCCTTGCTGTTAACAGGGCGGGACAACCTCACTATGCAGTCCACGTTGAGCAAAGCTGCATGCCTGAAAATCTCGCGGGTGACACGCTTGATGGTATTGCGCGTCACTGCACGTGGCGCAAAACGCTTGGCGGCCACCACACCCAGACGGGCGTGCGGCAAATCATTGGTTCTGGTATAGAGCACAAAATGCGCCGTCTTTTGCACGGGGCGCAAACGAAAAACGGATGAAAACTCATCCGTTTTAACGATGCGCCTGACGCGGGCAAAATCTGCGCCGCCTGCACCTGCCTGAACTGGCTCAGTTGTATGCTCAGTTACGAGATTGATCATGCAAATTCAGCAAAGCTGCCGCAGATCAATGAACTGATAATCAAGCTGCCAGGCGTTTACGGCCTTTGGCGCGACGTGCGTTCAGAACAGCGCGGCCACCGCGGGTTGCCATGCGTGCGCGGAAACCGTGAGTGCGCTTGCGGCGAACGACGGAAGGTTGGTAAGTACGTTTCATGTTGGTCTCGCTAATTGAGCAATAAAAAAAATCGGAATTACGGATAAAGGCTGTCTTGGGTGCGACTTCGGCTTGCACATTTTCGTCAGGCCTTTCGCCTTTACTGCCCCAAAACCGCTGCTCATGGTGTTATGCGTCAATCCATCAAAAAACTGATAATTAAAGCCGCACCAATAAAAGAGGGGTAGGGAACCCACAATTAGACACCATTTCTGCTTTGCGTGTCAATCACTTAGCGCAAAAATTAATCAATCAGGGCAAATCTATTGGTGCAATGCAAAGAATAAATTTAAACCCAAACCTGTGGATAACTCGGTCAAGCGGGGTTAAAATAGCGGATTAGCGCGGCACCGTTTTATGTCTTTAAGACAACTTACCCAGCGATAGAGGCTTAGGTCTTACTAAATATCGCACCGGTAGAATTTAATTCGGCACCGCGCATTTGCATTTAATAATTAAAGTCATACATGGAAAATTTCTGGCAGGCCTGTTCTTCCCAACTTGAGCAAGAGCTTCCACCACAGCAATATAGCGCCTGGATCAAACCGCTAGTACCGCTTGACTTTGAAAACGGCAAGCTGCGTATCGCTGCGCCTAATCGTTTCAAACTGGACTGGGTCAAGGCCCAGTTTGCCAACCGTATCACCGACCTGGCTAACCAGTACTGGGATGAAGAAGTAGAAGTACAGTTCGTGCTTGATCCACGTGGCAACAGAAAACCTGCTCCAGCAGCGGCAGCGCCACGCCCTCAGGGTTTGAATGCTGACCTCGATGCCCAGGGCAGCGTGCCAGAAATGATGTCCGAACCTGCTGCGCCAGAAGTATCTCCGCGCCGTGAACAAAGCCGTATCAATTCCGACCTGACCTTTGACAGCTTCGTCACCGGTAAGGCCAACCAGCTGGCACGTGCTGCTGCCATCCAGGTGGCAAATAATCCAGGTGTATCGTACAACCCATTATTCCTGTATGGCGGCGTAGGCCTTGGTAAGACGCATTTGATCCACGCTATCGGCAACCAGATCCTGGTTGATAACCCGAACGCCAAGATACGCTACATCCACGCTGAACAATATGTACGCGACGTAGTGACCGCTTACCAGCGCAAGGGCTTTGATGAATTCAAGCGTTATTATCATTCGCTGGATTTGTTGCTGATCGATGATATTCAATTCTTTGGCGGCAAGAGCCGCACCCAGGAAGAATTCTTTTATGCTTTTGAAGCACTGATCGCGGCCAAGAAGCAGATCATCATCACCAGTGATACTTATCCCAAAGAAATCACAGGCATGGATGACCGCCTGATTTCACGCTTTGACTCTGGCCTGACAGTCGCGATTGAACCGCCAGAGCTGGAAATGCGCGTAGCGATTTTGCTCAAGAAAGCCCATTCAGAAGGTGTGAATATTTCAGATGACGTTGCCTTCTTCGTCGCCAAGCATTTGCGCTCGAATGTACGTGAACTCGAAGGTGCATTGCGCAAGATTCTGGCTTACTCACGCTTCCATGGTAAAGAAATCACCATCGACGTGGTCAAGGAAGCCCTGAAGGATTTGCTGTCGGTACAGAACCGCCAGATATCCGTAGAGAACATACAGAAGACCGTCGCCGACTTTTTCAACATCAAAGTCGCAGACATGTATTCGAAAAAACGTCCGGCCAATATCGCCAGACCACGCCAGATTGCGATGTACCTGGCCAAGGAACTCACGCAAAAGAGCCTGCCAGAAATCGGCGAACTCTTCGGCGGCCGCGACCACACCACGGTCTTGCACGCAGTCCGCAAGATCACCGCAGACCGCACCAAAAACCCCGAATGCAACCATGAGCTGCATGTATTAGAGCAAACGCTCAAGGGTTGATGGCCGGGATGTTGTAGGATGTGCAATTGGGATGGTTTTGTGCCCAGTTGCGGGCAGGAAATGTTGTAGGGTGCGCCATGCGCACCATGGCAGTAAAGCCGGACAAGTGCGGTGCGCACGGCGCACCCTACGGTTGGCAAGGGTTTTGCTCTGGAGTCAGCGATATGCGTAAGCAACAAACGCCACGGGTGCGCCAGCCCGGGGGATTCCAGCCTGCGCTGGAATGACGGTTTTGAGAGCGCGACCAGAATTAAAGCAGCAAGCTGTTTAAAGTTACATGAACAGTATTAACGTCATCCCAGCGAAGGCTGGGATCCATCTGCGCAAGAGCCGTTTGCGCAGAACGACAAACAAATTTGTAGGGTGCGCCATGCGCACCAACGTAGCAAAAGCCCTGAAGGTGCGCACGGCGCACCCTACGAGGCAGCAAGCATGACAGTAGCAAATAGATGAAGTAGTAAAAAAAGAAGCAAGGGAGCAAGCTAGCTTACTCCGATCCTTTAAACAAAATAGTGAGGATATTCAAATGCAATTGGTTAAAACCCACCGGGACACCCTGCTCCGGCCTTTGCAAATTGTGAGTGGTATTGTCGAGCGTCGGCATACATTGCCGATTCTGGCCAATATCCTCATTCGCAAAGACGGTGAACAGGTGTCGTTCCTGTCGACAGACATAGAAGTGCAGATCACGACCAAGGCAGCCATAGGTTCTGGTGGCGACAGCATCGCCACGACAGTTGCGGCCCGCAAATTGCTGGATATTTTGCGCGCCCTGCCAGATGACAATGATGTGGTCCTCAAGCTTGAAAACAAAAAGATGAGCGTGCAGTCAGGCAAGTCGCGCTTCTCCCTGCAAACCCTGGCGGCAGAAGAATTCCCTACCGTTGCCCAGGCCGAGCATTTCAATGCCAGCGTCAATCTGCCACAAAAAACCCTGAAGCACCTGTTCAACATGGTGCATTTCTCGATGGCACAACAAGACATTCGCTATTACCTGAATGGCTTACTGCTGGTCGTCGATGGTAAGAACGTCATCGCCGTCGCAACTGATGGTCACCGTCTGGCATTTTGCCAGGTTGAAGTCGAGCAAGAATTCCCGCGTCATGAAGTCATCATCCCGCGCAAGACCATCATAGAGATGCAACGTCTGCTGGAAGATAAAGAAGACCCGGTACAGATCGACATCGCCAACAACCAGGTCAAACTGACTTTTGCCGATATCGAACTGATCTCCAAACTGGTCGAAGGCAAGTTCCCTGACTTTAACCGCGTCATCCCAAAAGGCTATAAAAACAGCTTTACCTTGGGCCGTGAACAATTGCTGCGTTCATTGCAACGTGCCGCGATCATGACGTCGGACAAGTTCAAGGGCGTGCGTTGCGTCATCACTCCTGGCCTCATGCAGATTTTGTCGACCAATGCCGACCAGGAAGAAGCGATAGAAGAAATCGAAATCGACTACGGTGGCGACAGCGTGGACATCGGCTTTAACGTCAGCTATCTGCTCGATGTATTGAATAACCTCAAATGCGACCAGATATCGGTCTCTTTGGGCGATTCCAATTCATCCGCACTGATCACTATCCCCGACAACACCGACTTCAAATATGTCGTCATGCCGATGCGGATATAGTTTTTTTTATGTGCTGAATTGCCGTGAAAGCAGAACGCTAAGTTCACGGCAATCTCTTTACCGTCATTCCAGCGCAGGCTGGAATCCAGCGTCGTTAGTCGTTATGCCTTGATGCATCAACACCCAAGACACTGAATCCCGCCTGTACAGAAATGACAAAGCAGTCCCTGAATATGTTTCACATTGGGCGATTTACACAATTGTCCAAAACAGTTCGTTTTTTTAGAAGGTAGCCATGTCCGATAACACCCAAGACAACACTCCAGCGCAGCCCAATCAATACGGCGCGTCTTCAATCCAGATTCTGGAAGGCCTGGAAGCCGTGCGCAAACGCCCCGGCATGTACATCGGTGACACCTCGGACGGCACCGGTCTGCATCACCTGGTATTTGAAGTGCTGGATAACTCCATTGATGAATCCCTGGCAGGTCACTGTACCGAGATCAATGTCACCATCCATAGCGACAACTCCATCTCCATCACTGACAATGGTCGCGGCATCCCTACCGGCATCAAATGGGATGACAAGCACGACCCCAAACGCAGCGCCGCAGAAATCGTCATGACCGAGCTGCATGCGGGTGGCAAGTTCGATCAAAACTCCTACAAAGTATCCGGCGGTCTGCATGGCGTGGGTGTGTCCTGCGTGAATGGCCTGTCCAAGTTGCTGAAGCTGACTATCCGCCGCGATGGCAAAATGTATGCGATGGAATTTGTCCGTGGCGTACCGCAAAACCGCGAACTCGAAACTGTTGATGGCGTTGTCACATCCCCCATCAAAGTCCTGGGTGACACTGACAAACGCGGTACGGAAGTACACTTCTGGGCTGATGAAGAAATCTTCACCCACGTTGAATTCCATTATGAAATCCTGGCCAAGCGCATACGCGAATTGTCCTTCCTGAATAATGGCGTACGCATCAAACTCAACGACCACCGTACCGGCAAAGAAGAATTGTTTGCGTTCGAAGGCGGCACCCGTGGCTTTGTTGAATACATCAACAAAAACAAAAGCGTGCTCAACCCAACGATTTTCCAGGCCACAGGTGAGCGCCAGTCTGACCAGAACACCACCATCACTGTTGACGTCTCCATGCAATGGAATGATGCCTACAATGAACAGGTATTGTGCTTCACCAATAACATCCCGCAGCGCGACGGTGGCACCCACTTGACCGGCCTGCGCGCCGCGATGACACGCGTCATCAACAAGTATATTGAAGAACACGAATACGCCAAGAAAGCCAAAGTAGAAGTCACTGGCGACGACATGCGCGAAGGCCTGACCTGCGTTTTGTCCGTCAAAGTGCCAGAGCCAAAGTTCAGCTCGCAGACTAAAGACAAACTGGTCTCCAGTGAAGTGCGCGGCCCGGTAGAAGAAATCGTTGCCAAGACCCTGTCTGACTTTTTGCAAGAAAAACCAAACGACGCCAAGATCATTTGCGGCAAAATCGTCGAGGCATCCCGCGCCCGTGAAGCAGCCCGTAAAGCCCGCGAACTGACACGCCGCAAAGGCGTCATGGACGGCCTGGGCCTGTCATCCAAACTGGCCGACTGCCAGGAAAAAGACCCGGCCCTGTGCGAACTGTACATCGTCGAAGGTGACTCTGCGGGCGGATCAGCCAAGCAAGGCCGCGACCGCAAGTTCCAGGCTATCTTGCCACTGCGCGGTAAAGTACTCAACGTAGAAAAAGCCCGCTTTGAAAAAATGCTGTCCAGTGAACAGATCACCACCCTGATCGCCACCCTCGGCACCAGCATAGGCCCGGACGAATTCAATGCCGACAAACTGCGCTACCACCGCATCATCATCATGACCGATGCGGACGTCGACGGCGCCCACATCCGCACCCTGCTGCTGACCCTGTTCTACCGCCAGATGCCACAACTGGTAGAACGCGGCCACATCTACATTGCCCAGCCACCACTCTACAAAGTCAAGGCAGGCCGCGATGAACGTTATCTGAAAGATGATGCAGAAGAAGCCACCTACATGATGACCGTGGCCCTGACCGGCGCATCCCTGACACCAGGCACAGGCGCAGCCCCTATCACTGGCGAAGCCCTGGGCGAACTGGTACGCCAGTACAACCTGGCCAACGCCATCATGATGCGCCTGACCCGCGTCATCGACCGCGCTGCCCTCACCGCCATCATGACTGGCGTCACGCTGAAATTGGATAACGCAGAAAACGCAGAGGCGTCCGCCATCGCCCTGACCGCCGCCATCGGCGACAATGCGGTCAAAGCAGTAGTACGCAGCGACGAACTCTCAGGCGCATTCAGCCTGCGCATAGAACGCCTGTACCACGGCAACATCAAGGTCAGCAGCATCGATGCCGACTTTGTCGATGGTGCCGATTACCAGGTACTGGAAAACGCCGCCACCACCTTCAAGGGCCTGCTCACAGAAGGCGCATTCATCCGCCGCGGCGAAGGCGAAAAAGCCAAGGAAATCGCCGTCCACGACTTCCACCAGGCCATGCTCTGGCTACGCGACGAAGCCGAGCGCGGCGTCAGCAAGCAACGCTATAAAGGTCTGGGCGAAATGAACCCAAGCCAACTCTGGGAAACCACCATGGACCCCACAGTCCGCCGCCTGCTCAAAGTGCAAATCGAAGACGCGATCGCCGCCGACCAGATTTTCACCACACTGATGGGCGACGACGTGGAACCACGCCGGGCGTTTATTGAATCGAATGCGTTGAGGGCGGGGAATATTGACGTTTGATGTTATAGGTAATTCGAAATAAAAAAGGCCCTCCTACTTGGTTGGCCTTTTTTATTCTCTCAAATTTCGTAAATTCATTCTTAATATCTCGCTGTTAAATCATGTCCGTACAAAAAAAACAAATACGAAGCTTAACCGTTATTGATTTATTTTCTGGTGCAGGTGGATTCTCGCTTGCAGCCCTAAATTCAGGCTTGCATGTATTAGCGGCAATAGAGTTCGACAACGCAGCGGCAGAAACTTATCAAAAAAATATAGTTGAGAAGTATTCACCAAATACCAAATTGCTACCTTTCGACATACTTGAAATAAATCCAAAAGATTTTAGAGAAAGCCTTGATTTAGAAAAAGGGCACTTGGATATGTTGATAGGAGGACCGCCGTGCCAAGGATTTTCGACACATCGCATCAATGGTAAAGGTATAGATGATCCACGAAACAAATTACTTCTGAGATACTTTGATTTCGTCAAAGAACTCAAGCCTAAAATATTCCTTGTTGAAAATGTGCCCGGCCTGCTTTGGAAACGGCACGAAAAATATCTCAAGCAATTTAATGAATTAGCGGAAGAAAATGGGTATCAAATTTTTAAACCAATTAAAGTTAATGCGAAAGACTATGGGGTTCCCCAGAATAGAGATCGAGTATTTATTCTTGGTGTGAGTAAATCTATCGATATTAGACATCTAACTTGGCCACCGCATCCAACTCACTTTTCACCAACAGAAGGGGGACAAACGTGGTTAAGTTCATCTGTTGTTTTTGAAAAACCGCCGGAACCGACGTTTAAGAAATTGAAGCAAATTTTAGGTAAAGAAAAAGTAAATTCACTTGTTTTTGGCCAGCCAACATTAGGAATTGACCTTGATCCAAGTGCATTGCACATGACGCATACACAGGATTTACTCGAGCGAATTCAAATTACCCCAATTAACGGGAGCCGAGAAGATATCGCATTCAGACTCCCATGCCATAGCAATGCCTATAAAGGTCATAAAGACGTGTACGGTAGAATAAGATTAGCTCAACCAGGACCGACGATAACTACGGGGTGCTTCAATCCATCCAAAGGACGTTTTCTGCATCCTTGGTTAAACCATGGCATAACTATACGGCATGCAGCAAGGCTTCAAACTTTTCCAGACGACTTCGTTTTTACTAACGGCATCACAAGTCAAGGGAAGCAAGTTGGAAATGCGGTACCAGTGAAACTGGGGGAGCAATTGATTACTACGCTAAGAAATTTTCTAGTAGATAGCAACAAATTGCAAATTAAGTAACTATAACCGTTCTTTTGTTTCCTTGTTTCTTTTATAATTTCCAAACTACCATTTTGAGTTGGAATAGAATGAGGATTAAAAGACAAATATTGAGCTTCATTCAAAAGGTCCTTCAATGAAAACTCAGGCCATCGCATTCAGAGCTCGCGCAAGAACAATAGATCATTTGGGCAAGGGGCAAATTGCCGACTGCCCCACAGCAATAAGCGAACTCTGGAAGAATTCTTTCGATGCGTATGCAAGAGACGTAGCATTGCACTTGTTTGACGGCGACACTAAGTGCGGTTCAATTATTGATAACGGTTGTGGAATGACCTTCCAGCAACTTATTGAAAGTTGGCTGATCGTCGGAACCGAATCAAAAAGCAAAAAAAAATCTCTCGATTCGATAGATAGGTTTGGCTTGCCAATAAGAAGCACGCAAGGAGAAAAAGGGATTGGTCGTCTATCTTGCGCATTTCTCGCACCAGTCACGTTATTGGTAACAAAAAAAATTGATACCCAATTTTCGATTGCGCTTATCGATTGGAGACTTTTTGAAAATACCTACTTGTCACTATCTGACATATCTGTCCCAGTATCTGAAATTGAAGATTTGATTGATCTTCCGAGAAAATTTGAACAACTTCTAAGAGATTTAAAAAGTAATTTATCTCTAAATCCGGTGACATTAGATCAACGGAGAATTCGCCAGGCATGGGAACAATTCGGTGAAGATCAAATAGAAGCGGGGGAAAATTCTGGTCTCAAAGTAGTTACGACTGAACAGAGAATATGTGCCTTTTGTGACTCATTTGATTTTGATCCTAGTATTCTGGATTCATGGGAAATTCTTCTTGATAAGGCCAAAAAATTAGATGGGGCAGCTCACGGGACAGCATTACTCTTACTTGATCTAGATAGAGAACTCGCTTTATGCACTAATCGTGGAAATTTAGATAAAAACAATCATGAAATTATCCAAATTGAAAAGGATTTAGTTGATACCTTAAGAGCGTTCGTGGACCCTTTCAGTCAAGACCTGGAAGAATTTGAATATGAGATCCGAGTCTTCTCAGAAAATAGCCAGCGCCAATTATTAAGACAATCAGATGTCTTTGATCTGAAGGATTTCTTAAATTTGGAGCATGTAGTCCAAGGTGAAATTGACAGCCGAGGCTGGTTCATTGGAAAAATTAAAGCCTTTGGTATTGATCGCGGAGAGTTTAAATTTTCACCCTCCATTGAGTTAGATAGGAATGGAACAAAGGTTGGTCCATTCAAACTAAGTATCGGAACTTTTGAACAAGAATTAGACAAAACAAGCCACTCAGAAAATATACATGCAAATCTGATCGAGCAAACTGATAAACAAATCACAGGGTTGATGATTTATCGCGATGGTTTGCGCGTTCTTCCCTATGGTCGAGTCGACAATGATTTCTTTGAGATTGAAGAAAGACGCAGTAAAAGTGCAGGACGCTACTATTGGTCGAAACGACGCATTTTTGGACAAGTGTTAATTACTCAAAACGAAAATAGTCAGTTGAAAGACAAAGCAGGCAGAGAAGGATTCATAAAAAATCAGGCTGCTCGTGAACTTAAGGCTTTGGTCTCAGAGATATTAGTTCAATTGGCCGATAGATTTTTTGGCGCAAGATCTGACGATCGACAGAAAATGCTTGAGATAGTTAAAATAGAACGTGAATCTCGCAAAGCCGCACAAACACAAGCCAGAAAACAATCTCAAAAACAATTTCTTTTAGAACTCAAAAGATTAGAACCTGAACTAACATTTCAGTTAAACGCTATTCGGAACTTGAGAAAAAAAATTGAAAATTTGCAAGGTATAGAAAATTCTACTCTTGCTGAAATTGATGACAATTTTCGACAGTTTGAATCAAATCGTACGATGTTGAAAACTCCTGTAAAGCCTCCCAAAATTGGCGATAATGAAAATCGTTATAGATTGTATAGGGATATGTATAGTGAATATACTGCTCATATTCTCGACTTAAAAAATAAGTTAAATAAATTCGAATCTCAGCTCTACAAACAATCCCCTTTGCAATCAGCAAAAAAACATTTTGACCGAAATCAGTCTTTGCTTAACGCACAGATAAATAAGGCCGAATCAAAAATTGAGAGCAAATTATCTTCCTTAAAAAATGCTTGGGGAGATGAAGCTCGCCAAAATAGAAGCGAGTACTACAAATTTTGCATTCAGTACGTTGAGAATGTTCAAAATGGATTTAGTCTAGAAGACGCTCTCAATAATTTAGATGCGACATACAATAGTTTTGCCGATACTTTTAGTGTCAAGTACGATTCAATGCTCCGTGCACTTGAAAGATTAGAAGAAGGCGTCAATCTAGACGCTGCTTTTTCAATGGCAGAAGAGGAAAAAGCATACTTTGAAGACAAGGCAAAGAGCTTGCAGGCGCTAGCGCAACTTGGGATAAGTGTAGAAATACTTGCGCATGAATTAGAAGAGCTCGATGGCATGGTGACGGCAGGCTTAAACTCTTTGCCGAAAGACATAAAAGAAACTCATCCTGGATACAGAACAGCTTATAACGCACATAAGTCACTAACTCAGCAAATCCGGTTCTTGTCGCCATTGAAATTGTCTGGCTACCAAATTCGAACAGTAATCACAGGCAAAGAAATTCAACGGCAAATAGAAATGTTCTTCAAAGACCGCTTCAGTCGGCAGAGAGTCGAAATGCGATTTGAAGATACATTCTTGCGAATGTCCATCAAAGATTTACCTTCGCGCATCTACCCAGTTTTTGTTAATCTAATTAACAATGCCTTGTATTGGGTTTGTCTCTCCGAATATCGTCTCATCAAAATTGACGTGGTAGAAAATGAGGTAGTAATCGCAAATTCAGGCCCCCCCGTCGATGAAGATGATATTCCTCGACTATTTGAACTTTTTTATAGCAGGAGATCGAATGGGCATGGTGTCGGTCTATATCTTTGCAAAGAAAATTTAGCTGTGGCACATCATAAAATTCGATATGGCGCTCGTGATGATATCCAACTTATTGAAGACGGTGCAAATTTCATCATCACTTTTAATGGTATGGAGATTGAGTAATGTCTGAAGTTCTATATAAAGATTTAGTAACCAAAACATTTAGAGATGAATCTATTCGCTCAGTAATAATGATCGATGATGATTTTTTGCCTTACGATGAACTTTGCTTACAAACCATTCCTTTTGCAGATTTGCCTGAACCAAAAAAAATTGGTACGGCAAAAGCAGCTGCTATCCATAAATTTTTTCAATCAAAAAAAATTACCTGTGATATTGATAAAGGCGCTGACAATATTGATATTGAAAAAATTAGAAAATGCGATCTTGTAATTCTTGACTATCACTTAGAACAAAATGACCCCAAAAAATCTATTAATATAATTAAGGGATTGAGCGAAACAGATCACATGAATCTGGTAGTCGTTTACACGAGAGAACCTTTAGAAAGAGTATGGCTAGAGATTGCTTCATCAATATACGGCAGTGCAAATATTGAAGATACACTGGGTGTAAATAAAACTGCAACAGAGTATTGGGATAATAATACAGACTCAGGAGCATCCATCCCAGAGGAATGGAAATCCAAAATTACGTATGCAGATTTAGAAGAATATGCAATTACTGGGAAAGCAACGAAATCGACAATTAAGTGGTTTTGTCAGAATACCATTGCGAATATAGGCTCACTCATTAGCGATATTGTTTGCTCTCATGCTTTCAGTCAATTTAATATTCTAAATTCGCAACAAAGCCACATCAAAATTTCCGGAAAAAACAGTGAAATTAAATGGATCCATTTTGGTAATGTCTTTGTAGTGCTTACAAATAAATCGGCCGAAAATGGACAAGACGATCCTCTACTTATATGGAACGAAATAAGTAAGGCGCTAGTTGATTGGGCACCGACATATTATCAGTTGCTAATTTCAGAGATGCAGAATCGCCTTGAGAATGAACCAATTTCTTTTTCAAGAAATTTGTCCCATGATCCCGAGGGACAGGCAGGTTGGCTGCATCAAATACTGTCTTCAGAGACTGGGCCAAATCGTGGCGCGGTTATTGATCAATTATTTAGCTATTTAACGGATGAGCTTGAACAAAAACTTCTTTCGGATAGAAAAATGGCTGAGGTATTAACGTCAGTTTTTGATTCACTACTCAAAGAATTTTTAGCGCAAGAAGTGCCGCAAAAAGTGGATTTATTAACTTATTGTGCAAAACATGTGAACCTCAATATCCCTGTCGAAAAACATAAAGAATATATCGGGCACGCTCTAAATTACACTCTTTGCTCGACAGAGTTTGACAACGGGTACGTTACAAGCGGGACAATTCTTCTGGGCTCAAATTCAAATGATGCTTATTTGTGTGTCGCGCCTGCATGTGAAACTGTCCCCATGCAACACACTGGTCACTTAACGCAGAAGCTAAAACCACATCGACTAATGAAGGTATTACATCTCACAAAAACTGAACTCCGTGCGGCTTTGCAGAGTGCGACAAACAGTAATTGCATATTTTTGAAGACTCAGAATGGTCAACGATATGCTTATTCGGTTGTAAATACTAATGGCCATCCTACGATCGACTATCTACTTGTAAAAAACCATGACACGTCGACAAGAGCTCAATGTGTAAACGGAATAAGTGTTTCTTTCATTAGTACTGATTCTGAAACGAAATTAACTCCTGAAGAGAAAATGCTTCACCCTATAGCGCAACTTAGAGATATCTACACAGCTAGATTTCAGGCACTTGCGAGTCACCATATCGGACGTGTCGGAGTTGATTTTATAAATTTTAAATAGCTATTTTAGGAGATCTAGCGGTATTGGTTAAACAAAGACGCGTTTTAACAAAATGCTTAAATTCGTGTCGTACTTATTAATACCAAATGACGATTGCTTTAAGGGGCTCTCCCGAACCAATTGCAAGTTGCTCATCGTTGCCGCGCAAAAAACTCCCAAATCATTTCCGCCCCATTCGGCGCCATAGGTGACGGCCCTAGCAAGCGTGCACGTCGATAGTAGGGTTGCGGCAGGCCATGTCCACCGCCGTGTATGGTGACGAGTTCTACTTCGGTTCTGGGGTCTTGCCTCCAGCTTATGCGTTCCACATCGATACCTGATATTGCGCTGGTTTGCACTGTGGGTGTGGCGGTGATCTTATTCAAGTCTGCAAAATATTGTGCCGATGCGCGGACATTGAGTACGTCGCCGCATTTGTAGAACAGGCCTAGCAGGTTCACTTCGCCGCCGTTGTATGGTACTAGCGGGTCTTTGGTGCCGTTCATGATCATGACTGAGGTTCCGCCTGTGCCTGCGGGTTTGCAGCGGAAGTTTTGGGGGACATGTACGCTGGCGGATACTGCGGCCACGGCGCGGAAGCGGGCTGGGGATTCCAGGGCCAGGCGTAATGACATGAAGCCGCCTGCCGATACGCCGGTGGCGAATACGCGGGTCTTGTCTGTGCCGAGGTCGGTGATGAGTTTATCGGTCAGGGTGTCGAGAAAGCCGACGTCATCGATGTCGCGGCCATTGACCTGGTAGTCGCCGACTTTGCCGCAATCGTTCCAGTCAAAGCTGTAGGAGTCGGGGTAGGCGATGGCGAAGCCGTGCTGGTCGGCGAGGCGTTCGAAGCCGTAGCCGGTTTCTACGCGTATGTCTTCTGCGCTTTGGCCTGAGCCGTGCATGACCAGCACCAGCGGTGCGCCTTTAGGCAGGTCGTGTGGAACATAGCTCACGTAGGTGCGTTTGATGCCACCTGCTTGTATGCTGCCTTTTTGCACAACGCCAGACAAGGCGGGGCGAATGGGTGTTGGGGAATAGATGAAGTAAGCGAACAATGCGCCGCACAGCGCGATGAGGACAAGCAGGCCCAACAAGCCCCAGGCAAACCAGCGTAGTACTCGTTTCATCTTGCACCTGCTGTGGCTGAATGCGTGGATGGATGTGTGGATGGAAGCGCGATAGTAATAAGCGAGTAAAGCGCCCACGGCATATACAGGCGAGACGATGACACATGGTGCATTTGCTTGACTCCTAATGGCCGCAGGGTGACGCAGCTAAACAAAGTGAGACTGCGCGCTGATTTGATGCTACTGATTGTGCAGATGATGTTGATTGTGCTAGCCATGCACTTAGTCAGCTATTCAACTTCGCGCAGTATTTTTTCTACCGTCACGAGTCTGCCCTGTATCTCTGCCAGGGCTGCAGTTGTCGTAGCCAGCGCTGCCACTGTCTCGGCCTGGCTTGCGGCTGCCTGGGTTGCGAGCGCACGATAGGCTTCGTCCTGCCCCAGGCGCACTCGCGCCTGCAAAACCTCGGAGACATATTTCATGAAAAAGATGATGACTGCCGCAGCAGCAGGGAAGAAGAACGCGGCAAAAAATGCATTTTGAGACATGGTGACCTCTATGATTCTGGATTGTTGTTCAGGGAAGCCACCGCCGCGGCAATGCTGCGTGGCGAGAGCGTAATGGCGAAACTGGATACTTCAAAATAATTGAGGGCTTTGCCATCATGCGACAGTTCCAGCTGGCTGGTGACCAGACCTGCAGCCTCCAGCTTTTGCAGGTGCAGATGCAGCAAGGGGCGGCTGATGCCTACCTCGCGGGCGAGCTGGCTGATGTAGTTGCGACCCTGCGTCTCAAGTATTGCAATGATGCGCAAGCGATGCGGGTTGGCCAGCGCCGCCAGCACTTCCAGCAATTGCTCACCTGTGATTGCATGATTTTTTAATTCTTTCATGTGTCAACAATATCTTACACGTGTCACGATGTAAACCAATTTTTGTATTAATTTTCAGATGGAGCTTATCTGGTAAAGGGAGCTGTGCTGCTGTGGCGGAGATCAGAACTGCTCTGAAAAAGAGGAAGGTTTGACGATAGAGCAGATAAACCCAGCCTAAGCTGGCTACTGGTAAATGTCTGTTTTTTTATACAAATACTATTTCGCCCGCACTTAGCTTGCCCAAGACCAACAGACTGCCAGCATAATACCCACTGACAAATTACCCACTGAGTAATTACCCACTTACTAATGGCGGATGAGCTTATCTCCGCGACCTTATCCCGGGAGATAGCTCGTTGAAGCAAACTAGAGTGTTGATAGCAGGCGCAGGTATTGCAGGTTTGACGGCGGCGCATGAACTGGCCGAACGTGGTTATCTGGTGACGGTGGTAGAGGCGCTGGCTGTGCCGGGCGGTAAGTCGCGCAGTATTCCAGTTGAGGGTTCAGCCGTTGCTGGTCAGCAGGAGTTGCCGGGTGAGCATGGCTTTCGTTTCTTCCCCGGTTTTTACCGGCATATCCCTGACACCATGGCGCGCATACCCTGCGTGCTGGCGGATGGTTCTTATGGCAGTGTGGCAGACAACCTGGCGCATACTTCGCGCACGCTGGCGCTGTCCAAGAAGGGGCGCTGGGAAGTGCCCAACCAGTTGCGCTCATCGTCGCGTGATGCGGCGTCGCTACTGTCTTTTCTCTACGATCTGTTTGTGGGCAGCGGTGTTGACGTGCCGCGTGAAGACATGCTGCATTATGTGCGCTGCGTATTCACCATGTTGACCAGTTCTGATGAGCGGCGCTTTGGCGAATTTGAAAATATCTCAGCCTGGGATTATTTCCAGGCACCTTCACGTTCTGAGGCTTACCAGAAATATGTCATCAATGCAGTGACACGCACCCTGGTGGCTTGCCGTGCGGCCGATATGAGCGCACGCTCCAACGTGGTCGTGGGCATACAACTGCTTAGTGATATCTACCGCAGTTGTGCCGACCGTGTACTGAATGGCCCGACCAGTGAAGTGTGGATAACGCCGTGGGTCACGCATCTGCAACATCTGGGCGTGGAATTTATCCAGGGTGTGTCTGTAGAAAATGTACTGTGGGATGGTGAATCTGTACGTGCGCTGCAACTCAGTGATGGCACAGAACTGACAGCCGACCACTTCATCCTGGCACTACCGCTGGAAGCCTTGCAGGCCATCAGCAATGACGACATGCTGGCGAGAGCACCCAGCCTCGCCAGGCTGGATGAACTCAAGACCGAGTGGATGAATGGCATCCTGTTCTATCTGGGCCAGGATATAGAACTCAATCACGGGCACACGATATTTCTGGATGCGCCGTGGGCATTAACCTCGCTGTGCCAACAACGCTTTTGGCCACGCGGGCTTGCGCAATATGGCGATGGCACCGTACGCGGCATACTGAGTGTCTGCATCTCTGATTTTGATGCACCGGGTGACTACATACGCAAACCTGCAAAGGATTGCACACCCGCAGAAATACAGGAAGAAGTCTGGCAACAAATCCTGGCCCACCTTGCACCGGCAGACCGCGCAGAGCTCGAAGCTGCTGGCGTGATCGCCTGCTCGATAGACCCGTCATTGCGCTGGACAGAACAGGGCATGCAAAACGATGCGCCGCTGTTCGTCAATACTGCTGGTTCATGGGCGGCGCGGCCTGAGGTAGATATAGGCATCATCAATCTGTTTGTCGCTGGCGATTTTGTGCGAACAACGACCGACGTGGCGACCATGGAAAGCGCGAATGAATCTGCCCGCCACGTTGTTAACCGCATACTTGATCTGACTGCATCCAGTGCCGCACGCTGCCAGCTATTCCCGCTGGAAGAACCCGTGGCGCTGACACCACTGAAGGTCATAGACAGGCTACGCTTTGAAGCAGGCTTGCCACACCTGCTGGACCTGGTGCCGGTATTCTCAGGCGAAACCATCGCCTGGCTGGGTGGCATGACCAGCCGCGTTGCCGAATATTCTGTCAAGGCGGGCGATATCGTGCGCCAGCTGGGCTGGGACCAGCGCTTGCCTGAATTTGAATCCAAAGCCATGCGCTTTATCAACAACCTCAGCAGAGGCGTGGCACCGGTATCCAAATGGGCCAGCACTAAGCCTGACTCAAAATCAGGCACAGCAGAAGCACAGACTAATACGTCCGGCGTCAACACGCTCATCAACGATGTCGTCGGTTCCATCAATGACAAGGCACTGGCGGACGATCTCGACAAATTGCGTGCGCGTTTAATCAGCGCGCTGGACCAGACCGATAAACACTTCAGAGAATACGGTGCCAGCCACCAGCGCCATCTTATCGATGGCGTGCTGGCAGATTCACTATTCCAGTCCGGCAAGCGCCTGCGCGCAAGCTGCGCCCTGCTGTGCTCCATGCTGATGCGGCGCTTCTTGTCAGAAGAAGCGGTGCAGGTCGCCATCATCACTGAATCGATACACGCCGCCACCCTGCTGCACGATGACATTATCGATGAAGCCGACCAGCGACGCGGCCACCCCACTGCCTGGAAAAAATATGGCGTCGGTGCCGGTGTACTGGCAGGCAATCTGCTGGTCTCACGCGCCGTGCGCTCACTGTACCGCATAGGCTATAACGGTCTCGCAGACGACTTGTTTGAAGTCATAGAATCCATGATCGCCGCCGAATCCGACCAGCTATCAGGCCGCCGCAACCTGGAAGCCTGCGAACAAGATTACCTGCGCATCATCGACGGCAAAACCGCCGGCCTATTCGCCTGGTCCTGCCGCGCCGGTGCCACCGTAGGCGGCTGCAACGCCGCCACAGTCACCGCCACCGCCAATTTTGGCCGCCACATGGGCCTGGCCTTCCAGCTCATCGACGACATCATCGACCTCGCCCCGGATACCAACGACACCGGCAAAACCCGCTACACCGACCTCAGCACCGGCCTGCTAACCTACCCCTTGCTACTGGCACGACAACGCGACCCGCAAGGCTTTGATGTGCTGGCTGCGAATGGTTTTGCAGATGCAACCGAAGTCAGTGCATGGCTGGTCGCCAATGAGGCGCTGGAGGATACGCGGGCTGAGGCTGCGAGGCAGATCGCAATGGGGGTAGAGGCTTTGCTGCCAGTACGGCATTCTGCGGCGAAGGCGACTTTGATTGAGTTGGCGCGGGCTTCTAGTAGGCGGTTGAGGTAAAGAATATTACTTCCCGCCAATGTGTTTAGATAGAAAAATTAACTAAGAACAACACTATCTCCAGTGTGAAATTATGGTGTTCAACTGCAATCAAATTTTTATTGGTTGAAATATTCGTAACAACACTCATGAGACTAAAGTTGATTCTATAGAGCTTTGTCTTATTGGAAATAAGTTGTACTATTAACACCAATATTTATATCGTTCGCCCGCCATTACGCATAAATGTAAACCTTGGATATCCCATGAGAGTCACACAAATTCAAATAAAGAATTTTCGCTTACTTCGTAATTTCTCTCTTGATCTAGAGAATAATTTATCGGTTGTGATTGGGAAAAATAATTGTGGAAAGACGTCCTTAGTGGCAGCTTTAGACAAATTTATAAACTCGTCTGAAGTGAACAAGATTAATTATGATGATTTCAACATCCAGTTTAAAAATGAATTAGTAGCTTTCTTGGATAAGAAAAAAAAAATTCAAGAACAATCAAAATATAAAGCAATTGGCCTCGAATTGAGGATTTACATAGAGTATGAAGATAAAGACGACTTATCCAGTGTAAATCAGTTGATTATGAATCTTGATCCTGACGATAACCACATCGTCCTGGGTTTTGACTATAAGATTAGCCATGCACGTTTAACAGATATGGTTGAAGAATTTCAATCAACAAAAACAAAATATGGATCTGATCCAAATACATTTCTTCGAGAAAACCATTCTGATTTTTTTAATTCAATCGAAAAAACAAGTATTTCATTTAAAGATCCAGAAAAAACCCTTGATCTGAAAAAAGAAAAAATACGCCTGGCAGATGTTATTTCATTTAAGTACATCAGCGCAAAACGAAGCGTCACGAACAAAGATAATGACAAGACACTCTCAACACAGACTTCTACTATCTACAAGAAAAGATCTGAAAGCCAAGAGCAAGAAAGTGCAATTGAAGAATTTAAAAATAAACTTCGTAGCACCGATAAGGATCTAAGTTCAATTTATGAGACTATGTTCTCAGAATTGATCCAAAAAGTTTCCATTTTCGGTGGCATCAAAAAAGGCGATACAAGCATACAAATAGCATCCACGCTTCAACATAGAGAAATACTAAGTGACAACACGACGGTTCTTTACACCCAAAATGATCACGCTCTTCCTGAGCACTATAACGGCCTGGGGTACATGAACCTAATTAGCATGATTTTCGAAATTGATATGCTTATGAGTTCATTTAGAAAATCTGTTAAAGAAAAACCCACACCAATAAATCTTCTATTTCTTGAAGAACCCGAAGCACATACACATCCTCAAATGCAATATGTTTTCATTAAAAACATTAAATCTCTCATCAAGAAAAACTTAGAACGCGAAGATAAGTTAAGCGTAAATCTCCAAACAATAATTAGCACTCATTCATCGCACATAGTTTCTGAGTGTGAATTTGATGACATCAAATACCTGATAAAGTCAGCTAACGAAAATAGTGTTGTCGCAAAAAATCTAAAGCAATTAGAACGCGAATATTCCTCTGAAGATGAGAAAGAAAACAATGATCTTAAGCAGAGTTTTAAATTTCTCAAACAATACCTGACTTTAAATAGGGCAGAGCTATTCTTTGCGGACAAGGCAATCTTAGTTGAGGGTGACACAGAACGGATTCTTTTACCTGCAATAATGAAAAAGTTAGATCAGGAAAATCCTGACGATAATTTCTCTCCGATAATTTCACAAAATATCTCCATTGTCGAAGTTGGTGCCTATTCTCAAATATTTGAGAAATTCATCCACTTCCTCGAAATTAAATGCTTAATTATTACAGATATTGATAGTGGATTGACTCAAACGTGTTTTGAGACAGACGGAACGACTCCCATAAAAAATAAAGACGGGGATATTAAAACCGAGACAAAAAAATGTGTCCCTAATGACCCGGCTGCAGACCATACATCTAACTCAGCATTAGTTTTTTTTCATGCGAAAACAACGAAAGACCTAAGTTATTTCTTGAGCTTACCTCTCCAGAAAAAAACTCTATTAAAAAAAGATGGAAAATGGAATGCCAATGAAAATGGGCAATTATTGTTGATATATCAAATAGAAGAAGAAAATTATCACGCGAGAAGTTTTGAAGATGCTTTTTTCCACATAAATAAAAATCTACTAAAAAATAATCCAGATAATTTTCCATCGCTTACAAAAAAATGGCTCACACAATACCTAGATGGAAATTGTGATGCATTCGATTTTTCCGAAAAAGCTGTTGGTAGCAAGCCATCTCTTGCGATTGAAATATTATTAAATAGTATACCGCATAAAAATTCAGATTTTTCAAATTGGAAGATACCCAAATACATTTATGAGGGATTGGAATGGCTACGCCAGCAATGAAATCTAAAAAATTAAGTTACGAAGCAGAGCAGGTGATGGACGCGATCACAGCAAAGAAAAACTTTTTGCTTAGCGGGGGTGCAGGCAGTGGAAAAACATATTCACTTGTAGAAGTAATTAATGCTCTCCTTGAAAAATATCCTCTCGCAAAGATTGCGTGTATTACTTATACAAATGCCGCGGTCAGAGAAATTGAAGAAAGAATAGGTCATGAGAACCTGCGCGTATCTACTATTCACGATTTTCTTTGGGATACTATCAAACACTTTCAAAACGAATTAAAAGAATTGGTAGTTGAGTTGATAAATGACGAAGCAATAACTTCTTTTAATATTACCAGTGCTGACGGATCAATTGAAACGATTGATAAAATTGAAGACGACATTCGCTATAAGGAGTATGTCAAATTAAGAGAAGGTATTATTTCACATGATGAGTTAATTATTTTGGCCGAAAAAATGTATGCACGGCATAAGAAGCTTTGCAGAATTGTCCAAAATTGTTATCAATATGTATTAGTTGACGAGTATCAAGATACTGATAAGAACGTTGTTGACATCTTGCTGCATCACCTCAATCAATCAGATAACAAAAATATTATCGGTTTTTTTGGTGATTCAATGCAATCGATCTACGATGATGGTGTTGGGAATCTCGATTTATATCTTGCAGAAGCCTCAAGCAACCTTGCTGAAATAAAAAAGGAACAAAATCGCCGCAACCCGCAACTTATTATTGATTTTGCGAACAATCTTCGTACTGATGGACTAAAACAAAAGCCGTCAGACGACATTCACGCACCCAATATGGGTTCCAATGGAATCATTAAGCCAGGTAGTCTGAAGTTCCTATATTCTGCGTCAGAAAACATAGAAATTGCGAAGTTATATCTGAAATGGAATTTTTCCGACCCATTGATTTGCAAAGAATTAAATCTTACACATAATCTTATTGCGGCAAAGGCTGGCTTTAAGAATTTAATGAAAATATATGACAGTGATCAAATCTACGCGTATATAAAAAGAATAAAAAAGTACATTAAGGACCATGCACCTGACACCCCAACAGCGGGGAAAAAATTCGGCGATCTTATTGAAGAACTGAAAATAGGAAAGGACCGCAAGGATTTGAAACGAATTGAACCAACAGATGGAATGAAAACCTATATATCTGAAAACATGGATGTATATATACTTGCTTTGACCACTTTGTTTTCAGAATTGTCTTCGCTTTATATTGACAAGAGTCAACTAATTGACGATAAAAAGAATGATGCTTCAATTGAAGGGCGAACGGGAAGTAATCGCGATGATCTGATAAAGCATCTATTTAAAATACAAAGAAATGTTCATTTGTATCTCGGTGGAAATTTCAACGAATTTTTAAGGATTACTGATTTTAAAATTCATACGCAAAAAGATAAAAAGAATCTAAAAGAGAAAATAGAATCCCTTGTTGCGGTAGGTGAGAAAACCATAAAGCAAATCATTGATGAAGCAAACGAAAATGGGATTGTGAAAATAGATGACCGCCTAATTAAATTCCAGCAAAAGAAAAAATATCTTTACGATCAAGTTGCAAGCTTACCATTTTCAGAATTTCAAAAATTATTTGACTATCTAGAGGGATATACACCATTCACCACACAACATAAGACTAAAGGAGCAGAGTTTCCAAATGTTCTCGTTATTCTTGATAATGGAGATTGGAACCACTATAACTTCGATTATCTTTTTACTGAAGCCGAAGGTAAAGAAAGTGTAGTGTCTAGAACACGGAAAATATTCTACGTTTGTTGCACTCGAGCCAAAGAAAATCTTGCTGTTTTTTATCATCAACCATCAGAGCAAGTCTTGCAAAAAACTAGAGAATGGTTTGGCGTTTCTAACGTTATAAATCTAGATGCTCAATCGTAGTCAAAGTTGGGAATTACTGTCACATCACTGGATGTAAAGTTGGCTATTCTTTGCCATCATGGGAAGCTCAAGTCCAGACCGAACGTCCTGGCAAGGACTAAGGTGAGATACCCCAGACCCAGGAGCGATAGCATGAAGATTACGGCCACCTTGCCGCCCGCACGTAGTACCGCTTGCGTTGCCATCTTCTTGCCTTGGTCATAATGCCACTTGATGGCGAAGAACATGCCTATGGCGAGCACGAGGAGCTTGAATGTCACCAGGACTATAGGGATCCAATCCATCATTTTGAGTATTTCCAGGTTGTTAATGGCACTATCTATCGTGTGCAGAGCACTACCGTAAACTGCTGCTTCAGCACCTACATTTTTTGTTCAACCATTCCCCAGGCATCCAGCGTAGCGATTTGCCGGATGCAGATGCGAGAAGGGGAAACGTCAACAACTGCCATGCAAGCATGGTATTGCTGTGCGCCCTGATGCATACTACTTGAAAGCAATTTCCATACATTAGGACAAAATGTCCCAGTTGAAAAACATACAAGATAAAGAAGTGCCAGTCTGGTTGCCGCGATTGGCCGTGCACGGCGGGCCACGTTTTTTGCAAATTGCGGATGCCTTGCAGGCGGCGGTGGCAGAAGGATCGCTGAAACCGGGTGAGCGCCTGCCTACGCAGCGCCAGCTGGCGGCGCAACTGGACGTTGACCTGACGACGGTCACGCGTGCATACGACGAAGCCAGACGTCGCAACTTGCTGGAGGGCCGCGGCGCCCGGGGCACTTATGTCACGGCACCAAAAGTTGAATTGAACGCTGTCCTCGACCTGAGCATGAATACCCCGCCACCGCCGGATGGTGTGGACTTCGACGACATGTTGAAGCAAGGTTTGTCTCAGGTACTGATGAGGGCAGATAATGAGCAGTTGATGACTTACCACCTGGCCGGTGGGAGCGACTCGGATCGCCAGGCTGGGGCCAGGTGGCTGGCACCGATGTTTGGGCATGTGGATACTCAACAGCTTGTTGTCTGTCCGGGTGCGCAAGCGGCGATTGCTGCATTGATACTTGCGCTGACTGAGCCTGGCGATGTGATCCTGGCAGAAGCGATGACTTATCCCGGCTTGCGGGCCGCTGCAACTCAGTTAGGCCGACGCATCATTGCGGTGGAAGCGGACCAGCACGGGATGCTGCCTGAAATGCTGGAGCAAGCATGCCGCCAGCACCAGCCTGGACTGGTCTATCTCAATCCCACATTACAGAACCCGACCGCCGTTACCATGCCGGCACACCGGCGCAAGGAACTCGCCAGCATCGCGCTGCGCTGCAATGTACGCATGGTCGAAGACGATCCCTACTGGCTGCTAGCCGATACCCCGCCATCACCTATTGCGACGTTTGCCCCGGAACAGGTGTACTACATCTCAACGCTGTCGAAATGTCTGACGCCCGGCTTACGTGTCGCCTTCGTGCTGATACGCGACCCACAGGAACGCGAACGTTTTCTGGCAGCGCTAAGATCATTTGCGCTGATGGGCGCTCCTCTGACGGCTGCACTGGCCACTCAGTGGATAGTCGATGGTTCGGCCCAGGGGTTGATGGAAGGCGTACGCAAGGAGGCGCGCCTGCGCCACTGGATGGCTAGAGATATTCTGGCGGGGCGGTACAGCGGTGACGGAGATGGTCTGCATGTATGGCTAGCTTTGCCAGCGTATTGGAACTCCGCACAGTTTGCGCGCGCAGCCGAAAGCGAGGGCATCACTGTCATGCCAGCGGAAGCATTCGCAACTGGCAGTTTATCTGTGAATGCAATTCGTATCTCTTTGGGTGGCATCAAGGACCGTGGGCGCTTGCAGGCGGCTCTGCAAAGGCTGTCTCATCTGCTTGCGCAGCGGCCCTAGTCGTTCGACGCTACTGTGGTTTAAATGCCCAGGACATACTGAGTTTCATGCGGGAGTTCTCTCTATGTACTCGCACATAGTTTTGCTGCCCCAGCGTTTATCAGGAATTTGATCTGGTAGCACATGTCATTACCAGATCAAAGCAAACAAAATTGCCATCCATTTGCTCTTACTCATCATGGCCCGACTGCCTTCCAGTTCCCGCCCTGTATGGTCAGCATGACCCGCGCCTTTTCTTCCAGTCCAAAATGATCATTCGCGGTGTAATGCAAGACACCCTGGGTGATGGGGATATCGATCTCAGATTCCATCGCGTCTTTCAAGGCAGTGCGGAATTCTGGTGTGCCGGGTTTGGCTTTTTTCAGGGCCAGGGGAATGACGCGGTTCAGTAGCAGGTAGGCGTCGTAGCCGTGGGCGGCGAACTGGTTTCTGGTGCCTTCGCCATATTGTTTTTCATAGCGGCTGGTGAAGTCTGTGGCCAGTTGTTTTGAGGGGTGGTTGTCTGGCAGCAGTTCGGGCAGGATGGCCAGGCCTGCGACGACGAAGGCGCCTTCTACGTCTTTACCACCGAGGCGTATCAGGTCACGTGATGCTGCGCCGTGGGTCTGATAGATTTTGCCTTTGTAGCCACGCTCTATGAGAGCTTTGTGTGGCATGGCTGCGCCGCTGCCGGATGCGCCTATGAGTATCGCATCTGGCTTGGCGGCAAGTATCTTCAGGGTTTGTGCGGTGACGCTGGTGTCGGGGCGATTGAAGCGTTCTGTGGCGACGGATTGCAAGCCATCTTTGGCAGCCGCAGCAGTGATGGCTTTGAACCAGGTTTCGCCATAGGCATCAGAATAGCCAAGATAGGCGTAGGTTTTGACGCCTGCTTTTTTCATGTGGTCGGCCACGGCATGGGCCATGAGCGGGGTTGATTGAGCGACGCGGAAGGTCCAGGTGCCTTTGCCAGGTGCTACCTCGACAGGTGAGGTAGAGATTTGTGGCGTCTTGAGTTCAGATGCAATTTCTGCCAGCGCAACAGAAGCGGGTGTGGCGGTGGAACCGACGATGACATCGACCTTGTCATCCGTGATGAGCCTGCGGGCATTTTTGCTGGACTGGGTAGTGTCGGATGCATCGTCGAGGATGATGAGTTTTACTTTTTCACCACCTATGGTTTCTGGCCACAGGCCTATGCCGTTCTTGGTGGGTATGCCCAGGCCGGATGCCGGGCCCGTCAGAGGCAGGCTGACACCGATGGTGATGTCGGCATGGGCAGTGCCTGCGGCGGCTATCAATAGTGCTGCCAGTGTAGGTTTGAGCTTGATTTGCATTGCGGTCTCCTGAATTATTGTTGGTATTGCAGATGCGGGGGTGGTGTATTGTTGTCTGGCTTGGAATTTTTTTTTCGCCGCAATATTGTTATGTCGTATAACAGTTATTCAATATAATAATATTTTTGTTGGGATGCAAGTGGGGATTTGGATTTTTGGGTTTCGTGTTAGCGACGACGATGTAGCATTGCAGCATAAAACTTTAAATTCGTATTCCAATGGCCGGGCTGCCTCGCTCGCATCGTAGGTTGGGCTACGCTTTACCAGCCCAACACTCAGCGATTAAATAAGGTATACGTTTGTTAAGGCCAAGTGTTGGGCTGATACCCCGTAGCCCAACCTACGAAGTACAGCCTGTCGAGACCCGACGCAATACTATTACTTCGTCTCCATACACAACTTCCCCAACAAGGCACGCAACTGCTGCCTTTCCTTGGCCGTCAGGTGCTGGCTGACCCTGTCATCATGCTCTTTCACTGCCCGTTTGTATTTTGCCAATTGCTTGTGGCCGTCTTTGGTCAGATGCAGCATATAGGATCTGCGGTCGCCGGAGTCCTGGCGTTCCAGCAGGCCCGCCTGTTCAAAATTATCGATGATGGCGACCACGCCTGAGCGGGCGATGCCCATGACTTCTGCCAGGCGGGTTTGTGAAATACCGGGGTTGTTGCTGATAATCACCAGGGAAGAAAAACGTTGAGGGGTGATGTCGTATGCACCCAGGCTGGCGGTGAAGTCTGCATAGATGGATAGCTGAGCGCGGCGCACGGCGTAGCCGGTGAGTTCTTCGAGGATGTCGTAGTCTATACCCTCTATGCGGGCATTGAAGGCAGGGGTCAGGGCCTGGCTGGCCTGGCGCTTGGGCAATGCTGCTTTGAGCGGGGCTGGCGCTTTGGGGGTGGCTGTTTTTTGTTTTGGCATGGTCAGGGACTATGAATGAATTTTTTGTTTTAAGTATTGTACATGCTGGGCAATTTTAAATTGGCTAAACCACATGGTCAAAATACAAGAACCAGGCTAATGGAGAATTGCAACAAGTCTTGTGCTATTTCGAATAATTGTTATACAGTACAACAATAAAGCCGTTACTCAAAGACTTGCGGCATCATCCATTGCAGGAGGAAGACATGAAGGTAGTTATCGCAGGTGCTGGTATAGGTGGCCTGACGCTTGCACTGATGTTGCATGAGCGCGGAATCGATGTTGAGGTCTATGAAGCGGTCAATGAGATCAAGCCGCTGGGTGTGGGCATTAATTTATTGCCGCATGCCAGCCAGCAATTGTGTCAGCTGGGGCTGGAGGCTTGCCTGGCTGAGCGTGGTATAGAGACTTCATCGCTGTCGTATTTTAATAAGTTGGGGCAAAAAATCTGGCAAGAGCCACGGGGGCGTGCGGCCGGGTATGACTGGCCACAATATTCTATACACCGTGGTGAGTTGCAAATGACTTTGCTGCAAAATGCAATCGACCGGCTGGGTGCCGGGCGTATTCATCAAGGCCATGCATTTACGTCTTTTGAGCAGGTGGCTGACAAGGTGATTTCTACTTTCACCCGACAGGTGGATAAAGCGGCGGTGCTGGTGGAGTCAGATTTGCTCATTGGTGCAGATGGCATACATTCAGCAGTGCGGCGCTTTTTGTACCCGC
Source organism: Undibacterium sp. Di27W (assembly GCF_049340345.1). NCBI lineage: Bacteria > Pseudomonadati > Pseudomonadota > Betaproteobacteria > Burkholderiales > Oxalobacteraceae > Undibacterium > Undibacterium sp. Di27W. The sequence goes on along the minus strand of NZ_JBMPOS010000002.1, from coordinate 521,725 downwards.
AGGGTGACCAGCCTCGTTTTTCTGGTCGCATGTTGTGGCGTGGGGTGACTGAGGCTGCACCGTATATGGATGGACGCAGTATGTTTATGGCGGGGCATCAGGACCAGAAATTTGTTGGCTACCCTATCTCTGAGCCATTACGGGCGCAAGGGCGTTCGCTGATTAACTGGATTGCAGAATTGCGCGTACCTGGTGGGGAATTGCCAGCGTCGGACTGGAACCGCAAAGTCGATAAAGCTACCTTCAGCACGCCCTTTGATAGCTGGAACTGGGGCTGGATAGACATCCCTGGCTTGATAGCAAAATCAGAGGTGGTATATGAATTCCCGCTGGTGGATCGCGACCCTTTGCCGCGCTGGACTTTTGAGCGGGTGACGCTGCTGGGTGATGCTGCCCACCCGATGTACCCTATAGGTTCAAACGGTAGTGCGCAGGCGATACTTGATGCTCGCTATCTTGCTGACTGTCTCGTTGGCGAAGCGAGTATTTTGTATGCGTTGCGTGAGTATGAGGCGGAGCGTTTGCCGCGTACTACGGGCATCGTCCTGCGTAACCGCATGAATGGGCCTGAGCAGGTGATGCAGATGGCGGAGGAGCGTGCGCCGTTGGGTTTTACGGATGTGAATGAGGTGATTGCGCAGGCTGAGCTTGAAGCGATTTCTTTGCGGTATAAGCGGTTGGCGGGGTTTGATAAGGAGGCAATGTCTTTGACAAGTGTGGCGGGGAAGTTCAGTTTAAAAGCGTAGGCGGGTCCGGGGGCCGGACCTCGCCAGGCTACGCTTTACGAATCCAACACTGGGGAAAAAAGTATACGTCATTTAAACGCCCAGTGTTGGGCTGATAAAGCGTAGCCCAACCTACGAAATAACCCGCATTTTTAGTTTCGTCGCATTGATGGGGTCACAATAAATCAAACCTGTCCGCATTCATGACCTTGGTCCAAGCCCTCACAAAATCACGCAAAAAAACCTGCTGGGCATCGCTGCTGGCATAGACTTCTGCCAGTGCCCGCAGTTGTGAGTTGGAGCCGAAGACGAGATCGACCACGCTGGCGGTCCATTTCAGCTCACCGGTTTTTCTGTCGCGGCCTTCAAGCTGGCCATCCGTACCTGACTTTTGCCATTTGGTTCTCATGTCCAGCAAGTTGACGAAGAAGTCGTTGTTGAGTGTCTCTGCATGTTTGCTGAGTACGGATTTGGCATCGAGTGCGCGCAAGCCGCCGACCAGTGCGGTCATTTCTGGCGCGCTCAGGTTCAGCAATTGGGCCTTGTCGATGAGCAGGGCTGCGGCGGCATCTTCGAGACCTTTGCGCTGGTAATTGCGGAAGCCGTCTGCTACGGGTTCGAGTACAGCAAATGATGCTACGTCGGTTTGCTCCTGGCTGGCGTCTGTGCGGCCTGGGGTAAATGGGACGATGATGTCTTGCCCGGCTTTTTTGGCGGCTGCTTCAATGGCGGCGCTGCCACCTAATACGATCAGATCAGCCAGCGAGATTTTTTTACCAGCCGATTGCGCGGCATTGAACTCTGCCTGTATAGCTTCGAGTTTTGCGATTACCTTGGCCAGTTCTGCTGGCTGGTTGGCTTCCCAGTCTTTTTGTGGAGCGAGGCGTATGCGTGCGCCGTTGGCGCCGCCGCGTTTGTCGCTGCCGCGGAAGGTGGAGGCAGATGCCCAGGCAGTGTTGACGAGTTGCGAAATCGAAAGACCGGATGCCAGTAATTTGGCTTTGAGGCTGGCGATGTCTTTGTCATCGACCAGAGTGTGATCAACAGCCGGGACAGGGTCTTGCCACAGCAGGACTTCTGTTGGCACGAGGGGGCCGAGGTAACGGGCGACTGGGCCCATGTCGCGGTGCGTCAGTTTGAACCAGGCGCGGGCGAAGGCGTCTGCCAGTTCTTGCGGGTTTTGCAGGAAGCGGCGAGAGATTTTTTCGTAAGCTGGATCAGCACGCAGGGCCAGGTCTGCGGTGGTCATCATGGGTGCGTGGCGCAAGGACGGGTCATGCGCATCTGGCACTGTGGTTTTGGCAGCCGGGTCTGTCGGCGTCCATTGATGCGCGCCAGCTGGGCTCTTGGTGAGTTGCCATTCGTAGCCGAACAGAGTTTCGAAATAGCTGTTGTCCCATTTAGTGGGCGTCGGCGTCCATGCGCCTTCTATGCCGCTGGTGGTGGTATGCACACCTATGCCTGTACCAAAACTGTTGGTCCAGCCCAGGCCTTGTTCTTCTATGCTGCCGCCTTCTGGTTCTGCGCCGACATGGGCAGTGTCGCCTGCGCCATGGGCTTTGCCGAAGGTGTGGCCGCCTGCAACGAGGGCCACGGTTTCTTCATCGTTCATGGCCATGCGGGCGAAGGTTTCGCGTATATCGCGGGCAGATGCCAGCGGGTCTGGTTTGCCATTCGGGCCTTCAGGGTTGACGTAGATCAAGCCCATTTGTACGGCGGCGAGGGATTTTTCCAGTTCGCGGTCGCCTGTGTAGCGCTGGTCATCCAGCCATTTGCCTTCTGATCCCCAGTAGATATCGTCTTGTGGTTCCCAGACGTCGGGGCGGCCACCAGCAAAACCGAAGGTCTTGAAGCCCATGGAATCGAGGGCGACGTTACCAGCCAGTATCATCAAGTCTGCCCATGACAGTTTGTTGCCATATTTTTGCTTGATGGGCCAGAGCAGACGGCGGGCCTTGTCGAGGTTGCCATTGTCTGGCCAACTATTAAGCGGTGCAAAACGTTGCGCGCCTGCTCCTGCGCCACCGCGGCCATCGGCAGTGCGGTAGGTGCCTGCGCTATGCCAGGCCATGCGGATGAAGAAGGGGCCATAATGGCCATAGTCTGCTGGCCACCAGTCTTGCGAGTCTGTCATCAGGGCGTGCAAGTCCTGGATCACTGCGTCGAGATCCAGGGTCTTGAAGGCTTGGGCGTAATTGAAATCCTTTTCCATGGGATTGGATGAAGGAGAATGTTGGTGGAGGATTTTGAGGTTCAGTTGATTTGGCCACCAGCTTGCATTGGCTGGGGCACCGGCTACGGCTGTTAAGCGTGCACTAGCTGAAAATGGGCATTTTGCTTCGTTTGACATCATTATCTCCTTTGATTGAGTCAGGTACTGGCTACCTGATTTATTATAGAGATGGAAAGATGATAGATATACTTAATTTAATTTATTGATTCGATTTGTTTTTACTATTGAACAAATGTATGTTGTGCAATTCTGCCATCTCGGACAATGCCCTGTCAGGAAGCGGCATGCTGTTCTCATTGAATCCCCTTCCGTTCTAAGGGATAATTATGACCATGAACGATACTACACAATACCCCCCATTACCGGATCGCCTGTCGGTCAATCCGCGCAGCCCTTATCACGTCGCCGAAGTGTTTCAACACGATGTAGGCATCAAGCTCAATGGCAAAGAGCGCAATGATGTTGAAGAATATTGCATCAGCGAAGGCTGGGTCAGCGTTGCTGCTGGCAAGGCACGTGACCGCAAGGGTAACCCTTTGATGATCAAGGTCAAGGGCGTGGTTGAAGCGTTTTACCGCTGATTGCTTTCATGCAGATGTAGCAAGGTGCAGCCTATGGGTTTGCACCTTTTTCTTTTAGCTAGTTCGCTGGCTTACAGTGCTCAGCGCGCATTGCGCTATCCTTTAGAATTCCAGAAGATCGCCTGCCTTGTTTTTTTCAAACACGCATGGTGCCCAGCCTGTCTACCCTGATTTATACCCCTGATGAAGCCGTCGCTATTGCCACATCCCCCGCATGCTGTGTCCCGTTTGCGCTCATCACGTCTTGAGCGTAGCACCAGGCCATTTTTGGCACGCGGCGGCCCCAAGGGTGAGCGTTGTGGCGGTTGCAGGCTGATCCTCAGTCATTGTCTGTGCGAACTGCGTCCTGTCGTGTCCACTCGTGCCGGGGTGTGCCTGCTGATGGCCGAGCATGAAACGCTGAAACCCAGTAACACCGGCTGGCTGATTGCCGACGTGGTGCCAGACACCATGGCCTTTGGCTGGGCACGTACCGAAGTTGACCCAGCCTTGCTGGCCATGCTGGCTGACCCGCAATGGCAGCCTTATGTGGTGTTTCCAGGTGAATTTGTGGCACCTGAGCGAGTGATTACAGGATTGCCGCCTGTAGGTGCAGAGCCGAATGGTAACAAACGTCCGTTGTTTATTTTGCTGGATGCTACCTGGCCAGAGGCACGCAAGATATTCAAGAAAAGTCCTTACCTGGCGCAGTTCCCGGTGTTGAGTCTGTTGCCAGAACAGCTCTCACGTTACCGCTTGCGCCGCTCGCGACGGGATGATCATTTGTGCACCTCCGAAGTCGCCGCCCTGTGCCTGGGGCTGGCAGGTGAGACGGCGGCTGCGCAGGCGCTGGAGATGTATCTGGATTTGTTCACCGACCATTATCTGCGGGCCAAGCAGCAGTTGAAAGTGGAGTGGGAAGATGAATTGCATGTGCAGATGCGGGAGTTTGTGGGGGGAAATGACGTAGATGGGCCTTCGTTGTAGGTTGGGCTACGCTTCATCAGCCCAACACTCGGCGTTTAAATAACATGTACGTTTGCAGAGGCACAGTGTTGGGCTGATACCCCGTAGCCTAGCGAGGCCCGGCCCAACCTACGCTCTTGCCAACGCTACCAGCATTTGCTGACTCTCCCAAATTACGTTACGCTAACCTCTTCCAAAGAAGCCTTTACCAAATGACCACCCGCAAACCGCCCCTGCTCGCAGACCATCTGTGTTTCAACCTGTACTCTACGTCATTGAAGATGACGCAGTTGTACAAACCCTTGCTGGCTGAGTTGAATCTGACTTATCCGCAATACCTGGTCATGGTAGTGCTATGGGAAGAAGAGGGTTTGGGGATACGTGATCTGGCCACGCGCCTGGGGCAGGACTCTGGTTCTATCACGCCTGTGGTCAAACGGCTGGAGGCAGAAGGTTATCTCTTGCGTAACCGCGACCCAAAAGATGAGCGTAACCGGGTGCTGACGCTGACGGATGCGGGCAATAAACTGCGTGCAGCCGGTGTCCGTATCAGCCAGCAAATTGCGGCTGCCTGCAACTTGCAATTGGCCGATTTCAAACAGCTCATGGCTGGCCTGGATAAGCTGAGTAGTCACCTCGATAATTAAATTTATAGCAAGCCGCAAGAAGAATTTTAAAATTAACTTGCGCGCTAATTATTAGCGCGCTATTATTCGCGGCATGGCAAAGCGCAAGAAGCGGGAAATGCCATTCAAATACTTAGCACGCTAACTAATTTATCTGTTTTTAAATTTTCTTTGAAAGACATCATCATGAAAAATATCGGCAAAACTGCATTGATCTCATCTACTGCCCTGTCTGCGGCCTTGTCTATTGCCCTGTCCTCCGCTGCTATCTTGCCAGGCCATGCCTTGGCCGCCGCCAGCAATGACACTACGGTAGTCCTGGTCCACGGCGCTTTCGCTGATGGTTCCAGTTGGAACCAGGTGACGCCTTATTTGCAGGCTAAAGGGGTGAAAGTCATCGCTGTGCAAAACCCGCTGTCCTCACTGGCAGATGATGTGGCCGCAGTGCAGCGTGTAGTGGATGCACAGACTGGCAAGGTAGTGCTGGTTGGGCATTCATGGGGCGGCGCGGTGATTACGCAGGCGGGTGTCAGCGACAAGATCAAGGCGCTGGTGTATGTGGCCGCCTTTGCGCCATCTGAAGGCGAAGCCCTGGGTGGCCTGGGTAAGGATTATCCTGTGCCTCCAGGCATTGCGACCCTGAAACCGGATGCCAATGGCAACATGGAATTGTCACCAGAGTCATATGCGACTAATTTCGCGCAAGACGTTCCCAAAGAAAAAACTGCTGTACTGGCCACGACACAAGGTCTGTTGCCTGCCAAGGTATTTGGTGAACCTGTGAGTTTCGCTGCATGGAAAAACAAGCCCAACCATTACATCATCGCCAGCAAGGACCGCATGATAGACCCAGGTTTGCAAGCTGCGTTTGCGAAAAAGATCAATGCTGTCACTACGACACTGCCGACCAGCCATGTGCCTATGCTGTCCCAGCCTAAAGCTGTGGCAGAGGCGATTCTGGCTGCCGTGAAAAACTAGGCAATTGGCATGGCGCATAGCCACTGATGCAGGGGGTGGCAGTTTCTTGGATGGCACACCCTGCTTCCCGGCTATTTGAGTATCACTGGGCGGCAATGCCTGGCACTTGCCCGTTTTCTGGTCCGGTATTGCGGCTGATGGCAGCCAGGTAGCGCTGCGCTTCTTCCCAGGTGATGCTGACATCGCTGGGCGCATCTGCTTGCGCCATGGCAGTGATGGCTTCTTCTTGCAGTCGTTGTTGCTCCTGCTGTTCTTTGTATTGCCTGATCTGTTCTTCTTTCTGGCGACGCTGGGCATCTTCTATGGCACGCAGGCGGTTTTGCCTGGCGATGAGTGCATGCAAGGCGGCACTGGCCTGTTCGCGTCTTTGCTTTTCCAGTTCTTTGCGTTGCCGTCTTTGCTCGGCACGCTGGTGGGCAGCAGCTTCTATGGGTGACAGCTTGAACTCGGGCGCGGGTTTACCATGGCCCGGGGCTTTGGCTTGAGGAGCATTGGCCACCGACTTGCCTGCAGCCTGCAGGGTCTGTAACAGGGCTCGCACGCTGGCGGGGCGCTGGTCTGGCTGGATGGCAAAACCGCTTTGCAAGACTTGCCATTGCGCAGCATTGAGTGCCGTGGCTGGTATTGGTTGCTGCTGCGGATGGCGATATTCGCCAAAGGGCATGCTTGCTTCCAGCATCTGGTAAATCATGACGGCTACTGCATATACGTCGAGCGCGGGACTATGCTGGTGGCTGCCAGCCTCTGGCGCACGATAACCTGCCGTGCCAGCATAAGGCGAGCGCGATGGTGTCATGCTGGTCGAGATCAGGCCAACCTGGGTATGGCTGCGCAAGCGGGCAGAGATGCCAAAGTCCAGCAGCTTGGTTTCACCCGTGTGCGTCAGCAAGAGATTACTCGGCTTTAAATCGCGATGCACAAGTTTGTGTTTGGCCCAGGCATAGTCCAGCGCATCGGCCACCGGGCTGAGCATGTCCAGCACTTGCTTGAGGGTGCAGCGGGTGTGCCTGGTCAGGTAAGCCTCGAGATCTTGTCCATCCAGGTATTCCATGATGATGAAATAACTGCTGGTGGCAGGGTCGCGCGCCCAGTCATAGACCCTGACGATATGCTCATGCGCCAGCTTGCGTACCAGTGAGGCTTCTTCTACCAGCAAGCGGGCATGCAGGGCGCTTTGTGTCAGTTGCGGTGGCAAGATCTTGAGTGCCACCATTTCACTATGGCCCAGTTCTGCCTGGGTTGCCAGGTCGCTGGCTTGCCAGACCTGGCCCATGCCGCCCTGCCCTAACAGTTTCTCAAGGCGATAACGCTTCGACAGTCCCCCCACTTCTTGCCCGGCCAGGAAACCCAGGTCGGTGCCTTGCTCTTGGTCTGGTTTACCTTGCTTGCCCTGCCTGGCAATGACAGGAGCCAGTTCGGTGTCGAGTATGGCATTCTTGCGCTGATTGAATTCATCTTCGGCAAGCAAGCCCTCATCCAGCAATGCGCGCAATTCACGAATTTTTTGTAACGGCGTTTGCATGGTGATGACTTGTTTTCCTGGACTTGCTTAGAGTAGGTAAGATAAATTCTTGCTGCATTTTCTGATCCGGCTGCCTGCTTATTTTCTGCCAGCTTGCGCAACTGGTGCGACGCGGTTACTCATGTTTTGCGCCATGCTCAGGTCCAGCTCATGACGTCTTTGCTGGTCAGCCTCTCTTTGCCCGCGTTCATCCTGTATGCGCTCTTGCAGCATCTTGACGGTTTGCTCCCAGCTCAGACCTTGCTGCTTGCTGGCCATGGCACTCATGGCTTGCGCGGCATGCTCAGAACTACCTGCTTGCATGGCAAGGATTTGTTCTGCCGTCAGGCTGGCTTGCGCCTGCACTTTGGCGATCTCGGCCAGGGCCAGTGCATTGGCCGGCTCAGCCGTGGCGATCTTGCCGGTTTCGCTGAAATTGGCGATGGCGTTCATGCGTTCTATGGCGATACGGGCCAGCAGGGCATCATGGGCCTGCTCTGCCTGGCGTTGTTCACGTTCCAGACTCAGCCGGGCAAACTTGTCAGCACGCTCGGCTTCTGCCTGTTGCAATTCTTTTTTCCAGCGACGTTCATCATCTTGTTGTTTGAGTTGCTGCCTCAGGTTTTCCACTTCCACGCTGGCGAGGGTAGCCTGGTGTTGTTGCTGCTGGGTCTGCTGTTCAAACAGGGCATGGGCTTTCAGGGTGCCCAGCAATTTTTCATGCTGAACTATCGCATCGGCCTGCTCATCACTGCGCCTGATGGCCTGGATTTTTTCCTGTACCTGGCTGAGTTTGAACTCGGTCTCGACATCATGGAGGCTGTCTTCCCTTTGCATGCCGCGCTTGCGCTGTTGCTGCAATTCTTCTTCCCAGGCTTGCATGCGCTGGAATTCTCTGGCCCTGGCCTCAGCTTCTATGCTGATGAGTATCAGGCGGCTTTTTTGTTCTTCATCTTCCAGTTCCTGTTCGCGGCGTGCCAACAGGCTTTGCTTTTGGCGCAGCAGTTCTGTCTGGGCTTTTTGCTGCTCGTGGTCGGCGATCAGGCTGGCTTGTGCAGTCTCATGTTCGAATTGAAATTTTTGCAGCTGATGCTGGATTTTTTGTTGCATCAGTTGCGCCGCTTCTTTGGCCTGCAACTGAGTGATTTCTGATTCCGAGCGCATCTTGATGCGCGCCATGGTGCGTATGTGCAGCCACTGGTCAGCTTCATTCTGGCGCTGCTCAGTTTTTTGTTTGAGGCTGTGCTCCAGTTCCCGGATGGTATCGCCTGCACCTCGTTCCAGCGCCAGCTTGCGGCTGCCTGCTTCGACGATGCGGCCATACAGTTCCAGCTCACGGGCGCGGATGACTTGCAGACGCTCGTTTTCATCCTGGCGCAACTTGGCGCGACTCAGGCGTTTCTTGGCATTTTCTACCTGGCCTTGCATATATAACCAGCTCAGGTCTTTGCCAAATTGCTGGCGCATTTCTTCGTGGCGATAACGCAGGCGGATTTGTTCTTCTTGCTTGGCGATCTTCTGCCATTCGGTATTGGTATAGAGCGCATCGACGAGTTTGCTTTGTTCCAGCTGGGCGCGCTGGCCATCGATGACCAGATGCAGGCTGGCTATTTTTTCACTGAGTTTTTCACGGTCATCAGTCAGCTTGTCATGGCGCAATTCGCGGGTCACGGCCTGGGTTGCGACAAAACCGTATTGATCCATGGCCTGGTTGAGGGTAGACAGCAGACGTTCATCCAGTTGCAGACGCAAGTGCACATTGTCTTGTAGTTCACGCAAGGATTGCGCGCCCAGAAACTCCACCGCGATCTGGCGTACCATGGGTTCCAGCAATTGTTGCAACTGCTGGCAAGTGATGATGCCAGGGGCATGCATGAAGTGTTTGGCAAATGCGGGTACATCAGCGATCTTGATGCTGATGACAAACTTGGCAGCAATCGCCAGGAATTCTGCAGTGTGCAAATCATCAAAAGAAAACAGCAAGGCAAATGGATTGAGACGGGTCAGCAGGATTTCTGCCGCCTTGTCCGTTTGCAAACCCAGTAGCTGGCTGGAAATATCCTGCTTGATGTAATCACCTGTGAGCAATTCAACAAAGTGCCCTTCCTGCACCACATAGGCACGGGCGTTGACAGGAATCTGCAAGTCTTGCCCGGCAATGCTGCTGAGCGGGCGCACGCCAAAATACATGGCGACTTCATTCTCTTTAGGCAACCAGCGTTTCTGGCGCAAGACAGTCTCATGCCTTGGGCTGCTCAACATGAGACCACAATGCGTGCAATACACTGCGTCTTGTATATTGTGATGGTCGCACTGGGGACATTTGAGTTTGGAACTGCCAAAGATGCTGAACATGCGAGACTCCTTCAATCGCTGCGGTGCGGGGACTTGTTTTGCACCTGAGCAAAATCTTAGCACCAGGGGTGGATTTGGAACTCTGGAACAGAAGGAGGTTTTGGGGCCAGATCGTGGTTTGTAATTAAATGGCAAGACCTGTCAGCACTGAGAAACAGTGGCTCAAAGGAAATGCCAGAGTATGCTTTTATTTAGGGCTTGTCAGTCCTACTCAAGCTTGAAAAAATGTGCCGGATATCTTCCAGATATCGCAATGGCAGTCGCGATCTTATAGTGCCTATCTTATTTGGCAACACACTTAAACATAATCTGTGACTGTTGCGGCGTCCAGCCTTGCGTCCCGGAATTGCTTGCATTGGTTAATTCCATTTGCTTGCCCAGGGCTTCACACCATTCTGTTGCGCGTCTGACACTGAGAGCTGTAACTTCTGCATCCGAAGTCAAGCCTCCGCGTACATTTGCCCCCACCATGTAAGCGTCTTTACCTATGGAGACGACCGGGCTTACTGATTGGCACCCAGTGATTATGGCGCAGAGAATAAGTATCTTTTTCATTCATTTATCCGTTTGTGGAAAGTTATCTTTTATTGCAGCAAAAACAATAATTTACCATAAGAATAAATATTTCAAAAATTCATTACCTCTTCTTACTGCTATTCATTTGATTTTTTTTATCACTATTGCGACCCATCACATACTAGGTCTATCTGCATATGGCCGGCTGGTATAACGGCAAGTCAGTGGCAAATGGGAAAGCTGCTTCAAATCTGCATGCACATTCAGTTTACTGTCTTGTGAACTGAGCATATCCCTATGCCAAAATCCACCTTGAAAATGGAATAGCAAAGGCAGTGCAGCCAGCGCTGTCATGTCTGTGGAAACTAGTATGAGTGCTGGCGTAGTTTCCGGTGTAATCAAGTACAGCAATTCAGTACCCAACCCCCCATCTGCAGAGGCAAGAATAATGAGATGCGGCAATATCGCCATGACTTGTAATCTGACTATGCCTCTGACGCTGGCGCAGAATTCGATTTGCATGCCAGGGCGTAAAGCATATGCCTGGTCTTTTTCCATGCTGATGCCATCAAGCAAAGTGCCATAGCGTGATGTATCGATGATTTCTGCGCCTTCCCCTTTTCTGCGGATGGTGGCATGGCAGGCGCTGATGCGTCGCGTCAGTCTGGCGTTTTCTGCTGCGTGATGGGCATGATGGCTGAGCAGGATATCGGCCTGGGGCTTTTCTTCCATGCGGCCCAGCACCCATTCATCGAGGGCAAAGAGTCGTATCCGGGACTGAGCAGCGATCAGGCTGGCTGTTGCTGTCTTTATTACTGGCACTGCCGTTGCCATCTTTGCCGCCAGGGCTATAGCTGGTCTGGCTGGCGCAACTATATCTGTTGTTTCTGGTCCGGCAGCAACTTCTATGAGTTCTTCATCCCAGGCGATGGTGCCCATGGCAATTTCATATTTACCTGTAGGTGCGCGCATTTCCAGTTTGGCGATGGAGGCATCCTTTGCATTGATTTCTATATTCATATTGCCTGATGCATAGCCATTGGACTGGCCCAGTCCGCTCAATGTCGCGATGGCACCATCTTCTGCCACTACCCTGACATTCTTTTGTGCGGCCAGAAAGACGCTATGAATTTCTGTCAGTGATGCATCTGCCCTGGGGATGAAGATGACACTGGTGCACAACCATTTGCGCCTGGCCCTGGATGCTTGTTCATGCGACAAGACAACTTCCAGCGGATATTGTCCATGCTCTTTATTTTTAGAAGAAAAACTGAGCAGCAAAGGTTGCCATAGACCGGATACCGTGCGCTGAAAACGCTGCTTTGATGCGGCGCTAGCGATAAGATCAGAACGCAATTGCACTTCTATGATGCTGACTTCAGGTGGCAGCATGCCACGCAATTCCAGCCTGATGGTTTGCCGGCCACCTGCAGCACGTGGATCATAACCACTGAAGTGTAAATGCAAGCTGGCGGGCGCGGTCGCCTCGCGGTTTTGCGTCAGGCTACCTGCAGAGGCATGGAGTAATTCCTGTCTTTGCGGAACGGGCCTTTGCGGATGGCCCGCCGCGCATACGGCTTCACCCTCTGCCACCCAGTGCGTGCAGTGCGGATGATCCGGGGTCAGGCATTTTTTCATGATGAGGCAGGGTAATAGTACGGGCGATGCTAGGACTATACGGATAAAGTGGCAGATCAAATGCAGGAATACAAAGGTGTTTTGCCGCCAGTTTTTTAGGCAGACCAGAGCACTTGCGTTGACCTGATCGCAGTGCTGCTTTAACCTTGTCGCATACGATATAGTGCATTTCTCTTTTTTGGCGAAATGTCTGTGACCTGCCATCCCTGCCCTGGAAACTCAATGAAAAAAATCGTCGTGAAATTTGGTGGCTCCAATCTGCGCCAGCCTGAAGATATCAGTCGCGTTGTCAATGTGGTGCAAAGCTATCAACAACCCCTGGTATTGGTGGTGTCGGCTTTTTATGGCATTACCAATGCCCTGATTGCCTGCGTGCAGGCGGCCAAGCAAGGTGCGGGGACCGCCGCGGCACTGGCCGAAAGCAAGGATTACACGCAAAACCTGCGCGCCCTGAAGAAGCAGATACTGGAAGCCAATATCAGCGCTCCCGCTCACCGTGCACGCATAGAACAGGCATTATCGGTGCGCCTGAACCAGCTCGACCGTTATCTGACTGGCATACATTGCATAGGCGACGTACCGACGTTTGTGAATGATGCCATCCTCAGTTATGGCGAACGCCTGTCCAGCCTGTTGCTGACTGAAGTCTTGCTAAGTCATGGCATACGGGCACGTGAAGCCTTGCCGGAAGACATAGGCTTGATTACCGATGGTGTGTTTGGCAATGCGGCCTGCGATTTTGATGCCAGTGCGCCAGCCGTATCGAGGGCGCTGGAAGGCGATGAAGTCATCGTCGTGCCAGGTTTTTATGGCGTAGACCGTGATGGCAAGGCCACCTTGTTCGGTCGTGGCGGCTCAGACTATTCAGCCGCATCGATTGCCTGTTGCATAGGCGCAGAATCGCTGGATGTATGGAAGGATGTCGATGGTTTCCTCAGTGCGGACCCCGGTACGGTGAGCAAGCCACATACAATTAGCCAATTGAATTATCTGGAAGCCGCAGAGCTATCTTACTTTGGCGCCAAGATTTTGCATCCGCGCACAGTAGAGCCTTTGTTTGACCAGAATATCCCTATCCGTATTTTGAACATCACCCGCCCTGAGCGGGGCCTGCAACCATATACCGTCATCAATGCCCAGCGCAAGGTGACGCGTGATGTGGTGAAGAGTGTCACCTCAACAGAAGATGTGGCAATACTGAAATTGCATGGCCCGGGGGTGGGTTTCAAACCCGGCATCCTGGCACAGGTGACCCAAACCCTGGATGCCAGCGGCATTAACATCAAGAGCGTTCTGACGGCGCAGACTGCCATCAATATCCTGGTATCTCGCGATCATCTCGATGCTGGCTATGCGGCACTGGTAGAGCATCACCTGGCTGGTGTGGTGGAAGTATCGCGCAATGCCGATGTGGCCATCGTCGCGGTGGTGGGTGATGGCGTGCTGGAGGCATCTGACGTAGGGGGTGCAATCGCCAGCCGCGCCTTGTCGGCAGCAATTGCGGCTGGCGTGCATGTCTGCCTGGCGGCAGCGGGGGCCAGCGAGGTGGCGGCGTATATGCTGGTGCAGCAAGAGGACAGGAAACTGGCTTTGCAGGCGATACATGCGGAGTTTTTTGGGGGGTGAGAGGGCATGGGATGAGAGGGCATGGGCTGAATTAGCTTTGTTAGCATTATCCATGCAGCATGATATTTTTAATACCTGTGCTAAATTTTCTCTACATGGTGATCAAGGAAAGCCACTAGGCTCCAGCTTGCGCTGGAGCGACGATTTTGAGATGACGAGGAAAACCAGGGGTGCCCTTATTTTGATAACTAAGACTAACTGCAACGCGACCAGCCCCCACTCCGTCGCTCCAGCGCAGGCTGGAGCCCAGCGGCGTTCGCCACTGATGAATATACGTTCTTAACATACACGGCTTATCATATCCGCCTCAAAAACTTGCCAAACGCCACCCTTTATAGCCGTCAACGCTCAATTTGCTTCCCTTAAAACAAATTACTAGACGACTGGTCTAATTTGTTTTAGAATCCCAAGCATGAACACTCCACGCACCGATGTCAGGCAACACATCCTCGATACAGCCAAGCCTATTATCCTGGGCAAGGGCTTTTCGGTGGTTGGCTTGAATGAGGTGTTAAAAGCAGCGGCAGTGCCCAAGGGCTCGTTTTATCATTATTTCAAGTCCAAGGAATTATTTGGCGAAGCCTTGCTGGAAGATTATTTTGCTGGTTATCTGGCAGCGGTGGATGTGGTATTGAAAAACCAGAGCATACCAGCGGCCAAGCGTCTCATGCGTTACTGGCAGGGCTGGTTGCCTGAGCGTCCGGGTGAGGGCGTGCAATGTCAGTGTCTGGCGACCAAGCTCGGTGGCGAGGTATCGGACTTGTCTGAAGCCATGCGTATCACCTTGCAACGTGGTACGGACAGCATTATTGCCAAGCTGGCTGATTGCATGCGCGAAGGTATTATTGATGGTTCGCTACCTGCTGAGCTGGATGCAGACCATTGTGCACTGACCCTGTACCAGATGTGGCTGGGAGCGGGCTTGTTAAGCAAGATGCGGCGTGACATGAGTGCACTGGAAAGTGCGATGTTAGCCACCCGCAAGATGCTCAAGCTGTAGAGGTCGATGAAAAGTTAATCTGGCCTTGTTGCCCTGCCTTGCCGTACTAAAAACATATTTACTTGCACTGACATGATGACAATGCATTTATTCTTATCAATTTTTTCTAGACGACCAGTCTAATTTTTATCTTGAAGTACCCTGGATTGGCTACACATGGAGTTCTGAGTTTGCTTACCAGGCTTAAGTTTTCCCCAGTTTTTTTGCTGCCCCATACGCTGTACACATGCTCTATTAGCCCAAATTAAGGAATTAAGAAATGTTATTCAATCCTCTGCAAACCGGTTCTGTTTCCCTCGCCAATCGTATCCTGATGGCCCCTTTGACACGTGCGCGTGCTGATGCAGGCCACATGCCCAACGCCCTGATGGCGGAATACTATAGCCAGCGCGCCAGCGCAGGCCTGATCGTGACTGAGTGCACGATGGTGGCTGAAAATACCTCTGCCTTCTATTCTGAACCTGGCATCTACAATGCAGAACAAATCGCTGCATGGAAGCTCGTAACTGAAGCAGTACATGCCAAAGGCGGCAAGATTTTCATGCAAATCTGGCATGCTGGCCGCGCTGCTGTTCCAGCATTCAATAATGGCGTAGAAAACGTCGGCCCTAGCGCCATCGCGATTGATGGTGAAGTCCATACACCGAACGGCAAAATCCCGAATGCAGTGCCGCGCGAATTGCGTATCGATGAAATCCCTGCCCTGGTTGCTGCTTATGCACAAGGTGCAAAAAATGCGATTGCTGCCGGCTTTGATGGCGTAGAAGTACATGGCGCGAATGGCTACCTGATAGACCAGTTCCTGCGTGACAGCGCCAACACACGCACAGACAGCTATGGTGGTTCGATAGAAAACCGCGCACGCTTTTTGTTTGAAGTATTGACTGCCGTCAGTGCTGCCATTGGTTCGGATAAAGTCGGCCTGCGTCTGTCACCTATCAATAGCTATAACAGCATGAAAGACAGCGATGCGCTGGCGTCGATTTCTTACCTGACGACACGTTTGAATGAATTCAACCTGGCTTATCTGCACCTGATGCGTTCTGACTTCTTCCAGGCACAAACTGGTGATGTATTGACGATTACACGTGCCAATTACAAAGGCGTCCTGATCGGCAATATGGGTTACAACGCTGACGAAGCAACGCAAGCGATCAGCAACTCCACACTGGATGCGGTAGCTTTTGGCACCAGCTTCCTGGCCAACCCGGATCTACCTGCGCGTATCAAGCAAGGTGCAGCTTTGAATGCACCTGATGCAGCGACCTTCTACACGCCAGGTGCAAAAGGTTATACCGATTACCCTAGCCTGCAGGCTGCGTAATTCAGTACTGACATCCTGAGTCAGATCAACAGTAAAAGCGGCATTGATATTCAATGCCGCTTTTATGCTTTAATAGGGCATACCAAGTTCAGGACAGCTATGACACTCATCAAACGACAACTGACAGAAGCCGAATTCCTCAAGCTTGACTTCCAGGGCATAGAGCTGCAACGCCGCCCTTCACCCGAGGCCTTATGGGTAGTGGATGAAGAGCGACAATTATTGTGCGTGCAGTTGATAAGCACTACCTATGCGATGCGCGAAGGTTATTACTGGTATCTCTTATTGCTGGAAAAAAGACAGTTCATCTTCATGGTGGATGCGTTTTCTGCCAAAACCAAAGATGAGCAGAGAGAAATTGAAGCCGTGCTCGATAACAACATTGCGGTACAGGATATAGCAACAGCAAAAGCGCTGGCAGTGGAAGCTATCCATGTGCTGACGAATGAAAAACTGCTTTTCGTTGATAAAGCTTTTTACAGCAGCATGTAAATCTTTTTGCATTGCTTTTGCATTGCTTTTGCATTGCGTAAGAGCGGCTTTAGCCGCGAACGCTTTACCCTGTCCATCATTTCAGATCCTGGCAAGGAATCGCGGCTGAAGCCGCTCCTACAGGATATGGGTATTCAAAGCTTGCTTGAAATATTTCTTTCAAGTCATGATCTGGTCATTCTTCAACATTACATTCCTGCCATCGCCATCATGATGGCAAGGACATATAGTGAGGAATAATTTGATGAAACATTTACCAAAACACACTGCACGCCTGCTCTGCGCAGCCTTTGCCACAATCAGTATGAGTGCCTGCGGTGGCAGTAGTACTGAGCCTGTTGATTTGCAAAATCCTGGTTTGTCCTGGCCACCCTTGCCTACAGTAACCGGCCACAGGGGTGCATCTGCCTGGCGCCCTGAACATACCCTGGCTTCTTATCAAAGAGCGATAGATGACGGTGCCGATATAGTTGAGCCTGACCTGGTCGCCACCAAGGATGGCATACTGGTGGCACGTCATGAAAATGAAATTTCTGGCACGACCAATGTGTCAACGCTACCGCAATTTGCTGGCCGTAAAACCACCAAGACCATAGATGGCATTCCGGTCACCGGCTGGTTCACAGAAGATTTTACCCTGGCAGAATTGAAAACCATACGCGCCAAGGAACGCATCCCGGCTAACCGTCCTGCCAACGCAGCTTTTGATGGACAGTTTGAAATACCGACACTGCAAGAAGTCATCGACCTGGTCAAACAACAGGCCAAAGACAAAAACCGTGTCATTGGTATCTATCCAGAAACCAAGCATCCAACCTATTTCAAATCCATAGGCCTGCCTCTGGAAAAGCGCCTGGTCGATGTATTGGTAGCGAATGGTTACAAGGGAAAAAATGCCGCCGTCTTTATCCAGTCTTTTGAAGTGGCGAACCTGAAAGAATTGCGCGGCATGACAGAGATGCGCCTGGTGCAATTGGTGGACAATCCCCTCAACCCGCCTGTCAATGGCGTACCACGCAATGCACCGTACGACTTTGTCGCTGCTGGCAGCAGCCGCACTTATGCTGATCTCGTCAAACCTGCTGGCCTGAAAGAAATCGCGCAATATGCAGATGCGGTATCACCGTACAAGGAAGTCATCATCCCGCGTGATGCGAAGAATGAACTGGGCGCGACAACCAGCTTTGTCACTGATGCCCACGCTGCCGGTTTGAAAGTCCATACCTGGACATTGCGCCCGGAAAATCCTTTCCTGCCGCCCAGCATGCGCCAGGGTGATCCTGCTTCATTGACGCAACGTGGTGATTCCATCGCCGAAATCACGGCTTATCTGAAAGCAGGTATCGATGGTTTCTTTACCGATGATCCAGCTATTGGCCGCGCTGCTGTGACGGCATTCAAGAAGTAAGCTGCAAACCGCGTCGATGCAAATGCCTGGATTCCGGTCCAGGCATTTTTTTTACGCCTGTTTCAAGCGATGAGCAAAGAAAGCCAGGATTTCATCGCGTGCGGCGACAGTAGGCTGGCCTGCCTCATCGATCAGATGCGCCGTCACCACACTATGCGGCGTCGTCACATAGCGTTTAAAGAAAGGCGCCGTGTCCTGATTGGAAGCGCTGTCTGGCAATACCTTGCCGACGAAGCGATCACCCAAAGCTTCTGAAAATGCGGCAAAGCGTTGAGCGCGGCAAAATGCGTCGCCAGCAAAACGATAAGCCATGATAGTCAGGTCTTCTGCTTCCAGCCGCTGGCGCACGGCCTGCAAGTCAGCAGCTTCTAAGCCCGTGCCTGCTGGATCATCCATAGGCAAGGATGGCTGCGATACGACCGGTGCAAGCACCGCTGGTTCCAGCATCATCGACACGGCAAAATTACCTGTGAAGCACATGCCTATTGCGCCCACGCCTGGGCCACCAGATTCTTCATGCGCCAGCCTTGCCAGTGCCCTCAGCCATAGCGTGACAGGACTGCTCCCTTTGCCAGCAAAGGCGCGAAATTCTGCACTGACACAGGCTTTCTGGAATACCGCCGCACCTTCTTCTGCAGATACCACCACGCCATCGCGCCCAAACAAGGAAGGCATATACACAGTAAAACCTGCATCGCGCACCCAGCGCGCAAAACGTGCCACATGCGGACTGATGCCCGGCATCTCAGTCATGACGATGACGGCTGGACCTGTACCACTGACATAGACACGCTTGCTGACTTCATTGAGTGTGATCTCGCGTGCACTGAAGTCACTGAGTGAGTCATCGGCATGCATGTCCTGTTTAGGACTAAATGTGATTTCCTGTATCGGTATTTGCGTAAATTCCACTCTCGACATAAGCACTCCTGATTTCAAACCACTGAATATCAAAACCTCTCACCACAGAGGCACAGAGACACAGAGGACAAGCACAGAGAAATTCTTGTCATTGCACACTAATTGCAATGACAAAGAAAAATGACCTCCCGTAAAAGGCTTTTCTCCTGTCTTTCTCTGTGTCTCTGTGCCTCTGTGTTGAGAGGTTTTCTGATTAATAATCCCAAGCTAGAAGTGTAGGCCAGCGTCAGATGCAGGAATAGCAGCGGTTCAGCCAGAATCAGGGTGGAATTGGACAATTCCAAACGCCATGTAGAATACAAGGTAAATAATCCATCGCAGTTTCGATCACAATTTAGCGGAGCGCAAACCCATGCTGATCTGGTGCAGGCTGCAATACCTTTTTTCTTTAGCGCTAACACTGTTATTGCTAGGCAGTGTTGCAGTACCGGCACAAGCCGCTGATACGCTCAAAGTGGGTTCCAAGCGTTTTACTGAATCCTATGTGCTGGGCGAGATTCTTACGCAGACTGCCGCCACCCATAGCCCTGCATTACACCAGCAAGGTCTGGGCAATACCGCTATCGTCTTCAATGCACTCAAGAATGGCAGCATTGACGTTTACCCAGAATACATGGGTACCATCAATACCGAGATACTGAAACATGAGAACGCCATCAGCATGCAGGAGATGCAGGCTGAACTGGCTAAACAAGGCCTGGGAATTGCTGTGCCTCTGGGTTTTAATAATACCTATGCACTGGCGATGCGGCCTGATGCCGGGGATATCGAATCACTGACTGATCTGGCGAAAAAACCTGCATTACGCTTTGGGCTCTCGCATGAATTTCTAGGCCGTGCCGATGGCTGGCCAGGCCTGGTCAAACGCTATCACTTGCCACAACCAGCCAGCGGACTGGATCATGGCATCGCTTATGAAGCCCTGACTGCAAAGCAGGTAGATGTCATCGATATTTATTCCACCGATGCCAAGATCAAACAACTGGGCTTGCGCGTGCTGGTGGATGATAGCAATTATTTTCCGCGTTATGATGCTGTCCTGCTATATCGACTGGATGTGCCTGCCCGCTTCCCGCAGGCCTGGGCAGCCATACAGAAACTGGAAGGCAGGATAGACAATGCGCAAATGATAGCCATGAATGCTGCCGTGGAAATTGATGGCTTGAGCTTTGCCCAGGCTGCACAGCAGTTTGTCGCAAAATCTCCAGTAAGTGTTGAACGCGTCGGCTTCATGTCCAAATTATTTGGCGCAGATTTTTTGAAGCTGACCTGGCAACATCTGACACTGGTATTGCTGTCAGTTGCGCTAGCCTGCCTGGTTGGCATACCACTGGGCATCATCGCCGCCTTTGCCCCGCGCTTGCGTGAAGTCGTCATGGCGACAGTCGGCATTTTGCAAACCATACCTTCACTGGCCTTGCTGGCGATGTTGATCCCTCTGCTGGGCAGGATAGGTTTTGTCCCCGCCCTGATCACCCTGTCGCTGTATGCCTTGCTGCCCATCGTTCGTAATACCTGCGTAGGTCTGGTGCAAGTACCTGCCGGATTACGCCTGGCAGCACAGGCTTTGGGTTTGTCATCGCGAGACCGTTTGCTCAATATAGATTTGCCGCTGGCCTTGCCCATGACACTGGCGGGCATGAAAACAGCGGCCGTCATGAGTGTAGGCACTGCCACCATAGCCGCCTTCATCGGTGCCGGTGGTTACGGTGAACGCATCACCATAGGCCTGGCCCTGAATGACAACCAGATGCTGCTGGCAGGCGCCTTGCCTGCCGCAGCTTTGGCTTTGTTGACGCAGTGGGGGTTTGATTTGCTGGAGAAGGTGGCCGTGAGAAGAAGGGATTGATCAAAATGAGGCGCACCGTAGATTGGGTCGGGACTCGCCAGGCTACGCTTCATCAGCACAACACTCGACATTACAACAACGTATCCGTCATTTAATTGTAGGTTGGGCTACGGTTCACCAGCCCAACACTCGGCGCTTAAATGACGTATACGTTTGTTTATGCCCAGTGTTGGGCTGATGAGACGTAGCCTAGCGAGGCCCGGCCCAACCTACGCTTTTCATCGTTTTATCTCTTGAAAACAACAACTCTGTAAGGCACTGCGTACACAAAGCAAGGGCTTACGCAAAATTGTCCCAGCAAGGCTATCGCCTTAGGAAACCTCTCTTGCAAGAGAGGTTCGTTACGTTGGCGGACAACATGTTGTCCGAAACCCCAACTATACCTATCGCCAAGGAAACCTCCCTGGCAAGGGAGGTTCGTTCCGTCGGCAGACAATGTATTGTCTGAAACCCCGACTACACCGCGGCGACGAAGACAGTCCGTAGGTTGGGCTACGGTTTACCAGCCCAACACTCGGCGTTTAAATGACGTATACGTTTGTTTATGCCCAGTGTTGGGCTGATAAAGCGTAGCCCAACCTACAATTTCTACTTGAACACAAAAGAACAATGCCTACCAGAAAGCTGCCCCCTTTGGTAATATGCATCCGGCCTGATATTTGCTATCAATCCAAAAAAGCGTGATTTCCCTGTTGCAATAACCTGCCCGGAAAAATTCCTTTGATTTCACCCACCCATCATCTCGCTGCATCATCACCTGCCTGGCGCTTTGCCAGGGCGGCGGCGCTTGGGGTTTTGTGCATGGCATTTTGCGCAGGGAAAATCCAAGCAGCCTCGCCGCAATCTGACAGCACACTGCAAGTCTTGCACTGGTGGACCTCGGCCAGCGAACGCAAGGCAGCCAGCCTGCTGGCGGCACGCATGGCGGATGAAGGTATCACCTGGCGCGATGCAGGCATACCCGGTGGTGCAGGCATAGGTGCGGGCAAAGTATTGAAGAGCCGCGTGCTGGCCAATGATGCGCCCGAGGTCACGCAAATCATCGGTGTCTCGATACGCGAATGGGCAGACCTGGGCTTTCTGCTGGAGCTGGACAAGGTGGCTGCGGCCAATAAGTGGAATACCAGTTTCTTTCCGACCATACAAAACCTGATACAGCATCGCAAACATGTGGTGGCTGCACCGCTAGGTATACACCGCATTAACACCCTGTTTTATAACAAGAAAATATTCAGCACACTCAAGCTGTCAGCACCAGAGAACTGGGATGAGCTGGTCGCTGTGGCGACGAAACTGAAAGCCGCAGGTGTGATACCACTGGCACAAAGCAGTGAACCCTGGCAAATTGCCACTCTGTTTGAAAACCTGATATTGGCCGAGGGCGGGCCAGAATACCACCGCGAATTATTCGTCAAACAAAACGCCCAGGCTGTCATGGACAAACGCTTCAGCCATGCGCTGGAACGCTTGCGCCAGATGAAAAGCTGGATGAATAATCCTGTCGATGAACGTCCCTGGACAGAAGTGGTGAAACAGTTTTCAAAAAACGAAGCAGCCATGATGATCACCGGCGACTGGGTCAAGGGCGAACTGAATGATGGCGGTTTTGCCACCGACGAGGCTTTCTCTTGCACGGCCATGCCGGGTACGGGTAAATACCATTTGTATAGCGTCGATACCTTTTCCATGTTCACCAATGATTATTCACGCATCGCCGCGCAAGAAAAACTGGCGCGCCTGGTTGCCACGCCAGCGGTGCAGGCTGACTACAATGCTGTCAAAGGTTCGGTATCGGTGAGACGTGATGCCGACCCGGCACGCATGGATAGTTGTGCCCGCGCCTCATGGACAGCCTTTGCCCAGGGGGCTGCTATACAAGCCCCCAGCCTGGTGCACCGCATGGCGACCGATGAAACCAGTAAAGACGCCATCATCGCCGTGATACACAGATACTTTATCGATGCCGCTGTAACACCTGCAGATACCCAGGCCAGGCTGGTGGCAATGTACAAGACATTTGGCAATAATAAAAAACAAACTCCATAAAATGTGAGGCAGACAAAGATGACACGCAAAATACTGATAGTCGACGATGACCAGAAAACCCGGGTGTTACTGAAAACCTATCTGGAAAAGAATCAGTATGAAGTCATCCTTTCGCACAATGGCGAGAGCTTCGTGGCCGAATTCAATAGCCAGATGAACCAGTTGTCACTGGTGATACTTGATGTCATGTTGCCTGACACCGATGGCTTTGCCCTGTGCAAGGTGGTGCGGCAAAAATCGAATATCCCCATCATCATGCTGACTGCCAGCTCCGACGACACTGACCGCATCGTCGGTCTGGAGCTGGGGGCTGATGACTATATCGCCAAGCCTTATAATCCACGTGAACTACTGGCGCGCATCAAGGCGATCTTGCGACGCACTGCATCGGCCGATGTGGCAGCAGCACCGCGCTACTATCGTTTTCTAGGTTTCACGCTGGATCTGGTAGAGCGCAAGGTCACCGATAATACCGGTGAGCTGGTGGCACTGACAGGGCTGGACTATCAATTGCTGAAATATTTTGTCGAACACCCAGGTGACGTGCTTGACCGCAATGTGCTGTCAGAAGAAACCCGTGGCCGTGATGCGGGCCCGCTGGACCGTTCACTTGATGTACAAATTAGCCGCCTGCGCCTGCTGCTCAAAGATGACAGCAAACAACCTACCCTGATCAAGACCGTGCGCGGTGCTGGCTATGTATTCTCTGCCGACGTGAGCGTGGCCAGTGCCTGAATCTGCTGCGATACTCAGACGCTGGCTGCCGCAATCCTTGCTGGGCCGCCTGTCGCTGGTCATGGTCTGCGGCGTGTTGCTGACGCAACTGGTGGGCAGTGCGATCTGGACTACGCAACAACGCGCCAAGGCCGAGGTAGAAGCGACTACGGCTGCGCAATACCTGGCGCATAGTGCATCGAGCGCGATACGTTTCTTCCGCAGCCTGCCGCCGAATTACCGCACCGTGTTGATACAGCAATTTCGCGAGATGGGTGGCACGCGTTTTTTTGTGCAGGCGAACAATGCCTATGTCCCCATCACAGAAATAGAGTCACAGGCGCTGGCGCATACGGTGCTGGGCAAGGTCGGCAATACCCTCAAAACAGACTTGCCACAATACCCTGAATTCAAGCTGGCCTTTGCCTGGCCAGATCAATTGACGACCTCTGTCGATGGTACCCGCATCACCGATTTGCCTGAGAGCTGGGTGCAGCATATCCTGCTGATCAAGCCTGAACCCGCACCGGTGCTGGTGATACAGACCGAGCTGGAACCGGGTAACTGGTTATACCTGGCTGCCCTCATGCCCAACCCTTATTTTTTGAAGGGTACCGACCCCCTGTCCTTTGACCGCCTGGTCTTGCAGGGCCTGTCACTGGCTGCGGTATTGCTGCTATCCATCATGGTGGTACGCTGGATCACGCGACCACTGGCAGCCTTGTCAGATGCCGCCGCTGCCTTTGGCAAGGGTGAACAGGTACCGGATTTACCTGAGACCGGCAGCCAGGAATTCATCAACACCGCCCGCGCCTTCAGCGCCATGCGCCAGCGCATACAAAGCTATATCGAAGACCGTGAGCGCCTGTTCATCTCCATCTCACACGATTTGCGCACGCCCATCACCCGCCTCAAGCTGCGTTCAGAATTACTCGACGATGATGCCCTGCGTGGTGAGTTTGAAGAAGACCTCGATGACCTCGACATGATGGTCAAGGGTGCATTGCAATGCGTAAAAGATAGCGACATCCATGAAAACCCCACCGAAGTGAGGCTGGACCCGCTGATACGCAGACTGGTACGCAGCGCCCATCTGGCCAAGCATAATGTGGAGTTTGCCGACTCAGGCGTGAGCGTCCATGGCAAGCCACTGGCATTGAAACGGGCGATAGGTAATCTGCTCGACAATGCCCTCTACTATGGCGAGCGTGCAGAAATCAGCGTACGCGCTGCGACCGATGCCGTCATTATAGAAGTACGCGACCACGGCCCCGGCGTACCGGAAGATGCCTTGCCGAATCTGTTCGATCCCTATGTACGTCTGGTACATGGCCGCAGCCAGAATGAAAGCGGCATGGGCCTGGGGCTGGGCATAGCCCGCAGTGTCATTGAAGCCCATGGCGGCACGCTGGTGCTGGAAAACCATCCCGAAGGTGGCTTGAAGGCCATCATTACCCTGCCTAACGAAGGCAATGCCTGAACCGGCATTGCCTCACGCTCTCCCTATCTTTTCTTGCCTCAGCTTGTTATTGCCGAACAAGCTGGCCTCCTCCTGCGCGAATCACAACACCTGAATCTGGACTTTTGTAAAGTTTTGTAAGGAATTCTTAAATTAAGTTTTGCCAGCTGAGGAATTCAAACATATACAAATCACCAACCCTCCAGCAAGCGGCAATGTCAGCATCAAAACCGGGTAAGGATTTGTAAGCCGCACACCTGACCAGTTTACACAAAGTGCTAATAAATCAAGCACTTATGAAAAGATGCGCTAAACAGATAGGCAAGTGGCATTACATTCGTCACGTTGCTAGTATCAGTTTCAAGTAGTTCATTTATATCGATTTGTTGAGCCTGAAAATATTCTTAACAGGATTTGCCTTGAACCGTATTCCCCACATCGCTTTGTTATGCGCCACCGCCATGATGAGCACTGCCCAGGCAGGCACACTCGTCCTGGAGAGCTGGCGCGTCGATGACAAGGCCTTGTGGGAAACTGTTTTGATACCTGCATTTGCCAAACGCCATCCTGGCATAGACATACGCTTCGCGCCGACCACGCCAACAGAATACGACAGCAGCTTGCAAGCACATTTTGCCAATGGCACTGCCGGCGACCTGGTAGCCTGCCGCCCATTTGATGTATCACAGTCTTTGTACAACAAAGGTTGTCTGGAAAAGCTCGATGGCAAGCCAGGCATGGAGCATTTTGAGGCAACCGCTTTGCTGGCCTGGCAAACCGACGATGCAAAAGCGACTTTTTGCATGCCGGTGGCATCTGTCATACACGGTTTCTTGTACAACAAAAAAATCTTCAAAAAGCTCAATCTACAGGCACCCAAAACCCAGGCTGAATTTTTGACGGTGCTGGATACCGTGAAAAAAAATGGCAGCTACGTCCCACTCGCTCTGGGCACAGCAGAAAAATGGGAAGCCACGCAAACCCTGTTCACCAGCATAGGGCCAAATTACTGGCATGGCGAAACCGGTCGCAAAGCGCTCATCGCAGGCAAGGCAAAATTCACCGATGCGCAGTATGTGGCAGCCTTTGATTATGCCGCCAAACTGGGTTCGTATCTGCCCAGCACCGCCAGCACGCAAACCTATAGCGATAGCCAGCATCAATTCGCTACTGGCAAGGCGGCGGTCTACCCTGTTGGCTCCTGGGATATCTCTTATTTCAATCAAGCGCAGGGTCTGGATTTTGGCGTGTTTGCACCACCGGTACGCGCAGTTGGCGACAAGTGCTACATCCTCGATCATATGGATATAGGCATAGGCATCAATAAAAAATCCCGTAACAAGGAAGATGCCTACAAGTTTATTGAATGGCTGGGCTCACAAGAATTTGCCGACTTATATACCAATCGCGTGACCGGATTTTTTTCGCTATCGAATCATTTGATCGCTGTGCGCGACCCGATAGGCAAGCAAATGATGGAATGGCGCACTGCATGTGAATCCAGCATACGCGTCAATGCACAGATATTGAATCGTGGCCAGCCCAGCATGGAACAGGAATTATGGAATGTGAATGCCGATCTATTGAATGGCACGGTCACAGGCAAGGAAGCAGCAGCACGGGTACAGAATAGTTTTGCAAGTGTGTACAGGTTCAAGCGCTAAGAACCTGTTTACGATCTGTAGCGAGCGTCAGTGAGGTCAGGGTAACAACAACGCAGCACGTAAGCCCTCGATCACACACACACGCTTTAGATCGTAAGCAGGTTCCAAGATCATACCTCCCCCAAGAAGTGTGATTATTTTGCCGACGCTTAGCGCGGCGTCGGCATTTTTTTTCGTTTTCCACATGTGAAATGGATGTGCTCGGTAGGCTGCATAGACCGGATATCAGCTTCCTTTGAACTGCAAAAATGAAGAATCAGGTTTTCAAAGGGAGATGCTGGAATGAAGAAAAGCAAAAAGAGTTTAATGAGAATTATTTTTTACCTCGCTTGCAGTGGTCCATAGAGAGGTCAAAATTGTTGCGTTAAAAAATAGATGTGATCTTAATACTAATGAATAAAATAACTGAAGGAGACTTAGATGAGCACACCCGTATTCAAGAAAAAAGTATTACCGCAATTAATAGCACTGGTACTAGGCACCACCGCATTTGACATGGTCTATGCGGCAGATGAAGCAACACCAGACAAACCAGGTTCACAAGTAGTTGAAGTACGCGGCATACGCGATACCCTGAAAAAAAACCTGGCTGGCAAACGCGATTCACAAAATATCGTTGATACCGTCAATTCAGAAGACCTGGGTAAATTCCCGGATAAGAACGTTGCTGATTCCCTGCAACGCGTACCCGGTATTTCGGTAGACCGCACCTGGGGTGAAGGCCGCGACATCTTCGTACGCGGTACCGACAAGAGCCTCAACATGACACAGTTGAATGGCCAATCGGTAGCCTCTGCCTACTGGTGGAAAAACGATTCCCAAAGTCGTGGCTTTAACTATGACATCCTGCCTTCTGAACTGGTCGGCAGCCTCGATGTCTACAAGAGCCCATCGGCTGATCTGGATGAAGGCAGCATAGGTGGCCTGGTCAATGTCAAAACCCGCAAACCCCTGCAATTCAAGGCACCACTGACTGGACAATTCTCGCTGGAAGCCACGTATTCAGATTTGCCCAAGAAGACAGATCCACAAGTCTCTGGCCTGGTGAACTGGAAGAATGATGAAGGTACTATGGGTATCTTGCTTTCTCTGAGCAAGCAAAAACGCACCATGCGCCGTGATGGCCTGGAAAATTTTACTGATGCCACTAAGTACACCATCGTCGATCAAAATAATGTAGCCACACCGAACGCTTATGCATCATGGGGCGGTGGTTCAGCGATTTTCCGTCAGGACCGTGAACGCACGACTGGCAATGTCACTCTGCAAATCAAGCCCAACCGTGATAGCGATGTCTCTCTGAATTACATCAATTCAGACATGAACATGGATAATAATAACCAAAACTACCTGTGGCAAATAGGTGGTCTGGCGGACAAGCAAAAAGTCATACGCATCACCGATCCTCGCTTCATCACGACCTCTGACGGCACCAAGGCCGTGGTCGGCGGCACCGTAGGCCCAACGACCGGCGTCTCGTTTGAACCTATCTATCGCGAAGCCTATATCAAATCCAAGGTGCTGGACCTGGAAGGCAACTATGAAGGCGATGGCTGGAAACTGCATGGACAGTTAGGCTCTACTGCTGCACAAGGCGGTAGCACACATGACCGCAATTTCTGGTTCACTGGC
This sequence comes from Undibacterium sp. Di27W, assembly GCF_049340345.1. Classification (NCBI taxonomy): domain Bacteria; kingdom Pseudomonadati; phylum Pseudomonadota; class Betaproteobacteria; order Burkholderiales; family Oxalobacteraceae; genus Undibacterium; species Undibacterium sp. Di27W. The sequence goes on along the minus strand of NZ_JBMPOS010000002.1, from coordinate 493,492 downwards.
AATACCCGCGCCACCATCAATATCGCACCGGATACGTATCAAGTGTCTTATCTAGACATGAGCCCGCTGGATCCGACCAAGCTCACGCTGCAAAATGCACGTGACTGGGTACGCAAGATGGAAAGCAAGGAAAATTATGTACAGGGTGACATGACGCTGGATCTGACTGGCTCTTTCATCAAGGATATCAAATTCGGTTTGAAATACCGTGACAACACTGTGCAAAACCATCGCACCATAGGCACGGTAGGCCCAGACAGCCCGGGCTGGCAATCTTTCAGCCTGGCTGATTTGTCGACTGGCCCCTCACCACTGTTGAGCCAGGCGGCAGCCAATGCAGGCTCTTTGACGCAATATGCCTGGGTCAATGATGCACTGGCTACGAGCAAAGGTTTTGCCATGTATGACAAGGGCATGGTTTATAACGAGGCCAAGGGTGAGTATTACAAGATACAGGAAAAAATCACTGCCGCTTATGTCAAGGCCGATTATGCGGTCGACAAATGGCGTGGTGACTTTGGTGTGCGCCTGGTCAAGACTGAGCAAAGTTCTGAAGCCTATCAAAACCCTAACGGTGTCTTCAACCTGGTCAGCACCACACGCACCTACAATGACGTCTTGCCTAGCCTGAACGTGGTTTACGATTGGCGCAAAGACTTGATCATCCGTGGTGCCATAGCCCGTGTGATGGCCCGCAATACCTATAGTGATCTCAGCGCCAGTACTGAAGTCAGCGGTACCACCAATGCAGCCACTGCCGGTAACCCTTTGCTGAAACCTTACCATGCCGACCAGGCCGAGATAGGTGCAGAATGGTATTTCGCCGATGCATCGATGTTGTCTGCGACCTTGTTCACCAAACGACTCGATACCTTTATCTATACCTCGACTTCGCAAGAAAATGTCGGTGGCGTAACCCGCCCGGTAACACGTCCTTATAATGCCGACAATGGTGCCGTCATCAATGGCCTGGAACTGCAATGGCAGCAAGCTTTTGGCAATGGTTTTGGCGCCATCGTCAACTACACATTCACTGATGCCAAGGCAGGTGCTATTGCAGGCGGGCAGAAACTGAATGTCATCGGCAATTCGCGCAATCAGTTGAATGCCAGTGGTTACTATGAAAAGAACGGTATCAGCTTCCGCGTCTCGTATAACTACCGTTCCAAATCCTACGGCGGCCTGGATGAAGGTGGCCAGGATGTCACCAGCGCCTATGGCCAATGGGATGCCACGGCCAACTGGGATATCACACCCAAGATCAGCCTGTTCGCCACTGCAGTCAATCTGACCAATTCTGTGATACGCACGAATACCACCGATGGCTTGCCAGTCGGCGTGTATGAAAACGGCGCACGTTACAGCCTAGGTGTCAGAGCCAAGTTCTGATCTGCACGATGATGGCCGGGAGTAATCCAGGCCGGTAGCAAAAGCCTCCCCTGATGACACTGTGGGGGAGGCTTTTTTGCAATAAGTAGCAGCCAGGACTGAGATAGTCCATCAGCTCAGCATCAAATGACCACTTTACATATGTTTGGAATACCTCATGAATAACAATGATCAGGCAAGGGGGTCAACAAAGGACGTGGTCGTCGCCATGTTCTTTATCAGCCTCTTGTTTTTTATCCTCGGCTTTGCCACCTGGCTCAATGGCTCGCTGATCCCCTTTTTGAAAATAGTCTGCGACCTGAATAACTTCCAGGCGCTGTGGGTGACGTTTGCGTTTTATATCGCCTACACCGTCATGGCCCTGCCATCTGCCGCCATACTCAGCCGTACCGGCTACAAGAATGGCATGACGCTGGGCCTGGGCATCATGGCAATTGGTGCCCTGCTGTTTATCCCGGCAGCCAAATCCAGTTATTACGGCCTGTTCTTGCTGGCCCTGTTCACCCTGGCCACCGGCATGACACTGATGCAGACGGCCATCAACCCCTACATCGTTTGCATAGGATCACGCGAGAGCGCTGCCATGCGTATCAGCATCATGGGCTTGTTCAACAAGGGCGCAGGCATCGTCGTGCCGCTGGTGTTTTCTGCACTGATCTTGTCTGGTATAGAGCAATATTCTGATACTGCCCTGGCAGCACTCGACCATGCTGGCCGCCTTGCCTTGCGTAGCGAACTGTCAGCACGCCTGGTCTACCCCTATGCCATCATGGCGGGTGGCTTGCTTTTAGTCATGGGCATCGTGCATTTTTCTTCCCTGCCAGAATTGCAGGCAGAAGAAGAAAAGAACCAGCCAGAAGTCACGAAATGGGGTGTGCTGCAATACCCACAACTGGTACTGGGCGCACTCTCACTGTTCGCCTATGTCGGCGTTGAAGTCATTGCCGGTGACACCATAGGCCTGTATGGCCGTAACCTGGGCGTCAGCAACTATGCCGTGCTGACTTCCTACACCATGGGCTTCATGGTGCTGGGTTACCTGCTGGGTGCCACCACCATCCCCAGGCTCATGACACAAAAAGCCGCCCTGCTATTCTCTGCCGTCAGCGGCCTGCTGTTCACCATTGGCGTCGCTACCAGCTCAGCCACCGACACCGGCATTGCCCAGGCAATCATAGGCTGGGCAGGCATACCCGTCGTGCCCAACACCGTTTTCTTCCTCGCCATGCTGGGCCTGGCCAACGCCCTGGTCTGGCCAGCCATCTGGCCGCTGGCCCTGCAAGGCCTGGGCAAATACACCGCCGCCGGATCTGCCCTGCTCATCATGGGCATCGCCGGTGGCGCACTGCTGCCCATGCTCTACGGCAAATTCTCAGACGCAGGCAATTCCCAAACCGCCTACTGGGTCATGCTACCCTGCTACCTGTTGATCTTCATGTATGCGGTGAAGGGGCATACATTGAGGAGTTGGGGAGCCGGTGCAGGGCGATTGGAGAGGGTGGATCAGGCGGGGTGAGTTAATACCTGATTGCCCTTAAATCACTAGCCCTATCCTTGCCATGGCGAGGATAAGGCTTAAATAAGAAGCAACAATCCACAGAATAATTTGCTCAAAAAATAAGCCTGCGTCAACACCGTAAGCACTATATTTATATTGGAAAGCTAGCTTATTTAATCGTAATCTATATAAAACCAATGGATTTCTCTTTTCTCATATCTAATGAGATTTGCGTAGAGCTCGTCGAGCAGATATCTATGGCGCTTGCTGTAGAGTATCTTCTTAGAAAGATTGGCACAACGTGTAGGAAAAACAGTATATCCTCGCTTTAAATCCAGGAACACTTCTGAAACTCGAAGAAATCTACCAAATTCTTTGCCATCAAAAATCAAATTTTTTTGCCAATTGTTTTAATAAGCTCTTTGTATGGGCATTTACAAACGCTTACAACACAATTTCCCTTCCTCTACCCTTGTGATAATGTACCAATTCAGCAATACTTCGCCTACGCCGAATGTGCTGGTGAAATTCAGTCACTTAAGCCTATTCGCCGAATAGCTGTTGGCCGCTATCAATAGAATTGCCTGCCAGCATCCTGCAAGAATTTTGTTTTTTGGAGAACACTATGGGTCTGTGGAATAAGCTCAGCAATGAATTTATCGATATCGTCGAATGGCTGGATGACAGTCCCGATGTGATGGTGCATCGCTTTGAGCGCTATCAGAATGAAATCAAGATGGGTGCCAAGCTGACGGTGCGCGAAGGGCAGATTGCCATCATGGTCAATGAAGGCCAGATGGGCAAGGGCCAGGTGGCGGATGTGTTCACGCCTGGCATGTATGAGCTGTCGACCGAGAACATGCCTTTGCTGAGTACCCTCAAGGGCTGGAAGTATGGCTTTAACAGCCCTTTCAAGGCGGAAGTATATTTCTTCAAGACCACCCGCTTTACCAATATGAAGTGGGGCACGGCCGGGCCTGCCACCATGCGCGATCCTGAATTTGGCGTGGTACGTGTGACTGCCTTTGGTATTTATGGCATACGTATTACCGATGCCAAGGCCATGTTGTCTGAACTGGTAGGCACCAAGGCTGATTTTACAACCGCAGATATAGAAGAAAACCTGCGTGGCAAGATAGGCATGCGCATCAAGGAAGTAATGCCCGAGATTGGCGTGCCAGTGATAGACCTGGAAGCCAAGGTCACTGAAGTGGGCAAGCGCATACAAGAGAAAATTGCTGGCGATTTTGCCCAATATGGTTTGGAACTGTGCGAAGTGCAGGTGCAGGACATAGGTTTGCCGGAAGAAGTCGAGAAAGCCATCGATCAGCAGGGTGCGATGCGCGTGATCGGCAATATGAACCAGTTCGCCCAATACCAGGGTGCGCAGGCTTTGCGTGATGCAGCGCAAAACCCGGGCATGGCGGGTGCCATGATGGGCGTGGGCGTGGGTGGTATGTTAAGCCAGAGCATGGGCACAATGTTTGGTAATAATCCGCAACCTGCGGCAGCGCCTGCTGCCGCTCCTGCATCTGCACCAGCGGCAGGCGGTGGTATGCCGCCACCTTTGCCGACAGCAGTAGCTTATTTTGTCGCGCAAAATGGTGCACAGACCGGGCCGTTTGATCTGGGTGTGTTGCAATCGCATGTGGGCAATGGCAGTTTGACGCGTGACAGCCTGGTATGGCGTCAGGGCATGGCGGCCTGGGGCAAAGCGAGTGAACAGGCTGACTTGTCTGGCTTGTTTGCGGCGATGCCACCACCGCTGCCACCGCAATAAACTCCTGCTCTGATACAGCGTCGCAACTGATGGTTGCGGCGCTTTCTATTTTGTTTTGGAATCATCAAAGTGACCACAAAAAACTATCCCTGCAAATCCTGTGGTGCCAAACTCGAATATGCGCCTGGCCAGCACGCCCTGCAATGCCCGTATTGCGGTGCTAAAAATGATATCCCTGAAGACAAGGAAGCCACGGTCGCAGCGGTAGAAGAGCTGGATTATCAGGCTTACCTGGCAGAACAGGCTGGCAATGAACCCATGCTCGCCAGCCAGCATGTGAAATGCACAGGCTGCGGCGCAGAGTCGCAACTGGCGGCCAATCTGGTCTCTGACCGCTGCCCGTTTTGCGCGGTGCCGCTGATCGCTGCCAATGCTTATTCTGCACGCAAGATCAAACCGAAGGCGATCGCCCCATTTGATATCAAGGAATCAGAGGCACGCAGCAAGTTTGCCAACTGGATTACCGGCCTGTGGTTCGCTCCAAATGCGCTGAAGCAGGCTTACCGGGCCGAGCGTGGCCTCAAGGGCATCTACACCCCTTACTGGACGTATGATGCCGACAGCGACACTACCTATCAGGGCCAGCGCGGTGTCGATTACACGGTGACAGAAAACTATACTGAAAACGGTGAAACCAAGAGCCGCCAGGTGACGCGTACCAACTGGTACCCGGCAGTGGGCGCAGTGCAGGTGTCGTTTGATGATGTACTGGTGGTCGGTTCAAAAACCCTGCCGACTGCGTATGCAGAAAACCTCGCGCCATGGCGCCTGGAAAAACTGCAGGGTTACCGCGACGATTATGTATCAGGCTTTACGGTAGAAGCTTACCAGGTGGGCCTGGAACCTGGCTTTGTCGATGCCCAAGGCAAGATGGAAGGCGAAATCCGCGATGCCATCTGCCGTGATATCGGCGGCGACCACCAGCGCATCATCGCCATGCAGCCGCGCTATTCGAATATCAGTTTCAAGCACATCCTGTTGCCTATCTGGCTGTCGTCTTATAAATATGGCGACAAAACTTACCGCTTTCTGGTGAATGGCCAGACCGGCCAGGTGCAGGGTGAGCGTCCATATTCAGCGTGGAAAATTGCGGGGGCGGTGTTGCTGGCCATCGCAGTCGTCGTCGTGATCGTGATGCTCAATCACAAATAATCGAGTCAAGGTCAAGGGTCAAGACCTCTCAACACAGAGTCACGGAGACACAGAGGGTTCACAGAGAAAGTTCATTAGAGAATTTTCTCTGTGAACCCTCTATGACTCTGTGGTGAGCTTTTTGGTCTTTCAGAAATCCACCTAATTCAAAAGCTCAACGCTCCATCAACATATCCATCATGCGCTTGGGATTCGCCAGAAAATCCCGCGTGACCTTGTAGTGCTCGGTTTCTTCATAGGCAATTTCAGATATGCCTTCTTTGCCGCATTGATAAATACAGGCATCTGGATAAGCCATGAGTATCGGTGAATGGGTGGCGATGATGAATTGGAAATTGTCTTCAATCAGATCATGGATGCGTGACAAGACCGCGAGTTGCCTTTGTGGCGACAGTGCCGCTTCTGGTTCATCGAGTATATACAAGCCCTGGCCGCCAAAACGCTCTGTCATCAGTTTCAGGAATGATTCACCGTGCGACTGTTCATGCAATGAGATACCGCCATAGGAATTGATAATCGGCGGTGCAGGGTAAGAAGTATCTTCGTCCAGCTTTTCAATTTCTGTAGCCACATTGAAGAAACTCTCTGCACGCAAGAAGAAGCCATCGCGTGGCTTGCGCACACCCTTGGCAATACGCAGATATTCATCCAATACTGAATGTGAACGCCGCGTACCGAAGCTAAAATTCTTAGAGCCACCCTCTGCATTAAAGCCCAGGGAAACTGCAATCGCTTCGAGCAGGGTGGATTTGCCCGAGCCATTTTCACCAACGAAATAAGTGATCTTGGGATGCAGGTCTACATACTCGAAGTTTTTTATCGCTGGCAAAGAGAAGGGGTAGCGATCGAAAGATTCAACGATATCCCTGCGCAAGCTGACGCGGCTGACGTATTGTTTTGAAATCATGTTGAATCACAAATAATCAAGTCAAGGTCAAGACCCCTCAACACAGAGTCACGAAGGGAGGAAAGGTTGCTGGCAAGCAGCCTTCGCTACTCAGGCGAACGGCATACCGTTCGAATTCCCTGCTACACCACAGAGGGACACAGAGAAAAGCTCAAGCTCCGTGCCCCCTCTGTGTCTCAGTGTCTCTGTGGTGAGCTTTTTGGTCTTACAGCCTTCTACTCAAACTGCTTCCTGAACTCCGCAAACTGCGCACTCAAATCACTGACCTGCTGCTTGAGTTGGGCGACTTCTGCCTCCAGCTGGCTGACTCTGTCATTTTTTGAAGCGCCACTGGCACTGGAAAAACTGGAAGCTTCTGCTTGATCGAGGCTGGCTTCATCACAGGACAACAAGTGTGCGTAACGCGGTTCCTTGGTGCCTGGCGTCAGGTTCAAACGGGCGACCAGGGGGGGGTATTTGTCCATCAGGTAGTCCAGGCATTTTTCTACATCGGCGACACTGGCAAATTCATGCAGGCGGCCGACGCGGGCGCGGATTTCGCCAGCGGTCTGGAAACCGCGCAACATGAGTATGGTCAGCACGGCTACCTTGGGCTGGTCCAGCATCCATTTGATACGCATGCGGTGTTCATACTTGGCGACGCGGGCACCGGCCTGGTGGATGGCATTTACCAGCTTTTTGGTGGCCAGCCTGTCTATGGCTTCCAGCACTTCAGACTCGGTCACAGACATGACGGGGTCGCGGCTGGTGAGCTGGTTGCAGGCATTGACGAGGGTATTGAGTGACAGGGGATAATTGTCCGGGGTGGCGGCTTCTTTTTCTGCCAGCACACCAAGGACGCGCACTTCTACTGCGTCCAGGTATTGTGCATCTGCTGCCGGGCTGGCCGCTGTACTGCCTGATTCACTGGTGTTTTCTGTGTTCATGACTGTTCCTGAGATGATTGCTGCGAGCAACTTAGGTAACTTAAGCTCGCCTTAGCTTCATATTATCCTTAAAAATTGAAAATGTGACACTAGATGACGAGAACATTGCCATCTATTCGATTATTTTTAAAAAATCTTAACCCCTTTTGTTTTGCTGCTCCGTTTAATGCGTATGAAGCTCGTTTTTATGTAGAACAATATGGAGAACAAAATGAATAAATGGACATCTTTACTCGCAGCCCTGGCAATGGGGGCGATGGCCACGATGAGCACAATCGCAAGTGCAGGCCAGCTTGCTGGCGTCAGCATCATCAATCAAAGCACGGGGGAAAGGCTGCCTATATGGCGTCATCAGGGCAATAATTATGTGGCAGGCAAGCCCGGTGAGCGTTATGCGGTAGAAATCACCAACAAGACAGGCGGGCGTATTTTGTCGGTCTTGTCTGTCGATGGCGTCAATGTATTGACGGGTGCCACGGCATCACCCCAGCAATCTGGCTATGTATTGGCGGGACAGCAACCGGTAGAGGTAAAAGGCTGGCGCAAGAATATGGATGAAGTGGCGGCTTTCTACTTCACCCAGCTGCCTGATTCGTATGCGGCCCGCACGGGCAGGCCAGACAATGTCGGCGTCATCGGTGTTGCGCTGTTCAGGGAATACAGGGAGCCTGCGCCTGTAGAGCCCTGGTATTCACGCCGGGCTGAATCTGCCGCCCCTGCGCCTGCCCCTATCACCTCGGCCCCGCCTTCTGCTGAAGCGATGGGCAGTCTGGCAAAAAGCAAGTCTGACATGGCAGAAAAATCCATGGATGCCAGGATAGGCACGGGCCATGGTGAACGCATAGACAGCAGCGTCAGGAATACCGATTTCCGCCGTGCCAGCCAGCAACCTGACGAGATCATCAGTATCCAGTATGACACTTATGCCCATCTGGTAGCACGCGGCATCATCCCGCGTAGCCGCCATCAGGATGCCAATCCCTTCCCCGGCAGTTTTGTGCCAGACCCGAATTAAATCCCGGCTAAATAAAAATCAACAAAACGCAATGACTTGCAAGGCCGCTTGGGGGTTGCCCCAGGCCCTCGTTCAAACTAAAAATACAGGAATTGTCAATCATGAAAAAAACTGGCTACTACTTTAAAGCGCCTATCTTGTGCCCCTTGCTGCTGCTGATGCTGGGCGGCTGCCAGTTCGGTGACGTTGCAGAAACCGTGGCTACGACTGGGGACGTGACGGTCAACCCGCAAGCGGATGCCACGCCTTCCAGGCAAACTGGCGACAATAAAAACAAAGCCTTGGCATCCCAGGATGGGCAAAAACCGGTACTGGCCGCGGTCGCTGCGGAGCCTGCCCCAGCAGCATCAGCCAGGATCAAGCAAGTGCGCGCAGAAGAATTGCCAGCCTTGATCAATAGTTATTTCGACACGCATGAGGGCCGCAACCTGTATATACAGGTCGACAAGCCTTTGTACAAACCGGGAGAAACCATCTGGTTCAAAAGCTGGGACTTGAAAACCCGCAATTTGACGGGTGCCACAATAGAACAGGCCACGGTGGAATTGATTTCGCCCAAAGGCGCCAGCGTAAGCAAGAAGCGTTTGCGTGTCGATGCAGGCAGTGCAGCCAATGATTTTGAATTGCCTGCTGAGGCGCAAGGTGGTGAGTACAAGATACGTATAACAACCGGCGACGGCAAACAACTGGAGCGCGCCATCATCGTGTCTGCATTTGAAGCACCACGCGTGAAGAAAACCCTGGAATTCGTCAAAAAATCTTATGGTGCTGGTGAGCAGGTCAGCGCCACGATCGCTGTCAAGCGCCCTACTGGCGAGATCCTGTCAGGCAAACGCCTGGTCGCCGTGGCCACTGTCGACGGCGTGGAATTACCCCGCGTGAATGTCACGACAGATGCCACGGGTGAAGCACTGGTGAAATTTGATTTACCCAAGAACATCCGCACAGGTGATGGCTTGTTGACGATCTTGGTAGAAGATGGCGGTGTTACTGAATCGATTTCAAAATCCATCCCCATCCTGCAAAACAAGCTGGCGCTTTCTTTCTTCCCTGAGGGTGGCAAGATGGTGGCTGGCTTGCCGACCCGCCTGTATTTTGAAGCCAAGACCAGCCTGGGAAAACCGGCAGATACCGAGGGCAAGCTGGTCGATGACCTGGGTAATACGGTCGCCAAATTCAGCACCTATAAAAATGGCCTGGGCCGTGTGGCGTTTACGCCAGCTACCGGTCGCACTTATCATGCAGAAATCAGCAAGCCCAGTACTGTCACTGAGCATTATGCTTTACCGCTGGCAGAAGAAGCGGGCTGCGTCATGCGCAGCTATGATGACCTGGATGGACAAGAAAAAGCCTTGCGTGTCGCCGTGCAATGCAGCACCACGCAACAAGTCGTGGTTGCTGCCACCGTGCGTGAAAAATTATTGGATGCAGGCAGTATCGAGGCTGGCCCAGCCAGACCGGCAGTCATCTATTTAAAGGCCAAAGACCCTGCCACGACTGCTACCGCTGGCATTGCCCGCGTCACCCTGTTTAACCAGAACCTGAATCCACTGGCTGAACGTCTGGTGTTCCGCAATCGCCGCAACCGGCTTGAGATCAAGGTCGAACAAGACAAAAAAGCCTATGTGCCACGCGGTGAGGTTGCCCTGAACATCAGCACCAGAGATAGCAGCGGCAATGCCGTACTGGCAGAACTGGCGCTGTCTGTAGTCGATGACACGGTGCTGTCATTTGCCGATGACAAGAGCGCCAATATGCTATCGCGCCTGCTGCTGGAAAGTGAATTGCCCGGCAAGATAGAAGAACCTAATTTTTATACCGATCTGGGTGAAGACAAGAGTGCCCTGGCACTGGATATGCTGATGGGCACGCGTGGCTATAGACGCTTTGACTGGGTGCAGGTATTGACGTCTGTACAGCACATAACGATCACTGGCAGCAATATCCGCCGACAAAACATCAATGAGTCAGCACCTGCCAATCTTGTGCAGGTAGAGAGAGCCGTCCCCTTGGTACTGCCCATGGCAGCGCCTATGCCTGCACAAAAACCCGTAGCAGCGCCAGAGTTGAAAAAACTGGCTGCTGCACCAGCAGCACCGCAAAAACCTGTCGCAGCAAAAATGAAGGAAGAATTTGTTGCGGGCAATGTCATGGCCGCGGCCCCTCCGCAGGTGGAAGCACAATATTTTCCAACACCCCCTATGGCTGACAAGGATTTTGCCCGCGCTGAGGCGAGAGTGGAGGCCAGGCCAGTCATGATGGAACAGGCCTGGGCAACAGTGCGGGTATTCCCCGTTCCTGCCTATACGCCTGATTATGCCGGGCCGCGCGATGATTACCGCGACACGGTGCTGTGGGCACCTGCGGTAAAAACCGACAAGCAGGGCAAGGCGACCTTGAAGCTGGCCTTGTCGGATGCTGTCACGTCTTTCCGTGTCACGGCAGAAGGTGTCGGTGGTGGGCAAGCCGGGCATAGTGAAAACATCCTCAAATCATCCTTGCCATTTTCTTTATCAGCCAAGCTGCCGCTGGAAATATCAGCGGGAGACAAGCCGCTGATCCCCGTCACCCTGAGCAATGAAAGTGAACAAGCGGTTAAGGTCACGCTCAACAGTGATTTTGGCAAGCTTTTAAAAGCCAGTGGCAGCAAAGGCAAGGTCGATGCTATTGCTGCGGGCCAGCGCAAGAGCCTGTTTATCCCGATTGAAGTCACGGGTACTCAGGGCTTATCGCAGGTGCAATTGTCGGCAACTGCATCGGGCTTGAAAGATGAAGTCTTGCGCAGCATCCCCGTGGTCGCACCTGGTTTTCCGCAATTGCTGGAGAAGTCAGGGCAAATCAAGGGACAGATCACGCACGACATTGACCTCAGCAAAGCGAATAAAGGCAGTGTGCAGACGTCGATCAGGGTGTATACCTCGCCACTCGCTACCATGGTATCTGGCCTGGAAGGCATGTTGCGCGAGCCGTCTGGCTGTTTCGAACAAACTTCATCAACCAACTATCCTAACGTCATGATCATGCAATACCTGAAGCAGCATGATGTGGCCGACAGCGCCTTGCTGGAACGCACCAGCAAATTGCTGGACAGCGGCTACAAGAAACTGGCTGGCTTTGAATCACCGAAAAAAGGTTATGAATGGTTTGGCGGTGACCCCGGTCATGAAGCGCTGACTGCCTATGGCTTGCTGGAATTTGCCGATATGAAGAATATCTACGGTTCCGTCGACACTGCCATGCTGGCACGCACTGGAGCCTGGCTGAAAGCCAGACGTGATGGCAATGGTGGTTACCAGCGTGATGCCAAGGCGCTCGATAGCTTTGGCCGTGCTGCGCCAGAAGTCACTGATGCCTACATCACCTGGGCCCTGGTCAGCGCTGGTGAAACCGGGCTGGACAAGGAAATAGGCAAATCCGTCAAGCTGGCGGAAACCACGCAAGATGCCTATCAACTGGCACTGGCAAGCGGCACCATGCTGGCCCCCTCTGCAAAAGCAGCAGTATCAGAAAAATCCCGTCGCGCTGCCGTGGATAAACTGGCGGGCATGCAAAACGCTAACGGTTCCTGGACGAATGCAGATCATTCCATCACCCACAGTGGTGGCAGCAATCTGCATATAGAAACCACATCGCTGGCGGTGCTGGCCATGCTCAAAGCAGATGGCCATCTGGAGCAGGCACGCAAGGGCATTACCTGGTTGCAAGCCAACCGCAGCGGCTTTGGTCAATGGGGTGCGACCCAGGCCACTGTGCTGGCTTTGAAGGCAATGATCGCCTTTGACGAAGCAACCAGGGTTGCCCCCACGGCTGGCAAAGTCAGCCTGATTGTCGATGGTATCGTCGTCAGCGAGAAAAACTATGAGGCGGGTAAGCGTGAACCCTTGTTGTTCAATGATTTTGAAAACTTGCTGACACCTGGCAAGCACAATATCACGCTCAAAACCAGCAGCGGATCTGCTCTGCCGTATTCCATGGCGATTGAATACCGCAGCAATGAACCGGCCTCATCCAATACCGCCGTCATCAATCTGAGTACCAGCCTGGCTAAAGCTGATTTGAAGATGGGTGAAACCGTCAGGCTGGATGCGGTCATCAGCAATAAGACGCAAGCTGGCCAGCCCATGAGCCTGGTACGCCTGGGCTTGCCTGGTGGCCTGACTTTCCAGAACTGGCAATTGAAAGAAATGCGTGAAAAAGGACAGATCGCTTTCTATGAAACCCGTGCCCGTGAAGTGATACTGTATTTCCGTGACATGAAACCGGGCGAAGTGAAAAAGCTGGCAGTGGACCTGGTGGCAACAGTGCCAGGCAGCTATACCGGGCCAGCCTCTTCTGCCTATCTGTACTACAACGATACGGACAAGACGTGGACAACGCCGCTGGCAATACGCATCGCGCCTTAGTACAGGGCAAAGCCTGGCCTGAGCGTTTTTCTGGCAAGTTGATTATTGTCAGAAAAACGCTGAAAGCCGCTTGCTTGCGCTACAGTTTTACCTTAACGGTACATGGAAATTATGCTGGTGAGACGGGATTTTCCGTTAAACTAGCGGCCATGATGACCGAACCACAAACAGACGAGGCCTTGATGCTGCTCTATTGCGATGGCGACCTGCTCGCCTTCAAAGAGTTGTATCAGCGCCATCGCCTGGGTTTGTACCGTTTTATAGACTGGCGTTCGCCACGTCAGGAATGGGTAGATGAAATCGTGCAGGATAGCTGGGCGGCCTTGCATGCAGCCAGATCGCAATACACGCCCGTGGCTGGCTTCAAGACCTACTTGTACCAGATCGCCCGCAACCGCCTCATTGATCTGCTGCGTCAGAGAGAAAGCCTGCTCGACGCCGATCCTGAGCAATATGAGCACACGCTGGAAAGCACACAGGAATCCACACCGCTGACCAGGTCACCAGAAAAAAAGCTGGAAAAAAAACAGCAGACCGACCGTTTGCATGAAGCCATCAGGAGCCTGCCCAGCGAACAGAAAGAAGCGCTGGTCTTGCAGCAATTCAATGGCCTGAGTCTGGAAGAAATTGCCACCATTACCGCCGTATCAACGGAGACCGTAAAAAGCAGATTACGTTATGCCATGCAAAAATTGCGTGCCGAATTGCATACCCAGGCACAAGGGGAGCCAGCATGACATCCAGGAATGACGACATGCAAGACGCTGAGTTTGAGGGTTTCCTGCAAGGCAAGGGTGAACTTGCCAGCCTGCTGCAAAATTTGCCGCAGGCACAACCGTCGGCTGAGCTGGATGCGGCTATCATCGCCCAGGCAGAACGTGCCCTTGCAGCATCCACACCTGCATTGATGGTATCAGCAGCCAATGATGCCATAGGCCCGGAAGGCCACGGCAAACCACCCTCATTTTTATGGCGCTGGAAGTTGCCACTGAGCCTGGCTGCCAGCATACTGTTTGCTATACCAGTGGTCATGCAATACAAGCAGGAATCTTATACGACAGACCCTGTCACCGTCGCCTCGCCAAATGCACCGGTCTCGCAAGAGCAGGAGCATTCTGCATTGCCGCAACTTGCCCAGGCAGATTTGGCGAAAAAGACGAGGAGCGCAGAAGCCGCGGCACCTGCAGCAGCCGCGAATGATATCCCCCCCTCAGTCATGGAAGCCAGCAAGGCCAAAGAAAGCCAGGGAGCCACTGACGCCAGACGCACCAGTGTCGCAAAACCACATAGTGATCCCAGGCCAGCTGTTCAGCAAACTGACCCCATAGCAGCCACGGCTCCAGCTCCACCTGTGATGGTGGCCGTTGCACCGGAGCCTGTGAGGGTGACGATTACAGGGTCAAACATACGCAGACAAGATATGTCATCTGCGGCCCCCGTGCAGTCTATTGCCAGTTCAGCCGCCAGCGAAGAAAAAACGGTTGCGGACAATCAATACGCCAGCAATGCAACAATGCGCGCACCAATGGCGAGCCCCAGCCCTACCAAAGCAGAAGCCGCAGGCATGCTGGCCAAGGCTAGCGAAACGGAACCCAGGTCGCCCGCCGCGATTGCAGCAAAACCAGTAACGACAGTGCCTGAAAGCGCCATCATTGCTGACGTTACAGGTAAGGCAAAAGCCGATGCCGCCCAGGCAGATAAAAAAGCAAACATGCTGGCCGCCGCACCAGCCCAGCCAGCACCACGTCCGGTCATGGCTGCGCCCCCTGCTGCTGCACCGCCGCTATCAGCCGCACTGGCACCAGAAATACATCTGAGCGCCCATGACTGGTCACAGAAAATCGAGCAACTCTTGAAAAACCAGCGTAACAAGGAAGCACTGGAAGAATGGCGGAAATTCCGTGTCAGCTATCCAGATTTTGTGGTCGATAAATCTTTACAAAAGCAAATAGACACGCTGCAAAAATAAAAAGCCGGCGCATTTGCCAGCAGTGGCTCTGAGGATGGGCGTAAAATGAATTGCTCTTCAAGAATACTCATGGCCTTGCGGCAGATCACCTGACGCAAGAATAAGCAAGCGCAAGCACGGACATTATTTAGACATCAAAATGGACATCAATCAACACCGCCGTATCTTCATCACCCAGGTGGCAGGTGCCTGCCTGAGCATATGCACTGCAGCCAGCTATGCTGCTGACTCCATCCTGAAAGAAGATGACCCGGCAGCCAAACAACATGCCTATCTAGAAGACGCAAGTAAAGTCGACACCAAGCGCTTCCCCGACTTCAAGGACACACAAAAATGTGGCAGCTGCCAGTTATATGAAGACAAAGGCAAGGGCTGGGGCGGCTGTGGCATCTTCCCCGGCAAGCTGGTCAAAGAGAGTGGCTGGTGCGATGTCTGGGGCTGATTTTCATAGCGGAACTCAGTAGGAAATGCACGCGACGCTAGTATCGTAATGCGTACAATATTTGCATGCGTCGCAAAAATACATCAACTATTTGAATAAATTCGTCATGCCATGCTTGTTTTTATAAAAAAGCTGTGGCAAGATACGTACATCAACCAAGCAACACACTCTATTTAGGAATGACCGTGAAAACAACTTTGATACAAGAACTGACACAAAACTTGCGCAAGACAGCGCGGGCTTTGACGTCGCTTGGCAGAGTTGAAGCAAATGCGAACAGTACATGGCATGCCTATGCAGCCTCGTTTCGCACAAGCCGCACAAGCGAAAATACACGCACAACTAAAGATACAGGTAGTGAAATATCCAGTGATGTCAGCCCAATTAATTTTGCGGCCACATGGTTTAGCAACACAAGCATTCGAGGGGAAACCCTGAAGGTCACAGGCGGCAGTTAAAGCCACCCAAGACCCTAAGCGCTGAAAAGCCCGGATGCCCTGAAAAGCTCCGGGCTTTTTGATTTTTTGGTGTCATTTTTGAATTTAGATTTGTTGGTTTGCATGTTGTATGACAAGACCAACCACAGCAGTTAAACCCGCCAACGCGGTCGTGACCGGACAACACCGGACCATGGAAGCTCTTTAACAATTTGGGAAGTTCAACAGTTTTATCCCAAGGGCAGGAATATCTGCTTTTGGGGTAAGGCTAAATACAAAAACTCGTTTCATCATTGAAGATGAAACACGTTTATATGCGGGTGTAGCTCAAAGGCAGAGCTGAAGCCTTCCAAGCTTACGGTAAGAGTTCGATTCTCTTCTCCCGCTCCATCATGAAAGTGACTTTATAAGTACTTACTATTGCCGAGGTTTTTTTCATGATGTCTTTGTCGTCTAAAGGTTAGGACAGCTGACTTTCTATCAGCTAATGGCGGTTCGATTCCGCTCAAGGACTCCAGCATCAACAGTTTTAAGGATGGTTGCCCGAACGGTAAGGGGTGCGGCTGTAACCCGCAAGCACGCTAGACGTAGGTGGTTCAATTCCATCACCATCCACCATTTTTGTGTCTCAAGCTAAACAGGTGAAAGCGCCGTTTTGAAAAATCGGAGAGCGTGGACAGAACTCATCTCATCAATGGGAGTGAGTGCGAACAAGACGATTTGGGATGCAGTGCAAGGCGTGACGTGCAGCTAAAGCTTCTGCCTTAGCAAGCGGCACAACGCAGCAATGCGCCCAAATCGTCAGTTCCCGAAGGGTTTGCCTCATAACGCGTGCTGGACTGCGTTGGACTCGTTATCAATAGACAAAGCTATTGACTGCCTCGTCCGCCTTGCCAGCCCACGTTATGAGACAAACGCATCTCACTCCCATTGAGGAGATGAGTTCTAGCTACCACGGGGACGCACCATTTTATTCGCAGTAAATAGCTTGGCATTTTCAAGCCATGTGCAATTGCCTTACAGATTACGGGGGTGTAGCTCAGTTGGTAGAGCGCCTGCTTTGCATGCAGTATGTCGTCGGTTCAATTCCGTCCACCTCCACCATTTTTTTTATTTCAATAACAGGAGTAAATCATGAAGCAAAAGACCAGGCATCGTCAGATGCCACACTTAATCATCTCACGGGATGTAGCTCAAAGGTAGAGCATCCGGCTTTTAACCGGACGGCGAGAGTTCGATTCTCTCTATCCCGACCAGCAAGAATACCGATTAAAGCGTAGTCGTTTTAACCGATGTTTTTGAACGTATTTCTTCAACAGCGATAGCTGTATTTCAGTTTAATTCCCCGATAGCTCAGCTGGCAGAGCGATGCACTGTTAATGCATCTGTCCCTGGTTCGAATCCAGGTCGAGGAGCCATAACGTCCCTTTAGCTCAGTGGGAGAGCAACCGGCTCATAACCGGTGGGTCGCTGGTTCAAAACCAGCAAGGGGCACCAATTTATCTTTACTTGCATAGCTCAATTGGTCAGAGCGTTGCCTTGATAAGGCAGAGGCTGATGGTTCAACTCCATCTGCAAGTACCAGTTTTTGTATGCATTTCATCAGCATGAAATGCATAGCCATTATCTCAGTAGCTCAATTGGCAGAGTCGCGGTCTCCAAAACCGAAGGTTGCAGGTTCAAGTCCTGCCTGGGATGCCAAACATTTTTTCTCGCCTTAGCTCAGTTGGAAGAGCGCAACAATACGAATGTTGAGGCCGCAGGTTCGACCCCTGCAGGCGGGTCCAGTTTTACCGTGTGATCAAGTGATCCTCACTACCTCACCAGTGGGATGTGCAGACGCACATGCGCGGTATTTTTTGAAGGAAGATTCGCATAATGGTATTGCACCGGGTTGCTAACCCGGCGGGTTCTCACGAGCCTATGTGCGTTCGAGTCGCACATCTTCCGCCAGTTTTTTGCCTCATTAACTCAATGGTAGAGTCCCCGCCTGTCTAGCGGGTTGCCAGCGGTTCGATTCCGCTATGGGGCGCCAATTTTCGCCGGTTTAGCTCAGTTTGGTAGAGCAACTGATTTGTAATCAGTGGGTCGCGGGTTCGAGTCCTGCAGCCGGCACCAGTCATGGAAGCGTGGCAGAGTGGTCTATTGCACCTGTCTTGAAAACAGGAGGCCTGAAAAGGACCGTGAGTTCGAATCTCACCGCTTCCTCCACATCATTACGTGTCAGTAGCTCAAAGGATAGAGCCCCGGTCTTCTACGCCGACTGTTGCAGGTTCAAGTCCTGCCTGACGCACCATCTTTGATCGCCACACACAGACCCGTTTCGGCCTTGCCGATTCGTGGCGGTCAATCCCCATTCCCACCTCAATGTCGAGATTTAGCTCAGTTGCCAGTGCATTCGCTTTTTTCAAGATGCTATATGCTAGTAGTCGCTGATTCAAATCCAGCAATCTCGACCAATATCCCATACTTCACTATCTACTCCTCACTCTATTCAAATACAATTGTCATCACCTTAAAATGCGCATACAAAAATAAAAAGGAATCTCCATGAGAAAATTAGTCACGATCAGAACCGTCAGCAACATCAGACCTATCCCTGACGCAGATGCCATAGAATGCGCGAGCGTGGATGGCTGGTCTGTGGTCGTCAAGAAAAATGAATTCCAGATTGGCGATGCCTGCGTCTATTTTGAGATCGATTCCTTCCTGCCTTTGAGCGATGCACGTTTTGCTTTTCTTGAAAAAAACAAAATCATCTGGAATGAAAAACCCGGGATAAGGTTGCGCACCATTAAACTGCGTGGGCAGATTTCACAGGGCATGATACTGCCACTGAATCAGTTTCCGGAATTGGCCGGACTTGCCAATGACGGAGACACAGATTTTAGCCAGATACTGGGCATAGAAAAATGGGAGCCTGTCATTCCTGCTTCATTGTCTGGTGAAGTGGAGGGTGCTTTTCCTGAATACATACGCAAGACGGATCAGGAGCGTATACAGAACCTGACTGAAATTTTGAGTGATCAGGCACAAGAAGAATTTGAAGTGACAATCAAGCTCGATGGTTCCAGCATGACGGTCTTTCACAATGCAGGTGTCTCTGGTGTGTGCGGCAGGAACTGGTGGATCAGGGAATCTGAAACCAATAGTCTGTGGCGCGTGGCAAGACAGAATAAAATACTGGATGCTCTAATTGCTTATGGCCGTAATCTGGCACTACAAGGTGAGATCATAGGTGAAGGCATACAGGGCAATCCTGAAAAACTGCGCGGCCAGGACTTTTATCTGTTCGATATTTTTGACATAGCTGCGGGCAGATATCTGGGCAGGGAAGAACGTCAGCAAGCACTGACAGCGCTACGTGAACTGGGTGCTACCGTACATGAAGTACCGTGGCTGGAAAACATGACACTGGGAAATTTTGGCGGCGATATTACCAAGGTGCTTGACTATGCTGAGGGCGGTTCATTGAACCCAACCACGGCCAGAGAGGGTGTCGTCTTCAAGCGCCTGGATGGCAGCATGTCGTTCAAGGCGATTTCAAATACATATTTACTGAAACACGCAGACAGGTAGGAAGATCATGGGTGGAAATGCATTAAAGGCTGAGTCAATTCGTTTACCAGCAGCCAGGTATAGCGAAGTGGAACATCATGCCGTCACTACATTGCGGCAGCATTTTCCAGAGCGCCGTATTGAGGCTGTGATGGCTTATGCTGACAAGGCAGACTTTGGCGATCTTGATATCCTGGTAGAAGCTGGTGAGGACTACAATGCAGCGCAACTCGCTGTGGCATTGCAGGCGACCGAAGTGGTCTTTAATGGTGATGTCACCAGCATGGGTCTGGCGGTAGCTGAAGGCGTGTTCCAGCTTGATTTGATCAGGACAGAATCTGACTCATTTGATTTTGCTTCTCGCTATTTTGGTTTTAATGATTTTGGTAATCTGATAGGTCGCATCGCGCATAAATTTGGCGCCAAGTTTGGCCATCTTGGCTTGCTGTATCCATTGCGTGCACCGGATGACAAAGATCATTTGCTTGCTGAATTGTGCATTACCAGAGATTTCAGTGAGGCGCTGAAGTTGCTGGGCTATGATGCCTTGCTGTATGAGCGCATGCGTGCAAATGGTCAATTCAAAAACCTGCAAGATATCTTTCGCTATGTCGTCTCTTCACCCTATGTGAATCGAGAAATTTACCTGCTGGATAATCGCAATCATAAGGCCAGGATACGTGATGCCAAGCGGGCGACTTATAACGCCTTTTTGTTGTGGCTCGATGAGCAGGATGAAATCAAATTGCCAGCCTACCCTTGGGCAGAAGCTGGCACGGCAGCACGTGACGAGCAAAAGCAGAAATTTCTGGAAGCGACTTTCATACTCTTTCCAGATTTCAGACAGGTTTATGATCAGGCGCTGGAAAAATACGCCCGCAAGAAACAATTGAAACTGCAATTCAATGGTGAACTTGCGGCTGAAATTACTGGCTTGTCAGGCAAGCAGTTAGGTGAATTAATGGCGCAAGTGCGTCATTCATTTGTTGATGAAAGCAGTTTTGAAAACTTCTTTCTCGAAGCTGACTCTGACGCTGTCAAAGTCAGGTTCTTAAAGGAAGCCGCATTACTCCTGTCGTCATGAACTTCCCAAATAAGGCTGCCTGCGAATTCAGGGGGTAACCAGACCGTCCATGCGGATTACTTCAAAACTGCTGCCCTTGACACTGCCCAGTTCTGACACCAGTTTGTCATTATTCCAGCGTGCATCTGGTGCGCCGCTGATGTACCAGTTGGAGCCATTGTCGGCTACCAGCATGCCATAGGTTTTCATGGCTTGCAGGATGGCCCTGGTTTCGTTGGAGAAATTGGCAGGTATCTGGTAACTGGCTTTCAGGCGCACGCGCATGCCCATGGGTGGTAGGGTATTGCTGGTATTCGATGAAGCGTAGTGAGTCGCTGGTGCTACATAGGCGCGGCGACTACGGCTGACGGTAAAGCGCAAGGCATGACGTATAAGGCCACTGGCAGCTTCTTCATACCTTACCAGACCGGGGAAGATAGGCAGACCTGCGGCGTCGGCACTGGTCCAGCCTGGTTTGCCGCCTGGCCTGACAGTGTTGGATGTCAGGTCAAATATCGCACCGCCACTGACCTTCCAGTTAGCAGCTGTTTGTGGATAGGCATTGCCGACTTCATACAGGCGGTTGGCATCGCGGTCTATCACCAGTACGTGGCGGTCGCCATCGAAGTTGCTGCCATTGGCTTTCTGCCCTTCTATGGGTGCATTGGCAGGGATGGGATAAGGACCGGGATCGCTTTCATCGCCATAGTCGGTGAATTGCACACTGACCTTGGGCTGGCTGCCAGCGACGACGGCATAGGGGATACCTATCGGTGCGCCATCGTACAAGCCGGCACCAAAGTCGGGGTGCAAGCCAGTGTTTAATCCTATGCTGTTAATCAATGCATCAGAGGCAGGATCAAGCGCAGCTTTGGAGATATCAGTATTCCAGGCATTATTGGCAGGGAAAGGCAGGCTGCCATTCAGATTGGCACCAGCACCCAGATCAGCCTTGCGCAAATCGCCATAGATGGCATTGCCTGCAGTATTGCCCGTGCCCGCGCTGTTCACAGTCACCGTGACGCTGGCACTGGTCGTGCAAGTCGCGCTACAGGCCGAATTGCTGGCAATCAGGGTGTAAGTCGTCGTCGTGGCTGGATTGACAGCAAGGCTGCTGCCCGTGACTGCGTTGCCATTCAGCGTCATGCCAGTGGCACCACTGACTGTCCAGTTCAACTGGCTGGCTGATCCTATGGTAATACTGGCAGGATTGGCGCTGAAACTGTTGATGACAGGGGCTGTAGCGGTAGTTGTGCCTGTACTGCTACCCGTACCAGTTGTACCAGTCGTTGTACCAGCCGTTGAGCCAGTCGTTGAGCCTGTAGAGCCAGACGTACCCGTATTGACGGGTGAAGAACCACCGCCACCACCGCCACAGGCAGCTACAGTCAATATCAGAGCGAGAGACGAGAGTTTTTTTAAGGAATTGGATGGCATGGTATTACTCCTGAGCGGACAGTCAGCCTAGTCTTGAAACAGGGGAGCGACAATACCAATTGCATTTTCTTACAAATTGCCAGACTGAAAACATGTATCATTTTTTATAAAATCATTCTCAAAGATCGCCATGAACACGACTAGCCTGCCACTGGAAGAACAAGAACATCCTATAGACCCTGCCATACGCGCAGAAATCAATGCGACCCTGCAGCGGGTAGAACAGATGCATGATGTCAAAATCTTGTTTGCCTGCGAATCAGGCAGCCGGGGCTGGGGCTTTGCCTCGCCGGATAGTGACTATGATGTGCGCTTTATCTATGCTAACAAACTGGACTGGTATCTGACTGTTTTTCCTGGGCGCGATGTCATAGAATTACCTGTCAATGAAATCTATGATGTCAGCGGCTGGGATGTGCGCAAGGCCCTGGGCTTGCTGCGCAATGGCAATGCGACCTTGATAGAATGGCTGTCGTCACCAGTGGTGTATGCGGCTGATCCTGTCTTCCTGCAAGCCTTGCAGGAAGCCGCACGTGAAGTGCATAGACCAGAACGGGCTTACTATCATTATCTGCATATGGCCAGTAAAAATTATCGTGAGCACTTGCGCGGTGAAATGGTCAAACTGAAAAAATACCTGTATGTATTGCGTCCCCTGTTGGCTTGCCTGTGGATAGAACAAGACCTGGGGCCGGTGCCCATGCGTTTTCAGGAGATGGTGGATGCGACCATTGAAGATCAGGAATTACTGGCTGCGATCGCCGAATTATTGTTCATCAAACGGCGTGCCAAGGAATCAGAATTATCTGTGCCTATGCCTGTCATCAACCGATTTATCGAAAGCCAGCTGGAAAGACTGGACAGTGTCAGGACCAGCAGTACCGGTGACATGGATTTCTCTGTGCTGGACCGGCTTTTGCTGGATACGGTGATGAAGAAAACTGCATAAGTCTGTAGGGTGCGCACGGCGCACCCTACCAGGCACAGGCCGCGTCTGATCTTTCTATCGCTCCAGATTTGCAGGGTGCGTTGTAACGCACCGTCTTTGCCCATGTATCATCGAGCATACGCGTCGGAAAATAGTGCAAATGCTGCCCCCACCAGACGCAATGATGCTGGTTTATCATGTAACTGTTTTAAGAAAATTGGGCCGCCCAACAGGAAATCGCAATTTCAACCATAATGGTTTTCTTCCCATTTGGAATTGCCCGCTCATGTCTTCCTCTTACCCTTTATCCATACTCGATCTGTCCCCCATTGCCGAAGGCAGTGATGCGGCGCAATCTTTCCGCAATTCGCTGAGTCTCGCCCAGCATGGCGAAAGCTGGGGCTATCAGCGTTACTGGCTGGCAGAACACCATGGCATGCCCGGCATAGCCAGTGCTGCCACTGCGGTATTGATAAGCCATATCGCTGGCGGCACCAAAAGCATACGCGTAGGTGCTGGCGGCATCATGCTGCCGAATCATGCGCCGCTGGTTATTGCTGAACAATTTGGTACGCTGGAGTCACTCTACCCTGGCCGCATAGACCTGGGCCTGGGGCGTGCGCCAGGTTCAGACCAGCGCACGGCCCGCGCCTTGCGCCGTAACCTGGCCAGTGATGCAGATGAGTTCCCGCAAGATGTGGCAGAACTGATGGATTACCTCAGTGATGAATCGCAGCAGGCGGTGCGTGCTGTACCTGGCCATGGTTTGAAAGTGCCGGTCTGGATTTTGGGTTCCAGCCTGTTTGGTGCACAACTGGCTGCAGCCATGGGCTTGCCATATGCCTTTGCTTCGCATTTCGCACCACAGCAAATGATGCAGGCGATAGAAATTTATCGCGCTACTTTCCGCCCTTCGGCGCAATTGGCCAAACCGTATGTCATGCTGGGCTTTAATGTCTTTGCTGCAGATACCGATGAAGAAGCCTATTACCTGGCCAGCTCTGCCCAACAGGCTTTCATCAATTTACGTAGCGGTCGTCCGGCAAAACTGCCTTTGCCTGCGCATGATTTTTTGCAGAAAATCGGCCCGCAAGAGCATGCCTTGCTGGAGCAGGTTTTGTCATGCTCAGCCATAGGTGCAACAGATACTATCGCAAAAAAAATGCAGGCATTCATCGCTCATACAGGTGCAGATGAATTGATGATTACGGCACAAATACACGAGCATGCTGCGCGTTTGCATTCTTATGAAATCGCTGCGCAAGCCGGTTTAACAATGAAGCCTGTCATCAACATTTGAAGTGAAATTTTCTTCTTGAAAATTGGCACAGGTGACAGGGAACTCATCGCCTTTTTTGCTTGTCTTAAGATGCACTATAACTTTGGAGACAAGTAAAACATGAAACATATCGCGCATCATTTTACTTATACGGCTATCGCAGCACTGTTCGCTGCGACCAGTCTGACTGGAAATGCTCAAGCACAAAATAGTGTGCCAGCAACACCTGCTGCATGGTCAGATACATTTAAAAAAGACCTGGATCTGGCTTATCAGGAAACCCTGGAAAACCATCCAGGCACCCATGATCCACATAAGCCGGAATTTCGCAAAAATCTGGAAGCCGCACGTAATAATGCTCTGGCCCTGGCCGACCAGGTAAAAGATGCGGCAGGCTATCAGGCTGCCTTCAATCGTTTCAATGTCAGTCTGCATGATGGTCATGCCGGTGCGCAGGCAACGCTACCTCCAAGCCTGGCACCAGGCTTGCGCTGGCCAGGTTTCATGACGGTCTGGCGTGGCGATGGTTTATATGTTTATGCATCAGAAAGCGAGCAGCCTGCTGTTGGAGCCAAGCTTGTCAGTTGTGATGGCAAACAGATTAAAGACCTTGTCATGGAAAATGTTTTTTCCTACAAGGGCCGCAGTGACGAAGCGGGACACTGGTGGTATTTTGCCAGACAGCTCATGATAGATTATGGCAATCCCTTTATACAAATGCCCAAGCAATGTGTGTTCAGCCATCAGGGCAAGACACTGACACATGCGCTGTCCTGGCAGCCTGTCACTACTAATTTCGAAACCTGGCGCACGCGTTCTCACAATGGCGAGATCTTACCTACAGGTTTGACAGAGCCTAAAAAGAATTTGTTATGGGTCGCCATGCCTAATTTTCAACCCGACCAGGCCGAACGCGAAACTTTCAATAAAATGACACAGGAAATCGCTGATCACCGCGATCGTGCATTGCATGCGCAGGCCATCGTCATTGATTTACGTGGGAATCAGGGTGGTTCTTCTGAGTGGAGTGAAAATTTTGCTGAGGCCTTATGGGGCAAGAGTCGAGTCGATAGGCTAATGGCAGCATATTCTCCCAATACCGACGTCTGGTGGCGTGCTTCCAGGGATAACACCAGCTATGTGCAGAGCCTGGTAACGATATTCGCTGGCGAAAACAGAGCAGACACCGCCGCCTGGGCAAAACGCCATGCCGATGGCATGCAGGCGGCATTGGATAAGGGCGATAAGTTCTATATAGAATCTTCCACCGGACCAAAAGCACCAGCACCCACTCCTGGCGATGCCGTGCCAGACAATACTGTAGAACTGAAAACCCCGGTCTATGTCATCGTCCCTGGTCAATGTGCCAGTGCCTGCCTGGATGCGCTGGACGTATTCACACGTTTCGACAATACCAAACTCATAGGTGCGCCGAGTTCGGCAGATTCCACTTATATGGAAATCCGCATCAAGGCCCTGCCATCTGGATTAGCCAGAGTGGTTATCCCTAACAAGGTTTATGTCAATCGTGCCAGGGCAGCCGGGCAGATTTATACACCTGCCATTACGGTTACCGACATCGCATGGTCGACTGAAAATTTCTTGAAAGTGGTCGAAGCTGATCTGCTGAAATCCAGACAAGCCAGATAATTCATAGCAAGGCTGTAGCAAACCAAAAGCCCGCAATTGCGGGCTTTTTTAAGATGCGAAATTAGATTAAAAAAAAGCCTGCGCACACCTCGTTGCGCAGGCTATAAATTGCTGACCAGAGAACAATTGGTCTTATCAGCAAGAGGGAAGCGTTACAGATTAAAACTTTCTACTGCAAATCTTTAATACGACTATTCTTTGCTAGCTCGTTTCAGATTGCTCTGAAACCTCTTCAAATATTTTCTGCCTTGATATTCAGTGCTGCATTTGATTTATGGTTTCGACCAGTGATGAGGCCAAAAAGTTTCGCCAACATGCGATATATCAAACGTATACCTAATAAGGTAAAAAC
This sequence comes from Undibacterium sp. Di27W, assembly GCF_049340345.1. NCBI lineage: Bacteria > Pseudomonadati > Pseudomonadota > Betaproteobacteria > Burkholderiales > Oxalobacteraceae > Undibacterium > Undibacterium sp. Di27W. The sequence goes on along the minus strand of NZ_JBMPOS010000002.1, from coordinate 467,307 downwards.
TGCTTCCAGCATGGTCATGCAAAACCCGATCAGGGGATTGCGTACTTCCATGCGTCTGCGCATTTTTGCCATCATGCGGTCACGAGAAATTTCTATGCTGTCGTAGAAAGTAGGCACGACCAGCAAAGTCAAAATCGTCGAAGTGATGGTGCCACCGATAATTGCAATCGCCAGCGGACGGTAGAATTCACCGCCTTCACCCAGGCCCAGGGCCACCGGCAACATACCTGCAATCAAGGCAAAGGTAGTCATCAGGATAGGGCGCAAACGTACCCGGCCTGCATACATCAGTGCGTCTTCGCGGTCATAACCTTCTGCCTCGCGCTTACGGGCCGCATCCAGCAAAAGAATCGCATTTTTTGCCACCAGGCCCATGAGCATGATGATGCCGATAAAGCTCATCAAATTCAGGGTGCTGCCGGTTATCAGCAAGGCCAGCACCACGCCTATCAGGGACAGCGGCAATGACAGCATGACACCCAGTGGTGCTGTAAAGGAGCCGAACTGTATGACGAGTATCAAGTACATCAGGCCTATGCCGGACAACAGGGCAATCAGCATGGCACCGAATACTTCTTGCTGATCCTGACCTGACCCACCGAGTGACAAACCATAACCAGGCGGGTAGTCAAAGGATTCTGCCAGCTTCATGGCATCCGCGATCACTTCACCATTCGAACGACCCTGCGCATTGGCAGACACAGTGATAGTGCGCTTGCCATTGGCATGTTCAATACCAGATGGCCCCTTACCCATGGATACAGTGGCGATCTGATCCAGTGGCACCATTTGATTGGTACCAGATATCGCAATAGGCAGGCGCTCAATATTTTCCTTGCTGACGCGGTCATCCGGATGCAGGCGCACGGCCACATCGCGGGTTTCGCCGGTTGGGTCTACCCAGTCACCAACTTCGATACCGGCAAAGGCAACGCGCAAAGCCTGGGCGGCGTCATTGGAGGAGATGCCCATGGAATTGGCCAGGCCACGGTTAAGTTCTATCTTCAATTCTTTTTTAGGGTCCTGCTCAGACAAACCCACGTCAACCGCACCTGGTACCTGACGCAATTTATCCATGTAAGCACTGGTGATTTCCAGCAGCTTGCGGGAATCAGGGCCGGTGAATTCTATCTGCACCGGTTTTTGTGCGCCATTGTTGAGGTCGTCCAGCACCACATATTCAGCGCCAACCAGGACACGCACTTTTTCACGCAGTTCAGCGGCAATTTCCTTGGCTCCGCGTTTGCGTTCAGTGCGCTTGCCTATATCCACATAAATGCGGCCACCGGCTGGCGTGATATTGCTATTGGTTTCCTTGGTCTCGGCAATGGTACGGGCAATTTCTGCAGCTCTTTCCATTTTCAGGCGTGCATATTCCAGCGATGAAGATGCGGGAGTACGCACGGTAATCATCAGGTTACCTGAATCGGCTGCAGGCAAGAAACTGGTGCCACCCCATTTGACTTGTACACCCAAAGCAATCACCAGACTGACCAGGGCAATCGCACCCATGGAACGACGGTGATGCAAAGCCCAGGCGATCACTTTACTGTAACGGTCAGACTGATGGTCAAACCAGTCATTAAAGCGCGCCAGCACCTTGCTGATGCCTTTCTTGGGCGCAGTGTGATGATCTGGTGGGTCACCCCAGTATGCCGACAACATGGGATCAAGTGTGAATGAGATACCCAGACTGACCAGCACCGAGCAAGCCACGGTCAGCGCAAACGGACGGAACCATTCACCCGGCATGCCAGGCATGAAGGCCACAGGAATAAACACGGCAATGATGGAGAAGGTGGTGGCAGCGACAGCCAGACCAATTTCTGCCGTGCCTTCAAGTGCGGCAGTACGGCGGTCGGAACCATTCTGCATATGACGCACGATATTTTCACGCACCACGATCGCATCATCGATCAGTACACCTATCGCCAGCGACAAACCCAGCAATGTCATGAAGTTGAGCGTAAAACCGCACAACCAGACAGCGATGAAGGCGGCAATCACTGAAGTAGGCAAGCTCAGGGCGGTAATCAAAGTCGAGCGCCATGAATTCAAAAAGGCATACACGACGAAGATAGTCAGGCCAGCACCGAGCACCAGGGATTCTATGACATTGTTCAAGCTGCGCTGGGCATCCTGGCCACCGTCACGGGTGATTTCAAGCTTGGTGCCTGGTTGTGTCTTTTCGAAATCCTTGTTGATTTCATTGACCTTGTCGCGCACTGCCTTAGCCACGCTGACGGTACTCGCATCACGGGCACGGGTCACGAAGATACCCACATTTGGTTTACCACTGCGTATGCTGAGACCATCTTTGTCAGCGAAGCTGTCTTCTATGGTCGCCACTTGTGACAGGCGCACAATCTGGTCACCATTGCGCTTGACCACGATGCCCTGAAATTCTTCTGGTGTTTCTATGCGGCCCACCAGACGTATGCTTTCTTCATCCAGGTTACCGCGTATCTTGCCTACCGGCGCATTGGTGTTCTGGTTGCGCAGGGCATTAACGACTTCGCCTACAGAGACATTGAATTCGCGCAGTTTTTCAGCGCGCAAGAGTACCGACAATTCACGCTTCAGGGAGCCACTGACTTCTACCGTCGCCACACCACTGATGCTGCGCAATTTATCAGCCAGGGTATCTTCAGCAAGGCGTGAAATCTCGGCGTGGCTACGTTTGTCCGAGGACAAGGCCATATTGACGATAGGTTGTGAACCCGGGTCCCAGCGGCGTATCATGGGTTCGCGCATTTCTGTCGGCATTTTATAACGCAGGCCAGAAATCACATTGCGGACTTCGTCAGAAGCCTCGATCATGTTCTTCTTGAAGCTGAAGCGCATATCAAAACGACCGCTGTTTTCTGATGCGGTTGCCCATACTTCCTCAACGCCAGAAACCGCTTGCAGGGATTTTTCCAGGCGATTGATAATTTCGCGTTCTACCGTATCTGGTGAAGCGCCGGGATAGGCAATCATGACCGACAAACCAGGCACTTCGACGTCAGGGTTTTGATTAACCCGCAGTTTGCTGAGCGCCAGCAAACCCAGGGCCATGAGAGCGACAATCAGGACGATGGTCGCCGTCGGTTTTTTGATACTGAAGTCGGACAGGAACATGATTATTTCCCTTGCGCTGGAGTAGCGTCAGCAACAGCAACCTTGGCCACTGCCATTTCTATGTTCTGGCCATCCTTGAAACTGGAACTGGGGCTGCGCATGACCACATCGCCAGCTGCCAGGCCACCGCGGATTTCATAATTACCGGTGCGTTGATCGCGTTTGCCTATCTGCAAATCAACCCGGCTCAGGGTCTTGCCTGCAACTTTCCAGGCATAGGATTTGTCACCGGACTTGATGACGGCAGCTTCTGGCAAGGTCAGAGCATTAACGGTGGCTGCCTCGATATTGCCTTCGGCATACAGACCGGATACCCGGGGCTGATTGCTGTCAGCAAAGGCCACCAGTACTTCTACCTGGCGGGTCACATCATTGGCGGCCGGGTCTACCCTGGTGACCTTGCCGCGGAACTCTTGCCCGGCATAACCATTGATACGAAAACCTACAGGCTGGCCAACCTTGACCATGGCAATCTTGTCTGTTGAGACACGGCCAGCAAAGCGCATGCTGGTCGGGTCTATGACCTTGACCAATTCCTTGCCTATGGCGGCGGTATCCCCAGCCGATACCTTGCGTTCACTGACGACGCCATCAAATGGGGCGCGCACGACCGTGCGTTGCAATTGCTGGCGTGCCACTACCGCACGCGCTTTGGAAGCTGACAACTCGCTCTGGGCGCTGTTACGGCGTACTTCTGCATCATCCAGTGCCTGCATTGATGTCATGCCCGAGGCACGCAGGGTTTTCAGCCTTTGCAGGGCGCGATCAGCCTGGTCCAGGGCCAGGGCAGAGGAACGGGCATTGTCTTCAGCTGAACTAAGATTGTCGCGTATGGAGGTTTCGTCGAGCTTGACGAGGACATCGCCACGTTTCACGACATCGCCATTTTCCTTCAATACCTGCAACACTATCGCCGATACTTCGGCCCGCAAATCAGCTTTGCGCTCTGGCTGTATGGAACCGGTAACCACAGGGCCGGATGCCAGGGCATTGCTTTGTACCGTCATGACGTCTTCCGGGGCAATCACCAGCTTGACAGGAGGTTTGTCTTTCTTGTCCTTGGCATCGCCCTTATCTGCTGTTGCGCTGGCTTCGGAACTGGCACTGGCTTTTTCCGCGGCTTTGTCTTTGCTGCATGCCGTCAGGGCAGACGCAATGGCCAGAACAAGTAGAGTTTTACGTAACATGATGATCCCTGTCGCTATGAGTGTGGGGAGAAATGGATGAGAAAGTATTCCCTGTAGCACTGTCCAGTTCAAGCGGCATGGATTTGAATTGCACTTTTTAATGGATGAAGTGCAGATTTAGCGGGCTGAAATGCAGGCAGGCTGACTGAAATACCTGGATCAGACTGTGATAGGAGTGAAAACTACAGAGGAAGTACAGAAGACCGTCATAGCGACTGTCATGGCAACATTGAAAACCTGGCGGGAAAAATCAGGCTCTGTTATCAGGCTCTGTTCAGTAGTAGCTGACGAACTGCTTCGACATAGTTCTTACTGACAGCTACTTCGTCACCATTACACAAACTGACTTGATAAGCCCCATTGCCCAGGGATAGTAGATGTACAGGCTGGTCAGCCTTGACGATGGCACCGCGGTGGACCCGGATGAATTGCGCCGGGTCAAGATATTCTTCCAGTTTGCTTAAAGGTACTCTGTGCAAGACCACGCGCTTGTCCAGATGCAACTCTACATAATTGCCAGCTGCGGCCATCCAGTGGACATTTGAGAGCAAAATATTTTCCATTTCACCTACGGAACGTACCGTCACCCTTTTCAGGTAGGCAGGCCTGGTTTCACTGCCGTTAGGCTGAGCAGCATCCAGATAGCTGGCCAGGGCCTGGCCATAGGCGTTTGGCCTGGTCAGGTTAAACATGTCCCTGGCTCTTTCCAGGGCTTTGGCAAATCTGTCACTACTATACGGCTTGAGCAGGTAATCAAGTGCCTGCAATTCAAAGGCATCAATGGCGTGGGCATTGTAGGCGGTAACGAAAATGATCAAGGGTGGCTTGCCTTGCGCGAGCAGACTGCGTGCCAGCTCCAGGCCAGACTCTTTGGGCATTTGTATGTCAAGAAACACCACATCAACCGTATGCTGTGCCAGATACTCGCGCGCAGTGGCTGCATTTTTGAACTCAGCCAGTACTTGCCATTCAGGAAATTTACTCAAGGCATAGCGCAAGGTGATGCGCGCATGATCTTCATCATCGACGATGATGCTGCGCATCATTGTTGGCATCGTCGGCATGGCTGGCATGGCAGTCATGCTGGCCTGTGCATAGGCATGCTGATTGTCACCTGGAAGCGCCCCGCCTGTGTTTCTGTCTGCAAGGAAGCAGCACCGCCATAAGCCAGTTGCAGACGCGCCTGGGTATTACGCAAGCCCAGGCCAACCCCGGGGTTGGCGGCGGCCTCGGCATGAACAGGATTGCTGATGCGTATCAACAAGCGCTGCGACTGGCAATCAAAGCTGCACAAGATATCACTGGCATCTTCATGGCAATCCAGGTCATGTCTCAAGGCATTTTCTATCAGGGGTTGCAATAACAAGGGCGGGCAATCGCAAGCCAGCACTTGATCAGCGGCACCCTGTATGGCGATATGCAGGCGCTCACCATAGCGCAGGCGCTGCAAGGCCAGGTAATCTTCGACAAATGCCAGTTCTTCAGAAAACCTGACCCAGTTTTTATCCCCGGCGGCCAGGGCATAGCGCAAGAGTTCACTCAAACCATGGATACCATGCAGGGCCACATCCTTGTCATCAGAAATCACCAGGGCACTGATGGCATTGAGGGCATTGAACATGAAATGCGGTTCCAGCTGGGCCCGCAAGGCCAGGGATTTTTGCTGCTCCAGCTCCAGCCGCAGAGCCAGGGTATCTGCTCTTTCTTGCGCCCAGGCACGGCCTCTTTCCTGACTTTGCTGCCAGATCTTGATGGCAACTACGGCAAAATAAACCGCACTGATGGAAGACAGGCGCAACAGTGCCGCCAACTTGTCGAAGACCTGCAACTCTGCCTCAATCTGCCCCCAGTTCATATCATGCGGGCCATCCAGGGTAAACAATTTGCCTACATAGAGTAACTGTCCTGGCAACACGATCAGCAATAACAAGACATAGCCAAAAGCGATGTGCCGGGTACTGCTGATGAACCAGGGCCAGCGTGTGAAACAATAAGTCAGAATATAACTGAGTATAGCCAGGGCGATGGCACTGCTGCCCCAGCTCAGAAAAATCAGCCAGAAGTCGCCCTGGTTCCCTTCGCGCAAATCATCATTGAGCGAAGTCAGCGCACCGATCAGGCTGAGCGTGCTCCAGACAAATACATTCAAGAGCAATACCTTCAGCGCTGCCTGCCAGGTCTGCGGTGCAGCTGGCGGCAAGTCGCTTGGTGAGGTAGGCAGGCTGGTGGTATTCATGGCTTGCAGTATAGCAGCGCCTCAGCCCGGAATTTTCTGTACAAGAAATTTTCGTCACGGCAGAAATCATTTTCATCACTCAAGACCACAAAGCCGTTTAGTGCAGGCTCAAAATCCGGCATTCACAGCGAACTTGCCCAGTACATTTTATTGGCAAATCCATATCCGCTTGCAAAGCCAAGGAGCCTATCATGCAATACCAGATCAACTACCAGCAGCACTCTGCATATAGGGTAAAACTCATTTGCATTCTATTTTTGGCGATCTTACTGCTTGCCTATATACCCATTGCCATGGCCATGGATAATTTGCAAATTCCACGGGCCAGCAAGCCGCCGGTACTGGCTGATTATGTGACTGGCGTACCAGCCAATGCGGGTGTGGAAATTACGGACTTCCGGCAAAAAATACCGGGTGATGGCATACCGGCAAGCAAATCTACCAAGGCTTATCTGTCTTACGATGACAGTCATTTTTATGCGGTGTTCGTCGCCAAGGACGATCCCTCGCTGGTCAAGGCACGCATGGCTAAACGTCAGGATTTCCTGGGCGATGATTACGTCATCCTGGAGCTTGATACCTTCCACGATAAACAGCGCTCCTTCGTATTCTTCATCAATCCCTATGGCGTACAGCTTGATGCCAAGCGTACCGAGGGACAGGAAACCGATTTCGACTTTGAGACCCAATGGCAGTCCGATGGTCAGTTGACTAGCGATGGCTATGTCGCCATGATGGCCATTCCTTTCAAGAGCCTGCGCTTCAGAAGCGCGCCTGTACAGGAGTGGGGAATCGCCGTCGGCCGCATGATAGCGCGCTTGAATGAGGCATCTTACTGGCCTTATATCACGCGCCGGGAAGCTGGCTTTGTGCCACAAATGGCGACGGCAGAAATTCGCGAACAAATTACACCGGGACGCAATCTGCAACTCGACCCTTATGTGTATCTGGGTAACAGCCGCATCCTGGATCGTGACAGTGCCAGCACGCCATTCTGGAAGAAAGAACGCAAGATCAATAGCGGGCTCGATGCCAAGTGGGTTTTGTCAGAGGCAATCGCTCTGGACATGACGATCAAGCCTGATTTCAGTGAAGTTGAATCCGATGAACCGCAAGTTGTCATCGACAAGCGCTATGAAACCCTGTTCCCGGAAAAACGTCCCTTCTTCCTGGAAAATTCCGGTTTTTTCCAGACACCACAACCCTTGTTTTTTTCGCGCCGCATCAGCGAACCGACCTATGGACTCAGGCTGACAGGACGTGAAGAACACTGGGCCTTTGGTGGCTTGCTGATGAACGATAAGGCCCCTGGTCAATTGCTGGATCCCGCACACAAGGATTTCGACAAAGATGCGCGCATCACGGTCTTGCGTGCGCAAAATGATTTCTCTGCCGGCTCCAATCTTGGTGGCATGCTGACCCAGCGCAGTCTGGGCGGCATTTCCAATACCGTCGCGGGCATGGACATGTTGTATCAATGGGACCAGAACTGGGTGATTGCCGCCCAGCTGGCAGGCAGCAAAACCACGGATGCAGGCCAGCAGCAAAGCCAGGGCAGCCTGGCCTATGCCGAATTCAAACGTGTCGATAAAAACTTCAATTACTCGGGGAAATTGCTGGATATCTCACGCGATTTTGATACCACACTGGCGTTCTTGCCACGCAAGGACATACGCCAGACTACCCAGACTGCCAGCTACTTATGGGAAGTCGATGAGCATGCCTGGTTGCAAACCCATGGCCCGCAAATCACTGCCGTCGCCACCCGTGATCATCAAAACATCTTGCAAGACTGGTCACTCGATAGTGCCTATATCGTCAATGGCATAGGCAGTACTACGCTGGAAGCCCATCTGCTGAATGCTTATGAACGTTTTGAGGGCGGACAATTCCGTAAAAATGGCTATCTGCTCTCTGCCACCTCGGACTGGCTGAGCTGGCTGACCGTGGATATTAAAGTCGGCCAGAATGAAGTCATCAATTACCTGCCTGCATCTGGTCAAGCCGCCCAACTGGGTGATGCCAGGAGCATCGCCGCCGTGTTGACAGCTAAACCCAGCAAGCATATGCGGGTGGAACAAACTCTGCTCTGGAATGATTTGCGCCTGCAAAACAGCCTGGCCGGGCAAAACCGCGGCGGCATGATTTATCGTGACCTGCTGTCACGTACGCGCTTTAGCTACCAGCATAACCGCTACCTGGGCCTGCCCTGATACTGGACTATGATTTCCTGAAAGCGAACCCACAACTGACACGCCTGGAAGCTGGCAAGCATTTGAATTCAGATTTCCAGCTCAGTTATGTGCTCAGTCCAGGCACCACTTTTTATGCCGGTTTTAGCGACAGGCAGGAAAATTTGAAATTGCTGGGAAATCCTCCCTACCTGCAAAACACCGAGAATCTGGATTTGCATACAGGCAGGAGAGTGTTCATGAAATTCAATTACCTGTTCCAGTTATAAACAAGGACTGTCATCAGGAATTGGACAGGCAGCGTATGACTGTCTCATCGATAGTTTTTCCAGTAGGCAGACATTCGCGCAAAGTTTTTTTTGACTTGCTCTTGCTGGCATTAAGCGTTGGCGCATCAGGGATCAGCCAGCTTTGGTAACGGGGTGTGAAGATACCATCATGCATATTGCGAAAACGAAATGGCAAAGAAATGATGGTGCCATGCTGATTCACCTGCACATGAAAATGCAGATGCGGCGTAGTAGAGTAACCGCTATTACCAGACAAGCCCAGCACATGTCCGGCAGCTATCTGCATGCCGGGCTGCACCTGTATGGAGTTTTGCATGAGATGAAAGTAATCGGCCCAGCTACCATCATCATGCAATATGCGCACATAATTGGCCTTGTCGATAAATTCTGCCTCAGGTTTGCCATTGTCGGCAAACTGGCTGACTATTTCGACGACAGTGCCGGCACGCGCTGCCACCACGGTCGTGCCCATGGGCATATTGATATCAACTGCATACCGAGTGGCCACGGTCTTGTGTGAAAACAGCGGCCCATCTGCTGCCTGCAAGATCTGGTAGCCCTGATTGGCCAGAAAGGGAATGCCATAATTGATACTGGCGTCAGGGTGCGCATTGGGGTCACCCTGCACATACTGGCTGTTGTAATAAAAAGTATAGCCAAACTGCTTGTCGACCGAAGACACTTCCACCAGTTCCATGGTTTGTCCACCCGCCAGTTGCGCTTGTATAGGCCATGGACGGCTGGAAGCAAGGTTACTGGAACTGCTAAGCTGCAAATTTACGGTAACTGGCAGACGGCTATGATTGCTGGCGACGACAGTATGTGAATAGGCAGTTTTGACTGTTTCTATTTTTACCTGTTCACTACGTGCCTGCACTGGCATGGCCAGCACGAGGGATATTCCCAGGCAGCATGAAGCTTGCAAAAAAATTGGCGGCGCTGACATGGATCAGCGTGTCAGCGCGGCGCACGCCAGATCGTGCGGCCACCTACGGTCACACTCTCCAGTTCACCAGCATGACGCATGTTTTCAAGCACGGACATCACCATGGACAAGGGTAAAGCTTCACCTGGCCATCTTATCCAGAAGTTGGCTATGCCTTCCGCCGTGTCGGCACTATTGGGGCGGGCTTGCAGATAACTGTGTATGGAATGTCTGATGAATTCCAGCTCTTGTGCCTGCATCAGCCTTCTCCCTTATTCAGCTCTTGCTGTATGCGAAGGACCAGGCCCTTACTGGCGTCCTCTATATAATCAAGCACCAGATCAAAGCCATGCGGGCCACCATAATAAGGGTCTGGCACGATTTCGCTGTCACTCTGGCTGGCGTAATCCATCATGAGCTTCAGCTTATGCTGGTAGGCAGGCGGACAAGCTGCTTTCATCCTTGCCAGGTTCTCTTTGTCCATGGCCAGTAGCAAATCAAATTTTTCAAAGTCATCATCGCTGAGCTTGCGCGCTCTTTGCTGCGACAAGTCTATGCCGCGACGGGCGGCAAATTCTTGCGAACGCGGGTCGGGTGGCTCGCCTATATGATAAGCATGGGTACCGGCAGAATCGATATGCAGGTTCAGGCCCGCGGCCAGCGCATGACTGCGGAACACGCCTTCAGCACTGGGGGAACGGCAAATATTGCCCATGCAGACAAATAAAATTGCCCTGGAAGTCGACTTTTTCATGAGTAAATCAAAAATTCTTAATAGAAAGCTAAAATTACCTATGTTCGTGACATGCTAACACGCAGCTTTGGTATCAGCAAAGGCCGATGCTGGCCTGAAAAAAACACATGGTATTATTTCAGAACTGAGCACACCAGAATTCTCCCTCTCACTTAGGCGCGTATGACAGAAAATATCTCAACTCCTGACTCAGCCACCCACTTTCGCCCGGCCATTGATGCCGACGCTGAAATTATCGCTGCGCTGGTAAATAGTGCCTACCGCGGTGACAGCAGCCGCCAGGGCTGGACTACCGAGGCTGACTTATTGCAGGGTTCACGCATACATGCACCTGAAGTACGCGAACTGATCGCGACGCCGGGCTCGGTCATTCTGCTATGCCTGCAAGGCGAGGACATCATAGGTTGTGTCAATCTGGAAAAAACGGAGGATGCCGCTTACCTGGGCATGTTTGTGGTGCGCCCTGTGCTGCAAGGTAATGGCATAGGCAAGCACTTCATGCAAACTGCAGAGCAATATGCCCAGCAACTCTGGGGCATACAAAAAATCTGGATGACAGTCATCAGTGTCAGACAAGAATTGATTGCCTATTATGAGCGTCGCGGTTACGCGCGCACTGGCCGCTTCAAGCCCTTCCCTACAGACAATGGCAAGGAAAAAATGCTGGTTGAAAACCTGCAGTTTGAAGAGATGGAGAAAATTCTGGGCTGAGCGGCTTATCTGGGTTTGGCGGGATAATAAATACTGGCGGCAATAGCAAGGCAAAAGGCGATACCTACGCCATATAGCAGGCGCAAGTCGCTGCCTATGAGGTAAGGATAAAACATCAAGCCCACGGCTAGCCATTTGACTCGCTTATTGAGTTTTTTCCTGCCATAGTAAAACGCCGCCATCCCCAGCAAACCAAAAGCAAAGGCGGCAATCAGGTAAGCCGGTGAGGGCAACAGGCTCCATAGTAATTCCCAGTATTCTTGCTGGTCCATAACATCCATCCTTATTAGCATAGCCCTGATAGTACAGGAAAATGAACGCAATACAGATCAACAGCATGCTGCAACAGGCAGTCGCACTACATCAACAGGGCCAGCTAGATGCCGCAGAAGAGCTATACCAGCAAGTCTTGCAAACCCAGCCCATGCATTTTGATGCCCAGCAATTGCTGGGAGTGATTGCCCGCCAGCGTGGTGATGCAGCACTGGCCGTCACTCGTCTGCGTCAGGCTGTCGCTATCGATGCGCAACAAGCCATTGCCCATGGCAACCTGGGTGCAGCCTTGCAAGACCTGGGTTTGTCACAAGAGGCCCTGGCCAGTTATGACCTGGCCCTGCAATTGAAACCGGATTACGCCATGGTCTGGAATAATCGCGGCAATGTCCTGCGCAGCATCGGTAAGCCTGCCGCCGCCCTGCATAATTATGACAAGGCCTTGCAGCTGCAGCCACGCTATCCCCAGGCCTTGTTAAACCGCGGCATCAGCCTGCAAAGCATGGATGACCATCAGGCAGCCTTGCAGGATTTTGAGGAAGCTCTGCAATTGAGTCCACAAGATGTCGCCACGCATTTTGCCCGCGCCTATAGCCTGCAATGCTTGCATCTGGAGGCAGAGGCAATCGACGGATATGAGTCAGTGTTGCGCTGGCAGCCCGGACATGAGCAAGCCTGGTGCAATCGTGGCATGTGCCTGCAAAAATTGCAGCAATTGCCCGCCGCGCTTGATAGTTTTGAACAGGCATTGAACATCAAACCCGGGTATGGCAAAGCCCATCTGCAACGCGCCCATGTCTTGCGCCTGTTGGAGCAAAGCGATGCTGCCATTGCGGCTTATCAAACGGCAGCCAGGTATTGCAGCGATGAGGCAGAACAGGCGCAAATCCAGTATGCGCTGGCTGCCCTGGGCGTGACAGAAACACCAGCAAATTCGCCTCCAGCCTATGTGGCTGATTTGTTTGATCAGTACGCTAGCCACTTTGACCAGCATTTACTGGAAGTCTTGCATTATCAAGTACCCGCCTTGCTGAGTCAGGCCGTCATTAAATATGTCAAGCCAGGGCCAGGCAATTACCTGGACCTGGGTTGCGGCACGGGCTTGTGTGCGCCTTATCTGCGGGCACAGGCCAGTAAGCTGACAGGCATAGACTTGTCAGAAAAAATGCTGGCCCAGGCCAGAAAAACTGGCTGGTATGATGAATTGCACTGCGCAGAAATAAGCGACTGGCTACAACTGCAAGACCAGGATTTCGACCTCATCATTGCAGCCGATGTGTTTGTCTATATCGGTGATCTGACCCCGGTATTTGCTGCCGTCAGCCGTGTCATGCAAACTGGTGCCGTGCTGGGATTTTCTGTTGAAGTGGCAGACGGTAGCGCAGATTATATTTTGCAGCCATCGCAACGCTATGCCCATAAGCTGGCTTATCTTCAGCGTCTGGCAGAATTACATGGCTTTGCCATCGTCGAGGCCAGCCAGGAAATAGCGCGCCAGGATAAAGGCCAGCATATACTCGCCTATCTCCTGGTCATGCGACGACTATAATGCAGCGACTATAATGCGGCGACTATAACTTACGCCATCAGCAAGAGGGCGATGCTGGTTGCCAGGCCTGCACTCCAGATCAGGGTACGCAAAGTACCCTGGTTCATCAGATAGCTAATGGTGTAGACAATGCGCAAGGCAATGAACAGAATGGCCAGCTGATCTATGCGCCCCTGGTCCACATGGGCTTGCTGGGCCAATAGCACGGCAGCGATAAAGAGGGGCAAGGCTTCAAAACCATTTTGCTGTGCTGCATTGGCTCTTTGCTGCCAGCCACTCAAGCCCTTGGCCCATTCCCTGGGAGCGCTATTGTCATACCTGCCTGCATCACGCGGCAATTTTGCGGAATGTGCTTTGGCGATTCCTACCGTCATGATGGGTAATATGCATGCGGCCAGCACGCACCAGTTTGCAATAGTCATTTTATCTCCAAAAGTGGTGGATTAAAGTTCAACTCTTCCAGAGTCGCACAATACCAGCACTCAGATAAATACGCAGCAAAATATATTGCTAAACCACCAGCTCCCACCCAGCCCTGGTCAGCGGCAAGCGGGTCACTGGTTTGCCGCTAGCTGCCAGCAAGGCATTGGCAATCGCCGGACCTATGGAGGGTGGGCCTTCTTCCCCTACCCCTTCGATTTTGTCACCTGTGCCCATGACCATGACATCGAGCAAAGGAGTTTGTGCCAGCGTCAACAGGCGATAGCTATCAAAATTTCCCTGTTCCACCTGGCCATCCTTGAAACTGATTTCACCGAACAAGGCAGCAGTCAGACCAAACAAAGTGCCGCCCATCATTTGTGCTTCGACTGCCCTGGGATTGGCGACTACACCGGGATCTATGCCTGCCGTGATTTTAATCAGACGGAATTGCCCAGGTTTGACGACGGCAAGCTCAACGATATGGGCACTGAACAACCAGTCGCCACTGCCATTCATGGCAAAACCGCGGTAATGGTTTTTGGGCAGGGGTTTGTTCCAGCCCGCCCGCTCAGCCAGCGACTGCACGAATGCCAGAGCCCTGGGATTGTGCTGCAATAAGCGACGCCGGTATTCCAGGCTGTCCTGGCCAGCCCGGCGCGCCGCCTGCTCCAAAGTATGTTCCAGGAAAAAGCAGTTTTGTGAATTGCCTACCGAACGCCAATAGGCACAGGGTACACCAAAATCCACCCTGGTCCAGCGCGTATCAAATGCAGGGAATTGATAACTGCTACCCAGCCAGCCCATGGTAAAACTCCAGTCAAAGCCATCCCTGGCAGGGCTATTTGTCACCCTGGAATATTCCAGCAAAGATGGCCCAGCCGTATCATGACGCAAGGCCAGCGGCAGATGATTCTGGTCCAGCGCCAGTCGTACCCGCGAAGCCGTGATGGGACGGTAATAGCCAGCGCGCATATCATTTTCACGCGACCATATGGTTTTCACCGTGGCACCAGCAGCCTTGGCGATCAATGCTGCCTCAATGGCAAAGTCATGTTCCAGCCTGCGACCAAAACCGCCCCCCACATGCTGGGTATGGATTTGCACTTGCTCAGGCTGCAGGCCCAGGGCCTTGGCGACGCCTGTTTGGGTATCGGTCTGGCTTTGCGTGGAAAGCCAGACTTGCGCGCCTTCTGCTGTGACTTCGACAGTGGCATTCAAGGGTTCCATCGCAGCATGCGCCAGGAAGGGTAAGTCAAATGTCGTATCAATGACGGTACTGGCAGCCGCCATGGCTGTTTCTGTGGCTTCAGCATGTTGTGCCTTAGTGTTAGGAAAGGCTTTACCTGCCCCGGTGGCCACTGCCTGCAGCAGGCTGGCGCGCATGTCTGCAGTATTGATGCTGGCATGCGCACCATCTTGCCAGACTGGCTGCAATAATTGCAGGGCCTGGCTGGCTATCCAGTAACGCTCAGCCACCACAGCCACTGCATTGCTCAGACGAACCACCTTGCGTACCCCTTTGACAGCCAGGGCGGCCCGCTCATCCACACTTTGCAGGCTGCTGCCAAAGCGTGGTGCATGCAAGACTGCGGCTACCAGCATGTCGGGACGCTGCACGTCTATGCCAAACACGACGCTGCCATCTACCCGCGACGGGATATCGGGGCGTGCTACTGACTGCCCCAGTATCTTCCAGTCCCGGGGGGCTTTGACAACCGGCTTTTCTGGCGGTGCCAGCAGAGCTGCTGCCTGTATCAAATCGGTATAGGGCAAGCTACGGCCTGTCGCTGCATGGCTCACCTGCGCCTGGCTGGCTATGCAATCCTTGACATCAACTTGCCATTGCAAGGCCGCAGCCTGCACCAGCATTTGCCTGGCTGCGGCACAGGCCGGGGCGATGGTCGCCATGGCAGAATGAAAACCAGCGCTGGCAAAGGTGGTGATGCCTGGCGGCCAGCGCCGGTGGAATTGCTTGACCACGGGGGCATGGACTATGCGCACCTTTGCCAGGGGCATCTCCAGCTCTTCTGCGACGATCTGGGCGATGGCGGCGTGGGTACCCTGGCCAAGGTTGGTGACGGTGGTGCATGCAGTCACCAGGCCAGCAGCATCCATGCTGAGCCAAAAATCAAAAGGGGACACTGCCTGTTTTTTTTCATCGGCTGCCAGGCTATCAAGCATGGGGATACTGCTACTGCCCAAAATCCAGGCACCGGCCACCAGAGAGGATTTCAAAAAACTCCTGCGTGCAGGGGAAGCGACTGTAGTCATGTCTTGACTCCCTTCTTGCCTGATTGTGGCTTGAGTTTGCTGGCCGCAGCATGTATCGCCGCCCTGACCCGCGGATAAGTACCGCAGCGGCAGAGATTGGTCATGGCTGCATTGATTTGCTGGTCAGTTGGGTGAGGGGTGGTTTTCAGCAAGGCAGCAGCGGCCATCAGCATGCCTGACTGGCAATAACCACATTGCGGCACCTGATGCTCTATCCAGGCTTGTTGCAAGACATGGCTGCGATCAGGGGACAGGCCTTCTATGGTAGTAATACTGCGCCCTTGCAAAGACGCTACTGGCATGACACAACTACGCAAAGCCTCCCCATCCAGATGCACGGTACAGGCACCGCATTGCCCGGCACCACAACCAAACTTGGTGCCGGTCAGGCCCAGGTCTTCGCGCAATATCCATAACAAAGGTGTGTCACTTTCTGCCTGACAGTGGCGCATTTGCCCATTCACTTTCAGATTCACATCCATCTTGTCCCCCATCGCTGACATTTGAATTCATTACCTGGATGAATTATCTGGCAATGACAAATTGCATGGACAGCTCTTGTGACGAAACCCCGAAACCCTGCTACCAGACATGCCAGGATGAGGGTCATTGTCATAGCCCTGGCTGCTATACTGAGCAGCATGGAAAACCTACGCACAGACAGCAAGCTCCTGACCCAGGCACCGACCTATACGCCAGCCAGTCTGCTCAAGCTTTTGCTGAGCAATATCCTGATCTGGACCAGCATGTGTGCCATCGGTGCGCTAGGCAATTATGGCGACCTGATCAAGCATGGTACTCAGCGCAGCTACGGCGAAATACTATGGTTCTGGGTCAGCAGCCATCTGCTGATGATGGTGTTTAGTACCTGCCTCTACCTGATCTTCATGCGGCGTGAACGCCAGCTCAGCAAGGCCAGTGGCATTGCGCTTGCTTATTGCGTCATGCTGCTTTGCTACCTGCCGCTGGAATTGATGTATATCGCGATTCTTGATCTGCTCAAGGACAAACCTGGTTTCGGGCTACAAGACATCATAGTCACGGCTATGAATTTGCGTGGGTTTAACATCTTCCTGGAATTTGCCTGGTCGACCGGCACCTTCATAGCGGTGCTGGCCATCTGTACCTGGCGCCAGGCACGCGTGCGTGAACATGCCTTGCAACTATCCATGAATGATATCTTGCATCTGCGGCTGGATCTGGAACAACAAAGGCTGAATGCCTTGCGCGGGCAACTTGAGCCACACTTCATCTTCAATTGCCTCAATGCCATCAGCGCCCTGGTCAGGAGCGATGACAAACGCATCGCCCTGACTGGCTTGAACCGCCTCAGCGATTTGCTACGCTATGCCTTGACTGCCAGCAGCAAAGACTGGGTGCGCCTGGAAGATGAAATGAATTTCATCCGTGATTATCTGGACTTGCAAAGACTGCGCTATGGCGAACGCTTGCAAGTCAGCATAGAAGGCGATAGTGATATGGTATTGGCCGGTGATTGCCCGCCTTTGCTGCTGCAACCCTTGCTGGAAAATGCCTTGCGCCACGATCTCGATTGTCATGAAGGCAGTAGTGATATACGCATGCAATTCAGCCTGCAGGCAGAAAAACTCAGTATCAAAGTCAGTAATACCGTCACCGATGGCGTCGCCCCCAACCCCGGGCTGGGCCTGGGCTTGCCACAGACACGCGCCCGGCTGGAGCTGATTTATGCTGGTCGTGCCAGCATGCATAGCGGCCCCATGCAGGAAGATGGACAGGCTCGTTTTATCGTGGAAATCCGGATGCCCCTGCATATGCCAGAAAGTGGCAACCCATGAGCAGCATACGCGCATTGATCGTCGATGACGAAGAACCCGGCCGTGCCAATTTGCGCTATGCCTTGCAAGACTACCCTGACTGGCACATCCTCGCCGAATGTGCCAGCGTCGCCAGCGCGAGAGAAGCGCTGCAGGCTCATGCCGTGGATATTATTTTTCTGGATATACAAATGCCGCGCGAAACCGGACTGGCACTGGCGCGAGAATTAAGCACACAGGCAAGCCCGCCGCTGGTCATTTTTGTCACTGCCTTCAATGCCCATGCCATAGAGGCCTTTGACCTGCATGCCCTGGATTATTTACTCAAGCCCTTTGATGACCAACGTCTGGCATTCTCCCTTGAGCGGGCCACAGCTATGCTGAGACAACGCCAGCAGGCCAGCTATGCCTTAGCCATGAGCCAATACATACAGGCAGAAGATGAGGCTAAAAAAGATAAGCCTGCTTACTGGCAACAAGTCAGCGTGCGCTCAGTTGGCCGCATAGAATGCATACAACTGGCAGATGTCTTGTGGATAGAAGCCGCCGGCAATTACATGCAATTGCACCTGCAGCAAATCTCAACAAAAGGGAAAATCCAGCGCCAGGTATTACACAGGGTGGCGCTGAGCCAATTGGAAAAACACCTGGACCCGGCATGTTTTATACGGGTACACCGTAGCGCCATCGTACGCTGCGATCAACTCCATCATCTAGAAGTATTGGGCGACGGCATATACCAGCTCAAATTAACGAATCAGGATACAGTGCCCGTCAGTGAACGCTATGTGGCTGATATCAAAAAGCGTATGGGTGATGGCTGAAACGCAGCCATTAAGAGTAGACAAAATACGAATCTTCTTTTTCATTACTAGCCATGACAAGAAATAATTCTCCTCGATTTTTTAAAATCCTCAACATTCTGATCTGGTGTTTTACATTGAATATTTGTAGTGCAGAGCAGCGGCCACAGGAAGCTGTCATTACTTCAGATAATAGTGTTTACGACACGCTGGAAATCAGTTTCCCGAATCCTGCTGCGCAAATAAAACTTGCCGGCAGCTTGAGTCTGCCCAGGGGGAAAGGCCCTTTTCCTGTTGTCATCCTCATCGCTGGTTCTGGCCCCATGAATCGGGATGAAGAAAATCTGCAGCACAAGCCCTTCTTGGTACTGGCAGACCATCTTGGCCGACGGGGTATTGCTGTACTGCGTTTCGATAAGCGCGGTGTAGGAAAATCCGAAGGCAATCTCGCCCTTGCCAGGACATCTGATTTTGCTTCTGATGTTCACGCTGCGATTACCTATTTGCGCACCAGGGCAGAAGTCGATATCAACAAGCTGGGTTTGATAGGCCATTCAGAAGGAGGGACTATTGCCCCCATGCTTGCAGCAGAAAATAATGCTGTGCATTTCATCGTCATGATGGCAGGGTCAGGCTTGCGTGGAGATCAATTGATACTGGCACAAACCCGGGCACGGGACAGCTTGCTAAAAGTGCCGCGAGCCGAGTCAGGCAAGAAACTGGCGGCCCTGGAAAAAGCCATGCATGCAATAAGTAGCTCAGGCAACCTGGCTGAAAGCGAACAGGCACTGAAACCGATATTGAGCGCCGCTATTGCAGACAAGCTCATGTCTCAACCTGAGGCGGATGAACGTCTCGCAGTATATACAACGGCCTGGTTTCGTGAATTCGTTTTGTATGACCCACGGCCAGTTTTGAAAAAATTGACTATCCCGGTATTAGCACTGGCAGGCAGTCTGGATATCAGCATCCCATCCAGACAACATCTGCCTGCTATCCAGGAGGCGCTACACAATAATAAGCGAGCCACAGTACAAGAGATACCGCAATTGAATCACATGTTTCAAACTGCAGTAACGGGCGATTTTTCTGAATTTGGCAAAATAAAAGAAACCATGTCACCGCGCGCCATGAAGATGATCAGTACCTGGATTAAGCACCAGGTGAAATAAAAAAGGCGACATCACTTCGACGTCGCCCCTGGTTTTACACTTGCAATGTTACCAAACCTTGACCCTGTTCTTAGGCGCCAGATAAAGTTTTTGACCAGGCTGCACGGCAAAAGCATCGTACCAGGCATCCAGATTGCGCACGGTCAGTACGCGGTATTGTCCAGGCGCGTGTTCATTGGTAATGATAACGGTACGCAGGGCTTCATCACGCATCTTGCCGCGCCAGCTGCGGGCATAGGCGAGGAAAAATTCCTGTTCATCTTCCTTGGTGATGGCCTGGCCTTTTTGCTTCATCGATGCATGGTAGGCATCATAGGCCGCCATCAAACCGGCCAGATCGGCAATGTTTTCACCCAGGGTCTGTGCACCATTGACAGACAAATCAGGGAAGGCCTTGTATTGATTGAACTGGGCGATCAGTGCCTTGGAAGACGCCTTGAAGTGGGCCAGATCCGCCTTGCTCCACCAGTTGCGCAATTCGCCTTTGGCGTCAAACATGGCACCGGAATTATCGAAGCTATGGCTGATTTCATGGCCTATGGTGGCACCCAGGGCACCGTAGTTGGTAGCGTCGCTGGCTGCCAGATCAAAGTTGGGTGCCTGCAAATAGGCAGCCGGGAAATTGATGGCATTTTGCAGCGGCATATTGACCGCATTCACCAGTTGCGCATTCATGCACCATTCAGTGACATCGACAGGCTGACCAAATTTTTCCAGTGCACGGCGATATTCAAATTCCTGCGAACGTTCGCGGTTGCCATAGGCATCAGCCGCATCGACAGTCAGGCCTGAATAATCGCGCCATTTGTCAGGATAACCAACACCAACATAGGTGGCCTTGATTTTAGCCAGTGCCTCTTGCTTGGTGGCTGGGGTCATCCATGTCAAAGCTTGTACACGTTCGCCAAAAGCCGCCAAAATATTGCTGACCATGCCATTGATACGGGTCTTGGAATCAGCAGAAAAATTTTCAGCTACATACAATTTCCCGACTTCTTCACCCAGTGCGTCATTAGTGGCACCAACAGCGTATTTCCAGCGCGGCTGGGCTGTCTTGGCGCCGGAAAGGGCGCTATAGAATTTGAATTTCTGATCAAAGAAAGCCTGTGGCAATACATTGGAGCGCTGGTTGATGGTGTGGAAACGCAAATAATCTTGCCAGCTGGCCAGTGGGGTATTTGCTACCAGCGCAGAAGAGGCTTTCAAGGCACCTGGATGCCAGATGATGAATTTGCTTTGGCCATCCAGGCCCGCAGCTTTAAAGTAAGCGGACCAATCTAGGCCAGCGGCTTTTTTGTTAAAGTCGGCCAGCGTCCAGGTATTGTCAGCTTTTAAAACATCTGATGTTGCTTCGCGATTGGCGTGACCTTTGGCGATCAGCATTTCCAGATCAAATACACGCTTGGCAGCCTGCTCGGCATCAGGCACATTGGCCAGTTTCAGAGTCGCGACTATATGCGCCAGATAGTTTTTTCTGATCTCAGCCATTTTGGGGCTGGCTGACAAATAATATTCACGGTCAGGCAGACCCAGGCCACCTTGCAGCAGGTAAGGCATGTATTTAGTATGGTCATGGAAACCTTGTGACACCCACAGGCCGAACAGGTTTTCAGTAAATACATTGGTGGCATTGATAGGGTCGACATCAGCGCGCAAATGCTTGCCCAGATAAGTCGACAGTGCCACCTTGTCTTTCAGGTCAGCGATGCTTTGCATCTCGCCCTGCAAAGGAGCCAGGCCGCGCTGGTTGATGGCATCGATGTTCAGATAAGAAGTGTAAAAATCCCCTATCTTGCGCGCAGCACTACCGGCATCAGCCTTGGTCGATTGCTCTATGATTTTCAAGACCTTGGCATCAGATTCTTCTACCAGCACATCAAAAATACCCACAGCGACCTTATCGTCAGGAATGACTGCGGATTTTTCCCAGGCACCATTGGCATAGCGATTAAAATCATTGCCCGGTGCGACCGCACTATCCATACCGCTTTCTTTTTTAAGCGAACTTGCTGGTCTGGTTTGAGTTGCAGAAGCTGCAGAAGCTGCAGAAGCTGCAGAAGCTGCAGAAGCTGCAGAAGCTGCAGAAGCTTCATCAGCAGCATGTGCCATGCTGTGCATCAGAGGTATGCTCAACATGACTTGCAGACACGCACGGGTCAGGGGTTTTATGACGAAATTTGTCTTGTTCATTATTTTCTTTCTTATGAGATTGAATATTTTTTTGCGTCAAAGCCAATTAATTTATATTACTAAGATCAGAAACGGTATCAATACCAACTTACCAGATCTTGACACGGTCCTTGGGTGCCAGATATTGTTTTTGCCCTGGCTGCACGGCAAATGCATCGTACCAGGCATCCAGGTTACGTACCGTCAGTATGCGATATTGGACTGGGGCATGTTCATTGGTAATGATGATAGTGCGTAAAGTTTCATCACGCATTTTGCGACGCCAGCTATACGCATAAGATAAAAAGAATTCTTTTTCATCTTCTTTGGTAATCGCCTGCCCTTTCTGTTTCATGGAGGCATGATAGGCATCATACGCTGCCATCAAGCCTGCCAGGTCAGCGATATTTTCACCCAATGTCTGTGCACCGTTGACAGCCAGATCCGGGAAGGGACGATACTGATTAAATTGTGCAATCAGTGCTTTGGATGATGCCTTGAAATGCGCAAGATCAGCCTTGCTCCACCAGTTGCGTAATTCTCCTTTGGAGTCAAACATGGAACCAGAATTATCAAAGCTATGACTGATTTCATGGCCTATGGTCGAACCTAATGCACCATAATTAGTCGCGTCACTGGCATGCAAATCAAAATTGGGAAACTGCAAATACGCTGCAGGAAAATTCACCGCATTTTGCATAGGCATGTTAATCGCATTGACCAGTTGTGGATTCATGGCCCATTCTGTAGCGTCAACAGGCTGGCCAAATTTTGCCAGGGCACGACGGTATTCAAATTGCTGTGCTCTTTCGCGATTGCCATAGGCATCATTCACGTCCACACTCAAGCCTGAATAATCACGCCATTTATCTGGATAAGCAACACCCACATAAGTCGCCTTGATTTTTGCCAGGGCTTCCTTCTTGGTAGCAGGTGTCATCCATGTCAATGCCTGTACCCGTTCAGCAAAAGCTGTCAGCAAATTTGTCACCATGTCATTGACGCGGCGCTTGGCTTCGGGTGAAAAATTCTCTGCTACATAGAGTTTGCCAACTTCTTCGCCCAATGCCTCATTGGTCGCTGTCACTGCATATTTCCAGCGCGGCTGAGCTGCCTTGGCACCACTAAGGGCACTATAGAATTTGAACTTTTGCTCAAAGAAAGCCTGAGGTAATACGTTGACACGCTGGTTAATGACATGAAAACGCAAATAGTCTTGCCAGCTTGCCAGCGCTGTATTTGCCACTAGTGCAGATGAGGTTTTCAAGGCACTTGGATGCCAGATTATGAATTTTTTCTGCTCATCCAGACCAGCGGCCTTGAAATAAGTCGCCCAGTCCATGCCAGGCGCCTTCCTGGCAAAATCAGCCATGCTCCAGGTATTGTCGGCTTGCATGACGTCTGAAGTCACTTCGCGGTTCGTATGGCCTTTGGCGATTTTCATTTCCAGGTCAAATACACGTTTGGCTGCCGCTTCTGGTTCAGCAACATTGGCCAGTTTCAGCATCGCGGCTATGTATTCCACATAGTTTTTCCTGAGTTCGACCATCTTGGGGCTGCTGGACAAATAGTATTCACGATTTGCCAGGCCCAGGCCACCTTGCAAAAGGTAGGGCATGTACTTTGTATGATCATGGAAACCCTGGGCTACCCACAAGCCAAACAAATTTTCTGTGAAGATGTTTGCAGTATTGATAGGGTCGACATCAGCACGCAGATGCTTGCCAAGATAGTCTGCAAGACTGATTTTGTCCTGGAGAGTAGCGATGCTTTGCATCTCATTTTTCAATGGTGCCAGGCCAAGTCGATTGATGACATCCATATTCAAGTGAGCCGCATAAAAATCACCTACCTTGCGCACTGCACTGCCTGGCTCGGCTTTGCCAGCCTGCTCTATGAGCTTCAAGACCTTGTTATCAGATTCCTCAATCAGGCTATCAAAATTCCCGACTGCGGTCTTGTGATCGGGGATGATTGCACTTTTTAACCAGCCACCGTTCACATAGCGATAAAAATCATCTCCTGGCAAGACTGAAGTGTCCATGCCAGCTTCTTTTTTGACGACGTCAGCAGTCTCCCCCATAGCGTGCACATTACCGTGCATCAAAGACAAAGCCAGCATGACTTGCAAACACATACTGGTCATAGGCTTCAATGTAAGCTTGCCATTGTTCATTATTTGCTTTCTTGATTTTCTTTTTGTTATTGACTGTTTTTCTGCCTTTGTTTATGTCTATCAAGATGATGACTAATGACTTTCTCTTTTTGCAAAGAAAAAGCTCTCTTCATATCCATAAAATAAGCCAGCACGCTACATCCATTTGTGCATAGCTTTGAAGCGTCTGGCGACTACAAGTTCAAGTTTTTTGATTTTTTTTACTTACGCACTTTGGAAAATGCATCATTTTCTTTCCATGCTGGCATCGCTTTGGCGTTGGCAATTTCTTGCCCCAGGTTCAGGGTGAACTGTGCCTGTTCTGTCATGCCAGACAAATCCCAGGCGGGATCATATTCATCCGTCACCTGGTGATAACGCTTGCCATAGCCACGCGCCTTTTCCAGCGAGGCTTGCGGGTCATTGATGTAATCACGGCCACTGCCTATGGAAAACGCTGGTACGCCAGCCTTGGCAAAGCTGAAATGATCGCTGCGAAAATAACCACCAGCAACGTCTATGCGTGGCGGCGCGACTGTCATATTCATGCTGAGCGCCACCTTGTTGACAGCGATGATGAGATCACTGCGTTCTGCCCCAAAGGCACTGATATCCCTGGTGCGACCGACAAAATTCAGGGTATCGAGATTCAGGGCAGCAGCGGTTTTATTCAGCGCCCATAAAGGGTGGGCTGCATACCAGGCGCTGCCCAGCAAACCCTGTTCTTCTGCCGCTACCCATAAAAATAGCTGGCTGCGTTTGGCTGGTTGCATTACGGCGGCTTTGGCCATAGCCAGCAAGGCGGCAGTGCCTGAGCCATTATCAACAGCACCGTTATAAATAACATCACCCGTGCCTTCTTGTTTGCCCAGGTGATCCCAGTGCGCGCTGTAGATCACCAGTTCATTTTTCAGTTGTGCATCTGTACCGGGCACGATGCCAGCGATATTGAATTGCTCCAGTTGTCGCACCTGCGACTTTGCTTCTCCTTTGAGTCTGGCATTGATGGCAACAGGCTTGAAATCCTTGCTTTCTGCCGCTGCACGCAGCTTGTTCAAATCCAGCCCTGCTGCGGCAAACATAGCTGTCGCCGCTGCATCAGTCACCCAGCCTTGTATGGCCAGGCCTTTGCTATCCTTGTTCGCCAACTGAAATTGCTCACCTACGCCACCGTTTTTCAAGACATCCCAGCCTACATTGGCGGAGGCATCAGTATGTATCAATAACACGCCTGCGGCGCCACGGCGCAATGCTTCTTCTGTCTTGTAAGAGCGGCGACCATAATAAGTCAGGGCCTTGCCGCCAAAGCGTTCTGGTTGTTCGGCAGTGGGTTGCGGGTCATTGACCATGACGACCAGGATTTTGCCTTTGCAATCTATGCCCTTGAAATCATCCCATTGTTCTTCTGGCGCGGTGATGCCATAGCCTACGAAAAGCAATTCATGATCGAACTGGTGGGTACTCACAGCATCGCCTGCGCTCCAGATCCAGTCATTACCAAAATTCCAGTCCAGCTGCTTGCCTGCAATATGCAAATTGACACTACTCGCCTGGGGCAGGGATTTGATGCCATTGATGCTGACCGCCTGTTTATAGCTCTTGCCATTGGCAGGCAATAAGCCCAGGACTGCGGCCTGGGTTTCCAGGTAGGCGACGCTGAGGTCACCGCCACGCTGCCCCGTGCCGCGGCCCTCGAACAAGTCAGAAGACAAGAGGGCCAGATGGGCCCGCAAAGCAACTTCATTTACCCTGGCATCCTGCCCTTGTGCAAAACCATGGGATGGGCTGGCGAGTACCAGGCCCAGCAAGGCAGTCGATAAATAGTGTGCGGAATTTTTTTTCATGTCATTCAAGGCAGTAAAAAAGGTAAGAGTCAGGAAACCAGAATACGTTCAGCATTTGCAGGCAAGATTGTATATAGTGATGCCAGTTTGTGTTCATTAAATCACCATGCATCTACGAATAATTTCCCTGGTTTTTGCTGTGCAGTGCAGCATACTGGCACCAGTACAGGCAGCGAATTGCCAATTGCAAAACCTTGCTGTCACCCCACTCCAGCCCGGGCACTATGAGGTATTTCACGCGACAGGAAAATCTGTGGAATTGCGCTTCAACAGTGTCAGCAATGATGCCCATGTCGATGCCTTCCCTGAACCACCTTTGCAAATCCTGCAGCGCGCCAGCAATACTCAGTGTGAAATCAATGCTGGTATCTGGGTCAGGAAAGATGTTTACCTGAGCCGCGATGAGCAGTTATTGCTGACCCATGAATACAGCGGCTCCAATGATTTTCTGGTGTTTTACAGCACCAGGGATTGCAGCAAACTGCATGAACTGGATGTCTCAGTCTCGACATGGAAAATCAGTGGCAATCTGATACGCACCGAAAAGCAGGATGGAAAACGACGCAGCCGCCAGGATTATGCTTTGAATGCCAGCTGCCTGCCACAAACCATGAGGAAATAAGTCATATGCAATTCTCAGACTACCTGAAAAAAATCCTGGCCATGTATGCTGATGCGGAGGTTGAAGCAGATTTGCAGAGTGCAACCAGCCTGGCAGAAATCGAGGCCCTGGAAAAAGACTATGGTTTTCCTCTGCCTGAAGAATTAAAACAGGCCTGGCTGACTGCCAATGGCGGTGGTTATTACCGCGCCCTGTTTGCCCGACCTGGCTATCTGACCGGCTATGATTTTCTTTCACTGAGCGAAAGCATGGAAGAGCGCCTCAGCATGAAGAACCGGGCGATTCAATACCTGGACTATGAACAGGAAAAAGCACGCGATGCCCGCATCAGGCCAGACTGGTATGAAGATGGCTGGCTACCCTTTGCCAGCTTTGGTGGTGGTACTTTATCATTGATACTGGATATGTCACCAACAGCACAAGGGCAGGCAGGACAAATCATTTGCTTTACCCATGACCCTGACTGCATAGAGTATGTGGCGGCTTCCTTCGATGACTTGCTGGTCGCTTCGCTACAGATGTTTGAAGAAGCAGCGGATGAATTGATTTATCAGGATTAAATCATAAGATTTACGCAAAACCGCCCACCTGTGCAGTGGGCGGTTTTGTTTCATGCAGACATCAAGCCAGATGCCGCAACTCACGCAAGGCCACGGATACTGGTGCCAGATCTGGTCCCTGTGCACTGATGGTGCTCAGCAAGGCAGTCAGCTTGTCTATGGCTGGCGCATGCTGGGCGCGCCAGTTGCTGACTTCTTCCTGGCGTGACAGGATGCCACGGGTAATCTGGCTGGCGATAGAATACACATCATCCCTTGCACTACCACGCGCCTGCGTCTGCCACAGGGTGTCAGTAGGCAGACGGTTGATCTGATTACGCCAGCCGGTCAGGCCCAGCTCATCATCTATGCCAAAGTAGGCGCGTGCCACCTGCTCCAGTTCACTACTGGTGCTTTGCGCCAGGTCAACCAGATCCAGTGCCGGGAAGATGTATTCCAGCGCTGTCAGGTTTTGCGCCAGGGTAGCTTCTACTCCGGCTTGCGTCAGGGCATCAGCTTCTTTTTGCCAGCTGGCGTGGGCATTGGCTGGCAGCCAGTCATCAAGTTGCCAGCGCAACTCACGCGCCGCAGGCTGGTAGCGTTGTATCAGGGTAGGCAGGTCTGTGCTTTGCGAGCGTATGCGCAACATCCAGCGCGAGGCCCTTTGAGCGATCGCAATCAGCTTGGACAAGAGGTCGAGTTGCAGTTTTGAATCAACCTTATAATCCAGTGCATCAATCTGGTCCCACAATACTTCCAGGTCAAAAATCTCACGCGCCAGGGTAAAGGCACGTATCACGTCCGCCGCAGTCGCACCCGCTTCAGAGGCGATAAAGTTGACGAAGGTGGCACCGGCACGATTGACCACAGTATTGGTGATGAAGGTGGCGATGATTTCACGCTTCAGCGGGTGATGAGCAATTGCTTCGGCAAAACGTTCAGACAGGACTTGCGGGAAGTAAGCCTTCAATGCACGGCTGAAGAAAGGATCATCCGGCAAATTGCTGGCGACCAGTTCATCAAACACTGACATCTTGGCATAGGCCAGCACGACCGCTCCTTCTGGTGCAGTCAGACCCTGCTTCAATGCTTTGCGGTGGAAGATTTCATCATCGCTGGGCAAGTATTCTATGGCACGGTTCAGGCGGCCCTGTTTTTCCAGCGACTGCATCAGCCTTTGCTGGCCATCAAGTACATATAATGGGCGGTGTGCGGCAATATCCAGGGCCTGGCTTTGATAATAATTATCGGTCAGGACCAGGTGGCCAACTTCATCGGTCATCGAGGCCAGCAAGTCATTGCGCTGCTTGAGTGTCAGGTCACCTGCTTCAACGATGCTGCCCAACAAAATCTTGATATTGACTTCATGGTCTGAGCAATCGACACCGGCGGAATTGTCTATCGCATCGGTATAGATACGGCCACCTTTTTGCGCGAATTCTATACGGCCATTCTGGGTGCAACCAAGGTTACCGCCTTCTGCCAGCACCTTGCAGCGCAAGTCATTGCCATTGACGCGGAAGGCATCACCGGCCTTGTCACCGACCTGGGCATGGGTTTCATACTTGGCCTTGACATAGGTGCCTATGCCACCGTTGTAGAGCAAATCTACAGGGGCTTGCAAAATGGCGCGCAGCAATTCTACTGGTGCCAGTTCGGCTGTTTCTATACCCAGCACGGCCCGTGCTTCCGGGCTCAGGCTGATGGATTTTGCAGTGCGAGGGAAGACGCCACCGCCAGCAGAAATCAGGCTCTTGTCATAATCATCCCAGCTCGAACGCGGCAGGTTGAACAGGCGCTGGCGCTCGGCAAATGAAGTTGCCACATCAGGTGATGGATCGATGAAGATATGTCGATGATCAAATGCCGCCACCAGTTTGATATGCTCGGACAGCAACATGCCATTACCAAACACGTCGCCTGACATATCTCCAATACCGGCGACAGTGAATGCCGTATCTTGCGTATTCACACCTTGTGCACGGAAATGGCGTTTGACCGATTCCCATGCTCCACGGGCAGTGATACCCATTTTCTTGTGGTCATAGCCTACCGAACCACCAGAGGCAAAGGCATCACCGAGCCAGAAGCCATAATCAGCCGAGACGCCGTTGGCAATATCAGAGAAAGTGGCCGTGCCCTTGTCAGCTGCAACCACCAGGTAAGGATCGTCGACATCATGACGTATGACCTTTTGTGGTGGCACGACAGTGCCTTTGACGATATTGTCAGTCACATCCAATAAGCCGGACAGGAAGATTTTGTAGCAAGCCACGCCTTCTGCCTGATAGGCTTCGCGGTCTGTCGCTGGTGGTGCATTCTTGAGGACGAAACCACCTTTGGAACCAACCGGCACGATGACGGTATTCTTGACTTGCTGGGCTTTCACAAGGCCGAGGATTTCGGTACGGAAGTCTTCACGCCTGTCAGACCAGCGCAAGCCACCACGGGCCACCTTGCCACCACGCAGATGCACGCCTTCAACACGTGGGGAGTAGACCCAGATTTCAAACAGCGGTTTGGGTTCTGGTACACCAGGCACTTCACGCGGATTGAGCTTGAAACTCATATAGGGTTTAAACGCACCGGTGGCCGTGGTTTGCCATAGGTTGGTACGCAGGGTCGCAACGATGGTTGCGATGAACTGGCGCAAGATACGGTCTTCATCCAGGCTGGCGACATTGCTCATCTGGGTTTCCAGCTGTTCGCGTATATGCTTTTGTGCCTGTTCGCGGTCACCAACATAATCAGGTTTGAAGCGTGCACCAAACAGTTCGGCGATCAGTTGGGTGATACCCGCATTCTTGTTCAATGCTGCTTCTATGTAGTTTTGGCTATACGCAAAACCGAGTTGCTTGAAGTAACGTGAGCAGGCGCGCAAGACAGCGATGGAACGTGCATCCAGTGCAGTATTCAAAACCAGGCGATTGAGGTCATCGCTTTCTACCTCACCACCCCAGGCTTGCGAGAACAGGTTTTCAAAGCGTACTTTAACCGCAGACAAATCGGTATTGGCAGGCAGTTGCAAACCCAGGTCATGTATCCACAAAGTCTCGGCACCGCTGACGATGGCGTAAGGGTGTTCATCGAGTACCCTGGCACCCATATGTTCCAGCACCGGCAGGGAATCAGACAAGGCCACCTTGGCGGTGTTATAAATCTTGAAGCGCAAATTGCCGGGGCCTGCATCAAGTGGTCGATACAGCTTGACCATCATCGGTGCACCGGCGTTCAGACTCGCCAGCATGTCGGCATCTTCTGCACCCACCAGGGCAGAAAAATCTTCACGGTAGGCTGTCGGGAAGGCATTCGCGAAACGGTTGGCCAGGCTCAGGCCATTGCCTTCACCATGTGAGCGCAACAGCTCCGAGGTGCAATCATCTTCCCAGCGTTGCGCGAGTTTGGCGATGCGTGCTTCCAGTATTGCCAGATTGACGTTTTGCGGTGCCACATCCTTGGCCCTGACCAGATAATGGATGCGCGCCAGCGGGCTGTCTGTCAGCATGGGCGTGAATTCTATCGATTGCCCATTCAGGGCCATCATCAATTCATTGCCTATCTTGACGCGCAGCTCAGTGTTATAACGGTCACGCGGTACGAATACCTGGGCGGAAGTGAAGCGACCAAAAGGATCACGACGCAGGAACAAACGGGTGCGCTGGCGTTCCTGCAGGCGCAAGATACCTATCGCATGCTCGGCCAGGGTAGCAGCATCGATCTGGAACAATTCATCACGCGGATAGTCATCGAGAATGGCTTGCAGTGACTTGGCGGCATGGCTTTCAGGGACGACGCCAGAAGTGCTCATGACATTCACCACGCGCTGGCGTACCAGCGGGATATTGCCTACCGGTTCAGAATAAGCCGTGGAGGTGTACAGACCAAGGAAGCGCGATTCACCGATGACATTACCAGCATCATCAAAACGCTTGACGGCGATATAGTCCAGCCAGGCTGGCCTGTGTACAGTAGCCCTTGTCATGGCCTTGGTGACCATCACCATTTCTGTGGAATCCATCAGAGCTACAACCTCTGGTGGCAAACGGGTTTCTGCTGTCTTGACCGGGCCGCGCAAGATGCCCAGGCCGGAATCAGCAATGGCGACCAGGCTGACATTCTCGCCTTCGCGCTTCAAATCATAATCACGGACACCAAGGAAGGTGAAATGGCGGTCTTCCAGCCAGGCCAGGAAAGCTATCGCTTCATCACGTTTTTCTGGCGACTGGGTGGCTTTTTCGCAAGCGGCACGCACTTCGCGGGCGCGCGCCAGCATAGGCTGCCAGTCGACCACGGCACCTCTTACATCAGACAAGACACTCTTCAAGTCTTCTACCAATGCCTGCTGTGCAGCCTGGTCAACGATGCGGTCGCACTCGACCAGAATCAACGACTCTACCGGATCTGTACGCCCTGCCGCCTTCGCCGCTGCTACTGTGCTGACGGCAGTCACACTGCCATTCGCGTCACGCGCCACGCTCATCAGGGGGTGTACTATCCAGTGTGCAGTACGACCACTGCGGTTGATCGCCATCGTCACCGAATCGACCAGGAAGGGCATATTGTCATTGACGATTTGCACGACCGTATGGTCGCTGACAAAGCCATCTTCTGCCAGGGTGGGATTAAACACCCTTATCTTCGGTGTCTGTGCGGTACGCGGTGCATCCAGTAAACGCCAGTGGGCATTGGCCTGGGCAAACAGGGTAGCTGGCCCGCGGCTGATGATTTCATCCGGGTCAGTGTTTTCGAAATAGGTAGTAATAAAAGAACCCTGGCGTTCAGATGCCGGGCCAGTGTGCGCTTGCGCATAAGCAATCAGCTCAGCGAAGTGGGAAGAGGTCATACGTTCTCCTTCTATTGGAAGATAACGAGAGATAAAAGTGCAAGGCTGATGCACCATATTATTGCAAGTATCCTCCATTATGCGGATGGAAACAAATCCGATTCTTATGCCAAGTCAAATTATGATAACAGCGGACATGAGGTAATTATCAATTTGGATGAAGATTGATTTCAGAAGCAAGGTAAATAGCAAAAGATAGGCGCAACTAATACCACTTCCTTGTAAAACACTATTTCTTTGTGGCATTTAGCGAAATTTATTTAAAGGCCTTTAATATGAAATTCACAAGAAAATCTGTTTTCTATTGGATAATGTTGCTCATTACCACAATCAGTAAAAAGTGATGAAAACTACCACAATTCCTATACTTCTGAGCCTCTGTTTTTTTTGTCAATCGCATGCAGCTTCAATGGACAGTATTAACGCATTGACACGAGAGGCCTTCAATTTATTTTTCAAAAATCAACAATACGATGTGGCATGGAAACTAAACAATCAAGCATTGCTTTTGGCGGAAAAAGAACAACACTCTCATCCTGAAAAAGTCATAGAAATTCTAGAGCAACAAGCCCATTTCCATGAAAAATTACAACAATTTTATCAAGAAAAAACTACTCTTTTACGACTCATTGATATAGAAGAAAAGACACCCGAACTGGCTGCACGCTATTTGGGAAAAACACTTTATTTATTAGCCAACTCATATGTGGCACAGAACGACTATAAGTCAGCTGAAGCCACTCTACTTAGGGCAATATCCATTCTTGAACCATCTTCTGATACAAATGCCGAAATTCTGACTAAAAATTATCTGCAGCTCAGTGACGTTTACTTGGCACAACAACGCTTGGAAATAGCGGAAGTACCACTTCAACAAGCTTTGAAATTAATTGAAGAAAAAAATCAAATAGATCTTTACTGGCAGCAATTAACTTTCAGAAAGTTAGAAAAAATATATAGAAATTCAAAAAGAGAAGACTTGGCAAATAAAATGGCAATGAGGTTTGTAAATATCAAACCGGGCCTTACTGCAGTACCAGATGCAAAGCCTAAAGGCACATTCAAAGGTGCAGTAATTAAGCCGGGTAATTGCCAGCAACCCGAATATCCGCGCGAAGCATTAATTAAAGAATTACAAGGCGCAACTCAATTGCGCTTTTTGGTGAATGAAAATGGCCATATCATTGCCAAGTATATTTCAAAAAGTAGTGGCTGGAAAATATTGGATGACGCAGTTTTCGAAAAATTATCTACTTGCAAATTTGAACCAGCAAGCGTCAACGACAACCCGGTAACCAGTTGGTTTGGCTACCAATATACGTGGAAATTAGAGTAAATTCAGAAGGTCTTTGCTGAAAATTGCTATTCTCATTCGAGAAGGATTTCTATTCTGATCCAATTCTTTGCTACTTTGATAGGAATAATATTTACATCGATAAGAGCATTATTTCCCACACAACTAAGGTACGGCGAGCAAGTACTTGCATCATGATTTCAATCATTAAACCGCACAGGCTGCATGAACCAGCCCAGGATACTGGCTACCAGCATGAAGGCCGCCAGCCACACCAGCTTGCGCCAGGGCTGGCCGCCGTTTTTGAGTATCTCGAAACTATCGATGAAGACAGTTTCGCAAGCACCATTACCAGTATCGGTGCGCACTATGCTGGTACCGCGCTTGAAGGCAAAACCGTGGTTATGTGAATATTCAGACAGGCGGCCACGAAAATGGATCTGGTCGCCGATCTCCACATTTTTTATGATTTTTGCCAGCGCAGGCTGGTCAGTCAGTAAATGATTATTGGAGATGGCCGTCTGATCAAAGGCAGCATATACCTCAGCGGAATGGGCGCGGATATTGCAGGTGAACTGGCCACTGGAAAAACTGAGATCCTGGTAGACACCATTACGTACATTATTACCCCACACCACGCAGATATCCATGACGTTCAAGTGGTCATTCGATTCACGGTGCATATAATCCCACCAGGTATCGGCCGCATGTTTGCTGACCACCAGGCCGACGAGGTCATAGTCATACAGGGGTTGTACTTTGTAAGTGACGCCACCTGTGGTAGTGGCAAATGCGGGCTGGGTGATCTGCGTCTGTAGTGGCTCTGCCAGGAGTACCGTACTCACTTCTGTAGTTGGTGGCAAGACATCGCGCCGCCATAGAGCCACCAGCAAGAGGCAAAGACTGCATATCATCAGCCACTTCAGGCTAGTGCGTATCATGATCGTGCTGCTTTAATCGAGCTTCAGGAGGCTGACATCATGCAGGGAGCAGGCCTGCACTTTGGCACCAAAAAAATCGGCCTGTAATTGAAAGGCGCGCAAAATTCTTTGTCGACCCTGTTCATCTTCGGGCAGGGTAAATATGACTTTGAGGACATTGGCATTGCCCGACAAGCTTGCTGGTGCCAATACTGGTGCAAGCACTGGCGCTGGAACTGGCGCAGACCAGCCTTGCACTGACTGAGGCTGAGGCAACATCTTGCGCATTTCTGCCAAAATCTCGGCTTCAGTGATGATGACAGTATCATGGCTACCATGAAACTTCCGGCCACCGGAACTGGCATCGGCGATACCGCCGGTGATTTCAAACTCGGTCGCTGAAATACGCTCGTAATGAAACGCTTGCCAGTCACTGTCTTGTTGTCCCACTGGCTGGGCGGCCAGGAAATGACGGTTTGCCACTACTGCCATGGCCATGGCGGCCATGCCACCACCAGCAATCATGCCAACCGGCAACATCTCTACCAGGCTATCTGGCACATTCTCCGCACCGGCAGTGCTCACTTCATTCATCTGCTATCTCTATCAAAAAAGGACCTTCGTGCATTGTATTCCTGTGTATGCACAAATGGTCCTTTTTTACTGCATGAGAGAAACCGATTTACTTTGCCGCTTCCTCAACTGGCTTGGCGTCTTCTTTTTTCTCGTCTGGTGGTGGATCTTTAGGCAATGGCTTGCGTGGCAACATTTCATTGCGGTTGGCCGCATGGGCAACAAAGCTGGCCAGTATCATCGAGGCCTGGGTCAGGTCGCTTTTTTGCACCTTGTCATACAAGTCCATGCTGGAATGATGGGTACGGCTAAAGTAATCCATGTCATCCTGGACAAACTGGAAGCCCGGTACACCTACGCGGTCAAAACTGACATGGTCAGTGCTGCCAGTATTGCGCAGCGTCGTGGTGGTGGCACCGACATCATTGAAAGGGGCCAGCCAGGCATCAAAAATAGGTTTTATCGCCGCATTGTTTTCTGCATAAATACCGCGGATTTTGCCACCGCCGTTGTCCAGATTAAAATAGGCTGAAATCTTGCCATGCATGGCTTTAATGCTTAAAGGGCCAGTAGGCTTGCGTGCAAAGCTGGGTAATTCCAGCTCCTTGGGATCAGTCGGTTCAGGGCGGGATGCCAGCCATTTATTGACATAGGCGCGCGAGCCCAGCAAACCCTGCTCTTCACCGCCCCATAAGGCAATGCGTATGGTGCGGCGCGGCTTGAAGCCGGTGGCTTTCAACAGACGCACGGCTTCCATGACCATGGCGACACCGGCAGCATTGTCGGTAGCACCTGTGCCACCATGCCAGGAATCCAGATGCGCGCCCAGCATGACGATTTCATCTTTTTTGTCAGTGCCGGGGATTTCCGCCACGATATTGATGGCGGCTTCCGGGTCTTCGTCATTGAAAGTCGCCTTGACATCAATTTCCAGTTCCACGGCTTTTTTCTTTTCCACCAGGCGATACAGGCGATTATAGGTTTCGCTGGCGACCACCAGATTAGGCGGGCCGGTCATTTCATCTTTTTTGTAGGAGCCACCTTCCTGTACAAAGATGGTGCCATCTTCGCCACGGGTGACATTCAAGGCAGCCAGGGCTTTTTCTTCTGTCAGGAAGGCGCGCAGTTTTTTGGCGAACAGGTAGCGCTTCACATAAGTCTGGATGTCGCCCCGGCGTGATGGCGCAGGATCAAAATCAATCTTGCTTAATTCACCCAGCTCATCATGGGAATAACGATGGGCATCGGCCTTCATGTGTGGTTGTATGGGCAGTGGATCATCCAGCAAGACGATGCTGCCAGCCAGTTTGCCTTTCCACTTGACCAGGTCTTCATCAGCGGCAATCTTTGCGATCACCAGCTTGCCGCGTTGCAGCCCGTTTGTACCTGGCGTCCAGGCCTTGGGGATGGCATACAGATCGACTTGTGCGGGCTCTACCATGCGCAATGTGGTTTTTTCCAGCGTCCAGCCACGACCAAAGGGGGCAAAACTTTCACTGTGGATATTTTGCAAACCCCATTCGCCAAATTTGCTACGGGTCCAGTCACCAGCCTTGCGCATGGCGGGTGAACCGGTCAGGCGCGGGCCGATTTCATCGGTCAGCACGCCCAGTATCTCTTGCGCCTTGGAGCGGTTCATGGCTTCGTCACGCAATTTGGTGATGAGGTCGAGATCGATTTTCTCTTCATTCACGGCAGCAGCAAAAGCGGTAGTACCGGCAACACTGCTGCTGACTAACGCAGTACCAAGTAAAACATGAAGCAAACGCATGGGTGTCTCCTAAGGGCTTGGGGAACTGGTATAAGTTCTGATTGATTATTTTTTAATCTTTTTATTTGCAGCGTTGCTTGGAGTTAATTAGCTAATTTTTGTTCCATTGTTTTATGCCAAATTGAAAATTATTCAGTCATTTTGAAGAAGATATTTCATTTTATTGACATTTATGCAAATATTACGATGTCAAAAAATCGACACTGAATGCAGCAAAGCTTGGAAAGCACAAACTCGTCCATAAATACTTGCCTGGAATTTAGTAAGGTTTTAGTAAATAATTTAGTAACAAATTTAGTAAGTAAAGGTGAATATCTAGCATGACAGACAAAATCACGAGTAGAATTCAGCGTCATTTTTAAATCGTCGTATGCCGACAGGCATGATATCTGCTGCAAAGTCAGCTCAATATTGAAGGAATGTGTATGTCAATTAAATCCCGTGTAGTCTTGGGTAGCGCTCTTGCCCTGTTGGTACTCAGCGCCTGTAATGATAAAAATGCAGACAAAGCTGCATCAGCTTCTGCTTCCGCAAGTGCGACTGCTTCGGCCTCCAGCACTAGCAACGAAGTCGCTGCCACTGTCGATGGCACGCCTATCAGCAAAAAACAACTCGATCAGATCATGCAGCAGCAAGCTGGCCAAGGCATGCCAGACACGCCTGAAACACGCAAGATGATCATCGACAACCTGGCCATGCAACTCATCGTTGCCAAAGAAGCTGTCAAAAAAGGCCTGGACAAGTCACCTGAAGTTGCCGATCAACTGGAAATGACACGTCAATCCATCCTGGCAAATGCCTATGTCAAGGATTACATCAAGACAGCTACTGTGTCGGATGAAGCCTTGAAAGCTGAATACGATGATTTCAAATCCAAAAATGGTGGCAATGAATACAAAGCCCGCCATATCCTGGTAAAAACTGAAGCAGAAGCCAAAGACATCATCGCCAAAATCAAGAAAGACATCAAATCCTTCGACGGTCTGGCTAAATCCAAATCCATGGACCCAGGTTCCAAGGACAAGGGCGGCGATCTGGGCTGGTTCAACCCACGTGGCATGGTGCCTGAATTTGGCGCAGCCGTTGCCACTCTGGAAAAAGGCAAATTCACTGAAGAGCCAGTCAAATCCCAATTTGGTTACCACGTGATTGTGCTTGACGATTCCCGCCCTCTGACCCTGCCACCACTGGAAGAAGTTAAAGCCGGTCTGAGCCAGCAACTGCAACAAAAAAATATGAAAAAAATGCTGGATGACATGAAGGCCAAGGCCAAGATTGAAGTTACAGCAGCTCCGGCACCTGCCTCTGCACCAGCAGCAAGTGCTCCGCTGACAGTCGTACCTGGCGCCACTCCTGCAGCATCTGCGGCAGCTTCTGCATCAGCAGACGCAGCGAAGAAATAAGTTTTAGCATTTCCCGCAAAAGGCTGTCTGGCTAGTCCAGACAGCCTTTTTCTTTGCCGCTGGCATTTTTTGCACACCACAAATTATTAAACTATTGCCAAGTCAAATAAATCCTGAGACACTTCTATTGCCAATAATATAAGCAACGCCCTTGCTTGAATTTGCGCTTTTCCTACTCAGGAGGTTTTGATGCCAACCCAAATCATTCCTTTCAATGGCAGTGAACTGGCGCTGGATGCGCGCCCTGATCGTCTGGATATCCGCGATCGCATCTACATCCCCAGAGTATTGAACCTGCCACGAGCGTATCCCGACAAGGCCTTTGTCAAAACCCATTTCAGCAAATACCTCAAGGCAGGCATGGTGCTGGACCAGGGCTCGGATGGTGCCTGCACCGGCTTTGGCCTGGCAGCCGTCATCAATTACCTGTTCTGGCGACGAGATGGCATCAATACAGAAAGTAGTCCGCGCATGATTTATCATCTGGCGCAACTGTATGACGAGTGGCCAGGAGAAGATTATCTGGGTTCCAGTTGTCGTGGTGCCCTCAAAGGCTGGCACAAGCATGGCGTCTGCAGTCGTAAACTCTGGCCTTATACCGTCGATAAAAATGATCAGGTGCCCGCCTTTGAGCCACCCAAGCACGGCTGGGAACAGGATGCACTGAACCGTGCCCTTGGTGTCTACTACCGCATAGACAAGGAATCGATCACCGATATGCAGGCCGCCATCACCGAGGTTGGTGCGGTCTATGTGTCTTGCAAGGTACACGAGGGCTGGGCACTGCCTGTGACGAAAGCCCGGAGTTTCACTAGCCTCGAGCAACTGCCTGTCATCAGCTTTAGTGAAGTCAATACCGGTGGCCATGCCTTTGCCTTGCTGGGTTATACCGACCAGGGCTTCGTCGTGCAAAATTCCTGGGGCAAGGCATGGGGCCTGCAGGGCTTTGGCATACTCAGTTATGACGACTGGCTGGTAAATGGTACGGATGTCTGGACAGTCTCTCTCGGCGTGCCAGTACGCTATGTCGATGCCGTCAACCGTACCCGCGCAGAAAAACAATTGGCGACACCTGCCAATATACCGCCCGCTGCGGCCTTCAAGGCCAGTGGCTCTGCCCTGGTGCCGAATAGTGCCAGCACACAAAACAAACTGGGCCAGCCCAGCCTTAGCATGGATCAGGCGTATAGCCTGACCGTGGTCATGGGCAATGATGGCGGGCTGATACAAAGATTACTGGAAGTCGCCAACGCCGAGGCAACCGTAGCCAAGGTCTTGCTCGACGCCCCACAAGCCTGGCTCAAGCAACAGGGCAAGAACAAGACCCTGAAGCTGGCCCTGTATGCCCACGGCGGCTTGAACAGTGAAGATGACTCGCTCAAACGTATCGCCGCCATGGCACCTTATTTTTTAGCGAACGGGATTTACCCGGTCTTCATCACCTGGAAAACTGGCTTAAGCGAAACCCTGGTGGATATCCTCGAAGACAAGATGAAGGATTATTTGCCCGGTGCGGTCTTGTCTGGCGGGTGGCTGGAGCAACTTAAAAATCAGATAGTAGATACTATGGACCGCACGGTAGAAAGCCTGGCGGCCAACCTGGGTGGCAAATCGCAGTGGGTGCAGATGAAACAAAATGCCGCATTGTCCATAGAAGATGGTGATCCGCCACGCGGTTTGCGTGTCATTGCCGAGCGCCTGAAAGACTTGAACAAGGCGCTGGGCAAGGGCAAGCTGGAAATCCATTTGATAGGCCATTCAGCAGGCTCCATCGTGCATGGGCATTTATTGCAGTTACTGGAAGAGCGCACGCTTGCGGTCAACACTTGCAGCTTGTACGCACCTGCCTGCAGTCTGGAATTTGCTGAAAACAATTACCGCCCCGCCATAGAAAACGAAATACTCATGCGGGAGAATTTCCATATCCACCTGATGTCGGATGCGCGCGAACTGGAGGACAATGTCGCTGGCATCTACCGCAAGTCCCTGCTGTATCTCGTGGCACGCGCCTTTGAAATCCGCCATAAAACGCCTTTACTGGGTATGGCGACCAGCCTGGATGCCGCTTATTTTCTTGATGAGACAACCAGGGATGGGCAATGGAATGAAGCCAGTGTCGCTACACTGACAAGCTGGAATAAATTCTACTGGGGCAACACACTCCCCAGTCATTTTGCCGCAGATGGCGAGGGCCTGACTGAAAAACAAAAAGCCAGTTTGCATATCATCAATGACACCCATGTCAATTGCGGCAAGCGCCTGATCCCGGTGGCACACGGCAGCTTTGATAATGATGTCAATGTCGTTTCGCAAACCCTGGCACGCATCCTGGGTCTGGCAAGCCCGGACGCTTTGCCTGTGCCGGTAGAGGATCTGGATTATTGAAAGCTCCCGGGCCGCAGATATGTTGTCTGCGGCCTGAGGCCATGTTTACTTGACCAGCACCTTGTATTCCCAGGGCTGGAGTTCAATTTGCTGGCCTTGTTGAATGGTTTCTTGCTTGCCGGTAAACAGATTGCTGAGTCCAGCGGCAACTGGCTTATGCAGACTGAAACGCTGCGCTTGTCCACTCAGATTAAAAACACCGACTACTTGATTACCTGCCTCGCTGCGTGAAAATGCATAAATGGCGGCATCATTCGATGTTGCCATGCGTACCTGTTCTGCACCAACCTCACCATTCCATAAAGCCTGATTGCTTTTCTTCAACTGGAACAGCCTGGTATAGATAGCCTTATAGGGGTGCTCTTGCCACTTGATGGGGTCGCGCTCAAAAAATTCCAGGCGCTTGGTATTGCCCGCTTCCTGGCCTGAATACAGTAGCGGCATGCCTTTCAGCAAATTCGACAAGACCAGGAAACTTTCTGCACCATCGCCCAGGCGCTCAAACTCTGTACCTTCCCAGGAATTGAGATCATGGTTGGAGGTATGCAGCATGCGATAGGCATTGGTATGGAATTTCTTTTCTGGCCCGGCCATATAGGCTGCCAGGTCATTGGCGTTTTTCTTGCCCTTGGCAATCTCTCCAAACAAGTCCTTGAGTTGCCAGGCATAAGTCATGTCAAAGGCTTTTTCATGCAAATCCGTGGCTTCGCCTTCAGCCAGCATAAATACCGGCTTGACTTTATCGAGCGCTGCCCGCGCCTCGTTCCAGAAATCAGTCGGCACCATCTCAGCCACATCACAGCGATAGCCATCGATATCATATTCGGTCAGCCAGAATTTCAGCGCCCCTATCATTTCTGCCCGGAGTTCTTTATTCGCATAATTGAGTTTGATGACATCCTGCCAGTCCGCCACTGGCGGCACGAATTCACCCTTGTCATTCTTGAGGTAATACTCGGGATGGGATGTGACCCAGGGATGATCCCAGGCTGTGTGATTAGCCACCCAGTCTATGATGACCTTCATGCCCAGTGCATGTGCGGCATCGACCAGGTTCTTGAAATCTGCCGGTGTACCAAATTCTGGATTGACACCCTTGTAGTCGCGGATAGCGTAATAACTACCCAGCGTGCCCTTGCGGTTTTTTTCACCGATAGGATTGATAGGCATGATCCAGATGATGCCTACGCCCATTTTCTTTAGTTCGGGCAGGTATGCCTGAAAACGCTGGAAATTGCCCTCGGCTGAATGCTGGCGGATATTTGCTTCATAAATCGCAGCATTCTTACTCCACGCCGGATGTTTCACCGTGCTAGTGCTTTGTGCAAGTACAGGCAAGGATATCAGGCTCAGCAGGGCCAGACTGGCTAGTTTCTTCATGTTGTTGTCTCTTTATTGATTTATGTAGTTAAGATACATCAAGAAAAAGCCAATCTCAAGTTAAATAGCATGAAAATAAATAATCAATAATAAAATCGAGACATGTAATTGTAGTTTAAATACATTTTAAAATTGAATGCGCAATAAAAAACCCCGCATGGAAGCGGGGTTTAGGCTGGGTTTGGCTTGCCGATTAATTCACCAAGAACTCAGTCAGGCTTTATTTAGGGCCTTTGCGATGCGGCTTGGCTGCTGCTGGCTTGCCTGCTCCATAACCCTTGGCTTTCTCTGTCACGCGGCGATCAGCGCCAGCTTTCTTGGGGCCGAAAGGTGAGGGCTGGTTTGCTGGCAGAGGCTTGCGTACATGGTCTTCACCGACCGGGCTGATCTGGATTTGTTTACCTGCAACCCAGACGCCTTTCAACTGTTTCAGCAATTCCTTGGGCATGCCATCTGGCAGATCCAGCGTACTGTAGTCGTCGAAAATATCGATACGGCCTATATGCTTGGCTTCGAGACCGGCTTCATTGGCGATCGCACCGACGATATTGCTAGGCGTGACTGCATCTGCCTTGCCAACTTCGATACGGTAAGTCAGCATGGGGATGCTGACCTTGCCTTTGCCGTCAGCCTTGTCTTTCCTGGGCTTGGCTGGGCGCTCTTCATCAAGGGGAGCACGGGCGGCGCGGTCTACTACCTGGTTCAGCTTGCTGCCAGGTGCGGCCTCAGCTATACGTGGGGCGCGTTCGCGAGGTGCTTCTTCACGCGCTGCACGTGGTGCCGGGCGAGATGCTGGCGCGCTGCTGCCTTGCGCTCTTTCTGCACTGATGCGCAGGGCCTGGCCAGCCACACGTACTGAACTCAGGTGTTCCATCATGTCACCAGGCAGATTGTCTGGCAGATCAAGGATGGTGTAGTCATCATAGATATCGATACGACCGATGAACTTGGATTCGATATTGGCTTCATTGGCAATCGCGCCCACGATATTACCAGGCTTGACACCATGATCATGACCTACCGCGATACGGAAAGTCTGCATGCCAGGCTCTGGTGTACGAGGGCTGTGTTCACGGCGTGCGCCACGGTCTTCACGTGGTGCGCGTTCGAATCTATCACCCCGGTCGCCACGATCACCCCTGTCACCACGCTCAGCGCGGGCCGGGCGCTCATCGCGCCAGCCATCGTCGTTTTTGGTTTCTTTACGGTTTTTATCCAGCAGCAAAGGCTCATCGCCACGCGCCATTTTGGCGAGTGCCGCAGCTATTTCCACAGCCGGGATATTTTGCTCGCGCTCAAAGTCTTCGATCAGGGAGGTAAATTCCTGCAGGCCGCCTTGTGCCAGCGTGGCAGAAATCTGGTCCTTGAAGCGGGCGATACGGACATTGTTAACGGTCTGTATGGTTGGCAATTCCAGCGGTGACACTGGCTGGCGCGTCGCCCGTTCTATCGCTTTCAAGAGATTCTTTTCGCGTGGTGTGATGAACAGGATGGCTTCACCACTGCGACCGGCACGGCCAGTACGGCCTATGCGGTGGGTATAGCTTTCTGGATCATAGGGTACGTCATAGTTGATGACGTGGCTGATACGCTCTACGTCCAGACCACGGGCAGCAACATCGGTAGCGACCAGGATATCGATCTTGCCGTCTTTCAGTTGCTGAATAGTGCGTTCGCGTTGTTGCTGGTTGATGTCGCCATTGATGGCGGCTACCGAGAAGCCTCTTGCATCGAGCCTGGCTGCCAGTTCTTCAGTACCCAGCTTGGTACGTGCGAAGATGATCATGCCGTCGAAAGTCTCGGCTTCCAGTATGCGTGTCAGGGCATCGAGCTTGTGCATGCCGCTGACCAGCCAGTAACGCTGGCGGATATTGTCGGCAGTGCCGGTCTTGGCAGCGACTGTCACTTCTGCCGGTTTGTTCAGATAAGTCTGGGCGATGCGCTTGATGGCTGAAGGCATGGTGGCCGAAAACAGGGCAGTCTGGCGGCCTTCCGGGGTTTCTTGCAGGATGCGCTCTACATCATCGATAAAGCCCATACGCAGCATTTCATCGGCTTCATCCAGCACCAGGGTTTTCAGGGCGGACAAATCCAGCGTGCCCTTGTCCAGATGGTCGATGACACGGCCTGGCGTGCCAACCACGACATGCACACCACGGCGCAAAGCCGAGAGTTGCGGGCCATAGCTTTGACCGCCGTAGATAGGCAGCACATGGAAACCGGGAATATGGCGGGCATAGGTCTGGAAGGCTTCTGCCACCTGTATCGCCAGCTCACGCGTAGGTGCCAGCACCAGCGCTTGCGGCGTAGTCTGACGGATATCGATGCGCGACAGGATAGGCAGGGCAAAAGCAGCGGTTTTGCCGGTGCCAGTCTGAGCCTGACCCAGCACGTCTCGGTTGGACAACAAAATCGGGATGGTGGCCGCCTGTATCGGCGATGGTGTTTCATAGCCTACATCCTGCAAGGCGCGCATGATAGGCGCACTCAGTTGCAGGTCTTCAAAAGTAATCGGAGGTGTGTTTTCTGACATGGCGATGCTCGCTCGTTCGCTCGTATCGCAGGATGCGACAAGATGGTTATCCCCACAGTTTACTCTTCTGTGGCTAAGTCAGGGGAAATACCTGCCAATGAGGCTTGACAAAAAATAAAAATCTTATTTATTTTCACTTACCTATAAATTATATTTTTGATATTATTAGATATTAATTTAGCACTTTATCTGATGTGCAATCCCAATTAAAACTGACTAATCTGAAAAACCAGACTCTGGAAAGCTATACACCATGAAAAAATACCTGTTATTG
Source organism: Undibacterium sp. Di27W (assembly GCF_049340345.1). Taxonomy (NCBI): domain Bacteria; kingdom Pseudomonadati; phylum Pseudomonadota; class Betaproteobacteria; order Burkholderiales; family Oxalobacteraceae; genus Undibacterium; species Undibacterium sp. Di27W. The sequence goes on along the minus strand of NZ_JBMPOS010000002.1, from coordinate 422,900 downwards.
GCATACGCCTTTATCTGCTTTGGAGGCACGGCACTCGCTAGCAGTACTGCCAACTCTACCAACACTGCCAGCGCTGTTGATCTGCCCTCTGACGCTATTCGTCTATATGCAAAAAATCCCAAGGTCGATGTGCTGTTGAACATCTCGTATGAGACTAAAGAGCAGGCAGACATAGACACATTTCGCAAGGCTGCTGACGATCTGGGGCTGCGCTACAAATTGGTATATAGCTTCTCTGCGTCCAGCGATAAAGCCACAACAAAAAAATGGAAACTACAAATCAGCAACAAAGTCGCCGCTCAGGATAACAATGCGGACAAGCAGGTCAGCACCCTGTATGAAGCTGTTAAATCAAAGGTCGGCAGTTTTTCCTGGGAAGTTACGACCATTCCCAAATAAGTGGTGTAGCAATAAGCCAGTGCCTCATTTCATGAAATCGATGAAAGCCCGTAAAGCTGCCGACTGATGGCGGCGGCTGGGGTAGTATAAATAACTGCGCTCAGGTGCGGGCCACCAGTCTTCCAGCACATATTGTAATTGCCCCTGCTGCACCAATTCATCGGCATAGCCGCGGTAGGTATAGCAAATTCCGGCGCCATCGCGGGCTGCCCGTGTCGCTACATAGAAATCGTCAAACACCAGCGCACCGGTGGTGGCGACTTCCAGCTTTTCCTGGCCTCGCTGGAATTCCCAGCGATATCTTTGCCCGCTGGGGAAACGGAATTGTATGCATTGGTGCTGCAATAAATCATGGGGTGTCTCTGGAATTCCATGCTTTTGCAAATAGGCAGGAGAAGCACAGGCCACGAAACGGACTTCCGGCCCTACCGGGATAGCCACCATATCTTGCTGCAGGCTCTCACCAAAGCGCAAGCCAGCATCAAAACCTTGTTCAACAATATCGATCAGGGCATCGCTGCTGACGACTTCCAGCTCCACTTCCGGGTAGGCCGCGTGCCAGGCTGCCATCAGCGGGGCCAGCGTGAGTTGGGCAGTCGGGCGTGGCACATTCAGGCGCAGGCGTCCTACCGGTTTATCCCTCAGTTCATTCAAGCTTTCCAGTGCTCCCTGGATTTCTTGCAATGCCGGTTGCAGGCTCTGCAATAAGCGCTCCCCTGCCGGTGTCAGGCTGACGCTGCGGGTAGTGCGCTGCAATAGCCGCATACCCAGCTTTTTTTCCATCCTGGTCATGGTGTGGCTGAGGGCAGACGCGGTGAGTTGCAACTCCTGCGCAGCCTGGCGAAAGCTACGACATTCCGCGACCCGGGAGAAAGCCAATAAATCATTCAAGTCTGGCGACATGGCAATAATTCCTTTTGTGATGGGCATCATTATATGGATGCGCTCAGGAATAAGCTGGCTCTTCAATATCACCTTGGTCATGGTAACCTGAATACCAGGACATCACTGCAGAAAATGCTGCTTTATAATTCTGTCGCCGTGATAGCAAATGCTCAGGCCAGCTGGCACCACCAGCAATGTTTCTTTTCGCTCCCAGGATACTCATGGACTTCGCTTCCAGCAAATATCAATGCCACGCTTTTCATGCCTCCCTGCCCGGTGGCCGGGATATCGGTGAACTGAGCGTCTCGCCACTGGGCATCAGTTATCAGGTGGCATCCTTGCTGGGTACGCTGTCTTTTGCACACATGGAATTGACACTCGGTGGTGCCGAGAATAAGCTGGTCTTCATCAATCATGCGCACAAACCTGACCTGGTGCTGTACACCAGCGACCTCAGCATACTCAAGCACCCCGCCTTGCTGGCGCATCCTGAATGTTCACGCCAGATCGCAGCCTTTGGCCGCAAACGCCTTTATGGCAGAGTAGCTTTAATCACGCTGAGCTTGCTGATACTGACCTTGCCTGTGTTACTGATATGGCAAATGGATACTTTGTCTGGCTACGCTGCCCGCCAGGTACCAGTAGCATGGGAAGAAAAACTTGGTGCCAGCGTCGCGGCCCAGGATGATCTTAAAAACAAGCGCATGCCCAAGGCTGAAGCAGATGCGGTATTAACGCCATTGACAGCGCCCTTGCTGCAAGCCCTGCCTGGTTCGCCGTATCACTATACTATTCACATCGTCAACGACAGTAGCACCAATGCCTATGCTCTGCCCGGCGGTTATGTGGCGATACATAGCGGCCTGATCCTCAAAGCTGGCAGCGCCGAAGAATTGCAAGGCGTGCTGGCGCATGAAATCAGCCACGTGGAAGAACGCCATGGCACTCGCAGCATCATAGGCAATGCGGGTATTTACCTGGTGGCCAGCGCAGTATTTGGCGATGTCAGTGGTTTGCTGGCAGTTGCCAGCAATGCCGCCCCCATGCTGCTGAGCCAGCAATATTCGCGTCATTTTGAAACCGATGCCGATGAAAAGGGCGTGTTGCTGTTAAAACGTGCCAACATCAATCCTGCAGGTTTGCCAGTTTTCTTTGAACGCATGATCGCAGAAGAAAAAAAAGCGCTGGACAAGATTGACAACCAGCAGGCGCGCGAAGCCTATAAGCAAGCCCTGGGCTTGCTGAGCACCCATCCCGCCAGCGAAAAACGCATGGCACATCTGCGTGAATTGACAGGCAAGCTACAAGGCCCCTACCTGAATCAGGAAGCCGAATTCAAGGCCTTGCAGGACGCTGTCAGAAAATTTGTTGCCAAGTCTTAGGTAACGCAATCCTGAACTACTCCCGCCAAAAGCACGCTGGTATGGACTTACTACGATTGCCAGTATTCAATGACTCATCATTCCGCTTAAAGAAAAATTCCAATTACTGAAATTTACTCAGCAATATCATGAATAAAACATGGATTGTTTCACCAATCCTTAAGCACCATACTGCCATTTCCCCCACCTCCACAGGAAAACCGAAATGTCAGCCATCACCAACGAATTCAAAGACCAGACCATTGTCGTCACTGGCGGTTCCTCAGGCATAGGCCTGGCCAGCGCCCAGGCATTTCTCAATGCTGGTGCCAAACGTGTCTACATCACTGGCCGTTCAAGCAGCAAATTAGAACAAGCCAGAGAAATCCTCGGCAGCAAGGTCATCCCTGTCACTGCAGATGTCGCCAATCTCAGCGACCTGCAAGCTCTGCACGATACAATTGCTGCCCATGGCGATCAACTTGATGTCCTGTTCGCCAATGCAGGCATTGCCATCCACAACAAGTTTGGCAATACCACGGCAGCCGAATTCGCGAATACTTTTGATACTAACGTCAAAGGCCTGTTCTTCACTGTGCAAAGCTTGCTGCCCTTGATGAAACCAGCTTCTGCCATCGTCCTGAATGCCTCTATCGCGGCCAGCAAGGGCATGCCTGACCTGAGTCTGTACAATGCGTCAAAAGCCGCCGTGCGCTCGTTTGCGCGTAGCTGGGCCAATGATCTCAAGGACAGGCAGATACGTGTCAACACCATCAGCCCCGGTGTGACCAGGACGCCCATCATGGAAAATGGCCTGGGCATGAAAGAAGCAGATATCGCCAATTTTTCCGCCTATCTGGCAGGAGCAGCACCGGCCGGGCGTATGGGTCGACCAGAAGAAATTGCAGCTGCCGTCTTGTTCCTGGCATCTCCAGCAGCCAGCTATGTGAATGGCGTAGAGCTGTGTGCAGACGGTGGCCTGATCCAGGTCTGATGAAGATCCGGTATTGCGTGTAAGATCAGCTTTCTGACACCAAACAAGCCGATATCATGGTCACCTGTTATATACGCTACATCATTGATCCCGCCAAACTCAAAGAGTTTGAACATTACGGCAAACTCTGGATACCGCTGGTGAACAAGTTTGGCGGCCAGCACCACGGTTATTTCCTTCCTTCTGAAGGCGCGAATAATGTGGCGCTGGCACTGTTCACTTTCTCCAGCCTGGCGGCCTATGAACAATATCGCATACAGATGATGGATGACCCGGAATGCCAGGCGGCGTTCAGATACGCAGAAGAACACAAGTGCATCATCAGCTATGAACGTAGTTTTTTCAGGCCAGTATTTGCATAGCAAAATAAAAAATTATTTAGCCTTTTCCACATCCAGAAAACGCCAGTCACCGCGCATGATAGGGTGAGACTTATAGCCCTTTACCCAGGGTTGTATCAACCAGTTGCGCACGCGCCATAACTCCAGGCTGTGCACGGTATCGGCTTCCATGATACGTTCCATGGTATTGAATAATTTCTGGCGCTCCGGCCCGTCTGGCATCAGACGGGCTTTTTCAAAAGTTGCGTCAAAGGCTGCAGATTTATAGCAACCGTTATTACCACGATAGGCATTGCTGCCTACATAGGATTCCATGAAATCTATGCCATCCGGAATATCCGCAATGTAACCCATGCCAAACATCATGAGCTTGCACTGATAAGCTGACTTCAGGTTATCGGCAAAACCGGCAACCGGAAATTCTGCCCGTATCCCTATCTTGTCCAGCGAGCGCTTCCAGACTTCCATGCGGGCATAGTCCCTGGTCTTGGGTGCAGAATGAATGCGCAGTTTCAGTGGTGAACCATCGGGCATGCTGCGGAAACCATCCTGACCGCGTTTATAGCCAAATTTGTCCAGCAACTGGTTGGCCAGTCTGGGGTCATAGGCATTGCTATTGCGGTAGCTGGCATCATGCCCAAGCACATCTGGCGGCACCATGCTCTGTGCCTTGACGGTCTGACCAAACCAGACCTGATCTATTTCTTCCTGGTGGTTATAAGCGAGGGCAATGGCACGGCGCAAGGCGATCTTGTCCTTGCTATAACCACCCACTGTAGGGTCGAGGAAATTGAAGAATGTGCGATAAACCCCGGGGTCAACAAAGCGATACAAACGCAAGCCTCTGGCAACATATTCAGGCTTGAGTTTACCCTGATCAAGCAATTTGACCGAGGCGGCAGGCACCAGCATTTCAAAATCCAGCTGACCAGAATCAAAGGCCAGCCAGCGCGATTGCTCTTCTTCTATGATGGCAATTTCTACCCTGCCAACCTGCGGCATCTGCTTGCCCTGCATGTCCTTGATGATTTGCTTATCCCAGTCTGAACCTGTGCCCTTGAAGTCCCAGACAAAGCCACGGTATTCGGGATTGGCTTCCAAAATGATTTTGCTGCGTGGCACATATTGTTTGAGCATGTAAGCACCTGTGCCCACCGGATGCTGATTAACTGCTTCGCCATAATATTCAACGACCTCCCTGGCGACGGCACCCCCGAGAGGCTTGGCAAGATAGTAAAGCAGGCTGGGATCAGCGGCTTTCAAACGCAGAATGAGGGTGTAATTGTCTGGCGTTTCCAGACCTGCAATCGCTTTGTCGTAATCAAACTTGCCGGTCTTCCTGGCGGCAGCGGCCAGTTCGTCCAGACCTGTCAGCTTGCCTTCGACTACCCGTGACTGTACTGACAGGTTATTGGGATCCAGCAAGCGTTTGAAAGTATAGGCATAATCGCTTGCATGTAATTCCCGTCTTTGTCCCTTGAATGCCGGATCCGGGGCAAAATAGATGCCCTTCTTCAAGCGGAATATCATGGTCTTGCCGCCATCACTGATTTCTGGCATGGCCTCTATGGTATTGGGCACCAGTTTGGCCGGGCGCGCCAGATAATCATAAGTAACCAGGCCTTCAAAAATGGCATCGGCAACCCAGTTGGAATAAGAACTATTGGTGCGCATGGCATCAAAGCCATCGTCGGCGGCTTCAAAGGACAGATGCAAGACTTTATTTGGATCAGCTGCCGCCATCGCGGGCAAGCTCAGGCTGCAGAGCAGTGCCGTCAGCACAGCCGTCAGGGAAGATTTCATCTCAGGAAAGGAAAAGGATAAAGCCAGCAGGATAACAGTGAAATTTAGCGCATGGATAAACCATATTTGCGCATGATCCTGTCCATCTCGCCAGTTTCTTGCAAAAACTGTATCGCGGTATTGATTTGCTCCAGCTTCCAGGCGGATTTATGTGACAACGCGCACTGGGTCTGTACTATCGAGAACGGTGTCCTGGAAATTTTATACAGGGCGCGCTTTTCTGGGAAATTCTTGAAATAGCCTTCGATTTCACCATCTGAGCTGACCATAGCATCGCCTCCGCCCAGTGCCAGCAAACGGAACATGCCGGGGACATCGGTCAGGTCGACACGCTTGATTTTACCCTCGGTCAACTGGCTGGCAATCTGTGGATAATGATAGCCCAGTTGCAAGACCATTTTCTTGCCTTCGAGTTGCTGCGGTACGACTTCTATACTGGCTTTGTCCGCCATTACCACCACTCTTTCCACCTGAGGGAAAGTGGCGACAGTCCAGTTGACTTCCTTGGGTGCATCAAACCAGGCGGGGCTGGAATAACACATGAGGTCGGCATCACCCTGTATCACCACGCTCTCTATGCGCCTGCGTGAATACGGTACATAGCTGGCTTGTGCTGCGAGTTTTTTTGCTAGTTGATCAGTAAAATCTTTTTGCACGCCACCTATCAGTTGGTGGTTCTTGTCAAAAATATTAAGGGGATAATCAAGGTTTTCATAGACAGCCACCCGCAATTGCGGCTCTGCAGCCAAGCTGGATGTAGAACAGGCCCAGCACAAGAACAGCCCTGCCACCGCGCTGGCAGCAATGAACGAACTTGAGCGCTGTCTTTCCATATGTGCACCTGGACGATAGCTAAAGCTACAAAATCACGAGGACCTTGGGACAAACCCACGCGCCCCTTGCAAGCCACCAGTATGTATAGCGATGACCCTGGCATTTTGGGCCAGACAACCATCATGCCACAACTGGCGCAAGGCAAACAGCATTTTGCCTGTATATACCGGTTCCAGGGCTATCTCAGTCTCTTGCTGGAATTGCTGGCAAAATGCTTGCAATTCAGGTGGGGCCTTGCCATAGCCACCATGATGAAATTCCGTCAACAACTCATAGTTTTGATGATCGGGATAGCCAGCCTGCGTCAGCAAGCGACTGATCTCTGCACGCAGATAATCACCCTGGCTGATAGCCGCAATCCCCAGTACTTTGGAGCGCCCTTGCAATCCCGCCAGCAAGCCCGCCAGCGTTGCCCCTGTGCCACAAGCCACCACCAGATAATCGGGTAGGAAGGGTAACTCAGCGATCAGTTCTGCCACGCCCTGCAAGGCTTGTGGCGCACTGCCGCCCTCGGGCAGCCACAGGGTATCCGCTACTGGCGAGTCCAGATGGCTGCGCCAGGCTGACTCATCCAGCCGCAACTGGCGATAGGCGTCCCGGTTGACGAAATGCACTTGCATGCCCAGGGCTTTGACATCATCCAGCATGGCGCTGTGCATGCCATTGGCCCCGCGTATCAGGGCAGTCGCTGGCAGACCTAAAGCATGGGCCGCATGCGCCAGGGCATGAATATGGTTAGACCAGATGCCCCCCATGGATACCACATGACTGCGCTGCCCCTGCAAACCCAGCAGAGGATATTTCAATTTACGAAACTTATTGCCTGACACCTGGGGGTGCAAGAGATCGTCGCGTTTCACCCACAAATCCAGGCCAGGGAAGAGCTGGCTGCAGACTTGCTGGCAGGGAGAAGCAGGGCCGGTGAATAACATGCTTGGCAGAAGTGCGGGGGACAATGGTAAAGTGCCATTGTAGCGCCTAGCCCATAGCCGGAGAGTACATGCCCACAGACTTTAAACAGCCTTTGTTAAATGCCAGACAACAAATAGACCAGTTGATCAAGCAAATCAAGACCGAAGGCCATCAGGACAATCTTCAGGATAACCTGTTGCCCACGCTGGAAACCGTGCTGACCCAGCTAGACAGCATGGCCAGGCATGATCACCTGACCGGCGCACTCAATCGTCGTTCGCTGATGGCCATGCTGGATGGCGAACTGGCACGCTCCTTTCGTACCGGCCACACCTTTACCCTGGCTGCCATCACCGTTGATGGCCTGGAACAGATACTCGAACAACATGGCCAGGCAGCAGCCCGCCAGGTCTTGCAACAAGTCGCCAAAGAAGCCCTGACCATGCTGCGTACCCTGGATTCTTTTGGTCGTGTCGCCGCCAATGAATTTGCCATCGTCATGCCAACCACCTGGCTGGAAGCCAGCCGCAAAGCCATCGCCCGTTTAAAATTACGCATCGCCGAAGTGGACTGGAATGCCATATCACCCGGCCTGACAGTGACTTTTTCCACCGGCCTGACCACCAATGCCCATAAAGACAATGCCGAAAGCATGTTGAAGAGGGTAAACATTGCGCTGCAAGATGCGCGCAGCCAGGGGGCAGACAAGATTGCCGAAATAGAACCGCCCCTGCCTGACTACGATCCCACTGCAGAAGATTAGGGAACTTGTAGCGTGCTTTTGCACACCAAGCCACTCCAAACATAAAAACAACCAGGGAAAACATGAGAACACCCCACTTGCGACAAGTGCTGCCTGCTGCATCCATCTTGCTGGGCACAATATTGAGCAGCCTGACTACACCCGCACTGTCCGTCACTAATAATATAGTCAGTACCAGCAATACCGATGACAAGGCCGATGCTGCCAAGTTGCGGGCAGAATACATACGCAAAAATTATGCAAAATTTGAATACCGCATCCCCATGCGCGATGGCAAATTGCTGTTCACTGCGGTGTACGTGCCAAATGATGCCAGTGCTGGCAAACGCTACCCCATCTTGTTGAACCGCACGCCGTATTCCATCGCACCTTATGGCGGTGAGCAGTATAAAACCATGCTGGGACCAACCGCCGAATATGAAAAAGAGGGCTTCATCTTTGCTTACCAGGATGTGCGTGGCACTTATATGTCCGAGGGTGAGTTCGTCAATATGCGCCCGCATATAGACCAGAAAAAATCAAAGTCTGATATCGATGAAAGCAGTGACACCTATGACAGTATAGAGTGGCTGGTAAAACATTTACCCAGTCAGAATGGTAAGGTAGGCCAATGGGGTAATTCCTACCCAGGCTTTTATACTTCGGCGGGTGCCATCGATGGCCACCCGGCGCTGAAAGCCATTTCACCGCAGGCACCGATTGCCGACTGGTTTCGTGGTGATGATATGCATAGAAATGGTGCCCTGAATCTGCAAATGGCTTTTGGCTTTTTTTATGGCTTCGGTCAGCCACGCCCGCAGCCAGTCGCCAACGTGGGTTGGAAAAATTTCAACTTCGGCACGCCAGATGGTTATCAGTTCTTCCTGGATCTGGGCCCGGTGGCAAATGTGAATACGCGCCATTTCAAAGATGGCATCCCTTTCTGGAATGAGATTACGGCGCACCCGAATTATGATGATTTCTGGCAAAGCCGGAATATCCTGCCGCATCTGAAAAACATCAAGGCGGCAGTGCTGACCGTCGGTGGCTGGTATGACACGGAAGACTTGTATGGCCCTTTGAATACCTATAAGGCCATAGAAAAACAAAACCCCGGCATACAAAACACCCTGGTCATCGGCCCATGGACACATGGCGGCTGGTTCCGTACCGATGGTGATAAAGTCGGCGACGCCAGCTTTGGCTACAAGACCGTACAGACTTATCAGCCGGTGGAACTGGCCTTTTTCAAACATTATCTGAAAACCGGCGACAAACCGGCACTGGCCGAAGCCTGGATGTTCGAGACCGGTGCCAATCGCTGGCGTGGTTTTGACAGCTGGCCTCCCAAGGAGAGCAAGGATCAGGCACTGTACTTTCATGCCAATGGCAAGCTGAGTTTCAAGCCATCTGGCAATCAGGATGCGCAGTCGGATGAATACATCAGTGACCCGGCCAAGCCTGTACCGTATACCACCGAGGTCATGACGCGCTGGAGTAATCAATACGTGGCGGCTGACCAGCGTTTTGCGACGAGTCGCCCGGATGTGCTGACCTGGCAAAGCGAGGTACTGGAAAAAGACGTGACCCTGGCGGGCCCCTTACAGGCGGATTTGTTTGTCAGCGTGACTGGCAGTGATGCCGACTTTGTGGTCAAACTCATCGATGTCAATCCACCCAATCTGGAAGTTGATGCACAAACCAATCGTGGCAACCAGCAAACCCTGGTTCGTGGAGAACCCTTCCGCGCCCGTTACCGCGATGGGTTCGAGACGGCCAAACCCATGGTGCCAAATCAGGTGACGGAAGTTAAATTTGGCATCAACGATGTCTTCCACACTTTCCAGCGTGGCCACCGCATCATGGTGCAAGTGCAGTCGAGCTGGTTTCCTTTCATCGATCGCAATCCGCAATCCTTTGTCCCCAATATCTATGAAGCGAAGGAGAGTGATTTCATCAAGGCCACGCATAAGGTCTACTACGGCAGCAAACAGCCTAGCGCTTTGCGCGTCAAAGTCTTGCCAGCACTGGACGAATAAAAAAATGCCGGTCACCCCTGCATGGAGTGACCGGCATTTTTTATCTGTCTGTCTTTACACTGTTTTCCTGACTGGCTGGAACACCACCAGCCAGGTCGCCAATACCACGCCAGCACAGCCTATGGCAGTGTTCAAGCTGATGTGCTCATGCAAGAACAGATAACCCCACAGCAAGGCAAATAAGGGGATCAAAAAGGTCACAGTCAGTGCCTTGGTTGGTCCCAGGTCAGCCATCAGGCGAAAGTAAATCAGATAGGCGATCGCACTGCACAGCAAGGCCAGGGCCACACCTATCATGGCGATGTTTGCAGTGATTTCACCCTGCACTGGTGCCAAAGGCAAGAAGGGTAGCAAGACAAATGCCGCACCCACTTGCGAACCTGTGGCCATTTGCATGGGCGTGATACCCACCAGTTTTTTCTTGGTATAAATACCGACAATGGCATAGCATAAGGTGGCGCCCACGCAAGCCAGGACTGCCAGCACCAGCTTGCTATTGAATTCCACTGGCCCCAGGCGCACCAGGAAGGCGACGCCGAGCACGCCTATTGCCATGCCAGCCATCTTGCGCAGTGTTAATTGCTCTCCCAGAAAAACCGCGCCCAGCATCGCTCCCCATAGCGGGCTGGTGGCATTCACGATTGCTGAATAACCGGCAGGTATGCTGAGTGCCGCATATGAATACAAGGCAAACGGCAGGGCAGAATTAATCGTGCCCAGTATCAAAAAGGATTTCCAGTTTTCCCGAAAATTCATGGCCCGGCCAGTAAAGTACATCAGCGCCAATAAAGCAATCCCCGCCAGTCCCACCCTGACCTCGGCACTCCACAAGACCCCGACTACCGGTGCCAGCACCCGCATGAACAAAAAGGACGCGCCCCAGATCGCGGCCAGGGAAATCAAACGTAATAAGTCAGCACTGCGCATAAGTACTCCATAAAAATCAGGAGCCCAGCTTAACAAACTACACAGAAAGCTGCTGGCAGTTTTCGGACATGAGAAATACATGCACCTACGCACAAGCCTGATACATTCCGGTACAGGCAAATTTTTGAGCGTGCTAGACTTTCGAACTCATTCATCATTTACTGACGAGATAGAAAGTCCCTCATGGCAAGCGCAAACCCTTCCTCCCTGCTGATAGGTACTGCCGTAGGTGCCTTGATACTATGGCGCGTCATCTCACGCGTGCGACGCATGGTGGGGCGGCAAAAATATTCGGGGGTACGTGCTGGTATCACACTGTGCATTTTCCCCCTGCTTATCGCCCTAGTGATGTTCAGTTCGCTAAGACATGAGGGTAATCTGCTCTTTGTATTGGCGGGGCTGGCAGTGGGGACTGGCCTGGGTATCTATGGTCATCGTTTGACCAAATTTGAAAACGGCCCTGCCGGAAAATTCTATACGCCGAACGCCCATCTGGGTATCGCCCTGTCACTGTTGATGATAGGCAGGATAGCCTGGCGCATGGGTAGTTTGTATCTGACCACCCAATCCTTCACACCTCCGCCCGACGATTTTGCCAGCAGCCCGCTGACCTTATCCCTGTTTGGCATGCTGGCTGCGTATTACATCAGTTATGCGATAGGCCTGCTGCGCTGGTCGCGTAGTTTGCGGACTGGTGCACCCCCTGCTGCAACAGATGCTGCCAACAAAATTGAGGTCGCAGACCAACAGGCCTGATTGGCATCAGGGCTTATTCCACAATACACTAAGCTGCCTTAGGCAAGGATAAGCCAAAAAAATGCTCGGTATTGCTGCGCACCTGCTGTGCCAATGTCACTGGTGAGACCCGCAAGATAGTCGCGACTGCCTGCAATACAACCGGCAAATACATGGGTTCATTGCGACCATCATCGGGACGTACGGGCAGATTGCGCGGCAACAAAAACGGTGCATCGGTTTCTATCATCAATTTGTCTTTAGGTAAAAACTTGACGGCCTTGCGCAAGTCATCGCCGCGTCTTTCATCGCAAATCCAGCCAGTAATACCGATGTGACAATCAAGGTCCAGGTAGACGCGCAATTCTTCGGTGTTACCAGTAAAGCAGTGCACCACCGCCCCTTTCAATTGCGGCCGGTATTGCCTGAGCAAGGCGAAGAAATCCTCATGCGCGTCACGCTCATGCAAGAACACTGGTTTTTGCAAACGCACGGCCAATTGCAATTGCGCTTCAAAGCAGGCGCGTTGTTGCACTTCGGTAGAGAACATGCGGTTGTAGTCGAGGCCGCATTCACCGACAGCCACGACAGTGTCGCTGGCCGCCAGTTTTTCTATGGTATTGGCGCATTGCGCATTCCAGTTCTTGGCTTCATGCGGATGCACCCCTGCAGTGGAACTCAGGTAGCCTGGATAAGTTTGTGTCAATGCATGAGCGGCGCGGCTGGCTTTTTCAGACGTGCCGGTCACGATCATATGTTCCACCCCTGCCTGTCTGGCTCTGGTAATGACCGCATCAAGATCATCATGAAAGCGATGGTTGCTGAGATTCGCACCGATATCTATCAGTGTAGGTTTTTGTAGCATGGTATAAATTTCCTGTTGTTTTTATTATTTGGACTACCGGCCGCTCAACACCTGGGTTGAGGGTATATACAGAAGCAGAAACTGCAAAGGATAGTCTGGATAGATCCAAATCTTATTGTTTAAAGTTATGGCGCTGATTGCAACGCCAGCGCCATCTTAAAGCGATTTGCAGGAAAACATCAAGCGTTTCATTTTGTGATTGTGGGGTTTTACATACTGAAAGAAAGGCCCCTACATGGGTTTGAAACGCCATGCATAAGCCTGGCTGACTTTCAGTTTCTCTGGCAAACCTCTAAGCTCTACTGTGTATTTGCCCATTTCATCCCTGTGCGCACGAGTAATAGCGTCGGCACGTACCACGACACCCCGGTGTACTTGCCAGAAAACATCGGGATCAAGGCCATCCATGATTTCTTTCAAAGGCTTGCGTACATGGGCTTCATCATCGGCACACACCACGCGGGTATATTTTTCATCTGAGCTGAAAAAAAGGATTTTTTCTACCGGAAACATCTTGATGGTGTCACCCACGCTGGCACTGATCCAGCGTATCCGTTCTGCCGTGGTATTTTTCAAGCGTTTGTCCAGTTCAGACATCAGTTGGCTGACATCAGCCACCGGTTGCTTGTTGGCGATGCGCTCCTTCAATCTGGCCACGGCTTCCTGCAATCTGGTTTCGGAAATTGGCTTGAGTAAATAATCTACAGCTCCAGCGGCAAATGCGTCCAGCGCATGGCTGTCGTAAGCCGTCGTGAAAACAGCATGGCAACGCCCTTTGATGGCATGCGCCACGTCCAGGCCGGTCATGCCGGGCATGCGGATATCGAGGAAGGCGATATCTGGTTCTTCCTGGTGTATGGCTTCCAGTGCTTCGGCACCATGTTCACATTCCGCCAGTATCTCCAATTCTGGCCAGGCTTTATTGAGCATGCGGCGCAACTCCTTGCGGGGCAAATCTTCGTCGTCAGCAATGATGGCAGTCGTCATGAAACAGTTCCTTAATTCGGTTCAGGCTTCCAGCGGAAGCAGGATAGTTGCTGCAACACCGCCATCGGCCCGGGCTTTCAAAACCAGGCTGGCACGCGCACCATACATGGATGCCAGGCGCTCGTGGATATTCGCCAGACCTATGCCAGTGCCAGAGCTGGTGGCAGCAAAACCGACACCATTGTCAGCCACGGTCAGCTCCAGCATGTCGACGCTATCCTGTTGTATTTTTTTTGCATGGACAGCGACATGTACCGCACCAACTTTGGGTTCCACACCGTGTTTGACGGCATTTTCTACCAGTGAAATCAACATCAGCGGTGGCAATGCGGCATCGCTTACTTCGCTGTCCACACTGTAGCTCAGGCGTGGTATGCGTGCCTGCATCAGGCCCAGGTAGGCAGAGGCAGCTTCCAGTTGCTGTTTGAGCCTGGCCTGGGCGGAGCTACCATCGCTGCGCATTTGCGGTATGGTGGCACGCAGATAATCAACCAGGTGATCGACAATGGCAGTCGCCCTTTGCGGCTCTGTCAGTATGGCGGAACGCACACCTGCCAGGGTATTGAACAAAAAATGCGGCTCAACCTGGGCCGCCAATACCGAGAGACGCAATTCAGCTTCGCGGCGAGCTTCTTGTGCGGCACTGAGTTCTTGCTGACGCATGGCTTCTATCAGGCGCTTTTTCTGACGGAAGAAATACCAGAGATCAACGGCACCACCTGTATAAGCCACTATCGCAAAAGCCATCAACAGGGAAAAAGCTTGCAGGATTGCTTTTAATGCAGCTGATTGTTCGATTTTCTTGATTTCCGGGCGTGCCTCATTTGCTGAATTTGCTGAAATAGGGCTCTGATTGACGCTAGCCGCGGGGGCAGCGTTTTTTTGTTCAGCCTTATCGGACTTATCATACTTGTCAGTTGCGGTGATGGAACCACCTATGGCAAATGACACATCCTTGCCGCCAGATACCACATACTTGGTCAGGTAATTACTGCCGGAAAATATGCCGTAGCTGACAGCGCCCCCTAGCAGCAAGGCCAGCGCCAACAAGATGGCTTCCTTCTTGCTGGCATAGGCCTGATTCCTGACCCAGACTGCGCTTGCCGGCCCTATCAAATGCAGGGCAGTGCCCCCCACGGTCAAAGGAACAAAAGCGACGGCGGCCTTGCTCAGATCCGCACCTATCAATAAACTGACCAGCACCACCAGCAAATCGACAATGGCAAACAAGCCCAGCCATGCCTGGGCACGATAGCGGAACCAGGTGCGTGAAAAAACCGGATAGCTGCGCGCCCGGGTCAGCCAGGTCTCACTCTTGGCAGCGACTTCGGCTGGCAATAATTGTTCTGAAGTGTGTAAAGCTGTGCGCATACGGGTAGTAGCAGACATGGCAATTCCTTATGATATTGTGCCAAGCACTCATTTCATTGATGCGTGCCAGTCTAAGGATTGCAGGGGTGGAATAGGAAAAATGCGATAAAACTTGCTGTCAGTCGATGAAATGCGTTTTTAAGGCGACGGATTATTCAATGGCGGTTTCGCCTCCCGCTTCGCTTCCACCCTCGGGCGCAAGTTCAGTCATGGAGGCTCTTTGCTGCTTGGCAATACGTATGATGGTATTGCGTATGGAGGTCAAGACCGCCACTGAATTGAAGGGTTTCACAATGAAGCCCTGCACTCCGCGCTGCTGGGCTTGCTGCAATATGGTCGCATCAATCTTTGAAGACACCATGAATATCAAGGCCTTGGGTAGCTCGGCCTTGATCTTGTCCAGCAAGGCCAGACCTTCTTCATCCGCTTCGCCTATATCAACGCAAACTATCTGCGGTTTCAGCTTGATCACACGTGCCAGGCTGGCGGGTGTCAGATTGGCGTCTCCCACCACATCATGGCCGCCGTTCACCAGAACAGAAGCCAGCAAATTGCGGGCAACGGCATTCGCATCCAGGATAACGGCTTTTAGCATGGCTAAATGTAGAAAAAGATTCAATTTGCATATTAATGCAAAACTTTAAGTTCATGTAAAAAAGGCGGCAGATCTGTCGCATCTGCCGCCTTTTCACACAATCACACTATTTATTTTCCCTACGCTCAGTCCCGACTGCTGTCAGGCTTGGCATTCTTGACATAAGTCTCCAGCCAGCGGTCTTGCTCCCATAGCATATGCAGGATGGATTCCCGCGCGCGGTAGCTATGGCTTTCATTTGGCAGCATGGACAATCTTGCCACCCCGCCCAGGCCTTGTATGGCCTGATACATGCGCTCACTTTGCATGGGAAAGGTGCCAGGATTATTGTCTTGCTCACCATGGATGAACAAAATCGGGTCCTTGAACTGATTGGCGAAATTAAACGGTGACATGTCTTGATAGACTTTGTTGGCTTTCCAGTAATTCCTGTCTTCCGACTGGAAGCCGAAAGGTGTCAGGCTGCGGTTATAGGCACCGGAACGCGCAATCCCGGCGCGGAACAAACGCGTATGCGCCAGCAAATTTGCCGTCATGAAAGCGCCATAGCTATGGCCGCCTATGGCAATGCGGTTGCGGTCTCCCACGCCCAGGCGCACCACTTCTTCCACCGCCGCTTCAGCATTCATCTTTAATTGTTCCAGATAATTGTCGTTAGGCTCTTTCTTACCCTCGCCTATGATAGGCATGGTAGGCCCATCCAGCACGACATAACCACGCGCCAGCATGGGCAGCGGGCCATTGTAAGACATGCGGTTGAACTTGTAGGCAGAGCCTATGACTTGCCCGGCAGCCTCTGCGGTTTTGAATTCACGCGGATAAGCCCACATCAGCACGGGGCGCGGGCCGTCGCGCTTGGGTTCATAACCAGGTGGCAGATACAGGGTGGCACTCAGGTCAACACCATCGTCGCGTTCATAGCGAATTTGCTGCTTCTTGATCCCTTTGAATTGCGGCATGGGATGCGGGAATTGCGTCAGCGCCCGTGGTGCAGCACCTTGCAATAAATCATGCAAATAGAAGTTGGGTCTTTCTTCAACCGACTCGCGACTGGTGATGAAACTGCTGCCCTTGTCATTCAGCAAGGCCAGCACTTCTTCATAATACGGCGCTTGCGAGCGCCACAGGCGCGTGGTTTGCTTATTGGTCAAATCGTATTTGTCCAGGAAAGGCCGGTCGCCTTCAGTGCTGGCACCCGTCCCTGTCAGAAAAATGGCGCGGCCATCCGGGCTGATGCGCAAGACCAGGCGGCCCTGGGCATTCTGGGTCATCACCGGGTTACCGGGATTGCTGTACTGATCTTCCGACTTACGGGCAAACATCAGTTCCGGCTTGCTGTCTGGCACTCCTGGCTGTATGCGCCAGCTGCGGGTGTCGCGGCTCTTTACCCAGTTCTCGGTAACGATGGCAAGATAGTCATTGCCCCATTGCACATTGCCGAAACGCCAGGCCATATCCATGATTTTTTGCGCTGGCGCATCAAACGGCGCAGCTTGCTGGAACAGGGCATCATGGACCTTGCTATTGACTTCAGGGTCACCTCCCGCCTGGGCCTCCAGCCAGTACAGGGTGGCAGGCTTGTCGCTGCGCCAGCCAAAATCACGCGGCCCTGCCTGCACGGCATCATTGCCTGAGGGCAGGCGTTCACGCATGGGGCGCTCTGCCACGGTCTTGATTTTCTTGCCCTGGATATCCCACAACTCTATGAGCTGGGCAAAACGGTCCACCGGCAACATGGTGGAATAGGGGCGGCGCAATTGTGTCGTCAGGATCAGCTTGCCATCCGGCGAAGCCAGGGATTTGATCAGGGTCATGGGGCGGGCCAGACGGCGCAATTCCCCCTTCAGGTTGACGATGCCCAGTTGTGTCTGTAAATACCAGTCCAGGGTATCGCTATCCCTGGCCGTCCTCAGCATATCGGGATAGGTACGGTTTTGCGAAGTCTTGCCACCCTTGCTTTCCTGCATATTCGGCCCGGCTGGGACGACGGAAGCTGCGGGCAATTCCTTCTGGTGCAAAGGAGTCAGCCTGACCAATAGTTTTTCTGAACCTTCTATCCAGGAAAAACCGGGGCCAGTAATTGCATTGAGCTTGTCTGCCATGAGGCGACGGGCGCTGCCTTTTTTAACATCCAGCAACCATAACTCGACGCCCCCTTCTACCCATAAACTGAATGCCAGCCATTGCTCATCTGGCGACCAGGCTGTTTCTGCAATCTTGAGTTTGGCGGGCAGGCCTGTAACTTCCCTTACTTTGGCTGTGCTGACATCCAGCAAACTCATGCCATTGCCAAAATCAAAATGGCTGGTAGCACGAGTACGCGGATTGATGCGCAAGCCCGCCAGTCGCAACTCTGGCTGAGAGACATCGGCGATACCGGGCAAGCCAGGCAGGTTCAACAACACGGCTGTCTTGCGTTGCGGCCCCAGGCGAAACAGCGGGCCTCTGGGAGCGTCGACGACGGCTTGCAATTCTGCCGGTGGCAACTGATAACCAGCTTCTGCGGCATTTGCCAGCTGGGTATGGCTGCCGACCGACGCCAGCAGAGTGAGTGTCCCGAAGAAGAACAAGGGTTTGATACGTATCATTAACAGAGCATCCTGATCTACAGCTTAAACACAGCTTGACAATAATTTCAGGGCTAATTTGATAATTTTTTATGCCCTATAAAAAACTACCGCCCCAAGATGGGGCGGAGTTTTTATTGCATTGTAAGCGCTTTACAGGCTTTTTACAGCCAGGGACTGTTAACAAGCTTAATTACAAGCTTAACTAAAAGCTTGACTACAAGCTTAGTTGCAAACCTTAGAACAAGTCTTAGTTAGCGACTCATTATGGTGCATCTGTCATTTTGCACCCGGTGCAAAGCCATTGGCAGTAATCTCCAGTTCCGTGACTTCGCCATAATTGGCAGCGATGCCACGTATGGTTTCTGCCTTGCCGATCAAGAGCATTTGCAGCTTGTCGCGCGGGAAATGCTTGTCCACCAATTGTTTGGCTTTCTCCACATTGAGGCCATCGACATCGCGCATGAAATGATCAATTTGTTCACGACCTACTTTGGCAACAAACATTTCACCGAGTAAGCCCGCCAGTTGCTGGTTGGTTTCAAAACGCGGCGGGAATTGCCCCTTGACATAAGCCTTAGCCGATTCCAGCGTAGCAGCATCGATGCCCTTGTCCCACAGGCGCTGGTAAGTCTTGCTAGCTAGTGCCAGTGCCGCCTCAGTCTTGGGAGTGGCAGTAAAACTGGAAACAGCAAAGCTGCCGGTTTCCGCCAGCGCAGTGAAACTGCTGCCAGCACCATAGGTCAAACCAGAATTGACACGCAATTCATCATTGAGCCAGGAAGTAAAACGCCCACCCAAAATGGTATTAATGACTTGCAGAGGGACGTAGTCAGGATCATTGCGGGCGATGCCCTTGCCACCAAAGACAAAAGTGGTTTCTACTGCATCCGATTTATTCACCAGCCAGACTCTTGCCTTGTCTGCCACTACTTTGCCATTCGCGGCAGTTGCGGGCAGGGCTGCGCTGGCTTTCCATGTACCGAACAGCTTGGCTAGCTGGGCACGCATGGCTGTGGGTTGAAAGTCGCCGACCACGACCAGGGCGGCGTTTTCAGGGCGGTAATAAGCCTCATGAAATTTTTTGGCATCCTGGGGTTGCAAGGCAGTCACGCTATTGACTGTGCCTGTCACCGGATTGGCATAAGCACCATTTGCAAACAGCATGCTGCGATAGTAAGTCTGTACCACATTACGTGGACTTTCCTTGGCTTGTTTCAAACCATCCACGGTACGCGAACGCAGCTTGCCAAATTCTTCTGCATCAAACACTGGATGCAACATGGCATCTGCAAAGATGGGCAAGAGTACATCCACATCGGCGCTGGCAAAATCTGCATTCAGGGAAGTCGATTCTGTGCTGGTTGCACTGTTGATGCGGCCACCACGGAAATCAAAGCTGTGGTCCAGGGTCTTTTTATCAAACTTGCTGCTCCCCAATAGCAAGGCATCACCGGTCAGATTAGCCAGGCCAGCATTGCCAACATCACTGACAGCACCAGCCTTGACAACAGCGCGCACGGCAATCAGGGGCACGTCATGGCGTTCCATCAAATACACGGTCACACCGTTAGGCAGCTTGGTGGTTTCAAAGGCTGGCAGGCGGAATTCTGCAGCTTGGCTATGGGAAGCCAGCAGGCTCAAAGTGGCCAGACTACCGGCAAGCATTTTTTTATTGATTACTTTTATACTGATCATCTTCTTATTCCTCCACAGCGGCGAGCACGCCTACTGTTCTTTGTGATTTTTTAAAGTATTTGGCAGCGACGTTCTGGATATCAGCAGGCGTCAGTTTGCGATAGGCATCCGGCGCATCGAACAGTTTTTTGTAATCGCCAAAAAACATTTCATATTCGCCCAGCTGGGCTGCCTTGCCATTGATGGTTTCCTGCGCACGGTAGAAATTCAAGAGCTTCTGGTTCTTCACTTTTTGCAATTCATCTGCAGTGACGCCATCCCTGACCAGCCTGTCTACCTCGGCCAGCAATGCAGCCTCAACCTTGGCAGCAGGCACCTTGTTGGCAGCAACCGCAAAGAAGTTGAACAGGCCGGGGTCAAAATTCTTGCCATGATCGGCACCGACCTGGGTCGCCAGACGCTGATCCACTAAAGCCTGGTACATACGCGAAGTTTTGCCATCGGTGAGTATGCTGGCAATGACGCTCAGGGCATAGTAATCAGGGTTGCTGGTGGCTGGCATCTTATAGGAGACCATGAGATTGGCAGCAGTCGCAGACTCCTTGCGTACGAATACCCGTCGCTCGCCTTTTTGCTCAGGCTCTACTGTACGCACCACTGGTGGCAGAGCACGTTGCGGGACATTGGCAAAATATTGCTCGGCCAGGCGTTTCACTTCCGCTGCCTTGACATCACCTACGATGACAGCGACTGCGTTATTGGGCGAATAATAGATATTGAAATAACGTTGTAAGTCATCTTGCGTCCAGGCCTTGATATCAGACTCATGGCCGATAGTTGGAATTGAATAGGGATGGGCGCTGAAGGCAGAAGCATAGACTTCACCCCACAGGGCGCGCAGGTTCGAGTTCTCCAGGCCGGTGCTGCGCTCGGATAAAACCACGCCACGCTCGCTCTCGACCATCTTTGGATCTATGCTGAGATGGGCGATACGGTCGCTTTCCAGATCGAAAATGGTGGGCAGGGCAGTGGCCGGGAACCAGTCCTGGTAGACGGTCAGGTCATTGCTGGTATAGGCATTATTAGCACCGCCATTGGCTTCCATGGTACGGTCAAATTGCTTGGGTCCGAATTTCTTGGAGCCATTGAACATCATGTGCTCAAAGAAATGCGAGAGGCCGGTAATGCCTGGCACTTCATTGCGCGAACCGACTTTCCAATAAGTGTACATATTCGCATTTGGTATCGTGCTATTTTCCAATACCAGGAACTTCATGCCATTGGGCAGGGTAAAGGTTTTCACCTGCTCTACTGTCACGGCCTGCGCTGTCACTGCCACGCCCATCACACCCAGGCAAAGGCCGCCGGCGGCGACCAGGTTTTTCCACTTCATTGCATCTCTCCCTCGGGTAATATGGATAACTTAGGTAATTCTTGATTAGGATCTTTTGACAAAACCAGTCTGCCCATGTCCATCATGTCTATACGACCTTAGAACCTGTGGGTAGTTCAGCGCATGGAAAGAAAAGGTCAAGGCTGACTATTTGTCATGAAAATTGCTGAATCTATACCGGAATTTGTCATCCTGGCAAGCGAAATCGTTGCAAATTGTCACGCTTATTCTCTGTAATTTGTACGCCACGGCAAGAATCTGCCAATCCGGCATATCATGCATACAGTGCAGACATTTCTGCCCAGAAAATACGCAAGGCGAATACGACCATGACATCCATTACTACCTCTCCTGCACGCTTTGGTTTGCGTGCCAAAATGCTTTTTGCCGTGCTCGCCATGGTATTGGCCGGGTTTACCGTGACCATCAGCCTGCTGACTCGTCAGGCTGGCAGCATGCAGCAAGACTCGGCCCAGCAATATGCCAAACAGCTGGCCATCAATAATGCCGGTAAGGTGGCAGAGCGCATCAACCTGGCTCTGCATGCAGCGCGCAGCCTGGCCTTCGAGTTGGCTGCCATGCAAGCCAGCGGCAAGGCGGAGCGCGCCAATGCTGATCTCTTGTTGAAAAGCGTACTGGAAGGCCATCCTGAATTTACCGGTGTAGGCACAATCTGGGAAGCCAATGCCTTTGATGGCAAGGATAGCGAATACGTAGGCAAGGAAGGCCATGATGCCACTGGCCGCTACCTGCCTTACTGGAATCGCGGCAGTGGCAAGACCCAGGTTGAAGCCCTGACTGACTATGAGAAGGACGGTGCAGGCGATTATTACCTGCTGGCCAAGAAAAGCGGCAATGAAGTCTTGCTTGAGCCCTATATGTACAAGATCGCTGGCAAGGATGTCTTCATGACCACGGTGACTGTACCTATCAAGGCCAAGGGCCAGTTTGTTGGTGCCGTGACGGTGGATTTGCCGGTAGCAGGTTTCCAGGAAGATGTCAGCAAGATACGCCCTTATGAAACTGGCTATGCCAGCCTGATCTCGAATAACGGTATCTACATCGGTGACGTGAATGCCAGGAATGTGGGCCAGAGCATAGGTGACAACGCTGAGGCCAAAGCGGCCAAGCTCGCCATCAAGGCGGGCCAGACGTATAGCGACACTCTGGCGCATAAGGAAATGCAGACCACGGTAAAGCGCATCTATGTGCCTGTGCAGATAGGTGCCACCACAACGCCCTGGTCGTTTGTCATCAGCGTACCAGAAGACAAGATTCTGGCTGATGTCAATTACCTGCGCAATACCGCCATCATGATAGGTGTACTGAGTGTGCTGGTGGTATCTGCCATTCTGACCTTTGTCATCAATAAACTGGTGATTGCCCCGCTGGGTGGCGAGCCTGACGTGGCTGTCAACATCGCCAGGAGCGTGGCCGAAGGTGACTTGACCACGGTAGTCACACTGAAACCTGGCGACCGCAGCAGCATGCTGTTTGCCCTGCATGGCATGCAACAACAATTGACCAGCATGGTCACACATATACGCGACAGCAGCGAGTTTGTCTCAAATGCCTCGGGCGAAATTGCCATGGGCAATATCGATCTTTCTGAAAGAACCGAAAACCAGGCTTCTTCACTGGCAGAAACCGCCAATAGCGTGGAGAGTCTGAACCAGACGGTCAGGCAAAATGCCGGCAATGCCGAGCAAGCCCGCCAGCTCGCCGTGTCTGCTGCCCAGACGGCACAGCGTGGTAGTACCCAGGTGGATAAAGTGGTCAACACCATGGCTGATATCTCGACCGAATCGAAGAAGATGTTTGACATCATAGCCGCCATAGAAGGCATCGCCTTCCAGACCAATATCCTGGCCCTGAATGCCGCTGTCGAAGCCGCGCGCGCTGGCGAGCAGGGGCGCGGTTTTGCCGTGGTGGCATCAGAAGTGCGTAACCTGGCCCAGCGTAGCGCCATCGCTTCGAAAGAAATCAAGTCCTTGATAGAAACCTCGATCGCCAAAGTCGATGTGGGTTCCGAGGTGGTGGGTCATGCCGGCAAGACCATGACCGAAATCCTGGCGTCGGTAGAGGGCTTATCCACCATACTCAATGAAATCTCCAGCGCTTCGACTGAACAAAGCCATGGCATCGCCCAGATCACCACAGAGATAGGTTTGATGGACCAGACTACCCAGCAAAATGCGGCACTGGTGGAAGAGTCTGCGGCAGCAGCGGCATCGCTCAAAGAAGAGGCGCAAAAATTGTGGCAGGCCTTGTTGGTATTCAAGGTTAACTGACTTAAGTCCAGGGTATTTCTGCAGAATAAAAATGGCCATCAAACCCGGATTTGATGGCCATTTTTTTAAGGCTAGATTTTATGGCATGCTTAATTACAACTGATCATCAGATGCAGGCGTCCATGCATTCTTCATAAACTGGCGAGCCTACAGGGCCTTCTTTGATACACAGTTTATGGCAAAAATAAGACTGTGGTGGATAAGCAAAAGCTGCGCTAGTACCAATAGCCAAAGCCAGCAAAACCAATTTTTTTGTTACTGATTTAAACATGTAAAACTCCTAAGGTTAGATCGGGCAATGTCACGCAAGAACCCACGCGCCCGGTACATGGCTTCCTTTTTTGTACGGTATGACAACAATGACGCACAGTTTATTTTTCTGCGGTTTGTGTCTTTTCCAGAGCGCGTAAGGCCTCAGCAAAGGCTTCTGGCTGATAGCCTCGTATCATGCGTTTTCCAATCAGAATCACTGGTACAGCCTCAGCCCCCAACTCGGCATGTTTGGCAGCGGCAGCAGGTGATTTCTCTACATCCATGTCGACATAGTCGATTTTATTTTCAGCAAAATACGCACGCGTCTTTTTACAAAACGCACAATTGGCTGTCCCGTACATAAGGACTTTTGTCTTGGTATTCAGGAAGTGCGCGGAGTAGTCGCCTTCCTGATAGGCGGGCTTCAGCAGCATAGGAAGACGCGGCGCGACATAGCCAATCAATAATCCTATTGCAATGATCAAAGCATAAGTAAAAATCGTTTTTGCTACTTTCATGCGGCATCCTTGATAATTAACTTTGATGATGAGGTTTTTGCTTGAATCAATGACCATCAGCTTTACGCTGATGGTCACGACACCCTCAACAAGTCAACTTCTGCACAAGGACTTGTCTAAGGACATGGCAGGTTCACTGCCATTAAGACTTAGTACAAATTACTCAGGCCAGCCACTCAGGCAATCTGCCATACATTGCTTGTATTCAACAGAACCACGTGGGGCTTCTTTTATGCATTCTCTATTGCAGAAATAGAATGGTGGAGGATAAGCAAATGCAGCGCTGCAACCAATGGCCAATGCGAGGGCAATTAATTTTTTTGTAGTTGATTTAAACATTGAAAGTCTCCAGATTAATAAAAGGATGGAAAGTGACTGCAACTAAGTATTTGCCATCCATCATTTACTTAGTTTTAAAACACCGTCATCAAGATCGCCATCTACTATCTGCTGCCAAGGCAATCATTTATTTTGCAATAAGCATATTGCTATTAAATATTTGTTTTTCCGCAAAACAATGTCATTAACTATAGATATATTATATTTACTTGTACACCATACTAAAGCAGTAAATTTGCCTAAGTACCAATAATTCTGTAAGTCCAGCCTATGCCCGAAATGGCAGACAAGTCAGCGAGATCAGCTTGTCATAGTCAATTTTTGCACTGCAAAAATTGCTGCGTCGCAGCATATGTCTTTTTATATGAGGTTTTTGTCGTGGTAAGCTACGCGCCGAATTGACTCAATTCACATCATTTCAAGGTACGCATTGAAAAATATTTTGCGGCCAGCTGCGACTTTTATACAAAATAATTATTGGAGAGCACTTTGAACAAAATTCAAACGCCAGGTGCACATACTATTCTGGGGCACCCGGATAGCCTGTTCGTCCTGTTCTTTACAGAGATGTGGGAACGGTTTTCTTACTACGGTATGCGTGCCTTGCTGGTACTGTTCCTGGTCACCACGGCAGCCAAAGGCGGCTGGGGCTGGAGCCGTGCTGATGCAACGGCCTTGTATGGCTGGTACACCGGCCTGGTCTACCTGACCCCTATCCTCGGTGGTTATATCGCCGACAAGATACTGGGCAGCCGCCGTTCTGTGGTACTCGGTGGTTTCATCATCGCTGCAGGACATGCCTGTTTGCTGTTTGATACGCCAGCCATGTTCTATACCGGCCTTGGCCTGGTGGTTGCTGGTACTGGTTTGTTCAAACCAAATATCTCTGCCATCGTTGGTCAGTTGTATACCAAGGACAATGAAGGTGGTCGTGACGGTGGTTATACCCTGTTCTACATGGGTGTGAACTCGGGCGCTTTCTTCGGTATCCTGCTGTGCGGCTATATTGGTGAAAAAATCTCCTGGCCCATGGGCTTTGGCCTGGCTGGTGCCTTCATGATCCTGGGTGCGATACAGTTTTATTTTGGCCAGGGTATCTTTGGTGAAATCGGTCTGGCCAAGTCTCAGCAAAGCGGAACCGTTGTTGCTGAAGAAGAAGCTGCACCGCATATCGTTGCCGACCGTCTGAAAGCAATTTGCGTCTTCTCTTTCTTCACTATCTTCTTCTGGTTTGCGTTTGAACAAGCCGGTGGTTCGATGACGATTTTTGCTTCCGACTATACTGACCGTGCCCTGGTCGGTACCAGTGGCATGCTGTTCAAGGTCGTGAATAGCCTGATGACAGTCATTCCTACGATTATCCTGTCCTGGTTGCTGATCAAGTTGTTTGCTGGTACTGCCAAGCGCTATCTCTTGTCGAATGCCTTGCTGGTACTGTGCATAGGCTTGATCTGGGCATTAGTAATCTGGATGTTGCAACGTGAGTTTGCGCTCGATCAATCCAGCGTGCCAGCGACCTGGTTTGGTGTATTGAACTCCTTCTTCCTGGTCATCCTGGCACCAATGTTTTCCAAAATGTGGGAAAAATACTGGAACCCGAGTGGCCCGGTCAAATTTGGTGTGGGCCTGATCTTGCTGGGTCTGGGCTTTGCCGCCTTGTCTTATGGCGCATCCAGCATCCCGGCTGGCGCCAAAACCGCCAGTGTAGGCATGGTCTTCCTGATCGCGGCTTACTTCTTCCATACCATGGGTGAATTGTGCATCTCCCCGGTAGGCCTGTCTTATATCAGTAAACTGGCTCCGCCGCGTTTGCTGGGTCTGATGTTTGGTGTATGGTTTCTCAATACCGCGATCGCCAATAAACTGGCTGGTTTCTCCGGTAGTTATATCGACCATATTTCCGAAACCTATTCCTTGTCAGTGTTCTTCCTGATCTTCACCCTGATACCGATTGCTGCTGGTCTGGTCTTGATGATGTTGAACAAGTGGATGGAAAAGAAAATGCACGGCATCCACTAAGCTGCTGTTTGCATGAAAAAATCCCCGCCCTATGAAGATAGCGCGGGGATTTTTTTATGCCTTGAAGGTCACCCAGGGTTTGAGCCTGACTGCCGCCTTGATCAGGCCTGCCGTTTCTTGCGCTTCTATCACCGGACCTATGGGTTTATAGGCTTGCGGTGCCTCTTCTACCTTGCGCTCTTCCCTGAGGGTCACGCATTGCCAGCTGGCATCGGCATTGTCGTGGCGCAAACGTCGCACATCCTGTCTGCGTACGCGGCGGCCTGCACCGTGACTGCAAGACCATAACCAGTCAGGATTACCCAGCCCCTGTACCAGATAACTGGCATCGCCCATGGAACCGGGTATCAGGGCCAGGTCACCTTCCCGCGCCGAGGTTGCACCTTTCCTGTGGATATTCATGCCATGCTCACGCAAGATGACATTGTGAGGCACATTGACAATAAGTGAAGACCTGGCATCGCCCAGCACTAACTGCAATTGCTGTCTGACCAACTCTGCCAATACCATGCGGTTAGCCCAGGCATAGCGGGCTGCCACGCCCATGGCTTGCAGGTATTCCTCAGCCAGTTCACCGCTGAGCCCATACAGAGCAGTGTCAGGATGTTTGAGACCGGCAGGCCATTCTGCCCTGGCCCTGTCCATCCAGCGCTGGCCAACATAGAAACCCACATCGCGCGAACCGCTATGTATCATGACGACGATATCGTCCTTGGCCAGCCCTGCGCGATAAGCCAGGTGGCGGTCAAAAACGGCATCGACGATCTGCAACTCGACAAAGTGATTACCACCACCCGGCGTACCCAGGCTGGGGTCGCGCACGATGCCATCGCGGTTAAACCAGGCTTCAGGTGCATAGCGACGGGCACCGCCAAATTCTTGCAAACCTATGCAGGCAGCAAGTTCTTGTTGCAGACGGTCGCGGTCAGCTGTCGCCCAGATACCACTGTCCGGCAAACTATCCAGGAAAGCAGATGGACCGGCATCACTGAGCGCAGCAAAGGCCTTGGCATGGGCGGGCACGTCTCTGCCATTTTCCAGCAAGACACGTTGCAGTTGGCGCATCAATGCGGGCTTGTGCTGGTTGATCTGGGACAAATTAAAGCCAGTGGTCAACAAGCGCATGCCGCAATTGATGTCCGTACCAATTGCTGCCGGAATCACAAAGCCGGCATCGGTAGCCACGATGGAACCTACTGGCGCAATACTGCCAGGATGAAAGTCAGGCGTGGCACAAGCCTTGCAGACGGCATGATGGCCGTCGGCTGATTTGACGGCGGCAAACGCCATTAATTGTTTTACTGCCTTTTCTTCCAGAGGAAGGCTATCAGGCAGTAAGACCGTGGCCTGCGCATGTTCATGATGAAGTTGAAAGATGCCATTGGCATGCTCAACATGGATGCCCTGTCTTTGCAGGGCCGCTTGTAAACGAGTTATAGAAACGCGAGCTATAGAAACACGAGATATAGAAGTCATGGCTGCTACCAAAATTTGAAGTACAGGTGCGCCTCCGGCGATTCGGGGGCATTTGTACCTCTAGCAGCAGCGCCAAGAGGAGAGCATTAAGTATAGCGATATTTGCCTGAGATGCAAATCCGTCTTTGGTATGCAGTGATTTGGTATGCAGTGATAAAGGGCGAAAAAAATGTCCTGGCAAAAGAATTGTGTAATTTCTTTAAAAAACTTGCATCCAAACCTCGACAGCTCGCGTATCAAGAATGCCCCTCGCGTTTTTTCAATAACAAGAGGCATTTTTCCTACACTACAGGAGTTGGTCATGAGACAAGTTACATCAAGCTTCCATCAGAAAATTCTACTCACCCTGGTCACAGCCGGGACTCTGAGCGGCATCGCCAGCCTGCCAGCCCAGGCTTCCAGTCACCGCGAAGCGCCCTTTATCACCCGTCACCCCAAGGTGGATGCTGCCGACTTTTACATGTTCCGCAGTTATGAAGCAAACCGCAGCGCCTTTACTACCCTGATCGCCAATTACTCCCCCCTGCAAGATTCCTATGGTGGCCCGAATTATTTTTCCATGGACCCGGATGCCCTGTATGAAATCCATATCGACAATGTCGGTGATGGCAAGGAACATTTGACCTTCCAGTTCCGCTTTACCAATACCAATAATGATGCTCAGTTCACGGTAGGTGGCAAGAAAGTCTCTGTGCCGCTGGTGATCAATGGTGGCGCGATTGACGGCGTCAATGCGGCTGGCTTGAATGTACGTGAAACCTATACCGTCACCATGGTGACAGGCGACCGCCGCACTGGCACCCGCCAGGCGGTCACCAATGCAGCTACAGGCTCGGTCACCTTTGACAAACCTATCGACTATATCGGTAACAAATCCATCCCTGACTATGCTGGCTATGCGGCCAAGCATGTGTTTGCCGTCAATATCCCTGGCTGCGCGACGCCGGGCAAGGTCTTTGTCGGCCAGCGTAAAGATCCCTTCGTAGTCAACCTCGGCGAAACCTTTGATCTCATCAATATCAAGGCTCCTGCCACGGCGTTTGATCCGAATGCAGAAAAAGCCGGGCATGATGACCTGGCGATGAAGAACATCACGGCCATAGAAATGGAAGTGCCTACGACTTGCCTGACCAATGGCAAGGAAGCCGTCATCGGCGGCTGGACCACGGCCAGCTTGCGTCAGGGTCGTGCCATCAACCCTACGCCTAGCAGCACCGGTGCGGCATCCAAAGAAGGTGGCGCATGGACACAGGTATCGCGCCTCGGCATGCCACTGGTGAATGAAGTTGTCATCGGCCTCAAAGACAAGGATCAGTTCAATCACAGCAAACCCAGCGGTGATGCCCAGTTCCTGACCTATGTGACCAATCCTACCCTGCCTGCCCTGGTCGAAGTCTTGTTTGGCAGCGCCGGTGTCAAGGCACCAACCAACTTCCCGCGTAATGATCTGGTCGCGACTTTCCTGACCGGCATCAAGGGTGTCAATCAACCAGCAACGGTAACCCCTTCTGAAATGCTGCGCCTGAATACCACGACACCCGTCAGCGCCACACAAAATCGCCTGGGTGTCATCGGTGGCGATAGTGCCGGCTTCCCGAATGGTCGTCGCCCTGGTGATGACGTCGTCGATATCGCCTTGCGTGTAGTCATGGGCAGGTTGTGCATACTCAGCATAGGTTGCGTACCAGCTGATGCGCCAGCAGGCAGTATTGATTTCACAGATGGTGCCTACCTCGACAGCACTTTTGTTGACAATGCCTTTCCTTACCTGAAAACACCTGTGGCTGGTGCGCTGAAACGTTAAGCGCAGCAGTCATTTATGTACACTCTACTCAAGGAAAAATCATGAAAACAAGAGTTTATAGCCTGGTCGCTGGTACGGCATTGACGCTGATGCTGGCTGGCTGCGGCGGTAGCGACAGCACCCCGCCAGCCAGCACGACGGGCACTGGCACAGGTACCACGACTCCAGTGACGTCCACCATCGATAGCTTCACGCAATATGTACTGAATCTATTCGGTGCCAATGCGGATACCGCAGAGCCACAGTTAATAGATGCAGCCGCGGTAACGGTCCCAGAAACCACGGAACCCGTCGCCCTCAACCCTTAGCAATTTTGTTTGTAGTATCCGCGGTGCTCAAGACCAGGCCGGTATTTACCTGGCCTGGACTTGAGCAACTCAGTGACTTGCACTACCTGACATCCATATCATGCACCTGCCACGCCTGCTCTCTGCCTTGTTGATACTGCCCGGCTTGCTGATGACTGCCGTGCAGGCAGCACCGTTCATCCCCACCAATGGCAAGCAGGTGCTGGAGCAATTACCCGCACGCACAGATCCGCTGCAACGAGAATTCGCACTATTGCGCAAACGCCTGGCCGAAAAACCGGACGACCCGGCCATTGCCAGTGAACTGGCAATGGCCTATATCCATGCATCCCGCAATGATGGTGACCCACGTTACCTGGGTTATGCCCAGGCAGTGCTGAAACCGTGGTGGAGCCTGACTAATCCGCCAGTATCCGTGCTGGTGCTACGCGCCACCATACTGCAAAGCACCCACCAGTTCCCGCAAGCTTTGCTTGATCTGAACAGCGTCTTGAAGCAGGACAGAGACAATGCCCAGGCCTGGCTGACCCGTGCCACAGTCTTGCAGGTACAAGGGGAGTTTGCCCAGGCCAGGGCCAGTTGCATGCGCCTCTACCCTCTCGCACCAGAGCTGATTACCCTGACTTGCCTGCACAATATCGGCAGCCTGAATGGCGATGCCGCCAGCAGCTATGCAGCCTTGAGCTCCGCCTATACCAAATATGCGGATAGCGATGCTGGCACAAAAATCTGGGGCAGCACCCTGCTGGCTGAAATGGCAGCCAGGCTGGGCAACAGCAAGGCTGCAGAAAACTGGTACCAACAGGCACTGACGCTGGCTAGCCCTGACAGCTACTTGCTGGGCTCATATGCCGATTTTTTACTGGATCAGCAAAGACCTGGCGAAGTCATCACCCTGCTCAAGAGCAAGACCAGGAATGATGCCTTGCTCTTGCGTTATGCCCTTGCCCTGCAAGCACAAAAATCTGCGGCAGCTGCCAGCCAGATCATGTTGCTGGATCAACGCTTTGAGGCAGCCATGCTGCGCGGTGATACCGTGCACCAGCGTGAGCAGGCCCGCTATGAATTGCAATTAAAAAACCGCCCGGCAATCGCCCTGAAACTGGCGCAACTGAATTGGGCCATACAAAAAGAAACTGCAGATTTGCGCATCTTGCTGGAAGCCGCTGCCGCACAAGACCCGCAAGCTGCCATACCGGCACTGGCATGGTTACAACAAAACAAACTGGAAGATAAAACATTGCAAGCTGTGATCGCCAAGTTAAATACCAGACTGGGAGGCAGATCATGAATCTAGTCCCGCATTTTTTTAACAGATGCTGTTTCATTTTACTTGCGCTATTGAGCCTGTGCAGTATGCCAGCGCATGCCCATAAACCCAGCGATAGTTACCTGATCTTGCGGGCAGATCAAAGCGGCATACATGGTCAATGGGATATCGCCTTGCGCGACCTCGATTTCGCCATCGGCCTGGATGCAGATGGCAATGGTGAGCTAACCTGGGATGAGGTACGCAGCAAGCATGCCGAAATCGCCGCCTATGCCCTGGCGAGGCTGAAAATAACAGCTGGCGACCAGCAATGCCCGCTGAAGGTCGGGCAACAATTGATAGACCAGCACAGTGATGGGGCCTATACCGTCTTGATGTTCGACAGCACTTGCGAAGTCGAAAAAATCGAGGTGCAGTATCAATTATTTTTTGATCTCGATAGCCAGCACAAGGGCTTGCTACGCCTGGTCAACAAGAACGGTGTGACCGCCACTGCCATCTTCAGCCCTGAGCTGGCCAGCCAGCAATTCGTGCTGGCAGAAGTCAGCAGGTGGCGGCAGTTCAGCGATTACATCGTCCATGGTA
Source organism: Undibacterium sp. Di27W (assembly GCF_049340345.1). NCBI lineage: Bacteria > Pseudomonadati > Pseudomonadota > Betaproteobacteria > Burkholderiales > Oxalobacteraceae > Undibacterium > Undibacterium sp. Di27W. Next base: position 390,650 of record NZ_JBMPOS010000002.1, on the reverse strand, counting down.
TCTGGCATATCTGGATAGGCTTCGACCATATACTGTTTTTACTCTCTTTGTTATTACCCGCCGTCCTGGTCTTGCAGGCGGGTAAATGGCAGGCGGCCCCAGGTTTTAAAGCAGCCTTTGTCGATGTCCTGAAGATCGTCACGGCCTTCACCCTCGCCCACTCCATCACTCTTAGTCTGGCAGCGCTGGGGATGCTGGCCCTGCCCTCGCGCCTGGTGGAGTCGGCAATTGCCGCCTCGGTGGTACTGGCCGCATTGAATAACCTGTTCCCGCTATTTCAAGGCAGGCGCTGGCTGGTGGCCTTTGCTTTTGGTCTCATCCATGGTTTCGGCTTTGCCAGCGTCCTGGCTGATCTGGGCTTGCCGCAATCGGCATTATTGCTGGCCCTGGTAGGCTTCAACCTGGGAGTGGAAACCGGGCAGCTCGCCATCGTCGCGGTATTCCTGCCACTGGCTTTTTTGCTGCGCCGTCAATGGCTATACCAGCGCCTCATCTTGCAGGCGGGCTCCGGGCTGATCATACTCATCGCCCTGATCTGGTTCATGGAACGGGCTTTCAATCTGAAACTGATTTCCTAGAAAACGCTTTATATTGACTATCCTTATGTGAAATAAAACTGGGTTTTGCCTTGCATGGCAATGCTAGAATGAAGCGCTGCTGCCATCCAGGCTGGACAAAGTCATGGATGCCTTGCTGGCAGTCGCATCATATAAAACTACACGATCAATAAAGGATATGCATGAAAAACAAACTGGGTCTGCTTTTGCTGGCAGCTCTGGGTGCCAATGCCGGTGCACAGGAAAATCTCAATTATCAAAAGCCGCCGCAATCGATACTGGAGCTGGCTGACTTCCAGCGTGCCCCTGCGGTCAGTATGGATAGTCATAAAAAGACCCTGTTGTTAAGCTATCGCAATACCTATAAGACACTGAGCGAGCTGAGCCAGACTGAAATGCGTCTGGCCGGTTTGCGCATCAATCCCGTCACGAATATTTCCAGCACCCTGACCTATATCAATAACCTGAAATTACGCAAAGTCGATGCCAGGGAAGAAGTGCAAGTCAAGGGCCTGCCTGAAAACCCGCTGATCGCCTATGTCAGCTGGTCACCGAATGAAAAGAAAATCGCCTTTACCCATACCGCAGCCAATGGGGTGGAATTGTGGGTCATCGATGTCGAGACAGCCACGGCAAAAAAACTGACAGAAGCCAATCTGAATGCCAACCTCGACACGCCGTTTGACTGGTACAGGGATAGTGAAAACCTGCTCATCAAGGTCTTGCCCAAGAATCGCCAGCCACTGCTGGATGCCAGCAAGAATTTGCCCAGCGGTCCCATCGTCTCGACTTCTACAGGTGCCACTTCACAAAATCGTACCTATGCCGATTTGCTGAAAAATAAAAATGATGAAAGCAATTTTGAAAACCTGACGACCTCAGAACTGCATAAAGTGAGCTTGAATGGCAAGAGCAGTTTTTTCAGAAAAGCAGAAATGTATGATGACATCCACTTTTCGCCGGATGGCAAGTATCTGCAATTAAACTCCTTGCAAAAACCTTTCTCTTACATCGTCCCGCTGGAGCGTTTTCCGGAAAAAATAGTAGTCACGGATACTGCTGGCAAACAGATCAAGATAGTCAGTGAAACACCTCTGCATGAAGTGATGCCGAAAGGCTTTAGTGCCGTCCCCACTGGCAAGCGCTATGTGTTCTGGCGTGCCGACAAGGCAGCCAGCCTGAGTTATGTAGAAGCGCTGGATGGCGGTGACCCGGCCAATAAAGTCGATTTCCGCGATGAAGTATTTTCCTGGGATGCACCTTTTGACAAAGCGCCGGTATCACTGGTAAAAACCAGCCAGCGCTATGTCAGCATTACCTGGGGCAGTGACAATCTGGCCGTGGTTACCGATGCCTGGTATGACACCCGCAATGTCAAAGTCCATTTCTTTAACCCATCCAATCCGGCCGAGGCGCCACGCCTGATTTCAGAACGCAATATGCAGGATGTGTATGCCGATCCTGGTCGCTTTGAAACCAAATACAATCAATATCATCGACGTGTTTTAGCGGTAGAAGATAACAAGGCTTATCTGCTGGGCGCAGGGCACACTAAAAATGGCCAGTTCCCCTTCATTGATGAATTGGATATCAGCAGTCTGAAAAAGAATCGCCTGTATCAATCTACCTATACGGACAAAATAGAAAACATCGTTTCCATTGAAGATGTTAAAAAAGGTGATGTGCTGGTACAGATACAATCGAAGAGTGAATATCCGAACTACTACTTCCGCAATATCAAGGGCGGCAGCCAGCTGACACCTGTGACGCAATTCAAGAACCCCTTCATGGCCTTGAAGGATGTCTCGAAAGAAGTCATCAAATACAAGCGCAAGGATGGTGTGGAACTGTCAGGCACGCTGTATTTGCCTGCCGCCTACGACAAAGAGAAGAAAGAGAAACTGCCTTTGCTGATCTGGGCTTATCCAGCGGAATACAAGGATAAAAATTCTGCCGGTCAAAGCACGCATAATCCTAACCAGTTTACCTTCCCCAGCTATGCGTCTTTCATTTACTGGGTGACGCGTGGCTATGCGGTGCTGGATGATGCTGCCTTCCCCATCATTGGTGAAGGCAAGACTGAGCCGAATGATAATTTCATCCCGCAACTGGTCGACAATGCCGAAGCGGCGATCGATGCAGTCGATGCCCTGGGTTATGTGGACCGCAAGCGTGTCGCCGTAGGTGGCCATTCCTATGGCGCTTTCATGACTGCGAACCTGCTGACACACAGCAAGTTATTTGCCTGTGGGATCGCACGCAGCGGCGCTTACAACCGCACGCTGACACCTTTCGGTTTCCAGACTGAACAGCGCAATTACTGGGAAAGCCCTGAGGTCTATAACAAGATGTCGCCTTTCATGAGTGCCGACAAAATGAAGACACCACTCTTGCTGGTACATGGTGAAGCCGATAATAATCCCGGCACCTTCACCCTGCAAACCGAGCGTTATTTCCAGGCTTTGAAAGGCCTGGGCGCACCAGTACGCATGGTGATACTGCCCAAGGAAAGCCATGGTTATGCTGCCAAAGAAAGCATCATGCATTTGTTGTGGGAACAGGATCAGTTTCTGGAGAAATGCCTGAAAAAATAAATAGTGAAACTGTCATAAGCAAAAAATCCCAGGCTGACCAGCCTGGGATTTTTTTATTCACTTCACTGAAAACACGCCAGCAATGTCGTTTAACTGTCCTGTTATTTGATCTTTTTACCGATGGACTTGCCGCCTCTCTCGACGACCAGCGCACTCACGTCGCCATTCGCATCTTTTTCGAAACGTAGTGAGGCCATGTTATTGAGCATGAAGTAGCTGCCATCAAGAGCAGAAAAAAGCTCTTGCCGGTCGCCGCCAAAGGGAGCAGCCTTGACGTACAGGCGATCAGCTTCGGCAGTGATGATGACAGGATAGCCAGCTAGCGCATATTCACCGGCCAAACTCTTGTATTCACTGGCATCACCAGCCCTGGCAATTTTTTCCACTACCTTGTAGTCAGTCCAGCCGTATTCCATCGAAATGGCACGCAAAACTTCCTGTATCAGTTCACTACCATTCTCGCTATTGGTCATCAGTGCTGCGCCCTGGCCAGTACTGGTGAAAGTTGTCAGCATGGTGCGATAACCTTCGTTACTACCGCTGTGACCAAAACCCGCATGCTTGTCGGTGGCCGGGCTCAGGAACACACCCAGGCCATAGTCTTTTAACTTGCTGGGTGTCAGCATTTGCCTGGTCATTTCTGGCGACAAGACTTTGTTTGATTTAGCCAGGCTGCTCTGCTGTATCTCAATCGCAAAAAGTGCCAGATCCGATGGGGTAGTCCACAGGGATGCAGCTGCCATTTCCGGATAGCGATGCCATTTACCAGGTACAGGCATGCCATTGGCAAGATGGCCCGAGGCTGCCATAGACTGCCAGTTTTCTGGCAATTCAAAGCTGCTATGATCCATGCCCAGTTTGTCCAGCACGTTTTTTTTCATCAGGGCAGGAAAGCTTTCATGGCTGGCATCCGTCATCAGCAGCTGTGCTATGGAATAGCCACCACCTGAATAACTCCAGACACTATCGGGCAAGGCAGTGACTCTGACTGCGGTGGAATTGGCTGGCTTTTTACCTTCCAGCACATCAATCAAGGACGGCACATCCTGACTGGCAGCATAACCTTGAAAGCCATGCACATTGATACCAGCCGTATGGTTTAACAAACCACGCAGGCTGACGACTTGTTTGTCTGTAAAAGCATTGCCAGGCAGTTTCCATGACTGCAATTGCTGGTTGACATCGCCATCCAGATTCAAGCTACCGCGCTCGACCAGGGCCAGTGCCGCCATGGCTGTCACCGGCTTACTGATGGAGGCAGCCTGGAATCTGGTTTCAACAGTGACAGGCTGCTTGCTGAGCGCATCGGCATAGCCATAGCCACGCGCCCATTCCAGCTTGCCCTGATTAATGATGGCGATACTCAGCCCTGGGACCTTGAGTGCCGCCATGCGCTCTGCCAGGCGCATGGGCTGCAGAGGCCGCCCCTTGATGACGGTTTGCGGTAACAAGCCATTTTCTATGCGGCTTATGCGTACATTGAGTGCATCCACCGTGGCAGCATCTTCGGCCATTGCCTGCATGGTCAAACACAATAAGGACAGACAAGCAAAAGGGGCAAAGATTTTTTTCATTGTGAGTGGACTCTGTTCGGAATGATGTACATCATGGGCTTCGCAGGGAATAACAAAGCAAGTGCCAGCTGCACTCTAAGTAGATACAATAATTGCAATATAATACTTGCAATATTCTAGCTTAGAGAGCAATACAAATTAAAGTTCAGAATAAATGCAAAAGCATAAAAAAAGGGAGCCTGCACAGCCCCCTTTTCCATGTTCAAACTCTGGGCATTACTGCGTCTGTATCGCCGAATAAATAATGACAGAATTGACCGGCACATCACTCATGTCCTGAACCTGCCTGGTTGGCACCTGACGTATCTTGTCCATGATATCGAGCCCACTGACGAGTTTGCCAAATACGGCATAGCCTTGTGTCGTGGCGCAAGAAAACTGACTGCAAGAATCGAGTGCAGGATTGTCGACGACATTGATAAAGAATTGCGAAGTGGCGCTATCTGGCACATTGGTGCGAGCCATGGCAATGGTCCCACGCAAATTGCTCAAGTCATTGGGCGATTCCAGCTTGATCGGCAGCAGCGTCGCCGCTTGCTTCAGATCAGCGTCATAGCCGCCACCCTGGATCACAAAATTACTGATGACGCGATGGAATATCTTGTTCGTATAAAAGCCATTCTCTGTATAGGTGAGGAAGTTATCCACTGTAATGGGTGCTTTGGCAGGATTTAATTCCACCACCATGTCACCCAGATTGGTCTTCATCGTCACTTGCGGTGGATTAGCCAGGTTGACCACCGTGGGCATGGAATACAGCTTGCTGCCCTTGTCAGAGAGTACCGTCAATTCAGAACTGCCCACACCGATGATCTTGCAAGAAAAATTCCTTTGGGTAGATGAGCCATTGCCCGCCTCTATCAAACTCAGGCAAAACGGCATCTTGACGCTGGCTGAGCCCAGGTTTTCACCAGTGACAGTAATCTTGGAAACTTTTCTGTATACCAACTGATCCATGCTCACCTTGCTGATGCTGGCCAGGGCTTTGACTTCTATATGGTAGGGCAATTTCCAGGGTGAACCTGGTTGCGGTTGGCTGCATACGGTAGGGTTGTCCTGGCACAAGCGCACTTCCAGAACACCGTCATAGACCCCTATCGGCAACTTCCCGGAAACCTGCAAAGTAACATCGTAGGCAGAAGTGGAAACCGCGGTCATATTGACAGTGCCGGTAGTCACGCCTTTCGTGTCTATGATGCCGACATTCACCGTTCCTGAAAAAACCTTGTTGGCGCTGGCTCTGATGACCGCCGATTTGTTTTGTCCCTCGATGACGGCGACATTCAAGGATTCCGGGCTAAAGCTCAGACCAGGATCATTGACAACAACAGGACTGGCTGGCGCTGAACCGCCGCCACCACCACATGCTGTCAACAGCATGCCCAGCATACTCAAGCAAATTAGTTTTTTCATCACGCGACCTTTTTAGTAAAGGCCGCATTTTACTTGGGTTTGCAACTTGTTCCCACATTGCTCAATATGAAATGATCAAATTAACACCTCAAAAATAGGCCCGATTTATGCACACACAATTTAATTTCTATATTTCATCAAGGTATATTTCAGCGTTGAATGCCGGATCAAAAATTGAACATGTCGGCATGCATTTTTTCATTCGTACTGGATAATCATGAACCCTAGAATCTATTTCCTGGCCTGCGCACTGCTCGCAGCCAGCAGCTTTGCCGCCCAAACCTACGTTATCACTGCAGAAAATCTGCAAGCAGCCAAGCCCAGCAGTCTGTCGCTGGCCAATGTGACAGCCACTGCCAGTGGAGCAAAAGTTGTGTCATATGCGGCATCGAATACGGCAGTCGCGGATTTTATAAAAAGCTTAAGTGCGGCGGGAGCTGGCAAAGTAGATTTGCTGGAAATCAAGGCGGTGACTGCTTGTGGGCAAAAGTTGCATCGTGCAGAAATACAGTTCGAAGGCGATAACAGCAAACTGCCTGCTCAAAAACCTGGGATGGCTGCCATTGCCATGATGATTGACGGTAAAGAATTTCGTTGTGCAGCCGAGGACGCTGGCAAATAACTGGAATTCAACACTGCTCAGAATGGCACATGGATAAAGCATGCGCCATGCATACCTTATACCACCACAAAAACAAAGCCCCTCGTCAAGATAACCGAGGGGCCTTGATGAACATGTCTGTATCTTTTGCTGATTCAGGCATCCATTAGCAAGAAAAAATCAACGCTCTATCGCCAGCGCCACACCCATGCCGCCGCCTATGCACAAACTCGCCAGGCCTTTTTTGGCATCGCGACGTATCATTTCATGAATCAGGCTGACCAGGATACGGGCACCGGATGCACCGATAGGGTGACCTATCGCAATTGCGCCACCATTGACATTGATCTTGCTGGTGTCCCAGCCCATTTCCTTGTTGACGCCGATTGCCTGGGCGGCAAAGGCTTCATTGATTTCCATCAGGTCCAGGTCTTGATGGCTCCAGCCAGCTTTTTTCAGACAGAGTTGAGCGGCAGGTACCGGGCCCATGCCCATGATGGTAGGATCAATACCGGCAGAAGAATAAGCCTTGATGCGGGCCAGCACTGGCAAACCCAGCTCATCGGCTTTCTTGGCGGACATCATGATGACGGCAGCAGCACCGTCATTGAGGCCAGAGGCATTACCGGCAGTCACAGTACCATTCTTGTCAAAGGCAGGGCGCAGTGCCGCCAATGATTCCAGCGTGGTGCCGTGCTTGATGAATTCATCGCTGTCAAACACTGTCGTGCCTTTTTTGCTGACCAGTTCAAAAGGAATGATTTCATCCTTGAACTTGCCTGCTTTTTGCGCGGCTTCTGCCTTGTTTTGGGAAGCCAGAGCAAACAAGTCTTGTTCTTCACGGGTCACGCCATATTTCTTGGCGACGTTTTCTGCCGTGATACCCATATGGTATTGGTTGTAGACATCCCACAGACCATCAACGATCATGGTATCGACCAGTTTGGCATCGCCCATGCGAAAACCATCGCGAGAACCGTTCAATACGTGCGGGGAGGCGCTCATGTTTTCCTGGCCACCGGCGATGATGATGTCAGCATCACCGGCCTTGATGGCTTGCGCCGCCAGATGGGTGGCTTTCAGGCCGCTACCGCATACCTTGTTGATGGTGAAAGCTGGCACCATGTCTGGCAAACCAGCTTTGATGACAGCCTGGCGCGCCGCATTCTGGCCCACACCTGCAGTCAGGACTTGGCCGAGTATGACTTCATTGATCAGATCGCCACTGAGGCCGGCTTTCGCCAGCAAGGCCTTGATGACATGCGCGCCCAGATCGGAAGCAGCCGTTTTTGCCAAAGAGCCACCAAATTTGCCTACTGCAGTACGACCTGCAGCTACGATTACCACGTCTTGCATGTGAATTCTCCTGGTTTTACCCCTGGGGGGGGTGAGATGGTCAAATGTTTGCTGCTTTAGAACCTGTTTACGATCTTACTGCGCAAGCGTGATCGGGGCTCATGCGTTGCTCAAAATGCTCATGTACTTAAGTACATTCCGCTTTTTGCGCTACTCTTCACCCCGCTGACGCTCGCTCGCTACAGATCGTAAACAGGTTCTTAGGATACATCCTCTAGCTTACCACTGCTGGCGATGGCTTGAGTCCAGAGTGCTCAAAAAAAGATGGTGTTTTGGCATGTAACATGGCTGTCATGCTTTACACATGCTTGGCAAGCTTAGCCAATACCCTTGCCGCCATGGGAGAGAGGCTGGGTCAGATAGACCGGCAGCCAGCCCTGAGCAAGACAAAGATTTGCTGCTGGATTTTTGTTGCTGGACTTGAATCAAAGATTGAATACACTGATCACTGCCGAAGCAGGTGCTGATCTTGGCAGGGAATTACCAGGGCCTGCATTTTTATATCAACAAAGAAAAAGCTAACAAGCTGGAGGAAGACCATGCAAGAAAAAATCATCAGTAAAATCCTGTACGTCAGTGGCACCGTCACCATGCTGGCGGGCTTGCAGTTTATTGCGCCCACCCTGTTTCTGCAGGCATCGGGCATGCAGGTAGGCGATGTCACCGGCCTGTTCTTTGCGCGGCACTGGGGTTTGATGGCTTTTGTGGTTGGCGCGTTGATTATCTATGCGGTCAAACAAGTGCAGGCGAGGAGAGCAATTTTACTGGCAGCAGCAGTGGAAAAACTGGGCCTGGTCTTCATGCTGGCCATCAACTGGACTGAGCCAGCCTTGCAGGGTCTGCATATTGCCGCTTTTTTCGACGGCAGTTGTGTGCTGCTGTATTCGATTTACTTGCTGGGTAAGGCACCAGCGTCATCGGCACAGACTTGATTTTGTCTGAAAATGAAAAAATCCCCTCATGCGAGCATCAGGGGATTTTTTTACTGCAACTCACCGCAGTGAGTCTGAATCTACAATTGCTAAATTATTTCTTTTTAGCAGTTGCTTTTTCAGCCGCTTGTGTGAACTGTTGAGTAGCCTTGTTCAGGTTTTCTTCCAGTGTTTGCACAGCTTGCTTGGTTGTTTTGGACAGTTGCTCGTAACCTGCGTTGATGTTGCCAACGACAGATTTCAAGGCTGTAACAGCTTGTTCGGAACCAGCCGGTGCATTTTTTGTTACTTCGTCGATCAGGGAAATCACTTTAGTGTTTGTTTCAGCGATATGCGCTTCAACAGCTTTAGTGAATTCTTGCTGAGTTGCTGTTGTGATCGTTGCCAGGTGACGGCCATAAGCCAGGGCTTTTTCTGCGTTTGGCTGAGCTTGTGCTGCAGACAAAGTGAAAAATTCTTGTGGGTCTTTGGCGCTTAACAGTTGTTTGGCTGCAGCAGTACCTTCTTCGAAACTTGCCTTGGCAGCATTGACGTTCAGGGCAAACAATTGCTCCAGGCCTTCAAATGCTTTTTTGTTCAGGGAAGTCAGGGAAGCAAATTGCGCTTCCAGGTTAGCTTTAGTCGTAGCGATAAATTGTTCTGGTGTATTGGTAGTCATGGCATTCTCCGGTAGATGGAATTAAGTGGCTTTAGGTAATCGGCAGCGCTTTCCAGGAATTCTTGAATGGTGCACCGCAACAAATACGATTCTACACGCAGAATTTAAAACGTCAAGCACTTTTTGTGCATCGCACCAAAATTAAGTAAATGATATTTTCAGATATCTAACTGCTTTTCCTGGAATTGCCAGTTCTGCTGACTATTTAAGCATACACAAATTGCTATTTAGAAAATTTTCTCTCCAGCATCAAGAGGGCTTCCTTATTCTGCAAACCACCGGCATAACCCGTCAGCGCACCATTGCTGGCGATTACCCTGTGGCAGGGAATAATGATGGATAGAGGATTGCGCCCGTTTGCCGCGCCCACTGCACGTACTGCCCTGGGCCTGGCTATGCCCTGCGCCAGCGCCAGATAGCTGCTGGTCTGGGCAAAGGGGATGCGGCGCAAGGCTGACCATACTTCTTGCTGGAAATCTGTACCTGCCGATAAATCCAGGGGCAAGTCAAAATCCTGGCGCTGCCCGGCAAAATATTCCTGCAATTGCTGGCGTGCCTGTATCAGGATGGGCTCAGACTCATCCTCTTGCCAGCCTGCGCTGCCTTTGAAGTGTTTGTGGTTTTCAAAGTACACGCCGCTGAGCCCCTGTTCACTGGCGGCTAATAGTAAATTCCCTACCGGGCTGCTGCAATTAATGTATTTCATGATATTTCCTTTAATCTTTCAGTGATTGCCATAACAATAGAGCTGCATAAGCCCGCCACGGAGCCCAGGGCTGGGCGATATTCAATAATTGTTTTTCAGTCAGGCGCTCGCTGACTGGGGTAGCCAGTAAGGCGGCGGCCTTTTGCAAACCCAGGTCGCCCGCCGGAAAAGCATCCGAGAAACGCAGGGCGCGCATGGCGATGTATTGCGCCGTCCACTCACCTATGCCCTTGACGGTTTTCAGTCTGCTCACCATCTCATCTGAACTGGCGGCCAACTGCCTTTGCAAGCCACCATCCAGCGCGAACTGGGCAATATTCTGTAGTGTGGCAGCGCGTGCACCGGGTATGCCTATGCCTGCCAGTTCATCGATCGATAAACCAACGATGGTTTGCGGGCTGGGAAAATGATGGGTGACAGCCGCAAACGGGGTAAGCACTGGCTGACCAAAACGCGTCACCAGACGCCCCGCCACCGTGGTGGCACCAGCCACACTGACTTGCTGGCCCAGCACGGCGCGGATAGCCAGTTCGAAACTATCAAAAGCACCGGGCACGCGCATACCGGGCGTGCGCAGGATTTGCCCGGCCAGCAAGGCATGGCTTTGCAAATGACTTTGTATGATCGCGGGATTGGCTTCCAGGTCAAATTGTTGCCTGACCCTGGCCATCAGTGGCATGAGTACCGGTGCCAGAGTGGGCGAGACTTGCAGACTGAGTTGCTGTTTGGCTGGCAGATGGGCGACTTTGAGCCAACCGTCCAGGCCATCCATGTGCACACTGCGCACATAGGCCTTGCCGCCTTTTTCATCGATGACGGCTTCCAGGCCGGGCATGGCACGGCCAGCAAGGTAAGTAATCACTGCGTCCCAGGCATAGGGTGGGCGGTAAGCCAATTTCAGGCTGACGCCCTCGCCTGGGCTATCTGCTGCACGGCGTATCGACCCCGGAGCCAATTGATAGCGTTCTGAGAACAAGGCATTAAAACGCCTGACACTGCCAAAACCGGCGGCAAAAGCAATCTCGGCCATGCCCAGCTGGGTTTCCTGCAAGAGTTTTTTGGCAAACAATAAACGCTGGGTTTGGGCCAGTTCTACTGGTGTCACCCCAAACTCCTGCAACATGACGCGGCGCAACTGGCGCGATGACAGTCCCACCTGCTCAGAAAAACTTTCTATATCTGTTTCATTCAAGGCACCGTCAGCAATTTTTTGCCAGATGGCATGCGCCAGGTTTTGCTGTATCGCATAGGGAGCCAGTTCGGGCCGACACCGCAAACAGGGGCGAAAACCGGCCGCCTCTGCCGCCGCAGCACTGCCGAAAAATTCACAAGATGATTCGCGCGGCGTCTTGACGCCACACACCGGGCGACAATACACCCCTGTGGTTTTCACGCCGGTAAAAAACACGCCATCGAAACGGCTATCCTTGGCGGCCAGGGCACGGTAATAACATTGCTTTTGCGTCAAGCCATCGCTGGCTTCTGTCAGCATCAGGCTGGTCGCATCCGGCTGCGCTATTGCCTGTTGCTTGCCAGGTGTAGTCCGTATCTGCTGTTCCATAGCCGCCACTTTCTTTCGCGTAATCAATTCTGAAATAGTTAAAGTCATGTACCCAATATACAATCTGCATTACTATCTTCAGGAAACTTTATACGCGAGTGCTGGTCACTCTTCTAGCCATTTTCGGACAAACAAATCGGGAATCATGCGCCAGGCGCTGAATTTGAATCGCAATTTGCATCGTATCGTCAAGACCGCGCGCAGGCATCCGCGGCTGGCGACTTGTTTACTCAGCCAATTGAGCTTGCAGGCTCAAGCTGCCGGGCAAACCGGCTTGCAGCTTGATGCCTGTTATCAGCGCTACCTGATACTGGAAAGACTGGGGCAAGCGCAGTCCATGCACCATGAACTGGAGCAAGGCTTGCAAATTGCTGAACAACAGCAATTGACACGCCCGGCGGGGCTAATGTTGCTGGCGCTGGGCCGCATCAGCTATACCGAAGGTGCTTACCGTGATGCCATCCTGTATTGGACCCGTTGTGTCGATCTCAGCAAGTTCAACCGCGACCAGGTCACCCTGGTAGAAGCGCATATAGGGCTGGGACAGATTTACGATGCCCTAGGCGACCGCAAGACTGCCGCCCGTTTTCATACCGATGCTGGCATCTTGCTGGAACAATTGAATGAACCTTATTTGCTGTGCAAGCAAATCATCAATCTGGGTGTCAATGAACTCAATACCGATGAATTGCAGGCGGCAGCAGACTGCTTTCTGAAGGCAAAAGCGCTGGCCGAAGAACATGCCATCCATGAATACCTGGCAGAAACCTATTGGTATCTGGGTCTGGTTGCCAGCCGTCGCGCACAGCTGGCGATAGCCGAAGCGCATATACGAACAGCTTTGCAACTGGCCCATGCCTGCGACTATGTCTGGCTGGAAGCAGCAACCCTGGATTCGCTGGCTGACATCTTGCGTGCGGCAGGACAAGTGGAAGAAGCCCTGGCGGCCTATGCCACTGCCCTGAGCTATGCAGAAAAAATTGGTTCACGCAGCCAGAAAGTGCGCAGCCTGGCAGCGCTGTCCGAATTGCATGAGCAGCAGGAAAACTGGCAAGCTGCCCTGCACTTTGCCCGCCTGCATCAGCAAACCGCCAGCGAGCTGAGCGAACTGGGTACGGTGGACAAGTTCCGTGAATTGCGCGCCTATGATTTATCACGCAAGTCGCCAGTAGAAATCCTGCTGGAACTCTCGTCCAACCGTTTGCTCGAAGAAGGCCAGCCAGCGGAAATACTGCAACTCATCAGCGATACTGCGCTCAGCATCCTGCATGCCGAGCTGGTGAGTATCCACCTGTTTGATGGCAATGGCGTAGGCTTGCATTGCCATGCCAAAGCGGGTGTCGCCTGCGCCAGGGTCAAGGCAGAAATGCCTTGCCAGAACTTGCCGCTGCTGATGCACATATTGCAGCAAGATGAAGTACCGCTGGTGGCCCATGATATGCGGCTGCATGTAGTGGCTGGCGAGATGCAGGCCTTGCTCGGTCAGCCGCAACTGCATTCGGTACTGGAAATCCCCCTGCGTCTGCATGGCAAGAGCATGGGCTTGCTATGCCTGGCCCAGACCAGCAGTATCAGGCACTGGTCGCGCGAAGATGTCTTGTTTGGCCGCCATCTGGCGAATCTGATACAACAAGTACTCAGCCATGCCGAGCATGCACAAACCCAGAAGCAGCTCGAAGCCAGGGTACAAGAACGCACCGCCAGCCTGCAATTACAGACTGAGCAATTACAACAGGCGCACCAGCATATTTACCAGCTCAGCGAAATAGGCAGGGAAATCACTTCCAGCCTGGACCGCGATACCATCATGGAAATTGTCTACCGCCATGTGCATGACTTGATGGGGGCTGAGGTATTTGCAGTTGGCATTTACCGGCCAGAACAGGAAACCATAGAATTCCCCTGCAATATTTTGCGCGGCCATCGCATGTTGCCGTATATACGCGATATCAAGGACAGGGACTTGCTGTCAGTCTGGTGTGTCACCCACCAGCAGGCGATTTTCATCAGCGACATCTATACTGAATACCATAGCTATATCAGTGCAGCCGGTTTGCATAAACTGACTGTGGACAGTGCCTATTTTGCCGATCTGGAAAAGATCATCCCGGTCTCGCATATTTACGTGCCCCTGGTGATCAAAGGGCGCACCATAGGCATCATTGCCATACAGAGTACGCAGAAAAATGCTTTCCAGCGCATGCATCTGGATATCGCCATGATGCTGGCGGCGTATACCGCCATCGCCGTGGAAAATGCCGAGACTTATCAACAGTTATTAAAAGCCCAGCAAATCCTGATCTCACAAGAAAAACTGGCGGCCCTGGGTTCGCTGGTGGCTGGCATCGCCCATGAATTGAATACCCCCATAGGAAATAGCCTACTGACAGCTACCACCTTGCAGGAACAGTCCGCCATCTTCCTGCGCAAGCTGGCGGACAACAGCTTGAAGCGCTCTGACTTGAATCAATTTTCGGCAAGTATCAATAATGCCAATGATTTATTGTTGCGCAATCTCATGAGTGCCAGCGACCTGGTCAGCAGTTTCAAACAAGTCTCGGTAGACCAGACCAGCCAGAAGCGCCGCAGCTTTAATTTGCGCAAGACTTCACTGGAAGTCATACGCACCTTGCACAACCTGATACACAAGCGCGGCCATACGCTGGAAATTGATATCCCTGATGATATAGAGTTGAACAGCTTCCCGGGGCCGTATGGGCAAATCCTGAGCAATTTCATCAATAATGCCATGCTGCATGCCTTTGACAAACGCGAGAATGGCAAGATGCTCTTGCGCGCCTATAAAACACCGGACAATCAGGTACAACTGATTTTCTCTGACAATGGCATGGGCATAGAGGAACAGGATTTAAGGCGCATTTTCGATCCCTTCTTCACCACCAAGCTGGGTCAGGGTGGCAGTGGCCTGGGACTCAGCATTGTGCATAACCTGGTGACCACCATCATGATGGGCAGTATCACGGTCGACAGCACGCCCGGCCTGGGCACGCGCTTTAGTTTAAGCTTGCCACTCAATCCCTGAGTTTTTGCCAACCCTGCGCTGACTGCTGCCGAACACCATACCGTCATGGTATTTTGGGCAGTCCACATGGTTTTCAGGATTGGCATACACTAACTGAGTTTGCTTATACTTATTTATCATGACTACTCAACGCGCCCCCGACCTGAAAACCGTGCTGCTGGCCAGCGGCATTGTCATTACCTTGTCCATGGGCGTCAGGCATGGTTTTGGTTTCTGGATGCAACCTATCTCGCAAGCGCATGGCTGGACCAGGGAAACCTTTTCCATGGCCATGGCCATGCAAAACCTGATGTGGGGCGTATTTGGCCCTCTCGCCGGCATGGTGATAGACAGAGTGGGTACGATGAAGATGATGGTGCTGGGTGCCTTCCTGTATGCCGCCGGCTTGCTGTGGATGGCACTGATCGATAACTCCGGCCTGTTCATCATTGGCACTGGCATACTGATAGGGGCGGCGCTGGCCTGTACTTCGTTTGGTGCAGTCAGTGGCATCATAGGCCGTACGGCACCACTGGAAAAACGCTCCTGGGCCTTTGGCATCTCTTCTGCGGCAGGTTCCTTTGGTCAATTTATCATGATGCCGATAGAGCAGCAATTGATCGCCCATGCTGGCTGGCAAACTGCTTTCTATGTATTGGCCGCCCTGGTCGTGGTACTGATGCTGCCCATGGCCTGGAAGTTGCGCGAACCAGCGCTGGAGCAAGTCACAGGTCCACAGCAAAGCATCATGGAAGCGACTCGCGAAGCCTTTGGCTACAAACCTTTCTTGCTGCTGGTAGCGGGCTATTTCGTCTGCGGTTTCCAGCTGGTATTCATCGGCGTGCACATGCCTGCCTACCTGAAGGACAAGGGTGTCATGGACCCCAGCGTGGCTGTCTATGCCCTGGCCCTGATAGGCTTGTTCAATATCTTTGGCTCTTACTATGCAGGCAAACTGGGGGGCATGTTCCCCAAACCCTATCTCTTGTCAGCAATCTATCTGGCCCGTAGTGCGGTCATCGGTTTGTTCTTGCTGGCACCGCTGACACCGTATTCCGTATATTTGTTCGCAGCAGCGCTGGGCTTGCTGTGGTTATCTACCGTACCGCTGACGAATGGCGTGGTTGCCGGGATTTTTGGGGTCAAGTATCTGTCGATGCTGTCGGGCTTTGTCTTCTTTTCGCATCAGGTCGGCAGCTTCATCGGGGTCTGGCTGGGTGGTTATATCTACACCAGGACTGGCAGTTACAACATGGTATGGGGCATAGTCCTGGTACTGGGTATCTTCGCGGCTCTGGTGAATTTGCCTATCAGTGAAAAACCCATAGCCCGCGTAGCAGCCGCCTGAGGACCTGGCCATGGCTATGCTCTGCTCCAAAAAACTGTTGCGCCTGCTCTGGGCTGCCATCATGGTGACAGTGCTGGCCCTGGTTTTCCTGGCTTATCTGCGTCCGGCTTTCATACTTGATCTGGCGAATCGCTTTGTGATGTGCTGAGTGCGCTCCACTCCCAGCAAAAAATAGCGCCAGTCCGGCGCTATTTTTTTGCCCGGGATGAACGATATTTCCGCTGTATGGTCTGCTACACTGGGTTCCCTTTTTGATCAAAAGATTTTGGTAAAACTACATGAACAAACATTTGCTGCTTATCTTGCTGGGCACAGCATTGGCCAACCCGGCCAGCCATGCCACAACTGCTACTAGTGCCACCACCGCTACCTCGACTGCGGAGCCAGGCAGTGCTGCTCTGCAAAAGAAGCCTGCTGTCAAGCTGGCCGACAATCCCTTTACCAGCGCCAGCAAACTGCCTTACCAATATCCTGCCTTTGATCAAATAAAAAATGCGCATTATGCGCCAGCCTTTAGCGAGGGTATGCGTCTGCATGGTCTGGAGATTGTAGCGATTGCCAATAATCATGCTGCCCCTACATTTGAAAATACCGTGATTGCCATGGAGCGCGCAGGTCAGATGCTGAACCGTGTTTCCACAGTATTTTCCAGCCTGACTGCGGCCAATACCAATCCTGAGATGGAGAATCTGTCGCGCGAACTGGCACCCAAACTGGCGGCCCATCAAGACCAGATTTTCTTGAATGCCCGCCTGTTCCAGCGCATCAGCAAATTATATGAAGCGCGCCAGGCATTGCAACTGGATGCAGAATCTGCTCGCTTGCTGGAACGCTATTACACCGACTTTGTGCGTGCCGGTGCCAAACTCGGCGACAAGGACAAGCAAAAGCTGAAAAGCCTGAACGCCCAGTTGGCCAGCCTGGCCACCCAGTTCAGCCAGAATGTGTTGAAAGAAACCAATGCCTCGGCCATCATCGTTGACAGCAAGGCTGAATTGCAGGGTTTGTCGGAAGAAGAAATTGCCAGTGCCGCCGAAGCAGCCAAGACGCGTGGTCTGAAAGATAAATTCGTCATCCCACTGGTGAATACCACGGGCCAACCCTTTGAAGCCAGCCTGGTTAACCGTACCTTGCGCCAGCGCCTGCATGAAGCATCCGTCAACCGCGGTAGCCACGGTGGTGAATTTGACAACCGCCAGGTTGCCATCGACCTGGCACGCCTGCGCGCCGAAAGGGCAACGCTGCTGGGTTATGCCAACCATGCCGCCTATGGCCTGGAAGATGAAACGGCCAAGACCACGACAGCCGTCAATAAAATGCTGGGTGAACTGGCACCGGCAGCCGTCAATAATGCCAGGGCAGAAGCCGCAGAGCTGCAAAAAATCATAGATGCCCAGCAAGGCGGTTTCAAACTGGCGGCCTGGGACTGGGCCTTTTATACCGAGCAATTACGCAAAAGCAAATACAGCTTTGACGATAGCCAGTTGCGTCCTTATTTTGAATTGAAGAATGTACTGGAAAACGGTGTCTTCTTTGCTGCCACCAAGCTGTATGGCATTACTTTCAAAGAACGCACTGACTTGCCGGTCTACCACCCCAGCGTCAAGGTCTATGAAATATTTGATGCCGATGGCAAGAGCATGGCATTGTTCATCGCTGACATGTATGCCCGCGATACCAAACGCGGTGGTGCCTGGATGAATGCCTATGTGGAGCAATCCAGCCTGTTTGGCACTCACCCGGTGATCGCCAATCATCTCAATATCCCGCAACCACCGGCAGGCCAGCCTACCCTGCTGACATTTGATGAAGTGCGCACGGCTTTCCATGAATTTGGCCATGCCTTGCACGGCCTGTTTTCGAATGTGAAATACCCGCGTTTTTCTGGTACCAATGTGCCACGTGACTTCGTCGAATATCCTTCGCAAGTCAATGAAATGTGGGCGACCTGGCCAGAAGTTCTGAAAAACTACGCCAGACATTATCAAAACAGCCAAGTGATACCGCAAAGCCTGGTCGATAAAATCACGGCGGCGAATAAATTCAATCAGGGTTTTGCGACCACGGAATATCTGGCAGCATCCTTGCTGGATCAACGCTGGCATCAACTGACACCAGCCCAGGTTCCTAAAGATGCGCTGGCCTTTGAAGCAGCAGCCTTGAAGCAGGCTGGAGTCGACTTTGCCCCTGTGCCGCCACGTTATCGCAGCACGTATTTCTCCCACATCTTTGGCGGCGGCTATTCTGCCGGTTACTATGCCTACCTGTGGAGTGAAGTGCTGGATGCGGAAAGCGTGGAATGGTTCAAGGAAAACGGTGGCCTGAATCGCAAGAATGGTGACTGGTTCCGTCAGCAATTATTGTCCAAGGGCGGCAGCATGGATCCGCTGGAATCTTTCCGTAATTTCCGTGGACGCGAACCAAAGATAGAACCTTTGCTGATACGCCGCGGTTTGAAAGCGGAGTAATCAATCTGCCAATAGCTTACGGGCTGTAGCAGTTAAACAAAGGTCGTAAAAAAAGAGGGAACATCACTGTTCCCTCTTTTCATTTGCAGCGCTACTTGTAAAAAACTTATTCCAGCTTCCAGACGAAATCAACCTTGGCCCACAATTGGTCAGGTTTGCCATCCTTGGTGCCTGGCTTGAATTTGCATTGGCTCAAGGCAGACAGCGCAGCCTTGTCCAGGCTCTTGGAGCCACTGGATTTTTCGACTTTGGATTCAACCACCTTGCCATCGGCACCGACCAGAAAGCCCATGGAAACCGTGCCGGTTTCTTCATTCATCAAGGCGGCTTTCGGGTATTTAGGTGGCTCGCAGGATTTGCTATCCATGACGGGAGATGTCTCAGCCGCCATGACGGAAGCACTGGCCGCCAGCAACAAGGATGAAATGAGAATTGACAGTTGAGGTTTCATAGTGATCTTCTTATTCATGTTCTATTCAGTATAAAAAATTTCCCGGGGTTTTCAAGGCAAGCAGCCTATTTTGCATCAGAACTCTTCCCACTCATCGTTACTGCTGGCACTCGCTGCTTTCTTGCTTGGAGCTCTTGCAGCTGGGAGAGATTTTACCTGAGTGTTTCTGGCTTTAGGCTTGATTGCCACTACCGGTTCAACACGGCGCGGTGCGACTCTGGCGGCTGGTGCGGCAATTTGCTGGGTACGTTCCCCCGCTTGCAATTTAAACACGCTGACCACTTTCGCCAACTCTGAAGCCTGATCCTGCAAGCTTTGTGCGGCGGCAGCAGCCTGTTCTACCAGCGCGGCATTTTGCTGGGTCACGCCATCCATTTCTATGATGGCATGATTGACATGCTCAATACCCACGCTTTGTTCCTGGCTTGCAGCGCTGATTTCGGCAATGATGTCGGTCACATGTTTCACACTGGAGACGACTTGGTCTATCGTGACACCTGCCTGGCCTACCAGCTTGGTGCCGATTTCAACTTTCTCTACCGAAGTACCGATCAGGGTTTTGATTTCCTTGGCTGCTGCGGCACTGCGTTGTGCCAGGTTACGCACCTCAGCGGCAACTACAGCGAAACCACGGCCTTGTTCACCAGCGCGGGCTGCTTCTACGGCGGCATTCAAAGCCAGGATATTGGTCTGGAAAGCGATACCATCAATGACGCTGATGATATCGACAATTTTCTTGGAGGATTCATTGATGGAACCCATGGTATCAACCACCTGAGCCACTACCACACCACCCTGGCGTGCCACTTCCGATGCAGACGCGGCCAGTTGATTGGCTTCGCGCGCATTGTCAGCATTTTGCTTGACCGTGGTCGTCAATTCTTTCATGGACGAGGTGGTTTTTTCCAGGGAGCTGGCTTGTTGTTCAGTACGGGAAGACAAGTCCAGATTACCGGTCGCGATTTCACTGGAAGCAGTGGCGATGGTGTCGGTGCCATTGCGTACCTGGGCAACGATGTTGACCAGGCTGTCACGCATGTTCTTCATTTCAAACAGCAAGCTGGCAGTGTCACCAGACTTCAGATCTATCGGCGCTGTCAGGTCACCAGCAGCTATCTGGCCAGCGATTTCAGCTGCATAATCAGGTTCGCCACCAAGTTGCTTGAGCAGGCTGCGGCTGATGGCAAAAGCCATGAATATACCTGCCAGTAATGCCAGGCCACCCAGGATCAACATCAGACTGGTCGCTGCCTTGAAGGCAGAACCAGCTTCATCAGCAGTCTGGGAATTCAGTTTGTCTTCCACTACGACCAGCTCGTCCAGAGTGTCCAACCATTTTTTCTGCACTGGGCGCAGTTTCTTGATCAGGGTGATGGTCGCTGCTTCGGCATTATTCGCCAGACCCAGTTCCTGCGCTTTGGCAGGCAAGGCTGCGGCAGCGGTTTCAGCTTCTTTCAACTTGCCCAGCAAAGTCTTTTTATCACTATTGCCTGCGCCCTCTTCTGTCGCCAGCTTACTCATTTTTTCATCCGCGGCAGCATACTGCTTGGATTGCTCGGCGATCTTTTTCAGCTCAGGCTCCATGTCACCAGCATCATTGAGCAGGGTCAGATTACGCAGCGATACCATACGGTCATACACGATGGCACGCATGTCCAGTGCCAGACGGGTTTCGGCATTGCTGACATTGACTATCTTGTCCAGTCGCCCCTGAATTTGCGCCATCCTGGAAATACCGACGACGGTCACTGCAATTAATAACGTTAAAACCAGAGCAAAGCCCAGCCCCAGACGCCTACTTACTGTCATTTTTGATAAATTCATTTGCTTGACTGGTGTGAAAAATGGTTGAAGGAGAGGAGAACAAGAGTGCTACGAAATACTAACCTGATTGCTTATCCTTACACGCATAATTGCCGCCAGGACACTTATTTTTACAAATGCATGGTGAAGCATGCATTTATTAAAAAAACCGGCATATTCGGTGGAAAAGCAAAGGATAAAGTTAGAAATATACTCGAAATTTTCTCAGTAGCAAGTGCTTTTTACTGGTATCCCCACTCTCAAAAAGTCGGAAGGGAAAGAAATTATTTGCATTTATACAGTGCTGCAAATTTGCTTATTTTTTACGCAGAAAAACTATACTTGCCAGTCTCGGCAACTGACTAAATTTTGTTCACGTTTTTCTCGATTTCTCCATGGCAACATCATTTTATTGACAAATCACTCTCTTGCTAAAATACCTAGTGGTCTTATGCTGGTCATAAGAAAAAAAATTTTCAATATCACTGATTAATTTGAAAAAAAATGAAAAAACCCGGACAAGTCCGGGTTTTTATCTACCTGTATCTATTGAGCAAATCAATATTTATAGGCAGCAGTGACGTAGAAGGTACGACCGAGTGGATCGGTATAACGACCATCGTAACCAACCTGATTACCACCACCGGTATTACGGATAGTGAATGGTGGATCAACGTTGAACAGATTGCGGATACCACCAGTGATCGTCAGGTTTTTAATGACTTTGGCTTGCAACTGATAATCTATGGTCGTGTAGTTGCTGACATCGCGGTTCATGTCTACATAACCACCGACTGTACCATCAGTATTGACGGCACGGACATAACCGTCGCCAGCAGCTGCCACTTTGTCATGATAACCAGAACGGTAGTTCATGGTCAGGCTATGAGTGTATTGATCAGACACTTTCAAAGAAGTCACCAATCTGGAGATGATACGGAAAGTCACATCATCATACGAGTCAAAACGACCTATGCTGCTTTCTTTGGCTGCACCTGGCACATCTTTCTCGGCAGTCAGCATATAAGTACCAGACCAGTTCACGTTCAGTTTGCCTATCGGCGTTGCTGTCTTGAACGTTGCATCCCAGTCCACGCCGGAATAACGCGAGCTGGCCAGATTGACCGGGCTGCGGTTAGCCACCAGAACTTTGGACTTCTGGATAGGATCGTAATACAGAGAGATGTATTGATCAGCCAGAGTCGGTGTCGTGAAAATCAAATCCTGAGACAATTTCTGGATCTGGTTTTTCAGTTTCACATCCCACCAATCCAGGCCCAGGGACAAGCTGCTGACAGGCTCAAAACGGAAGCCCAGTGCAGCTTGTTTTGATTCTTCCGCTTTCAGCGCATCGGCACCTGTACTTGGATTACCTTTTTTCAGCAAGCCATATTCAGCAGTACCACGGCAATAAGCAAAGCGAGGATCTGTTGCCTTAGTGATAGGGCATGGGAAAAAATTCGACGAGCCGTCATTTTTCAAAGGATCGGAAATATCGTTCAGGGTAGGAGCCTTGAAACCTGTGCCGTAAGAACCACGCAACATCAGACTCTGGATAGGCTGATAACGTGCTGACAATTTATAGGTTGCCTTGGAAACGGAGATACCCTGGGTGCCTGGTTGTGAGGCATTGCCACTGACGTCATAACTGACATTTTCTTTTTTGACGGCATCATAGCTGTCATAGCGCAAAGCGGCTGTGACATCCATATTCTTGATGACCGGCATCAGCAATTCACCAAAGGCACCCCAGCTCTTGCGGGAAGCATCCAAAGCCTGAGAACCTGTGGAACCACCGATAATGACATCAGTCCAGGCAGGATGTTGCGGCCCCGGGCCTTGCACCAGTTCACTAGGCGCGTCATTGAAAGACTGCTTGGTCATATCCGCACCCAGACCCAATTGCGCCTTGCCACCGGTCATCTCAAACAGTTCTTTGGAGGCATGTGCACTCAGGACATCAATCTTGGATTTGGTAACGCTGAGATTTTCTTGCAATACTGCGGGAGCCAGTATGGAACCGGCATTTTGATTGATGATGTAAGGGTTATAGGCACCCGACTTGACCAGGGCATCAAACCGATTGGCACTCATGTAACCGGAGACTGCATCATCTTTTTCTGTGTTTTCGGAATGAGTGTAGCTGGCGCTCAAATCCCAGCCCAGGTAGTTACTGTCCAAACCCAGCACCAGATGACGGGCTTCAGTTTTGTAATCATCAGCACGACCGCCTGCATCACGCGCACGGAAATAGAAGAAGGCGTCAGTCACATCGGCAGGATTAATACCTTGTCCTGCCAGCAGTGGCACGACCGACTTGTTATAGGCACCGATATAATTCGGATTGATGACTTTCTGACCTGTCACCGGATCCGTGCTGAAAGTCGTCAAAGGCTGGGCAGGAGCCGCATAGCGTGCCTTGTTGGAGAAATTGGACATGACCAATTCACCAAACAAGGTGGTGTCCTTGCCTATTTTCAAATTGCCGGAAGCAAAGAAACTGTCGCGTTTCAGTTCTGGCAACAATTGCACGGTCGATGCATAATCATAGCGGCATACGCCACCACGTTCGAAAGTGTTAGGGCCATTACATTTGCCACTATTGACCAGGTCAGGCGAGAAAGTCGCGTTATTACCCTTGGAATCATAGATATCGGCATTGGCAGGTATGGAGTTGATACTGGTTTGCCAGGTGGCAAACATCTTGCCATCTTTCATGAACTTTTGGACGCCAGAATTTGCAAAACTGCGCTGATTGGCTTCCAGCGGTTTTTGTTCATCATGGCTATAGGCGAACAAGACGTTAAAGCCATCTTTTTCAGGATCACCAAAGCCCTTGGAAATGGAGAAGTTGCCACTACGGCCACCGCTTTGTTGTGGGCTGGTCAGTGTCGCTTCTACGTTCAGGTCAGTCTGGTTCTTTTTCAAAATGAAGTTGACGACACCAGCGATGGCATCTGAACCATACAGCGTGGACGCGCCATCCGTCAAAATTTCTACTCGCTCGACTGCGGACAAAGGAATGCTGCCCAAATTGACAGCACTGCCTGTGCCGTATGGTGCCATACGGCGACCATTCAGCAATACCAGGGTGTAGTCGGTACCTATCGCATGGATGGAGGCAGACTGACGGCCACCACCACCACCATTGACGGACGTGGACGCCGTGATAAAGCCTTGCATGGCAGGGAGGGCAGCGACCAAGTCGGCCACATTATTCGCACCACTTTGTTCTATGTCTTTACGGCTCAGGGTTTGCACCGGCAATGCGCCTTCTTGTGCAATTCGTTTGATCGAAGAACCGGTAATTTCCACTTTTTGCACTGCGTCTTGCGACATTGCTGGTTGTGCCAGCAAACCCGCACCGACCGCAAAACCACCTACAAACATCAGGCGTACTGATCGGGCCAACATTTTTTCTACCATGACTAAACCCCCAAAAATGATACTTATGAGCGATGTCTACCCAGGCAAGATCCCGGTGGATAACCAGAACCCCCTATTTGCCTGGAGTAGCCAGATTTTTTATGTAGAACTTTTCCTCCGGCTAAAACAAAAGAGTCAGTACTTATGCTTGTCTGTGAAGCTTTGATACATTTCTCTTGGATTTTTTGCTTTGCCGAAAAAAAATCTCCCTTTTCATGGAACCATTTGAAAACTTTGCTGTCAAGACTGGCTTGTTATATTTCCCGAATGGAATTAAGTAAAATTAGTTATACTATTAATATTGATTTTGAGTGCATGAAATTAGGCAATATGATCTGTTGCTAAATTACGTCGGCTTACAATATTTATATTTAATTTAGTTATTTTTTACTTATAAGAATTTATATGCCATTAAATGCATATTTTCTGTATAAAAATTGGAGGATTTTGAAGCAGATGCGGATCTGAAAATATCCGGGCAACCCTGTTTTCAGTATCTGAAATTTGCATGTATAAATTTACATTTAATGCTGGCGGACTGTCTCAGTATTCTATTTCCTGCCAGAATTATAGAGTGCCTGACTCAAAATTCTGAGCTGTCTCTTGTGAACAACAACGCACGTGCAGCTTTAAAGAATAAATTGTTTGAATAATATTTTTTCAAAGCCCCATCTGATCGCTGCAATAAACCAGCCCTCGGCAAGCTTGCGCTACCTGTGCATCTTGTAAACTGGTCCTGGTAATGCGCTGACAAGCGTACAAAAGCGGATATCGTTCAAGAATTCTGCCACCCAGCCCTGGCCTGACTGCATCGTCAGCACAACCGCGCTTGTCGCCTTCAACGATACGTTCTATAACTTGGGAGTCAGGCACAGCTTTCAACGACGGAACCATACTCTGGCGTAGCTAGGGCACTAACATAGTGAGTCCAGACTCTCGTGTGTATGGACAGGAGCATCGCTTGCGATCCAGGCTGGAAACAGCGAATACACACCACGTCATCTACCACTAAGCAATACACGAAATAAAAAACCCCCGCAAGCGCAAGCTTGCGGGGGTTTTTTTGCACCACACCAAATTAGAACTTATGGTTGTACTGTACAGAGAGGCGCACAGAGCGTGGTGCTGTGTACGCTGTTTCCTGACCAGCTGTAGGGCTGACTGCATTACCTGCAGCAGTCACGTTATAGCCTTCGTCAATACGCTCAGCAACTTGCGCATTGAAGACGTTCAGGATATCTACCTTCAAGAGTACGCCTTTGATCTGACTTGGCTTGTACATGAAGTTCAGATCCAGACGTTTATCCCATGGCAATTTGCCTGCGGCACCACGACCATTAGGAATACCAGCCGGGCACAGATAGAATACTGAACCATATTGCGACAAGCCCAGACCTTCCTGATCCATTGCAGATGGAATGTTGCAAGTCAGTGATTTTGGACGTCCAGAAGCTACCAGGACATTGCCACCAACTGCAAACTCGGAATTGATCTCATACAGACCATAAGCCTTGAACTGATGGGTACGGTCATTTGGCAACAAGCCGCTGCTGTTCAACATCGCTTCCGGGAAATCCCACAAGGAACTGTTACCCACGTCGGATTGACCATTGTCAGACTTGGTCAATCCTTCCTGGTTACCTTCTGTACGCGACCAGGTATAGTTGAATTTACCATACCAGCTATTGCGCATTGGGTGTTCCAGCATGAATTCCAGCGCAGTGTATTCACGTTTCGCGGCTTCTGGGAAACCAGCATCTGCGGCCGTAATCGTCACAGCACGTTGCTTGCCACCACCGATAGGCACGATGAAAGTATTGTCCTGGCCTGGGTTGAACAGAGCACCGCCCCAGCCATTGTCTTGCAAATACTTGGCATCGACCGGACCCAGTTTTTTCCAGATTGGACGTGGATCAGAATAATCATCAATGGTGTTTTTCAGCTTGCGATAAGTGAACTTGACGCCACCATTGAATTCAGGTGTCAGTGCCTTTTCGAAACCGAAATTCAGCTCATCCTGATAGTGAGCCTTCAGATTGGTGGCCGACAATTCATTGGCAACTTTATCCTGACCGAATTCAGCATTGGCAGAGAGAACGCCACTGATTGCGTTCAAGCCTTGCGGAGCACCAGTCTTAGGATCAACGCCTGTGTAAGTGTAGAACTTATCTGTATTCAAAGAAGCACCGGCAAAGCGGACTGCCAGGTTAGTTGGCAATGCCAGGTGATAACGACCAGCAGTACCAAAGACTTTCAGGGAACCATCACCATTCACATCCCAGGTTGCTGCCAGACGTGGTGCGATCAGATTTTTTTGCTCAACGAAGACTTCACCGATACCGTTCAAATTGGAGAAAGCTTCATTACGCAAGCCCAGAGTCACCAGAACATCTTTGGTGACCTGATAGCGATCTTCTATGTAAAAAGCTGATTGCTTGACAGCAGGTGTCAAACCACCAGAAACTTTGTTTTCACGCACATAGTAACCACCTGCTCCCAGGCCACCACCAGCTGCCGGGGAAATATTATGACCAGACAAGACTGCATTAGGATCCGTGGCACGCAAGTATATCCATTGACCACCACCAGCTGCGATCGTACCCATGTTGGCATTGATCTTGTTGTAATCCAGACCGCCGCGAACAGTGTGTTCCTTGTTCAGCTTGTACTCGATATCAACACGGTAGCCTTTGTTTTGATCGCCAGAACCGTCACGCAAGAGAGAACCGGTGAAATTTTGCGGATTGGTTGGCGTATAGTTGACACCAGGTGCACGGTTAGCTTCTGCCGCAGTGATAGGATACACGTTGGGAAGGTAACCAAATGGATCTTGTTTGCGGTCTGTTTTCGCTTGGCCGATCAAGGCCAGCACGGTCAAGTCATTGGTCAGATAACCCGTGTATTTCAGGATATCGATATTGGCACCTTGTGGTGCTGACAAAGCCGCACCGTTGGCATTGAGGCCAATAATACCGGAAGCATAGTTCTTGAATGTCGCACCACCATTCTGGACATAACCACGTTGTTTTGTCGCATAGTCAAAACCAAAGTACTTGTCTTCAACTTTGGATTCATCACCTATGCGGGTGTATTCCAGACGATGGTCATCTGTGATGTTCCAATCGACTTTGGCGATGTAACGTGGCACTTCAGATTTTTGTTCCAGCCAGCCCACTTTTGCATTGGTGGTGTTACTGACAGTCTGACGTGCAGTTTGTCTGTCAGTCTGGTTCAGTTCAGCACCAAGGTAGATGAACAATTTATCTTTGATGATAGGACCGCTGACAGAGGCGTTATAAATCTTTTCATTGACTATGTCACCAGATTTGTAATTCCAGATTGTGCCATCGGTTGCTGCATTACGTGCTGCACCAGTGTTTGGAAACAGGATATCTTTTGGTGTCGCGCGCAGAGAATTAGGTGCATAAGTAAAGCCAGCATTCACTTCCCAGTTATTGGTACCGCTCTTGGTGATGATATTGACCACACCGCCAGTAGAACGACCAAACTCGGCACCGTAGCCACCGGTAATCACCTGGGCTTCAGCAATGGAACCAAAAGGCAGGGATGAGTAGCCAACTTGATACAGGCTGCTAGTGACTGGGAAACCATTGATGTAGGCAGCATTTTCTGCCGAGCTGGATCCACCGAAGCTGGCCGCATTATTACCGAAGCGGGAATCACCACGGGTGGTGCCGCCAGCCAGTTGAACGATATTCGCGATTGCAGGCGCGATAGGCAAAACTGCCAGTTCTTTGGCCGTAAATGAACTGCCAGAATTGGAAGTCTTGACATCAATTGCCTTGGCACGCTGGGTAATTTGCACTACCTGTACGCCGAAAGTCGCTTCGCTGTCCTGGCCAATACGGACTTCGATGTCCTGCGTGCCAACGACATTGCTACCTTCCAGCAAAGATACTTTGTAGTTACCTGTAGGTACTGAAGTCAGACGAAATTGACCATTGGCATCTGGGGTGACAACGCGTTTGACACCATTATCCACGCCGACCACGGAGACGCTGGTATTCGCCTTCGTCGTGACCCTGCCTGAAATCGTACCAGTTGTGTTTGATTGCGCCATTACGTCGGCTTGATAGCCAACTGTCATTACACCAGCACCAAACGCGAGCATCAGCGCGCGGGCAACCAGTGTCTTTTTAAATACTAAACTATTTTTCGACATGTGTTTTCCTAAGTATTTTTCCAATGCAACACAACACGGAATTTGCCTTCAACTCACTTATCCCGTGCCACTTCTCCCTGCCAGCTTAGCGATGCGACGTGAAATGAGGGACGGCATCTGGCTGCATCTCTTTTAGCCATCACTCTCAAATCTATTTTTGTTATCCATTGCTAATGCACATTACAAATATTCTCTGTCGAAGAAATTTTCATACTGGATTCAGATTTCATGAAAATTGCATCAAATTTGAGCAATTCCCACTAAAACAATATGTAAATTTTCCTATCAAAAAATACTCGTATTGCATGGAACCATTTGCAATAAGTGAAGTCAAGATTGTTTTTTTAATACTTTCAATCGAATTTCACCCATTTTTTTGAGTTGGATTAATTCTAAAAAAACACTTTTTCAAACCCAAGATTGAAGCGCCATTAATTCTTTATTGTCATGATTAAAATACAGAATTATCGATTTAATTCACTCCAGACTGGCTCTCGCAAAATTTTATTGCAGCGTATTTCAGTTGCAAGAATGATTATTTGTGTTTTTTTGGAAATTAAATACTGAAAAATCAATACCTGCAATAAAATATTTTGTTTTTATTGCATTATTCCATTGAAAAATTTCGACTATTTCGCGCCACGTTCCAGCGTCTGCGGCTGCTGAAAAACCTCTATAATTTTTTAAGCATGAGATTTTTTGTATCTTTAAAGAGACAAAGCTCATGTATCCTGGAAGTCGTCCTGTTTGCACTCCTGATTCTTTTTTCGGGTGACGGATAGTTGATGTGGAACAAAAAATGGGACAAAAAAACCCCCATAAGCATGCTTACGGGGGTTTTTAGTTTCAAACTATCCTGAAATCACAAAGGCAAGATTTTCGTTGCCCTTGTATCAAGTTCTTCAGGTTTTGCCATCACAACATCACATTAGAATGTATAACGTGCACCAAGATTGATGTAACGTCCAACTGCTCCGGCTTGATGCAAGGATGGGTTGTAATTGATGCGACCATAAGTCTGGACATCAAGTGGTGCCATCTTGTCGAACAGATTAGTGATCGATGCTGTGAACTCCAGGTTTTTAGACATTTTCCATTTGCCAAAGATGTCTACTGTTGTGAAGGCAGCAATGCGGCAACCGAAGTAAGGCTTGCCATCGGTGTCAGTATCCAGGCAGTCACCACCAATTTGATTGGTGTCGCTGATGCTGGATACATAATTGACATTACCGTTGAATGTCCAGGGACCACGTTCCCAACCCAGGCTGTAGCTGACTTTAGTACGTGGTGTACCGCCGTTGGCAGACAAGTTGGTATCACCATGTGTACCTGCATATTCAAAAACAGTACCTGCAGCATCAACCTTGGTGAATTTGTCTATGTAAGTCACTACCAGACCGGTATTGATCTTGCCATTTGCACCCAGGTCATACTTGTAGCGCATGTCCAGGTCCAGACCGGAAGTGGTTGTCTTACCTGCATTCTGGTAAGGCGCTTTCACCAACAGGATAGGACCAACCAGGCCAGGGAAATCGGTTGTTGCTTCACCACGAACGATTTGTGCGTCCGGGAAACCTTTTGGATTATTAACAATCGCACTCGGGTCAGAGCTGCTGATTTCGCCATCGCGGACAATTTTCCACCAATCCAGGGAAACACTGAAGTTCTTGACAGGTTCTACAACCAAACCAAGGCTATAGCTCTTGGAAGTTTCTGGCTTGATGTTTTTGTTACCAAGAGTGACGGCACCAACACTTGGTGAAGAACAATCCGCAGTCAATTTTGTTACCGGGCAACGAATTGGATCACTGCCGATCTGTGTATAGGCAGCAACCGCACTATCCCCATTCTCTGCTGCGCTAGGAGCACGGAAACCTTCTGCATAAGTACCACGGAAGGCTACAGTATTGGTAGGCGTGAATTTGAAACCCAGTTTTGGCGTGGTAGAACGACCGTAATCAGAATATTTATCGGTACGGACTGCTGCCTGGAATTCCAGGGACTTCAGCACAGGAATAGCCAGCTCGGTGTACAGCGCCGAGACATTGCGAGAACCTTTGGAAGCAGAATAGCCGAGACCAGCGATATCACTATCGATCGTATAAGGAGTAGCGTCACTATTGGTGTCTTCTTTACGATATTCGGCACCGATCGCGATACCCAGGGCACCACCTGGCAATTGCATTAATTCACGAGTAGCTTTGAAGTCGACAGAAGTGCTCTTGGTCACGCCAGAGTTATACAAGGTTGGCGACACCAGGGCCAGCACCTCAGGCTTGTTGACCACGTTTTGACCAATACGGAAACTGCCATTGGCCATTGCTGTTTTCAAGGCAGATTGACGATAGTAACCATTTTGGGTCCTGTCAGTTTTACTTTCTGCATACAGGAAACCAGCGTCATAGTCCCATTCAGCCACTGTGCCTTTCACACCTGCCAGGAAACGGGTAACTGTCGTTTCCAGGTCGGAAGTGCGTGGACGCGCTGCATCTGCCCAACGCGGACGCGCACGTGCATCAGCATAAGGATTGTCAGGATGGCCGATAGGCAGCAGCAACTGATCTGGACCAGTGCTGGTATTGTAGACGCGGGAATGCAGAAGATCGAAACCTGGTCCGGTCAATGCAGATGGTGTAGTCAGGGTTTTTGCCCTGTTTTTGAACAAGCCCAGTTCTGTATAAGCAGTAGTCTGGTCATTGATGGCAAACGTGGCACGGCCGTACAGATTGAGATTATCTGTTTCTGGTTGTATCGCCTGATACTGGATAGGATCCCACAAGCAACCGCCACCTGCATTATCGTAATTGTTGCCGCCTAGAGGGTCGAGGTTTTTAGGATCACAGGTCCCTTTCAATTGCTGGATACCACGGCCTGGAATCGCAGCGCCAGTAGCACTTACCGGACGTACTGTGCCCAGGAAGGTTGTACCACCACCATTACCGCCTGTGATGAAACCAGCACGTTGATCACGGCCACCCCATGGACGCGCATCAGCCTGGCCCAGATAGTCATCACGGTCTTTGGACCAGATGGCTTCTTGTTTCTTGGCATCAATCGTCAAAAATACATTGTACTTATCTTGTTGCAGATTACCAAAACCGATGGCTGCAGAAGCGCTGCTAACGCGACCGTCACCACGGGAGGACTGGCCGATATTGGCAGAAACGGATTGACCTACATAGTTTTGACGCAAGATAACGTTCACCACGCCAGCGATAGCGTCGGAACCGTAAATCGCCGAAGCGCCATCTTTCAGGATTTCTATGCGATCAACTGCATCCAGTGGGATGGAATTTAAATCAACAAAGCTGCGTTGACCGTCATCACCAAAACCATAAGGTGCGGTACGGCGACCATTGATCAGCACCAGCGTGGAGCTGACGCTCAAGCCACGCAGGGAAACGCCGGAAGCACTACCAGCAAAACCATTCGTGGAGGAACCGCTGATACTGCCGTTGTTATCTGCAGAGATACTACGGACTACGTCAGCGATGGAAGTCTTGCCTGTTTGTTCTATGTCTTTACGGCTCAAAACCTGAGTCGTTGCAACACCTTCAGTTTCAGTACGTTTGATACTGGAACCGGTAATTTCAACTTTCTGTACACCTTCCTGGGCGAAAGTTGGCTGGGCCAGCATGCCCACGCCCAACAACAAGCCACTAGAACAGATCAGTCTTACTGATCTTGAAATCTTTTTCTCTTTTATCACTATACGCTCCAATACTTATATGTTCTTAACAAAATTTGTGACAAGCAAAGAATCTTTGCCTAACCGCCAAACAAAAATGTAAATTTATTTTCTTATGACAGTAAATTATGAAAATTTTATTTCTAAATTTCACTGCAGCATGAAAGCATTTAAGAGATTCTATTGTCAATATAGATAGAATGCTTGCTACAAAAAAACAACACAACCGTGCTCTTATAGGGGAGGCGCGTAGCAATGCGTGGTGTTCAGACTAGTTGATCATGTAGGAAGTTCCACAAAAATATAAATTTCTTTGTAGAAACATTTCTTAAATATCATTTTTTAAGAAAGAATTGCTTTATAAGTAATATTTACTAAAGAGAATTATATTACTTATAGATGCACTGAATTTGTGCACAGGTGGATGATGGAGTCACTTGGCCAAATGCGGTTTATGGGGATTTACGCAAAATTGCCTCTACCAGGCTAGCGCTTTAGGCGGCATATTTACAGGGAATGTTTGTTACGCTGGTGGACAATATATATTGCCCAAAAACCTGACTACACTGCAGCGAAGAAAGCAGTACTTTAGTATCGCTTGCTCAATGCGGGAGCTTGCAGCGCAGCTGTGACGGTTTTTTGCGCAAGTGCGGTTTATGTCGGAGATAAAAAAAGTATATGTCCTGCGATAAAAACTGCGCGTATAAAACAAAAAACCCCGGCGCACCGGGGTTTTTTGTTTTACCTGCATGAGGTATTTTATTTTGCAGAGGCCTCAGCAGAAGCTGCAGCCGGAGCCTTGACTTCAGGCTCCTTGAATTTCGCACCGCCTGCGTTGGCCATGTGAACCACGGCACGGGCGACTTCTATATCATCCAGATCAGGGTTACCACCTTTGGCGGGCATGGCGCGCAAGCCGCCAATAGCATTGGCAACTACCTTGTCATAGCCTTGTGCAATACGAGGACCCCAGGCGGCGGCATCACCGAATTTTGGCGCGCCTGCTGCGCCACTATCATGACAAGCTGCACAGATGGTTTTATACACTGTTTCACCAGACTGCAAGGTTTTCGGGCCACTGGCATCCTTGAAATTAAAACCCTGATCAGCAACCGGGCTGATACGTGCAGCAACGGCCTCGCTTGTCAGGGCAGAAGAACCTGCGCCGACTTTTTTGTCATTCGATACAAACTGTACCAGCAAAACAATGACGATAATGGGGACCAGGAATCCGGCGAGAACAGCAACGATAAGTTGCTTAGGGGTCTTGATAGCTGATTCGTGTTCGTCGTGCGCGTCGCTCATGGTTTCCTCAATGCAAATAAATTAGGTACAGAAAATCTTCAGTCTATGCAACTCAGCAACTTATCACCACAAGTGCTAAAGCTTGGGATTATAGTGCGAAAGCGCCATGTATGGAATGAAAAGCAGGCTGTACGGGCCAAGAATAAAGAAAATCTACCCGCATTAACGACAATTTCCTCGCTTTCTAACACGAGGTCAGCATGAAATTAGGTTAAAATGTTGCCCTTGCATTACTTCTGTATCACTTATGCATATCTATGCATAATCCCACGCGCCAGTAGCTCAGTTGGATAGAGTACAGCCCTCCGAAGGCTGGGGTCGCACGTTCGATTCGTGTCTGGCGCGCCAAGTTTTCCTTGTCTACGATTCATCTGCTATTAGCTTCCTTCATCTGTTGCCAGAAGTTGGCTCGGCTAGTCTGAAGCCCCTCCTCTGTAGTTATCTATTTTGCAAGTATTTTTGAATTGAACCAGAATTTATTTTCCATGGTCAAAGCCTCGCTATTGATACTCAGGCTCACTGTTAGTTATTTCCTTGATTTATTTCCCTGATTTATTTCTGCCATTTGTGTTCACCAATTTGTATTCACCTCATCCATAAAGGTCGCTACATGAAATCATCGCGCATGCCACTCAGTTGCTTAAGCCTGTCACTGGCCCTGGCTTTTACTGGCCTGGTCCATATCCCTATTGCCGTCGCGGCAGAAAACCTGACGGCAACCAGGACGGCCCTGCCCGCAGGTATACAGTTGCTACGACAGGTTGAGGGCATCGATGAATACCAGGTGGCAAATGGCATGCGCGTTTTACTGGTGCAGGATGCCAGCAAACCAACGACAACGGTCAACATCACTTACCGCGTAGGCTCACGCCATGAAAATTATGGTGAAACCGGCATGGCACATTTGCTGGAACACTTGATGTTCAAGGGCAGTAAAGCCCACCCACGCCTGTGGGAAGAAATGTCACAACGCGGCGTGCAATTCAATGGCACGACCACGCTGGACCGCACCAATTATTATGAAACCTTTGCCGCCAGGCCTGAGACCCTGGCCTGGGCCATCAGCATGGAAGCTGATCGCATGGTCAATTCACGCATCTCAGGCGAAGACTTGAAGACCGAGTTTTCTGTCGTGCGCAATGAGATGGAAAAAAATGAGAATTCCGGTACCAGTATCCTTGTGCAGCGCATCCTGTCCAGCGCCCATCAATGGCATAACTATGGCAAGGACACCATAGGCGCACGTACCGACGTAGAGAACGTCAATATCCCGCACCTGCAAGCCTTCTGGCGTAAATACTACCAGCCTGACAATGCCACCCTGATCGTGGCAGGCGCCTTTGATAGCAAGCAGGCGCTGCAACTGATTGCCAGCCAGTTTGGCAAAATCCCCAAACCCAAACGTGTACTGGAAACCACGTATACTTTAGACCCTGCACAAGATGGCGAGCGTGATGTCATCGTCCGTCGCGTGGGTGATTCACAAGCTGTCGCTGCCTTGTATCACACCATGCCAGCCGCCCACCCGGATTATGCAGCAACGGAAGCACTGGCGTTGATATTGGGAGATACGCCAAATGGTCGTCTCTACAAGGCCCTGGTGGAAACCAAGAAAGCGGCCGATGTCTTTCCCTGGGCCGCTAATCTGGAAGAGCCTGGTTTCCTGATACTGGGAGTCAATTTGCGGACTGAGCAAAACTTGCAAGAAGCCAGGAAGATATTGCTCGACACCATAGAAAGCTTTGACAAATCACCAGTAACAGAAGCTGAACTGGTACGCGCCAAGGCCAGGCTTGATTCAGACATTGCCCAGGTTTTCAATGACCCGGAAAAGTTTGCTGTATCTCTTTCTGATAACATTGCCGCGGGCGACTGGCGTTTGTTTTTGCTGTTCCGCGACCGCGTCAAGGCACTCAAGGCAGAGGATGTACAAAGAGTTGCCACTACCTGGCTAAAATCCAGTAACCGCACCTCAGGCAGCTTTATCCCGACTGAAAAACCGGACCGCTCACCAGCACCAGCCAAGGTAGCAGTTGATGAGCAGATCAAGCAATTCAAACCTGGAACAGCCGTCGCGCAGGCAGAAAATTTCTTAGCCTCTGCCGACAATATCGACAAACGTACTGTCACAGGCGCACTCAGCAATGGCATGAAGTATGCGCTGTTGCCTAAAACTACCCGCGGCAATACTGTTGTGTTGTCCATGCATATCAACCTGGGTGATGAAAACAGTTTGAAAGGCAAAGCCGGTGCTGCCGAGCTGGCCGCTGCCATGCTCAGCCGCGGTACAGAAAAACTCAGCCACCAGCAATTTACGGAAGAACTGGACAAGCTCAAAGCCAAGCTGCAAATCAATGGCAATGCGACGATGGCCAATATCCAGGTAGAAACCATACGCGACAGTCTGCCACGCGTACTGGAACTGCTGCGCGATTCCCTGCGCCAGCCCGCTTTCAATGAAGCGGAATTCACACAACTGCTGAATTCACAACTGGCACAACTGGAAGAGTCACGCAAAGAACCGCAATCAGTCGCCGTCGATACTGGCAGAAAAGCCCAAAACATTTACTCCAGCGATGACCCGCGCTACTACCGCAGCATTGATGAACAAATTGCTTACCTGAAAACGGCGAAACTAGCCGATGCCAAGGCATTCTGGAAAGAATTCTATGGCGCCAATCAGCCAGGCCAGGCGCAAATTGCCGTAGTAGGTGAATTTGATGCCAATAAAGTAAAAGCCGAATTGCAGGCTGCCTTTGGCGACTGGAATACGCAGAAAAAATTCACCCGCCTTGCCCGACCTTATCAGGCCACCAAGGCAGATGACAAGCAAATCATTACACCGGACAAGGCAAACGCCTTCTTCTATGCCGGCATGCAACTGCCGCTGGGCATCAAACACCCTGATTACCCTGCGCTGGTCCTGGGTAACTACCTGCTGGGTGGTAGCGCCAACTCACGCATACTGAACCGCATCCGTCAAAAAGATGGTGTCAGCTATGGTGGTGGTTCCGGTTTCAATGCCTCTGCCCTGGATGAAGTCGCTCATTTTTCCGTAAGCGCTATTTATGCACCACAAAACCGTGCCAAGCTGGAAACCGGCATACGCGAAGAAATCACCCGCGTCCTGAGCGAAGGCTACACACAGGCAGAACTGGAAGATGGCAAGAAAAGCCTGATCCAGCAATACCAGCTCGAACGCAGCCAGGACGCCGTATTGGCACCAACACTTGCGAACAATCTCGAGCTTGGCCGCAATATGCAATACCGCGCTGAATTAGAGAAAAAGATACAGGCACTGACCGTGGCACAGGTAAAAGAAGCCATGGCCAGACACCTGGGGTATGAAAAAACCGTGCGGGTGTTCGCAGGCGATTTCAAATAATGAGTTTTGGCAGTTTTTAAGAAATGGGCTTGTACTTCATTCTGTGCAAGCCCTATTACTTCTCCTGATTGCTCATGATGCTTAAAACAACCACCGAAGCTTACCAATTGCTATCACGACTTGGTGCATCAGAACGCCTGCTGACCCATGTCAAACTGGTCGGAGAAGCAGCGGAAATACTGATTTCAAAGTTTGAAAACATGGACTTGCAATTCGATGCAAATCTGATACGCCTTGGTGTCGCCATCCATGACGCCGGAAAAATCCTGCACCCCAATGAATTAGACGGCCCGGGTTCCCTGCATGAGCCTGCCGGTGAAAAAATGCTGCTGGATCATGGGGTACAAAAAATAGTTGCCCGGTGTTGCATCACCCATGCACAATGGCAACATGGTGACTTGAGCCTGGAAGAATTATCTGTCGCTGCTGCCGACAAATTATGGAAAGGTAAGCGCGAGGCGGAACTGGAACTCAAACTCATCGAGACTATTGCGATACAAAAACAAGTTGATCAGTGGGATATGTTTACCGCGCTGGATGATGTATTTGAGGCAATCGCCGCAGATGGCACTGAAAGATTACAACGCAGCAGTCATGTAACTATCTCTTAAAATTGCTTCCGCCTACTTGCGCTACACTCAGTTTTTACTAACGCTAGTCCCTATGCTATGAGTGCCCGGTTTTTTCGCTCACTTGTGATCATTGCCAGCTGCCTGCCAGGAGTGTCGTCTCTGGCTGCCGACAGGCCTGCCATGCAACTGGCCTCGCTGGAATGGGCGCCCTATGTAGGCTCACATCTGCCAGATGAAGGACTGACGTCTGTCATTGTCAAGGCGGCAGCTTTACAGGCGGGAATGGATACCCATATCAGTTACACACCCTGGAGCCGCGCCGTGCAACTGGGCCAGAATGATCCCTCTTACGCTGGCTACTTTCCTGCCTTTTATTTAAAGGAGAGGGAAAAAACCTGTTATTTTTCAGCTCCTTTAGGCAATAGCATCATCGGCCTGGCGGCTTTAAAAGAGCGTCATTTCGACTGGAAAGCTTATGCAGATCTGAAGGGCCTGACCATAGGAGTGGTACAAGACTATGCCAATGGCGAGGAATTTGATGCCCAGGTTAAAAAAGAACAGTTGAAACTTGATGTGGCACCTTCAGACATCAGCAACTTACGCAAACTGATAGCAGGGCGGGTCGACCTGGTCGTCATCAGCAAGGATGTCTTGCGTCAATTGCTGATCACGGAAAGCAGCCTGAAGAACAGTCAGGAAAGCATCATTATCCACCCCAAAGAAGTCATCAATTTCTCCTTGCACATTTGCTTCCAGCGCAATGAGCGTGGCTTGAAATATCAACAACTCATCAACCCCTATCTGGAAAAACTCAATCTCAGGAAAATTGAAAACCTGTATTTCCAGCAAATGCAAAATACCCAGCCCTGACAGCCCACTAGGTTTCATCAAACAAACTACCCTGGCTGACCTGACGTTCATTGCGGACATCCGCCTCTCGCACCAGGGCACTGGCCCTGACACCTAACAGGCGAAACCGGTTTTCCAAGGCCACTCTGCGCAGACATTCACCAGCCGTCCTGCGTATGATGGCAGGATCAGCTGTCGCCACAGGAATGGTGATGTCACGTGTAGAGATACGAAAATCCGTGTAACGGATCTTGATACCTACGGTTTTACAGCGATAGCCCTTAACTGTTAAGTCCCTCGCCAGGCGCGTACAGAGATCGGTAAAAATATCTGTCAAAACCGCCCTGTCATGAACGGCATGCAGGTCACGGTCAAATGTGGTTTCTCTGCTGATGACCTTGGGTTCTGACTCGGTGGAAATCTCTCTGTCATCAATACCACGCGCCGCATTGTAGAGCCAGCCAGCATAATTGCTGCCGAAAGTGGTTTGCAGCAAACCCAGGTCTGCACTTGCCAGTTCACCAACCGTATTGATACCCAGGCTCGCCAGGCGCTCAGTTGATTTTGGGCCTATGCCATTGACTTTTTTCACGGCCAAGGGCCATATCCGTGTTGGCACATCTTCCATATCCAGGATGGTCAGGCCATCAGGCTTCTCCAGATCAGAGCCTATCTTTGCCAGCAACTTGTTGGGTGCCACACAAATCGAGCAGGTCAGACCCGTCGACTCAAAGACTGCCTGTTTCAAACTGCTGGCCAGGGCGCGTGTTTCTTGCGGGTGCTCGCTCAGGTCGAGATAGATTTCATCGATGCCACGGTTTTCAATTTTTGGGGCAATCTTGCCTACTGCTTCTTTAAACAGCCGGGAGTAGTGACGATAGGATTCAAAATCCGTCGGTAGCAAAAAGACATCCGGTGCCAGTTTCGCAGCCTTCATGATGCCCATGGCAGAAAAGATACCCAGTGCCCGCGCTGCATAAGTCGACGTGGTTGCGACGCCACGGCCAACATAGTCTTTTATCCTAGAAAACTCATGCGTGCCATCGCCTTTGGGTATGGGGCGGTGCGCGGAGCCGCCACCTATCAGTACCGCCTGCCCCCGCAGTTCGGGATATCGCAACAGCTCAACAGATGCATAAAAAGCATCCATGTCCAAATGGGCAATGCGGCGTTGTTTATTATTCATAGCAATTAAAAATCGCCTGGAAATACATCACTTGGCAGCGTGGCTGCATCGCACTTTTCTGTCGCTGGGTAAGAGCAATCACTGCCCCTATCGATAATTTTTTCAAAAAAAGTCCTGGCAAGCTCATATGCTTATACGCTAATCCCTTATTTTATCCCGAAACCGACATATAACTGAATATACATACAGCAAAATTGATTTTAGCCACAACAAGGAATTACAGCCAGATGCAGTTTGCGCTAAGATAGACCGATACTGCATTTCCTGCTTTTTTCCCTGAATTTTCTGACGGAACGATGATGAAAAAACTGCTTTCCCTTATTTTTGCATTCAGTCTGCTTACAGGTATCAGTCCGGCCAGCGCTGCCACGCCACAAGCCTATGATGAAGCGGCGGATGCCCAGGCTGTTGTCAATAAGGCCCTGGCAGATGCAAAAAAAACAGATAAAAAAGTCCTGGTGATTTTTGGTGCCAACTGGTGCAAGGATTGTCTGGAGCTGGATAAATCCATGCATGGCAAGAATGAACCTCTGCTAGCCAGCAAGTTCATCACTGTGAAGGTGAATGTAGGGCAGTTTGATAAAAACAAGGAATTGGTCGATTTATATGGCAACCCCACCAAGAAAGGCATACCAGCGGCGGTATTGCTGAGACCGGATAACACGGTCTTGTATGCATCCAAGGGCGGTGAATTGTCGAATGCGCGCAAGATGAGTGAACAAGGGGTGTACGACTTCTTTGATGAAATCACCGCACTGTACCGCTAAGCATACAAAATGAACAAGCATGTCTGAAGATCCTGCCATGTCTGCCAAGCTCACTTCGGAAGTAACCGAGCTGGCAGCTTTACAGCACAGCCATGCCTTGTTATCGAATTTTTCACGCTGTCTGCCGGGCATGTTTTATCAATTCCGGCGCTATCCTGATGGCCGTTTTTGCCTGCCCTATGCCAGCGATGCGGTAGTCGCATTTTTTGGCGTCCAGCCTGAGCAATTACGTGAAGATGCCAGCTTCATGTTTGCCAAAGTCCATCCCGAAGACTTGCCCAAGATGATAGTCGCCGTGCGCAAGTCCTTCGCCGAGCTCAGTCCCTGGCATCAGGAATACCGCATCGTTTCTCCTGGCCAGCAAGATCGCTGGGTAGTCGGCGACGCCACCCCTGAACAACTCGATGATGGCAGTGTGCTCTGGCATGGTTTTCTCAGTGACAATACCGAGCGCAAACTGACCGAACAAAAATTGCAGGCGGCCGAGCGCCAGCGTCGCCTGGTCATGAAAGCATCAAACCAGGGTTTGTATGACATCAATCTGCAAACGGGTGAAGGTAGTTTCAGCCCCGAGTATTTGCAGATGCTGGGCTATGAACCGGGTGACTTCAGTACCCCCCAACAATTCTGGGATTATTTCTGGGGTACGGGCGTGCATCCAGATGATGTCCCGCATCTCAAGCACGCCTATAAAAATCATGCCACCACCCAGGGCAATGCCGATTACCATGCCGAGTTCAGGCAAAGAAACCGCGCGGGTGAATGGCGCTGGATCATGTCCCTAGGCAGCATCGTCGAGTGGGATAGCAAGGGCAAGCCCTTGCGCATGGTGGGCACACACATCGATATCACCGAGCGCAAGCAAACCGAGGAAATGCTCAGGCATAACCAGGAGCTGCTGGAAGCCAACAAGAACCGCTATAAGGAATTGGCCAGGGAACTGGAAATCCTCATCACCAATGCGCCGGTAGGTATCATGTTTGTCAGCGACGGCCTCATTGTCAGGGCCAACAAGGCATTGGCAGAACTATGCCGCTTCCCCGATGCGCAGGCCATGATAGGGGTGCAGACCACCTTCCTGTATCAGGGACCGGAAGATTATCAAGCCTTTAGCGCCCAGGTCGTGCCAGGCTTGCAGGCCGACGAGCTGGTTGAGCTGGAATGGCAATTGCGCCGCTACAATGGCGAGCCCTTCACTGGCCGCGTGGCGGGACGCTCTTTGCCGACGGAAAGCTATGTCCGTGGCGCAGTCTGGATGATAGAAGATGTCACCGAACAAAGAATGACCCTGGATGCCTTGCGTACCAGTGAGCAACGCCTGCAAAGACTGATGAATTCCAGTCTGATCGGCATTATCCA
This sequence comes from Undibacterium sp. Di27W, assembly GCF_049340345.1. Lineage (NCBI taxonomy): Bacteria > Pseudomonadati > Pseudomonadota > Betaproteobacteria > Burkholderiales > Oxalobacteraceae > Undibacterium > Undibacterium sp. Di27W. Next base: position 348,886 of record NZ_JBMPOS010000002.1, on the reverse strand, counting down.
GGGCAATGAGTCTGGCCAGATACTCGATGTGAACGATGTATTTACTCAATTCAGCGGCTACAATCGAGATTACCTGCTGACACATGCCAGTGTCTGGGACACCCTGTTGTCATCGCAGGATTTGAAAATCTGCCAGCAGGCGTATAAGGAATTGATACAGACCGGCACCACAGCGCCTTTCGAAATCATGTTGCAGCAAGGAGAAAATGTCGGTGTACCTATTCTGGTAGGCCTTAGCCATCTGGAAAACTCCGAGCGTGACTGGGTGGCCTTTGCCATGGATATCAGCGACAGGCTGCGCATGAATCGCTTGAAAACAGAATTCATTTCTGTCGTCAGCCATGAATTGCGCACACCGCTGACGTCTATCCGTGGTTCACTAAGCCTGCTGGAGTCTGGCGTCAGTGGCGTCTTGCCCAGACAGGCCGAGCACCTGATACGCATCGCCCACAATAACAGCAAGCGCCTCATTACCCTGGTCAATGATATTCTCGACATGGACAAGCTGGCCAGCGGCAAGATGATCTTCAAATCAGAAGCCGTGGACCTGGTGGCCCTGGTCAAGAGTTCGCTGGAATCGAATATGGCTTATGCGGCCTCGCTCAAGGTAGGCCTGCAACTGGAACAGCATCCCAGACAAGCGTGGATACTGGCCGACCACGACAGGCTCATGCAAGTCATGGCCAATCTGATCTCCAATGCCGCCAAGTTTTCCAAAGAGGGTGACGCCGTCGTCCTGCGCATCGTCAGTACAGAATCGCGTTACCGCGTAGAAGTCAGTGACCTGGGTGCAGGCATCGCCCCTGAATTTCAAGAACATTTGTTTGAACCCTTCACCCAGGCCGACGGTACCGATACCCGGCAAAAAGGCGGCACCGGCCTGGGCTTGTCCATTACCAAGGCCATGCTGGAAAAAATGCATGGGCAGATCGGTTTTAACAGCGCACCGGGAGAGGGGACAACTTTCTGGTTCGAGTTTGATGTTTATCGCTGAGCAATTCTGCTCTCATACTGCTGTCTGAATTGTGCGGGTGTCAGATTCACTGCCCGCTTGAATGCACGACGAAAGCTGCGACTGTCCGAATAGAGTAATTGACCGGCAATATCCTCAAGAGCAAGCTCAGTATTGCGCAGCAAATGCCTGGCTCTTTCCATGCGCAGGCTTTCTGCAATCTGGAAGTAAGAACAGCCTTCGCGCGCCAGCAGGCGATGCAGCGAACGCTCGCTGATATCCAGCACCTGTGCCAGTTCAGGCACGCTATGGAACTCACATTGCAGGCTGACCAGCTGGTGTAGCAGGCTTTGTTTACCCGTCAAACCGACTGCTGCCAGTTCTGCATCACAACGCATTTTACTGTCGGCAGCCAGCCCGGGATCAGGATTGATCAACAAGGTGGCGAGTACATTATTGCTGACGATGACACGACTGGCATCAGCGCCATAAATGACGGGACAGCCAAAAAAATCCTCTGCAACAGCGCGGCTGGCCCTGCTATTGCCGCGCAACTCCACTCTTTCTATTTGCAGTGCAGGACCACACAGGGCGCGGCTGACATTGATGGCCGTTGCCAGGTGATCAGCATCCAGAAAATCCTGCAACTCACTGTCATCAAACAAAGGACGGGCTGTCAGCACCGAGCTGTGTGTGCCCTGTTCCAGTTGCAATTGCACCATGGCACCAGCAATCAACTGGTATTCCAGGCCAAAATGCATGGCTTCCGCCAGGCTTGCCTGAGCCAGCATGCCACTGGCCATGGCACCCAGTTCCGGCAGGGATTTGCGGGCGCCGGACAAGATGCCCAGGTCTGCGCCACCCTGATGGCGCGCCCTCAGCAAACTCTCGCGCGCCTGGGTATAGCTGATGCGCACATCGTCGGGCGCCCGTCCATCCGCATCCAGACCTAGTGCCGGGAATATCTCTTGCAGACGCCAGTTGCGCTCGCGACCTATCGCCAGCAAACCCGAAAATGGGTGCGCCGGGAAAACTGCATCCTGTACTGAGAGTACCTTGTTGTTCATCTGCACCTTGGCTGCGACGTGGCAGGATTTGTCCTTACTTTACCGAGTCTGAAGATTTACTATCTTAAGCTACACCGGAACACAAAATTCGGCAATACTAGAGAAATTAACAATACTAAAGAGACAACATGACAACTACACCCGACTACATCGTCGTCGGTGGCGGTTCCGGCGCTTGTGCCGTGGCTGGCCGCCTGACGGAAGACCCTAATCTGCATGTGACCATACTGGAATCCGGTGGCAAGGGGGATAGCTGGGTAGTCAATACCCCAGCGGGGGTGGTGGCGATGTTGCCGACCAAGCTGAACAACTGGGCTTTTGAAACCCTGCCGCAGCCCGGCCTGAATGGCAGGCGTGGTTATCAGCCGCGTGGCAAGATGCTGGGTGGCTCATCAGGCATCAATGCCATGGTGTATATCCGTGGTCACAGGCAAGACTATGATCAGTGGGCAGCCCTGGGCAATACCGGCTGGTCTTTTGATGAAGTCTTGCCTTACTTTAAAAAGTCAGAAAACAACCAGACCCATGGCGGCCATTATCATGGTCAGTCTGGCCCCCTGCATGTCAGTGAATTGCGCAGCGATAACCCCTTTCAGCAAATTTACCTGGAAGCGGCCCGTCAGGCTGGCTTCAATATCAATACTGATTTCAATGGCGAAGAACAGGAAGGCGTGGGTATTTACCAGGTCACCCAGCACAATGGTGAACGCTGGACTGCCGCCCGTGGCTATCTGCACCCGCATCTGGGCAAGCGCAATAATCTGCAAGTGGAAACTGGCTGCCATGTGACGCGCATCCTGTTTGAAGGCAAGCGCGCCATTGGTGTTGAATACCATCAGGGCGGGCAAACCAAGACCCTGAAAGCGGGCAAGGAAGTCTTGCTGGCAGCCGGTGCTTTCCAGACCCCGCAATTGCTGATGTTGTCTGGCGTGGGGGATGGCAAGGCCTTGCAAGCCATGGGCATACCAGTCGTGCACGATTTGCCAGGCGTAGGCCAGAATTTGCAAGACCATCCGGACTTTGTTTTTAAATACCGCGCCAAGAGCCTGGATTTGCTGGGCGTCTCCGCCGGTGGCAGTGTGCGCATGGTGAGGGAATTCTGGCGTTATCAAAAACAACGCCGCGGCTTGCTGACTTCCAATGGTGCTGAAGGTGGCGGCTTTTTGAAAACTGATCCCAGCCTGAGCGCGCCCGACATACAACTGCATTTTGTCCTGGCCATGCTGGATGACCATGCGCGCAAGCTGCATCTGGGTCATGGCTATTCCTGCCATATGTGTTTGTTGCGCCCCAAGAGCATAGGTGAGGTGACACTGGCCAGCAAAGACCCTCTGGCTGCGCCTCTCATCAACCCACGTTTCCTGGAACACCCGGATGATATAGAAAGCATGGTCAAGGGTTTCAAACTGACGCGCAAACTGATGGATGCACCAGCACTGGTGGCAGCGCGCACCAGCGACTTCCAGACGGCCAATGTGCATACGGATGATGAGATACGCGCCGTCTTGCGCCAGACCAGCGACACCGTGTATCACCCCATAGGCACTTGCAAAATGGGAGTGGATGCCATGGCCGTGGTCGACCCGCAATTACGCGTGCATGGCATGACAGGCTTACGGGTGGTGGATGCCTCCATCATGCCTACCCTGATCGGTGGCAATACCAATGCCCCTACCATGATGATAGGGGAAAAGGCGGCGGATATGATCAGGGCTGCCCTGTAGTTTTACAGTACAGCCCTGATTGGTTTATTTGGCGGCAGCGGTTGCTGTCGTGGCCAAAGTAGGCGCTGGCAGGGCTGGTCTGGCTTGTTCAAAGGCATAGCCCATGTTGAGCAATTTGGCTTCTGACCAAGCACCGGCAAACAGTGAGAGGCCAACTGGCAAACCCCTGACCTGGCCCATGGGCACGGTCAGGTGGGGGTAACCGGCAACCGCAGCCGGGCTGCTGGAACTGCCCTCTACTGTGTCGCCCGCTTTATAGTCTATCAGCCAGGCTGTGCCTGTGGTCGGTGCGATCAGGGCATCAAGTTTATATTTCTTGAGCACTACATCGATGCCCAGCTTGCCAGCGCGCAGCTTGATGCGGGCACTGGCCTGGCGGTAGGCGGCGTCGATGAGCTTGCCTTTGGCTTGCGCCTGTTCCATCAACTCCTGGGCAAAATAAGGCATGACAGTATCCGCATGCTGCTGATTGTAGGCGATCACATCGGCCATGCTGCGGGTTTTGACACTCGCTGGTGTCTTGGCCAGATAGGCATTCAGATCAGCCTTGAATTCATACAGCAAGACGTTGAGTTCGTCTTTGTCCAGCTCTTCGAGATAAGGCAAGTCTATCTGGTCAACCACGGTAGCTCCCTGTGCGATCAGGATAGCCAGGCTCTTGTCGAACAAGGCCCTAGTGTCAGCATCGTAGCCATCCACCATTTTGCGTACTATACCCAGGCGCTTGCCTTGCAAGGCCGTGGTTTGCAAGCCTGCCGTATAGTCTTTGCTGCGCAGCCGGTCTGCCTGGCGGGTGGCAATATCTTGTTTATCACTGCCAGCCATGGCGTTCAAGAGCATGGCGGCATCACGTACATTCAGGGTCATAGGCCCGGCCGTATCCTGACTATGGCTGAGCGGGACTATGCCAGTACGGCTGACCAGGCCTATGGTGGGTTTCAAACCCACCAGGCCATTGACTGATGCGGGGCAGACGATGGAGCCATCCGTTTCTGTGCCTATTGCGGCCGGGATCAGACGTGCCGCCACCGCCGCACCTGAGCCTGCGCTGGAACCACAGGGGCTGCGCTCCAGGGCATAGGGATTGCGGGTTTGGCCACCAGCACTGCTCCAGCCACTGCTGGACTGGCTGGAACGCAGATTTGCCCATTCACTGAGATTGGCCTTGCCCAGGATGATGGCACCGGCAGCACGCAAACGGGCCACCAGAGGAGCATCTTGCTCTGCCAGGTTATCAGCCAGGGCAGTTGAACCAGCCGTGGTCACCATACCGCGGGCGGCGATATTGTCTTTCAAGAGCAGGGGCAAGCCAGCCAGGCTGCCACGGCCAGTCTTTTGCTGGTCCACTGCCTGTGCATCGGCCCTGGCCTGGGGATTACGGGTAGTGACTGCCTGTATGCTGGGGTTATACATTTGTATGCGCGCATCATAGGTATCGTAAATTTGCTGCGCCGTAGTCTTACCTGACTGTAAGTCCTGCGCCAGTTCATGTAGAGTATCGCTGGCACTGGCATGAGGTCCGTATAGCAGAGGCAGGGTGGCAAATATGCTGAGACTGAGATGGCGCAAGCGGATAGAACGGCATGTCATGAATATTTCCTTCAGAGGGGAATAGCTTGCCTGCTCAGGGCAACGCTGATGATATAGGCAAAAGTCAGGATGGCGGCGACGAAGGCGGCAGTGCGTATCGCGGGCGTCTTGCCACGCTTGAGGGCGATGGTGCCCAATACGATATACAACAACAAGGCCAGCAGTTTGGCAGTCAGCCAGTTTTGCTGGAAGGGATATTGCCCGCTCATGACAGCCAGTGTCAGGGCACTGGCGAGCAAGAGCGTATCGATCAGATGCGGCACTATCCTGACCCAGCGCTGATTCAACAGTACAGAGTCACGCATCCTCCAAAAGCCGCGCAACAAAAACAAGCTGCCACTCAAGCCTACGCAAGTCAGATGCAGGTGTTTAATGGCGAGATAGCTGATGGACATGGCAAACGACAATCCCCGGTAATTTTTTTGTGCCTGCAATACTAACCGAAAGCCGTCATTTTTTGTCATCATGTTTTGTTGGTCAAGCCATAGCTTTTTGCTCACTATCCATTACACTGGCAAATATTCCTATCTACAGAAAGAAGCCTGCATGAATTTCCTCGACCTCCTCTCCCAAGACGGTGCCACAGCAAAAATTGCCAGCCAGGGTGCTCATCTATGCTCCTGGATACCTGCGGGCGGAGTCGAGCAATTATTCATGAGCAAGAGCACAGCCTTCCAGGAGGGTGTGGCCATACGTGGCGGCGTACCGGTGGTGTTTCCCCAGTTTTCCAATCAGGGCACTTTGCCCAAGCATGGCTTTGCCCGCAACTCTGAATGGAAGCTCTTGCAATCTGGTTTGCTGGCGAATGGCGCGGCTGAAGCAGTCTATGAACTGAAGGAAAATATCGCACGCCTGACGATATGGCCGCATGTCTTCCGTGCCCAGTTGCGCATCTCCATAGGTGGCAATGCCTTGCAAATGAACCTGGACATTGAAAACACTGGCGACACCAATTTCAGCTTCACGACAGCCTTGCATACTTACCTGGCGGTGCAGGATATTGCCGACGTCAGTCTGCATGGCTTGCAAGGCCTGCATTATCGTGACACTGTCAGTGGTGCGTCACATTGTCTGGAAGCTGATCCCTTTTTGCGTATTGCCGGTGAAACTGACCGCATTTATGGCGCTGTACCAACACAACTGGAGCTGCGTCAGAAAGAACAAACTACCCTCATACGCAGCAGCGGTTTTGCCGATGCAGTGGTCTGGAACCCGGGCGCGGCAGCAGCCAATATCAATGACATGGAAGCTGGTGGAGAGCAACGCATGCTCTGTGTGGAAGCTGCCACTATTTTGCGGCCCATCAGTCTGGCTCCAGGCGATAGCTGGAGTGGCAGTCAGACACTGGAAGTGATCGCCGCAGACAGTTGACAAACAAATACATTTAACACATAGTCACAATTGAGCGTATTTGCCAATACTGGCTTTATGCAACAAACATCGTCTATCCATATGACAAAATAGCTGCAACTTTCTCTATTTTCATCCATCTTATCCATCCAGCGGATTTATTTTGTTTTTATTCGAAATAATAGGATTTTATGCAACAACTATGTTCAGCGACGCAATTTAGCCTCAAACCCGTTTTGCGCGCCCTTGTACTGGGAGGAGTTTTTTTCTTCAATGTGCCCGCAGCCCTGGCAGACAGTTTGCCCAAAGGCGTGAGCCAGGTCAGCAGCGTAGAAGGTATTACCGAATACCGCTTGCCAAATGGCTTGCGTGTTTTACTGATGCCAGATGCATCCAAACCTACCGTCACAGTCAATGTGACTTACCTGGTCGGTTCGCGTCATGAAAACTATGGCGAAACCGGTATGGCGCATTTGCTTGAGCATCTGATGTTCAAGGGCACGCCGACCAATCCCAAAATTACGGATGATTTCAATAAACGTGGCATGCGCATCAATGGCACGACTTCTCTGGACCGTACCAATTACTTTGAACTATTCCAGGCCAGCGATGACAACCTGAAATGGGCGCTGGAAATGGAAGCCGACCGTATGGTCAATTCCAATATAGCGAAAAAAGACCTCGACACAGAGATGACCGTAGTACGCAATGAATATGAGCGTGGTGAAAATTCACCCGGTGCAGTGCTGATGAAACGCCTGCAAAGCGTGGCTTTTGACTGGCATAACTATGGTAATTCCACCATAGGTAACCGCAGTGATATAGAGAACGTCAAGATAGAAAACCTGCAAGCCTTTTACCGTCAATACTACCAGCCAGACAATGCCGTGTTGTTGGTAGCAGGTAAATTCGAGACAGAAAAAACCTTACAGTGGATTAATGCGTCCTTTGGCAAAATAGCCAAACCCACCCGCAGCCTGCCTCAGTTCTGGACCACTGAGCCTACGCAGGACGGTGAGCGCAGCTTTGTCGTGCGACGCAAGGGTGACACCCAGATGGTCATGATCGCCTATAAAGTACCAGCTGGCTTGCATCATGACCGTGATGCCCTGAATTATGCAGGCAGTATATTGGCCAGTGCACCACATGGTCGTTTGCATAAACAACTGGTAGAGAGCGGCAAGCTGGTGCAGGTATTCTCAAGTGGCATGGGACATGTTGAGCCTGGTCTCGCCATCATCGGTGCAGTCGTCAAAAAAGGCGAATCTGCCGATGCTGCCAGAGATGCACTGCTGGCAGGCATAGAGGACTTCAAGAAGAATCCACCGACCAAGGAAGAACTTGAGCGCCTGCAACGCGAGAATGCCAATTACTATGAAAAGCTGCTGAATAATCATGAATCCATAGGCATCAGCATGTCTGAATATATCGCCATGGGCGACTGGCGCTATCTGTTCAAGGACAGGGATGATGCTGGCAAAGTCACAGCAGAAGAAGTCACTGCGGCCGTGACAAAGTACCTGGTACGCGACAACCGCACTATCGGTACATTCATCCCTGAAGATAATCCACAACGTGCCGAGATACCGGCTGCGCCAAGTATTGCAGAAGTCATGAAAGACTTCAAACCGAAAGCCGCAACGCTGAGTGGCGAAGTGTTTGACCCATCACCGGCAAATATCGATAAACGCACACAACTAAGCAATATCGGCAATCTGCAAGTAGCCTTGCTGCCTAAAAAAACCCGTGGCGAGACTGTGAATGTCACTTTGAATTTGCATTGGGGCGATGAAAAAAGCCTGTTCGGCAAAGCTACAGCAATAGGCTTTACTGGTGGCTTGCTAAACACAGGGACCAGCAAATATAGCCGCGCCCAGCTGGCAGATGAAATGTCCAAACTGAAAATGAGTGGCGGCCTGTATTCATTCCAGACCACCAGGGCCAACTTGCCAGCAGCACTGGAATTGGTGGCGCATGTCTTGAAAGAAGCCAACTTCCCTGAGAGTGAATTCAAGCAAATGCAGGAAAAAGCCCTGGTCGGCATGGAGGCTTCACGCAATGAACCTTCTGCCGTTGCCAGCCGCGCCATGGCCCAGCATTTCAATACCTATCCTAAAGGAGATGTCCGTGCCTCGCTGACACTGGATGAAAGCCTGGAAGCGATCCGCAATGTCAAGCTGGAAGACATCAAGGCTTTCCATAAAAATTTCTATGGTGTCTCCAAAGGTGAATTGTCCATCGTCGGTGATTTTGATGTGGATAGTACCAAACAGACCGTCGCCAAAGTATTTGATGGCTGGACCAGCAAGGCTCCCTACACTCGCCTGGTCAGCAAACGCGAAGACATCCCGGCGGTACGCAAGACTTTCAACACTCCTGACAAGGAAAACGGCGTCTACTCCAGTCGCATGAATCTGAGCTTGCGGGAAGACGATGCCGATTTCGCTGCACTACGTGTAGCCAATTATATTTTTGGTGGTGGTGCTGGCATGAACTCGCGCGTGATGGAACGCATACGTCAAAAAGATGGCTTGTCTTATGGCGGTGGTTCCAGCCTGACTGCGGGTGAGATAGACCCGACAGGCAGCTTTAGCATCAGTGCCACGGCAGCACCGCAAAACCTGGAAAAACTGGAAGCCGCCATCAAGGAAGAACTGGCACGCGCCCTCAAAGATGGCTTCACTGCCGATGAGCTGGCCAAGGCCAAGTCAGGTTTATTACAGCAAAGGGTACAGGGGCGCACCAGTGATGGTGCCGTCGCCAGCGGCTGGAATAGCAATATCTACCTGAAACGCACATGGGCCTGGTCGCAAGCCATGGATGACAAGATACAGGCGCTGACCGTCGAACAGGTGAACGATGCCTTCCGCCGCTATATCGATCCAGCCAAAATGAGTATCTTCATCGCGGCAGATGAAGCCAAGGCTAAAGCAGTTATAGCCAAATAAGTTTTTTCTTTATCTTCAAACCGGGAATCTGAGATTTCCGGTTTTTTTATTGCCCATTTTCAAGCTTCATCATGTCCACATTTAAAACGCCTGTTCTTGCGCTCACTCTTGCCATGGGCCTGCTATCGCTACACAGCCAGACACTGGCAGCTCCTGCCTTACCTGCCAACATAGTGCAGGTGCAAACTGTAGAAGGCATCACTGAATATCGCCTGCCCAACGGCTTCAAGTTCTTGCTAATGCCAGACAAATCCACGTCGACGACGACCATAGGCATGACGTATCTGGTCGGCTCCAGGAACGAGGGTGCAGGACAAACCGGCTATGCACATTTGCTTGAGCATATGCTATTCAAGGGCAGTAAAAATTATCCGCAACTTTCCAAACAAATGAATGAAAAAGGCATGCACTCAAATGCCATGACCTTTCCAGACCGCACGCACTATTTCGCCAACTTCGAGGCGAATGACAGTGAGCTTGACTGGATCCTGAGCTTGGAGGCAGACCGCATGCAAAATGCGCGTATCCTGAAATCAGAACTCGACACAGAGATGACGGTGGTACGTAATGAACTTGAACGCAGAGAGAATAATGCACACGATACGCTGAAGCGGCGGGTACAGTCGGTCGCCTTTGACTGGCATGGCTATGGTCATAGCGTCATCGGTGAAAAAAGCGATATTGAGAATGTCAATATAGAATCATTACAGCAGTTATACCACCAGTATTATCGGCCTGATAATGTGGTATTGCTGGTAGCAGGCAAGTTTGATACTGGCATGGTGTTAAAGACTATCTCACGTGAGTTTGGCCGCATTCCAGCACCTCAATCTGCCTTACCAAATATTCCTACGATAGAACCGGCACAGCAGGGTGAACGTCAGATCATTCTCAGGAAAAAAGAAAACGCCGATGCGGTCATACTTGCCTATCACCTGCCCTCGCTATTGCATCCCGACCATGTCAGCTTGAAATTCGCCGCCTTCATGATAAGTGCCAGCCGCGAATTGCGGAATGAGGCTGGCGACATATTTCCCGCCAATCCGGGCGTAGGTTTTCATCTCGAAGGCACAGCCCAGAATGGCTTGATATTTTTTTCTCATACTAACTCACCGGGTAGTCTCGATGAAAACAGCGCTAAAGGCTTGACCAAGGTCATAGAAACTTTTGGGAAAAATACCTGGCCGCAGCAAGAACTGGATTTTATCAAGAACAAATATATGAATGGTTTTTCAGCTTCAATGAATGACCCCCGGTTCCTGAATTTCTGGATCTCGGAATACATCGCAGCCGGAGACTGGCGCTCAATGTTCCTGGAAAAGGATCGTATGGTCAGTATGACGAGTGAACAAATACAAAAAGCCGCATTGCGTTATTTTGTCAGGGAAAACCGCACTACAGGCATCTTGCTGTCAGAAGAGAAAAGCACAGACAGCAGCATACCGCCGGTTCCCACGGCCAGTGAGGCACTCAAGGAATTTTCACATCGCGATGAATATGCTACGGTCGCTGAATTCAATACCTCGGCCGAACATATTCAACAAAGTACCCGCCGGCTCAAGATAGGAAATATAGAAGCCGCCTTGCTGGCAAAACCCACGCGTGGCCAGGCAGTGAGCGTAGAGTTGGTCTTGCACTGGGGAGATGAAAATTCCCTGGCTGGCAAACGATGGATAGAGAACCTGACCGCACAAGTTTTGCCGAATGGCACCAATTCTTATGGAAAAGAAAGCCTGGAGGCTGAACGGGTAAAAGCCCGTATACGCGGTGGCATCACCAAATTCACCACCGACAAAGCGCATCTGAAACAGGCCCTGCAATTGATGATGTTGAATCTGAAAGAACCTAATCTTGCCCACCTTTACAGCATACTCTCCAATGAGCGGCTGCTGTGGACAAAATCAGCCAGCACCCCAGAGCGCATGGCCAGGGACGAGTTGGCCAGACATTTCAACAATTTCCCCCCTGGAGATGTGCGTGCCCTGGAAACCGCTCAGCAAGTGCTCACTGAATTGAGCACCATCAAGGCAACTGATGTGATTGATTTTCACAAGCAGTTTTATGGCGCCAGCAACGGCCATATTGCCATCGTTGGTGATTTTGATATAGACGAGACCAAGGCGGTATTGGAACAAGAATTCCAGGCATGGGAAAGCAAGTCGCCTTACCAGCTTGCACACCAGCACTTTATCGAACGGCAGCCATTACATAAATTCCTGGATACTCCAGGCAAAGAAAATGGCACTTTCCTGGGACAACTGGATGTCCCGGTTGGCATTAACGAGGCTGATTTTACCGCTTTGACGGTTGCCAGTTATTTGCTGGGTAGCCACCCTATAGAATCCAGGCTGGGCAGGCGGGTGCGCCTGAAGGAAGGCTGGAGTTATGGTGTAACTTCCAGCCTGACTCCTTATGCCACCGATGCTGTCAGCAACTGGGAAATCACGGCAAGTGCCGCCAGCCCGAATATAGAGAAACTCAAACAGGCAATCCTGGAAGAAATGCAATTGCTGGTCATTAATGGCTTTACGCAAAATGAATTGCAAATGGCCAAATCTTCCTTAAGCCATTTGCAACTGCAGGCCAGACACAATAATGATTATCTGGCCACAGAGTGGAGCAGCCTCTTACATCATGGCGTCGATTATTCCTGGCAAATCCAAAGGGATGCGGCCTTGCAAAATCTGAGCCTGGAACAATTGAACAAGGCCACCAGACAATATCTTCAACCAGAACGCTGGAGCATCGTGACCACTGGTGATGCCAGCAAGATACCCAGGAACCCTTAACGCCTGTTGACGACCTAGTGCGCGTGCGTGATCCGGGCTGATCCACTGAGTTTGCTAGCCAGACTCAGCCCTTCCAGCTCCTTTGCAAGCCGGTGTCGGTATGTATCCAGCCGCCGTTGGCAGTCTGGCGATAATAGAAGCCGACCCCGCCCTGACGGAAGCTTTGTATCAGTTCGCCCAGGATTTCTTCATGCAATTGGGGGATGCGTATATCCGCCGCCTTGCCTTCCATATGCAGGGATTTGCGGGCGGCGGGCACGCCTTGTTCTATCAGGCGCATGTTGGAAGCCTGGGTGCGAAAGCCGGACAATACTTCCAGCGGCCTGGTCATGCCCAGGCGGGCGATATAGGCCTGGGTGGCCCACAGGGTTTCCAGCAATTTGGGATCTATCGGCGCAGTTTCTTTGCCATTCACATCACGCAGCAAATGGCAAAGCTGCTGGTAGGCCGATTCCAGTACATCACCATCTTTCCAGTACAGCAGCTTGCTGCGCTCGCCAGTCGCCGGACGTATCAAATCCAGGGTACGCGGCTTGACCCAGAATTCTATATCCAGTGACTGCGAATCAAACAAGTCTGGCGGTGGTGTTGGTTCTGCTGCCTGCAGCAAGGTATGCGGCGCGACCAGGCCAGCACTGCCGAGCAAAAGTCCTTTTTTTATGAGTTGACGGCGGGTAGGCATCATACTTTGTTCTTGGTTTGACGATGAAAACCAGCTTAGTGTACATCTGCTGGAAAAACAATTGGCAGCTGTTGCAAAGGCTTACGTTTTATCCGGTAAATTTGCAGTTGATGGCTAGAAAATGGCATTCTGTCTTGTTGCACGATGAAATCCAGGTAAAACAACATTACACTGGGCACCTGTTTAATCTTTCCCCTACGATATCATGTACAAATCATTCGGATGTCTGTTGTTGCTCACGCTCTCACTCAGCGCATGTGAAGTCAGGGTCAATGGCGATGCCGTCAAGGGTAGTGGCAAACTCCTGACCGAGCAGCGCACGGTGACTGAATTCAGCGCCATAGAAAATGCTGGTTTCTTTGATGTGATCGTGACGAGCGGGACTGCTGCTGCAGTGGAAATCAGTGGTGACGATAATCTGGTGCCAGAAATAGAAACCGTGGTGGAAAACAAGGTCTTGATCATACGCAGCAAGCGCAAGTCCTATAGTTTCACCTGGAATAACCGCCCGGGCACAGTCAAGGTCACGGTCAATAGTCTGAACCGTATTAATAATACCGGCAGTGGTGACATCGATGTGCGCAACCTGCAGTCTGATAATCTGGCGCTGAACCTGAATGGCTCTGGCGATATCAAGATCAGTGGCAAGACAGGAAGCCTGAAAATGGCCGCCACTGGCAGCGGTGATATTGATTTGCAACAATTAGAAGTCGGCAAGGCAGAACTGGAAATCCATGGCCCGGGTGATACCTATATGCACAGCATCACCCAGTCGCTGGATGCCAGCCTGAATGGCAGTGGCGAACTCAGCGTCGACGATTTGCAATCGGTGCCTGTGAAACTGGTACAGCATGGGCCTGGAGAATCAAAACTGTCGGGTAAGATAAAGATGCTGGATCTGGTCATGTCTGGTTCGGGCGACGCAAAGATTCACAATATCCAGGCGGAACAAGTGAATATACGTGCCAGCGGACCAGGAGAAATTGAACTCAGTGGCGAAGTCACCAACCTGAGTCTGAACAGCAGTGGATCTGGTGATGTCAATGCAGATAACTTGAAAATCAAGGATTTGCAAGTCGTCAATAGCGGCCCTTCCAACCAAAGTTATGCTGGTATATCAGGCTTGCTTAAGCTGGAAAATGCTGGTTCCGGTGACTTTGACGTGGACTTGCAATCCGAAGCAGTACTGGAAATCATCATGAATGGCCCTGGAGAAACCAGGCTGAAAGGCCGGGCCAAGAGCCTGAATGCCAAATTGACAGGTAGCGGTGACTTGCGCGCCAGTGAATTATTGCTTGATAGTGCCAGCATCAAAGTGACCGGCCCCAGCGAAGCCGAAGTCAATGTCAAAAAAGCAGGCGGCTCACGGACTGTCAGGATAGATAGAAATGGGGTAGCAGATTAAGGCTTGCAGGCCTGATTCCTGCCAGACTCTCAAAAGGGTAGATGCTGATGGCATGTGCCCTTTTTGTTTTTTTAGTATTCCGATTCAGTATCTGGTTTGCCATATTTAACAGAGTTTGTGGCATGCCATGCCGCATCCTTACCCGGGCCAGCAGCCAAAGCAGATAAATTGCGCTAAGATAAAGCGACAGAGATCAGCCCGGAATAACAATGCCACGCTACACGCGCTTACTTGCCAGCATACTGCTAGTTTGCGCCTGCTGGATCAATGTGGCACATGCGCAGACCAGGCAAAACACCGTATTGCTGATGAGCGAGGAACTCGATGGCAAGGGTGCTGTCATTCCGCTATCGAATGAAGTCCTGGAGTTGTTGCGCTATCTGGAACTGCACAGCAAACTCAGATTCGAGGTAAGACGTTATCCCTGGAAGAGGGCGGTAGAAAATGCGGCTAACGGCGAGGGCCTGATCTTTGGCATCTCGAAAACCCGAGAGCGCCTGCGCTTGTTCAAATTCAGCCTGCCTATCTTTGCCGATCAGGCTGTGCTGGTGACACTATGCACTGCCAGATTCAGCTATAACTCTGTGGATGATTTAAAGGGCAAGACCATAGGTATCGTGCGCGGCACCAGCTATGGGGAGGAATTTGACAGACTCAGCAATGTCTTGTTCAAGGTCGAAGATGATACTGGCAATAATCTGGGCCGCTTCAGGAAATTATTCATGCGGCGCATGGATGCCTTTTTACTCTACAGTTCGGCAACCAATACCAGCCGCCTGGAAAATTATCTCAATCAGCAATATGCCAGGGAATTCACCGACAAAACCTCGAATAACAAGTTGTTTTGCATCTTGCCCAAGCCCGTCTCTTCTATCGATATCCATATAGCCATAAGTAAGGATAGTGATGCCAGCCTGCTGCAACAAATCGACCAGGCCATACTGCGTGGCCGGCAAGATGGGGAACTGGCGCGAATTTACTCGCCCAGATAGATCAGGATAAAGACCAGGATAAGCAGATCAGGCTGACCTGGCACCCTTGTATTGATGCCGCAAGACCAGACGGCTGCTGGCGATAAGACTATTCAAACCCAGTATCAGCTGTATCAGTACATGGCCAGGCAAAGCCCAGACTTGCCCACGCGGCGGCGGGGTGCGCGTCACAGCAGTCAGGACTGGTGTGACCCATAATGCTTCTTCAGTCAGGTCCAGCAAGACATCACCATCAGAATTGGTATGCAGGTATAGCTCACCACCATGCACCAGGCTCAGGCAGATGCCCTGTCCGGTCGTGGGCTTGTCACCCAGGGCCTGTTGCAATTCACGGTGTTGCAAATCCATCCAGGCTTCGACATCAAGCGCTGTTTCCAGAGAAATCCAGGGATGCTCCAATAGAGAAGGCGGGGTAGCTGATGGCAGATCGTCATTAAACATCATTTTGTTTCTTTATTGCTTTCTTGCTTATCCACAAGCCCGAGAGTAATGAGGCAAGCATTAAGTGCTAAATGCCGCATTTTGACACAAATGTTTCTGGTAGCACGGGCTAAGTGACGCTGTATACCCCTGCAAACATTTAAAAAATTACATGTTTTTCCTGAGTGCGCCTTTAAATATCCCGTAGTGAGCTAGGGTCTTACCCAATGAATTGGTCGGCATTTCTACAAAAACATGGATGGCATAGGCCATCGCAGTAACGACCAAAAGAGCCAGCAATACCGAAAAATAAAATGGACAGGCATAAAACATCAGTATTTTTATCATGACATACCCGGCCAGTGAATGTACCAGGTACAAGGGAAAACTGATATCCGCGAGAAAATCAAAGCAGCGGTTTTTCCTGAATTTATTTCTGAAGATATACGCCAGTGCAAAGAGCGCAAACCCATAAAAATAAATCCTGGTCACAATAGGAAATTGATCTTGTATGCTGCTGTGTGACCAGGTCAGTGCAAAGATCATCAACTGCAGCAGCACACAGAAAATCAAATTTTTGTTGGATATTTTCTGTTGATATGAATAATAAAAAAACAGGCCTATCAACATGAATTGTACATACACAAAGCCGGAAGCCAGCAACTTGAGGACAGATAACAACTCAGCACTCACTGCCGTACTATATGTACTGTTCAAGAACCAGTTCAGCATCAATAGGCTCAGGGAAAAAATAAAAAGCGGAAGGATTTTTCCCTGCCTGATTGCCGGGCTCAGGCAGGCTGCGACGAGATAAAATTTCAATTCCACCACCAGCGTCCAGTTGACCAGATCAACACTGGGTAGTAAAAAGAAATCATTGATCAACAACATATTGGATGCCAGAATTTTCGCATTCCAAAAAAGTGGCATGCTCCAAAACTGACTGGAGCAATAAACAAATAACAAACCTACCGACAAGCTCATACAGTAAGTAGGATAAATCCTGAAAAACCGCATGATCAAAAACTTCGACGAGCTAATCTTTTCCAGCGAGACGGGGATCACAAAACCACTGATCAAAAAAAAGATAGATACGCCCAGGGGTCCAAGACCAAAATTGGGGTAGTAGGACATGATATCGTAGACCAGCGGGCTGGCACCGCCATGGACCGGCGATGCAGTATAGTAAGCAACTGCCTCCCTCATCCCCCAGTACACACCAAACCAGTGAGAGACCAGCACGAGTACAGCGGCCATGCCCCTGAGTTGATGCGCAAATAAAATCTTGTTTTTATCAGATGACATATTTTTACAGCATTTTATCGTTTGAACATATTAACAAGGCATGCACATTTCTTCGTCACGAATACCGTAGCTGGTATTGAGGCGAATTGATCAGGCTAAAAAAACAAAGGCGCAGAGTGTAGCACCCCGCGCCTGGCCTCTGATCATGCACTGTCAGGATTTATTTGATTTGTTTCACTTCCAGACCCTGTTTTTCCAGCAATTCGATAATACTGTTGGCACCAGACAAGTGACCGGCACCGACCACGATAAAGAGTTTCTTGCCCTGCTCTTGCAAACCCAGAATTTTTTTTGTCATGCCCTGGTTACGATCATCCAGTAATAATTTCATGAGCTTTTTCGAACCGGCATCCTTGTTGGCGGCATCTTGCAGTATCTTTGCCAATCCCTCGACGTCGCCGCTTTTCCAGGCGCTGATCATGCCTGCGGTTTCACGCAGGGTATCACCACTCTTCAAGCCATCCAGAGTCTGGGCCAGCATGGCATCCGCATCTTCATCCGGCAAGCCGCCCAGGACACCGGCCTGGAATGCGGTGCTTTCCAGTTCGACTATCTCTTTTTTATCCTGCTTGGCACGCAAGATGTAATGCAAGTCCACGCCCTTGGATGCATCATAGCCTTGCTGCCTGAAGACACCGATACTGAGTGCAGTGGCGACGACGGTGGGTTTCAGGTTCTGGAATTGTGCGGCAGCCGGGCCGACCATGGATTGCAGGCTTTCCCAGGTGGTTTTCTTGATGTGGTTTTCCAGTTTATCGGGCGCCGCATAGGTAAAGAAGGGCATGGCTTTTTCAGCGGCCTTGGCATCGGTGGTGTCGACTTCCACTACCAGGGTATCGGCCTGTTTGTAAGCGCTCTCTACTGCCTCAGGGAGGGGATAAAAACTGGCTTTGGCCAGATGGATGGAGCCGAACAGATAAGCGGTATTTTTTTCGGATTTAACTTCCCACAATACTCCTTTGGCCGGCGTTTCTGCCTGGGCAAAAGCCTGGCTGGCAGCAACAGCCAATCCACATACGGCCAGGTACTTGAGCGTCAACTGAGTTAGTGTAGTCTTGAATTTCATTGTCATTATTTCCATATCATTATTTAATCTGGTCTGGCTGATGTGATGTCAGGCGGCACAGGATAACAGAAAGCCTGCGCAGATTTGATCCATGCAGGCGATGTCGGGCTTTGCCGAGTTAGTACAGGGTGGCACGCTGCCTGGCTGGCAATTCACTATCATATTTTTCACCGTCGACTTCAGCATTGCTGAGTGCGGCCAAAATCGTACCCGGGCTGGGAATTTGCACGGAAACTGGCTTGCCATTAGCTTGCCATAATTGTGAGCGCAGGATAGCGCGTGCGCATTGGAAATACACCGTCTCCACGGCAATGCGCAACACGCACTTGGGTGCTTTGCCATCCACGGCCAGTCTTTCCAGCAGCTCAGGTTCGACAGAAATGCTGGCCCTGCCATTGACACGCAAAGTTTCGCCTATCCCAGGGATCAGGAACAAAAGACCGACCTGCGGATCAAACAAAATATTGCGCAAACTGTCTATGCGGTTATTACCGCGCCGCTCAGGCAGGAGCAGGGTATGCTCATCTTCGACCACGATGAAGCCGGGGGCATCCCCCCTGGGTGAGGCATCCAGGCCATCGACTCCACGTGTGGCCAGCACGGCAAAGGGCGAGGCTTCTATCATGGCGCGGTAGTGCGGATGTATATATGGCACTTCCTTTTTGATGGATGCAGCACCAACCACATCAAATAAGGCAGCCAGTTGCTCACTGCTGGTAATCAGATAAGGGGAGGAAGGATTTGTCATAAGAAGAGCTGGCGAGAGTTGATCAAGATGAGATGGGGCAGCTGATAAGACCGGGCTTGCATATAGTACTGACAGTACTGACAATATTAACATTGCTCAAAGCTGCATGCCTGGCCCGGCCTATTTTCTGGGCTTATTCTCTGGGCTTGCTCAACAGGGCTTTCAAACCAGCCAGCCTTTCCTTGGGCGTCATGACTTCACCTTCGGCTGGCAGGGCATCACCTTCATCGAGCTTCATTTCCTTGATAAAACGGGAAGGATCGCAATGCACTTGCACGCCTGCACGTTTGCGTTTTTTGCACCAGGTGATATGCAGGCTGCGCTGGGCGCGGGTAATGCCTACGTACATCAAACGACGCTCTTCTTCTATGCGCGCGGCAAAGGTTTCTATAGGCGCATCCGGGTCACCCTTGTGCGGCAGGATACCTTCTTCGACACCGACCAGGAATACATGTGGATATTCCAGCCCCTTGGAAGCATGCAGGGTCGACATGCGCACGGCATCCGGTTCTTCATCCTTGCCTTCCATCATGGTCATCAGGGCCACCATCTGGGTCAGGTCGAGCAGGCTGCGGTGATCATCAGTACCATCCTTGCCGCCACTGCCTTTGGTTTTCAGCCACTGGGTAAAGTCGAGCACGTTTTGCCATTTGTTTTGCGCAGCACGGTCTTCAAAGCTATCGTAGAGATAGCCTTCGTAATTAATTTCTTTCATCAGGTCATCCAGCAATTCTGTGGCATGACCCTCCCTGTGGGCGTGGGCTTCGACCTGGTTGATGAAGGTACAGAAATTGCGTAAAGGCCTTAACTGCTTGTCAGGCAGCTTGGCTTCTATGCCACCTTTGAAAACGGCAGCAAACAGCGAGCATTGCCATTGCCCGGCAAATTCACCCAGCACTTCCAGTGTGGCCAGGCCGACACCACGCTTGGGTGTGGTGATGGCGCGGATAAAAGCCGGGTCATCATCTTCATTGGCGATCAGGCGTAAATAGGCAATGATGTCCTTGATTTCGGCACGGTCAAAGAAACTCTGGCCACCGGAAATGGTGTAGGGAATACGTTCGCGCCGCAAGGCCTGTTCGATAACACGCGCCTGGTGATTACCGCGATACAAAATCGCGTAATCAGAATACTTGGCCTGGCGCTCAAAGCGGTGGGCAGAAATCATGATGGCGACTTGCTCGGCCTCTTGTTCATCATCCTGCATACCCAATACCTTGACCGGATCACCCAGGCCATGCTCAGACCACAGTGACTTTTCAAACAGTTTGGGATTATTGCCAATAACAGAATTGGCTGCCTGCAAGATGCGGGTGCTGGAGCGGTAATTTTGTTCCAGCTTGATGATTTCCAGATTAGGAAAATCCACCTGCAAGGTTTTCAGGTTTTCTATGGTGGCACCGCGCCAGGCATAGATAGCCTGATCATCATCGCCCACGGCAGTAAACATGGGCTTTTTACCTATGCCACTCACCAGTAATTTCACCAGTTCATACTGACAGGTATTGGTATCCTGGTATTCATCGACGAGCAAATAGCGCAGGCGGCGTTGCCACTTGTCGCGCACCTGTTCATTGCTGCGGAACAGTTCTACCGGCAAGCGTATCAAATCATCGAAATCCACCGCCTGATAGGCTGACAGAGTAGCGACATAACTACGGTAAACCCTGGCGGCAATCGCTTCGTCTTCATCTTTCGCCTGTTGCAAAGCGACCTCAGGGTCAACCAGGCCATTTTTCCAGAGCGACATGGCAGTTTGTATACGGCGTATCAATTGCTTGTCGGTGGTAATCGCCAGATCCTGCACCAGCGAAAAGCAGTCATCGCTATCCATGATGGAAAAACGGTCTTTCAGACCGAGGGCCTGGGCTTCCTGCCTGAGTATCTTCACTCCCAGGGAGTGGAAAGTGGACACTGTCAATTGCCTGGCCTGGCGCGGTTCGGCCAGCAGTTTGCCTATGCGCTCCTGCATTTCCAGGGCAGCCTTATTGGTAAAGGTCAGGGCGGCAATATGTTTTGGATCATAGCCATGCAACTCGATCAGATTGACGATTTTCTGGGTAATCACGCGCGTCTTGCCTGAACCAGCCCCAGCCAGCACCAGGCAGGGGCCATCCATATAATTGACTGCATTACTTTGGGGGGTATTCAGGCCATGTGACATAAGGGAGAAAGACGGAGCTGATCCGCAAAAACTTGCAAGCGCTATTGTAGCCTGCAATAGCCAGAGTGCCTTGATAAGCTTCACCGCAGCTTAAGCTCAGCTCAATCCCAGCAACACCCTTCCTATGTGAGCATACGCACAGATCAACAAACAACACATCAGAGACAATACAGCCTGGCTGATGTTATTGTGAAAATAGGGATAGTGTTGCTAGAAAGATAGAAATAAAGGCTAGACAATTGTATAAGCTCAGACTATTCTCTTAATCAGGAGGATGCTTTTTATGAAAGATCTGAAATCCGCTCGTATCCTGCTTGTTGACGATGAGGTAAGAAATATCCGCCTGCTGGAAGTACTCTTGCATGCTGAAGGCTATTCTACCCTGAGCGCCAATAATGGTCGTGATGCACTCAAAATAGCCGCCTTTGCGCAACCTGATCTTATCCTGCTCGACATCATGATGCCGGACATGGATGGTTTTGCCACAGTGGCAGAACTCAAGGCCAATCCCCTGACCCAGCCTGTGCCTGTCATCATGCTGACTGCACTGGATGACCGTACCTCCAAACTGCGCGCCCTGCAGGCAGGCGCAGAAGAATTTCTGACCAAGCCCATAGACAGTGCCGATCTCAGCGTGCGAGTGCGCAATCTCTTACGTCTCAAGGAATATGGTGACTTCCTGAACGACCATAACCGCATACTGGAAAACCAGGTGGTACAGCGCACCGAGCAACTCGAAAATGCTTATCGCGATACCGTCTTCACTCTGGTGCGTGCTGCCGAGCATAAGGATGAAGAAACCGGCCATCACGTGCGCCGCATCAGCTATTACTGCCGCGCCCTGGCAGAAGCCATGGATTTACCTGCCGACTTTCATGATGCGATCTTCCAGGCCAGCCCCATGCATGACATAGGCAAGATAGGCATACCTGATCATGTGCTGCTCAAGCCAGGCAGCTTCAATCATGAAGAATGGAATATCATGCGCACCCACTGCGCCCTCGGTGCCAGCATACTTGCCAGTGGCACTTCGCCCTATATAGAAATGGGTGCAGAAATCGCCCTGAATCATCATGAGCGCTGGGACGGCACCGGTTACCCGAATGGTCTCAAGGGTGAAAACATTCCTATCGCTGCCAGGGTCATGCAAATCTGCGATGTGTATGATGCCTTGCGTAGTCGTCGCCCCTATAAGCCCTCGCTCGATCATGAGCAGAGCATGAGCATTATCATAGAAGGGGATGAACGTACCCAGCCCTCACATTTTGATCCACAGGTCTTGTCCTGCTTTGTAGCCCAGGCGGAGCGCTTTGCAGCCATCTTTGATCTGCATGCCGATGCCTGATGCCCAACGCCCCGGTATTTTACTGATCGATGATGATGTCGATCTGCAGCAGGCACTCATGCGCTTGCTCAGACCCTTGCAACACCCCATGTTCTGCAGCAGAGATGCGGCGCAAGCACTGGCACTCATGGCTCAACATCCTGTCGGCGTCCTGATTTGTGAACCCAGGGATGAACGTCTGGCTGCGCTCCTGATCGCCACCAGGGAAAAACATCCCGATGTCGTGCGTTTGATACTGACTGGCTACCCTGACCTGAGCAGTGTATTGCGGGCA
Source organism: Undibacterium sp. Di27W (assembly GCF_049340345.1). NCBI lineage: Bacteria > Pseudomonadati > Pseudomonadota > Betaproteobacteria > Burkholderiales > Oxalobacteraceae > Undibacterium > Undibacterium sp. Di27W. The sequence continues at coordinate 326,065 of NZ_JBMPOS010000002.1, read as the reverse complement.
GTCAATCAGGCGCAGCCTTTCAAGTTACTGGTCAAACCCTGGCTGAATGAAGAAATGCTGACGACAGTCAGCCAGGCACTGGAACAATATGCCTTGAACCGCGAACGTGAGCGCTTGCTCAGCGAATACAACGGCATACTCGACAATGCCGAAGCTGCCCACGCTTTTCGCAGTCTTGAAGCACTGATGCACGCTATCCACAAGGAGATGGCGGCAGATGCGATACACAGTTTACCCATGGCGGCATGCTTGCTGGTCGATGGTGTCGTGCAATTGATGAATACCAAGGTCAATCGCTATCTCAGGGAACTTGATCTGACACTAGTCGACATCGCCACTCCACTGGCAGACTTGCCCTTGATACTCCAGCAGGCCTACGATGCAAAACGCAAGCTGCGTGTACAGACACGCTTGAACGGGCAGCGCAGGCTGGATTATTTTGTGCTGGACCTGAGCATAGGTACGCTGATCGCATTTGCCCCAGAACCCAGGCTGGGCAGGCCGCCAAACCAGGCATAATCATGAACATGGCACTTCCATTTTGCATATGCTCACCAAGAAAGCAGCATCATGAAAAAACTCAGTACCGAATTCAGACTGCTCGCAGGGCTTATGTTCGGGCTGGCCTTACTCTTATCAGCCGGATGGCAGCTCTACCGTTCATTGCAAGACTACCGTGAAAACTCTTTATGGGTCACCCACACCTATCAGGTGCTGGATCAATTAAACGAGGTCAAATCCGGTGTGCTGGAAATGGAAAGCATACAGCGCCTGTACTTCATCACTGGTGATGATGTCTTCACCAGTCAACGTGAAAGCAGGTCAGCACAAATACGCCAGGCAGCAAAAAAAATCGACGAACTCACGAACGATAATCCACGTCAGCAATTATTGTATAAAACCCTGGCCCTCAAACTTGAAGAGAGGCTGATTGCTCTCGACAAGGCCCTGCAGATCTATCAAAACCAGGCTTACCCTGCAGTACGCCAGCATTTGATCAGCGGTACGCCACGTCTGGTCATGGAAGCCCTGCTGGCACAAATCAGCAGCATGGAAGAAGAAGAACGGGTCTTGCTGCAACAGCGCAAGACCCAGGTCGAAAACAATTTCGTGCAGGCTCGCAACATAGGCATACTGGTACTGATCATTACCCTGACTGGTGGGGCTTTGCTATGGTGGCAATTCAGACGCGATCTGATACAGCGCGAACAGGCGGAAGCTGCCGTCAGAGATAGTGAATCTCTGCTCAAGCAAGTGCTCGATATCTTGCCGGTGGGGGTCTTGATCTGTGGCCGCGACGGCACGCTGACCCAGATTAATCCGGGTGCCAAGATTATCTGGGGTGGTAGCCGGCAAGTGCGCCTGGACCAATACGGTGAATATGCGGGCTGGTGGCCGGATAGCGGCAAGCGCATCGCAGCGGATGAATGGGCGCTGGCAAGGACACTCAAAACTGGCGAGACCATACTCAATGAACTGGCCGACATACGCTGCTTCGATGGCAACCGCAAAACGATCGCTAACAGCACTGCCCCCTTGCGTGACGATAGTGGCCAGATCGTCGGCGGTTTGTCGGTGAATGTCGATGTCACCGCCTTCACCCTGACGGAACGCAAGCTGCGCACTGCTGCTCATTATGATGACACCCAGGTCAAGGCGCAAAACCTGTTTGCTGCCACTTTTGAGCGCAGTAAGATTTTCGATGGCTTGCTATCCCTGCTGGCCGACCGTCATGATTACCTGGTGTCTGCACTGTATAGTTATGATGAGTGGTATGCCCGCTTTCGCTGTGAAGCCAGCTACGGCCTGGGTCGTGATATCCCGCGTGAATTTGAAATGGGTGAGGGCTTGCTGGGTCAGGCGGCCCAGACCGGCAAAAGCAATTCACTGGACGCCAGCCGCCTGAGCCTGCAAACCGGCCTGGCAGACTTCAGCCCCAAACATGTATTGATGATACCGGTGGTCTACCAGGAACGCCGCCTGGCAGTGATGGTGCTGGCTACCACGAATAATATGATCGCTGGTGAACAGGCTTTTCTGGAAAGACTGGCTGGTCAGCTTGGAGTTGCCCTGCATAATCTGCGTCAGTACAGTGATCTCAAGCTTCTGGCAGATCAACTGCGTACCAGCAGTGATGAAATCGCTGCCAAGAACCAGCAACTGGAACAGGCCAGCCGCATGAAATCAGAATTCCTGGCGAATATGTCACATGAGCTGCGCACCCCGCTCAATGCCATCGTCGGTTTTTCTGAAATACTCAAGGATGGCTTGATGGGCAATTTATTGCCTCAGCAAAAAGATGCTGCCGTCGATATTTTCAGTAGCGGCAAGCACTTGCTGGCCCTGATCAATGACATTCTCGATTTGTCCAAGATAGAAGCGGGCAAGATGCAGATCAATCTGGAATCCACCGATATAGCATCGCTGGTGCAAGCCAGTTTGCAAGTCATACGCGAACAGGCTATCTCGCAAAGCCTGCAAGTTTCAGCCAAAGTTCAAGAGAATCTGGGTCACATCTGGCTCGATGAAATCAAGGTCAAACAAATCATCTACAACCTCTTGTCAAATGCCGTCAAATTTACCCCCGAGGGTGGCCGTGTGCATTTATCGGCGCGCCGCATTGAGGGTCACCAGATCGCTGGCGGGCGCTTTGAGCATTATCTGGAAATCATGATCAGTGACAGCGGCATAGGCATACCACAAGACGCACAAGGCTTGCTCTTCCAGCCTTTCAGCCAGATAGACAATAGCCTGTCACGCAAGTACCAGGGTACAGGCCTGGGCCTGGCAATGGTCAAGCGCATGGTCGAATTGCATGAAGGCAGTGTCAGCATGAGCAGTATCGTTGGCAAGGGGTCGACTTTCACTATCTTGCTGCCATGGCGTACTGCCAATCTGCCAGGCAAATACAGCGCGGTACAGGCGGCTACAGCAACAACGTCTCCTGCCATTGCCAGTTCTGGCAGTAGCCTGGCGCACGGAGAATTGCTGGCCCTAGTCATAGAAGACGATGACCAGGCAGCAGAAGTCTTGCGGGTGCAACTGGAGAGCGAAGGCTTTCACATACTGCGTGCAAAGACAGCTGAAGCCGCACTCAGCATGGCTGAAGAAGCCCATCCTGACCTGATTACCCTGGATATTTTATTACCCGGCATGGATGGCTGGGAATTCCTGGAGCGCTTCAAGCAACATCCCCTGTTTGCGTCTACGCCCGTTGTCATCATCTCTATCGTGGCCGACCGTGGTCGCGGCTTGTCGCTGGGCGCTGCCCATGTCATGCAAAAGCCCATCGCCAGGGAAAATCTGACGACCGCACTGACGGTACTGGGTTTTTGCAATGACCCGGCGGCGGTACAAAAAACTGCCCTGGTGGTCGATGATGATCCCAAGGCAGTTAGTCTGGTGACAACCCAGCTCGGCTCCCTGGGTTATCATACCGTGGCGGCTCTGGGTGGACAGGATGGTATCAACATGGCAAGACAACACACGCCTGATCTTATCGTACTGGATTTGATGATGCCAGAAATCAATGGTTTTGATGTCGTCGAAGCCCTTAAAAGTGATACAGTCACAGCAAGTATTCCAATTATTGTCCTGACTGCCAAACAGATTACGGCAGAAGACAGGATGCGTTTAAATGGCGATGTCAGAAAAGTCATGGAAAAATCCGATTTCAATCACGGTCGCTTCATAGGCGAAGTCAGACGTGCCATGACAGGCAGGGGTAAGTGAGATGGTTCGTGTACTGATCATAGAAGACAATCCTGTCAACATGAAGCTGGCGGCATTCTTGCTGCAAAATGCTGGCTATGAAGTGCTGCAAGCCGTAGATGCAGAAGCTGGCCTGCAAATTGCCCGCGATGAATTGCCCGAGCTGATACTGATGGATATGCAATTACCCGGCATAGACGGTATCACCGCCACCCGTCAGCTAAAAACTGATGCAGCAACCACCCATATCAAGATCGTTGCCCTGACTGCCTTTGCCATGAACGGTGATGAAGACCGCTTCCGCGCCGCCGGTTGTGATGCCTATATGGCAAAACCGATACGCTATCAGGCATTCTTATCCCTGGTTGAATCCATACTCAAGGCTTGATCAGCTTGGTGCAGGCCAGGGCAGGCTGAGACAAGCAGCAGCAAGCAGAGTAAACTGCAGGCATCAGAAAAAAGGTGCTCCATGAAATTTGAACATTTAATTGAAATCAATGATTTCGCTAATCCCATGGTCGAAGTCATCAGCCGCGAACAATTATGGCGTGGCCTGGTCTTGCGGGCAGAAATGCCGAAACTGTTTGTCTCTTACCTCGATGATGCCAGCATCACGGACCACAATGAAGCCGGCATGACACGCACCTTGAAGTACGGTGCGCTGGAAATCACTGACCGCGTCAGCTTTGTCCACCTCGAACATGTACATTACGATGTGGCGGCCCAGAATGATATCCCCCAATCATCCTTGCGCATGCGTATAGAAGAGCCGCAACCACAGGCGCTGTTCGTGCGTTTCCTGTATGACAGCGGGCATGCCGAAGCAGAAGATGCAGAAAACCGGATGTATAACGAATACCGCAAATCAGCCTATCAGGAAGCCGATGTGGAAACCATACGCATCATCCGTGAACTGGCCGAAAGCGGACGACTCGATGCCCTGCCATCCTGATCAAAGCGGAAAACAGCAGAAGGATTGCTGAGCCGCCAGCATTTCAGGGATAATGCGGCTCTGTCATTACTTTCCTCAATTAGTCTACCTTTCATTACTCCAAGGCTCCCATGACCAAGCGTATTACTCCTGCAACAAAGAAGCCTGTCCTGGCAGCTCTGGACTTGCCTGCACCAGTGCAAACCGCGCGTCTGAAACGCAAGCAATTTTCCAGCACCGGCGATGTGCATATCCAGGGTGATGCGGTGATTGCCACTCAGTTCATCGTCGGCGGTGACTGCCTCATTGATGGCGATTTAGAAGCTGAAGAAGTGTTTTGCCTGGGCAAGCTGACGGTCACTGGCGATATACGCGTGCAATCCCTGTATGTAGGCCATGCACTGGATGCGGGTGGCAATATTGATGTTGAATACCTCATCAAAACCGGTTGCAGTGCCGACTGGATGGCACGCATGCTGGAACTGGATCAGCGCAAACCGGCAGCCGACGGCAGCAGCTATATGGATATCCTGGTGCATCCCGCCATCCTGGCGCGCTATGACCATCATGATGCCTTTGGTGGTTTTGGCGATATCCAGGCACTCGGTTATGTGGCCTGCGCCGACCTCGATTGCCATGGCAATGTACAACTCGATGATGTGCTGGAAGTCGGTGAAATCCAGTTTGTTGGTGGCCATTTGTCGGCAGCGGCCATCCATGTTGCAGGCGATTGCAATTGCCAGGGCGAGCTGTTCAGCGAAACCGATATCCAGGTCGAAGGCGCACTGTTTGCTGCCAACCTGATATGCCAGGGTAACCTGGATGTAGCCAGCATCCATAGCCAGGGCGATATCAGTTGCTGGGGTTATCTGCGCGCTACTGGTGAAGTCAGCAGCCTGCGCGGTGAAATCCATAGCGGTCGCTGGATCGCCACCAAGGGCAGCGTCTACGCTGCCAAATACATCAAGTCTGGCGAATCCATCGTCGCCGAAAAAGGCATCAGTTGCGGTGCCGATTATGGCATCCTGGCTGCCACCAGCCTGCCGCGCTCACGCTGGGCTACGCATGGCATGGTCTCTGCCGTCAGCAAACCCCGTCTGCTCTTGTCTGGTCAGTTTGTCGAAGGCAAAAAGCTCAAGCATATCGATGCACTGGAAAAAAAGCGTGAAACTGAACTGGATTGGGAAGTGCCACGTCGTCTGAAGCGTGAAATGCAGCCAGCCTGAAGCTGAGTTTTGAATAGTTGAAATAGTGGTAGGGCAAGGCGCTGAGAGCAAACTCTTTCAGCGCCTTTTTTACCGGCATCTATACGCCAACATCGCTTTCACTGGCCAGCAGGCGTCGCAAAAAATAAATGCCCAGACCAGCAGCCAGCATTATCGCGGCATACACGCCCGCGCTGGGTTGCCAGGCGAGATTCACCCCGCGCGTCACCGAGATTCTATACAGATAGATCGTCACCCCGTTTGAGCACGCATGCAAGATGATACCTGGCCACAAGGACAAGGTCTTCTGATACAGCCATGCACAGACCACGCCTACTATTGTGGCACAGAGAAACTGGTATATATTCAGATGCGCCAGGCCAAACAGGCAGGCCGAACCCAGTATCGCTACCCAGCGGGAATACAGATGTAAAAAACTGCGCAGGATAATGCCACGGAACAGCATTTCTTCCAATACGGGCGCGACCAGGCAGGCCGTGATGATGGAGTGCACCCCATTGTTCATCATCTCATCAAACATTCTTTGCTGACCAGCTGGCACGGGTTGCCATGCTTCCAGCAAGGTCCCCAAAAAAACCAGCAACATGTCCAGTCCTGGCAGCAACAATAATATAGGCAAGATCAAGAGAAAAATACTGCTTTTGGATTTACCCGCAGAGGAATGAAACAACTCTGTATAGCTCAAGCCCTTGTAGTGCAATATGGCCGAGAACAAGACAGCATTCGACAAGACCGCAATGACACCATCGATGTCTTCCGCCCCCACGCCAGTCCAGGACTTGGTGTCATGGACCAGGATAGCAATGATGAACTCTATGCCCAGCAAGAAGACGATGAGGAAAAAAGCTTCCAGCCCTGAAGGGAAATTTTTGTGTTTTTCTTGCATCAGCCGTTACCGTATTAACCTGTTCCAGCCTAGAGGCTGGACAAATCCAGGTCTGGGGTAAACTCGCCATCCACTTCCTTGATGATGGCTTGGCCAGCGATGGTTTGCTGCCCATTAAAACTGAGGGTAGGCCCGCCATACAGGTTCCAGCCCTGGTTCAGGGCTGCAGTCACACGCAGGCAAAAAGCCTTGTCATCCGGGCCGGTCAGGTAACGATAGAGTTTCATGATGAGTTTGCTATCCAGATAATATGCTCAAACGGAGTACTACATTATATTCCATGCTTGCCTGCAGGCTTGTTGCCGCTCATTTGCTGAGTATCAATTTTTTTCAATGTGACAATATTCATCTTCAGGTTAAAATTGCCGCCACTCCTGGCCCGCCCGCATACTCAAGCAAACCGTCTTTATCACTGGAAGTCGTCGAATTTGTGCAAAAACTACAAGATTTTTTACAGCGATGGCAACAGCGAGGCGTGTATACCCGTTTATTCATACCCATCTTTGTATTGATCCTGATTGTCAGCGGCCTGCGTTACTATCTGCTGATAGATGGCGAAGTCAGGGATGCCCGGCAAAGACTGAGCACAGAATTGCGCCACAGCGCACATTACCTGATCCCGGCACTGAACAGCTTGTCTGCGCAAACCAATACGCTGGCCATACGCAATTTGCTAGCCCAGGAAGTCGCCTCCAGCCCAGCCATCTGGCGCATCAGCTGGCACTACCAGCAACAAGAAATCCAGCAGCAAAATGAGCTACTTCCTGCTGCTGCGCCAGCATGGTTTGTCAGGCTCCTGTCTTTGCCAGCAGAGAGCGTAGTCACCGAGGTCAGGCTGGCGGATGGGGAGATGGCGCGCTTGCGTCTGGACGCCAGGGCAGATAATGATAGTCTGCATATCTGGCAAAAAGTCACGGGCCAGGCAAAAATTTCTGTCAGCATCATTTTCACGATTTATTTTTTGCTGGGGCTGATACTGCGCGCTAACGCCCGCAGTTTGCATAAACTGGCTGAAGCCAGTGACAAATTCAAGAAAGGCCAGCATGCGATACGCATGGCCGTTACGGGGACAGCCGAGGCACGCGCCCTGGCCCTGACCTTTAATAGTATGGCGACCGAAGTGCAAGCCTTGCTGCTGACGTTACAGCGCAGCCAGCGGGCCAATAGTGAGCAACTGCACTTCACCTGGCAATTGCTACATGCCTTGCCCATCCCGATTTTTTTCCAGGACCAGCATGGCATCTGCCAGCGCATCAATCGCGCCTGGGAAGAATTGTTTGCATTGAGTGCTGTCGATGTAGTAGGTCGTCCCATGCCAGTGCTGGCCCTGCACGCCAGCAAGAAGCCCACACCAGACACAGGCCATGACAAGCTGGTCATGGAAATGCAGATACAGGCAGGCGGGGAAATTCTGGACGTGATTTACTACCAGGCCAGCTTCACCAATGTTCAGGGGCAAACCACGGGCAGTATAGGAGCACTGATAGATATCAGCGAACGCAATCAGGCACAGGCCACGCTGGCAGCAGAAAACGAGAGAGTGGAAACCACGCTGGCATCGATAGGCGATGCTGTTATCAGTACTGATGTCCACGGACGCATACTGATGCTCAACAAGGTGGCGCAGCAGATTTGTGGCTGGAGCCGCAAGGAAGCACAAGCACATGCGCTGACAGAAGTATTTTCTCTGGGTGACGAACTTCAGCGTCAGCAATTGGCAGGATTTTTACAAAAAATTTGTCTGAGCGGCGATATCTTGCAAGCAAATAATCAAAGCCTGCATGCACGGGGTGGACAACGCTTTACGGTCGACTATACGGCAGCACCGATACGTCAGAAAAATGGCAAGGTCATGGGTTGTGTGCTGGTGTTTCGCGATGTCAGCGAAAAGCAGCAGCTCATGCAGCAACTGAGCTGGCAGGCGGGTCATGATGTCCTGACCGGACTGGAAAACCGCGCGACCCTGAATGAGCGTTTCAGCACGGCGATACAAACTGCCCGTACTCAGAAAAAATGGCTGGCGGTTTGCCTGCTGGATCTCGATCATTTTCAAGCCATCAATCAAAATCATGGCCAGGAATTCGCCAACAAATTATTGCAACAAGTAGCCCGCCGCCTGGAAAGCAGCACTGCCAGTGAGCACCACGTGGCGCGCCTGGGTGGCGATGAATTTGTGGTGTTGCTGCAAAACCAGCAGAATGTCGCAGGTGTGGAATTAAACCTGGCCTTGCTCCTGGCAGAACTGGCGCAGCCTTATCAAATAGAGCAGCACAGCATCAGCCTCACCGCCAGCATAGGCGTGGCGATTTATCCGCGCGACGATGTCAATGCCGATACCCTGTTACGCTGTGCCGACCAGGCCATGTACCAGGCGAAATTGAATGGCCGTAATCAGTTTCATTTATTTGATGCCGAGCAAGACCAGCAATTACGCACCCATCACAATCAGCGCACCCGCATACGCCAGGCTTTACAACAAGGTGAATTGCGTCTGTACTTCCAGCCCAAGGTGAATATGCGCCAAGCTCGTATCACTGGCATGGAGGCGCTATTGCGCTGGCAACATCCAGAGCAGGGCATCGTCGGCCCTTTACATTTTTTACCGCTGATAGAACATACGGATTTAATTATCGATGTGGGTGACTGGGTCTTGCATCAGGCCATGACACAATTGCGCGCGTGGAATGCATCGCATGCAGACTGGGTCATCAGCGTCAACATTGCCGCCCGCCATTTCCAGTGCAAGGATTTCGTCGCACGCTTGCGCGAAGTACTCGCGGCTTACCCTGATGTCGCGCCAGAAAAACTGGAAATAGAGATACTGGAATCTGCCGCCATACAAGACATCCAGCATGTGCGCGAAGTCATGCTGGCATGTCAGCAAATCGGTGTCAGTTTTGCCCTGGATGATTTTGGCACAGGTTATTCTTCGCTGTCTTACCTGAAACGACTGCCAGCCAATACCCTGAAAATTGACCAGAGTTTTGTGCGTGACATGCTGGAAGACAAGGATGACCTGGCGGTCATCAGCGCCATCATCGGCCTGGCAAATGCCTTCAAGCGCAGTGTCATTGCAGAAGGTGTAGAATCCGCAGAACACGGCGTGGCGCTGATGCGCCTGGGTTGCGATCTGGCCCAGGGCTATGGCATTGCCCGCCCCATGCCAGCCGAGCACATCGCAGCATGGGCAAAAAATTATGTGCCGCCCGCTCTCTGGGCGCATGGCAAAAACCCGGAATGGGAAGATGCCTGATTATCCGTCTTCATCACTCGCTACATCTACTGACGAAAGCGCTTATGCAAACAATATCCGGCCGCTGCAGTTGCGGGAACATCAGCTATCATTACCCTGCAGCGCCCCTGCAAGTCGTGACTTGCCACTGCGGCATGTGTCGTCGCATGACAGGAGCGGCAATGTCCTCCTATGTCGTCGTCAAGGCTGCTGAACTGGTCTTTACCCAGGGTCAGGATGCATTGAAAACCTATGCCGTCACAGCTCATACAAAACGTCATTTTTGTGGCGAGTGTGGCACACCCCTGTTTAATGCCAATACAGAAAAATATGCAGGCCTGGCCATGCTCTATCTGGGTACTGTCGACGCACACCAGGACTTGACTCCCCACCTGGCCCTGTTTTGTGAAAACCAGTTAAGCTGGCTGCAACTGACTGCAGATTGCCGGCAATTTGCACAGGCGCCCACTCGCCCGCCCAGCAAGTAAAATCCACACTGTTTAATTTCCACTTCATCATCCGAAAAAATGAAATGACATTTCTTTTCAAAATTTCTATAGGAAAACTTGTTCATGTCATCTAGATTGTAAGCGTAGTAGCGATGGCAAATACAGCCACGCCTGCTCATTTGACAACATGGAGGTAGACGATGAAAAGTTTATTGATTAAGTTGATGATGGTGTTGTTTGCCATGGTTGCTGGTAGCAGCGCTTATGCCAATGAAAAGGCAACGGAAGAACAGGCCGTTGCCTTTGTTAAAAAAGGTGTGGAATACTACAAAAAAAACGGCAAGGAAAAAGCCCTGGCTGCCTTCAGCGATCCGAATGGGGAGTTCGTCAAAGGTGAATTGTACTTTTTTGTCTATGGTGCAAACGGTGATGGCATCGTGCTGGCACATGGACAAAACCAGAAAATGATAGGCAAGCAATTGCTGGATATGAAAGATGTAGACGGTGTCTATTTGATACGTGAGGCCAACAAGATAGCCGTCAGCCCTGAAGGCAAGGGTTGGGTCAGTTATAAATGGCCCAATTCCATCACCAAGGCGCTGGAGGCGAAAAAATCATATATAGAACGCGTGGGCGATATCTGGATAGGCTGCGGTATTTACAAATAAGGAATACCAGCTTACCCGCAGATTCATCCTTGCCAAAGGGAAGGCAACAGCCTCTCCCTTGGCCTCTCGCAGTATCCAAACTTGTTCTGTACGACCAGCTTCATGCCAGGGAGAGGTTAGTGTGGAAATTTCTTGTCAGCTTGCTCGTTGCCCTGCTCTTGAGCAGCGTCATGGCAGATTCAAGGGCCGAACGCAAGATCAGGCGTCCTGATGAAGTCATTGCCCTGGTCCAGAAAGCCATCGCTTTTCAAAACCAGTACGGTCGTGAACGCACATTAGCGGAAATCAATAATCCCAAGGGCGTGCTGGTAGACGGTGAATTGTATCTGTTTGCCTTTAATTTGAAAGGTGATGGCATCACCCAGGCCAATACCGTGTTCCCCGCTCTGGTAGGAAAGAACTTGCTGGATATGCGGGACCCCGATGGTATTTATATTATCAAACGCTTCCTTGATGTCGCCAATAGCAAGAGCGGCAAAGGCTGGGTAGATTACAAATGGCCTAGCGCCACCCGTGGCAAATTCGTGGAATTGAAAACATCTTATATAGAACGTGCTGGCGATTTGTTTTTTGGTTGCGGCATGCCCAAGGAATGGGCCCGGTGATGCGCTGGCGGCAGTTGGGAAATCCACGCACCGTACTGCTCTTCTTCGTAGGATTAACTTCCATCGCCATCTTGTTGCAGACTGCCTGGGCCATCTTTGAAGATCGCCGCATCACTTTGGCATCTGAGCGAGAAAATGGACTGGTTGCCGTGCGTTTGCTGGAAGAACATGCACAGCAACAATTGGCTACCGCTTCGATCCGGCTTGATACGGTCGCCAATGGCGTACAAGCCATCAGTCAGGAAAAAGCAAGTGATGATGCCGCCATCCATGATGTAATAGAAGAAACCCTGAAAAACAGCCGCTCTGCCGGTGCCTTGCAATTCGCCAACCGCCAGGGCGAACGCTGGGTCAGCACTATGGATTTCCCTTCCTATGTCTTCAATACCGAGGAAAGGGATTACATGGCATGGTTGCTACAGCGCCCGCAATATCAGTTTGTAACGATAGGCTCTCCCTTGCAGCGCTTCATTGATGCGGAGCTGGTGCTGCCTCTGGCACGCAATCTGTATGATCGCCATGCTCGCCATGTCGGCCTGATCAGCACTGAAGTGTCCTTAAGTTATTTCAATACGGTATATGACAGGGTGGCCAAGGATAGCCAGGCACTGGTGCAACTGGTGTCTGACCAGGGGCTGGTGATCGTCAGCTCGGCCTCTGCCGGGCGCGAATTCAAGCAAAATAAATTACCGGCACCGGTTTTGCAGGCCTTGCAAGCTTCTGCAGTGGAAGGTGCATTTGAAGCCTACCTGGATGAGAGTAAACAACATCTGTATCAATATGCTTATCGCAAGGTCAATGGTTTTCCAGTCACCACTTTGTTTGGACGTGAACTGGATAAGGTCTTGGTCAATTGGCAGGCCCGTACCTGGGACAGACTGTTTTTTTCCGGCGTATTCATCGTCTTTCACTTACTGCTGACCTGGTACCTGGTCTTGCATATGGATAAATTACAACGTTCGGAAAACAAGCTGCGAGCCAGTGAGAGCCGCTTCGTGGACTTGTTCCAAAGCTCGCCAGTACCGCTAGCCCTGATGGCCGTCGGCGATGATGTGCTGATGGAAGTCAATAACGCCCTGCTCCTGCAATTCGGTTATAGCCGTCTGGAGTTCCTGGGCAAGACCCCGGTACAGCTCGCGCTGTGGAAAGACCCTCAGGCACGTGCCCCCTATCTGCAGCAATTGCAGTCACAAGCTTTTGTCGACAATTATGAAGCCTCGCTTCAGCATAAGAATGGCAAGATCATTACCTGCTTGCTATCGGCGCGCATGCTGGAATCCGAGGGACAAAAAGTAGTGATTTTTTCGCCCATTGATATCAGTCGGCAACGCGAAGTCGAAAGCGAAATTCGCCAGCTCAATGAAGAGCTGGAACAACGTGTCGCCGACCGTACCGCGAATTTGCGGGAAGCGCTGAGTTCCATCACTGCCATGCAAAGCGAACTGGTGCGCACGGAAAAAATGGCCGCACTGGGCATGCTGGTTGCAGGCGTCGCCCATGAATTGAATACGCCTATAGGAAACAGCCTGACTGCTTCCAGCAGCGTGCAAGCCTACACAGACAATTTGCTGGAAGAATTGAAAAGTGAGCGCCCGCGTCGTTCCATACTGAATTCTACGGCTGAACTCATCCATAAAGGTGGGTTCATCGTCATCCGCAACCTGGAAAGAGCCGCCACCCTGGTCGCCAGTTTCAAGCAGGTGGCAGCAGACCAGTCCAGTGACCGCAGACGCTGTTTCGATTTGCAGCAAGTATTGCAAGAGCTGGTCGTGACGATAGAACCCATGTTCGTCAAACAGCATCAACTCCATCTGGATCTGGAAGCCGGGCTCAACATGGATAGTTATCCTGGTGCCCTGGCCCAGGTCATCACCAACCTGGTCAGCAATGCCATCGTCCATGGTTTTGAAGGCCGGGCAGGGGGCACCATGCAGCTGCGCAGTCGACGCTTATCCAATGAAGAACTGGAATTGATTTTCACTGACGACGGCCTGGGTATCGCCCCTGAGCACCTGAGCCGTATCTTTGATCCGTTTTTTACCACCAAACTGGGACAGGGTGGCTCGGGACTGGGAATGAATATCGTCTACAACCTGGTAACAGGTACTTTGGAAGGCAGTATTAAAGTAGAAAGCCCATCAGGTGCAGGTGCCTGCATTATCATCCACCTGCCCTTGAAAGTCAGAGCCAAGCTCAACAAGGATAAAGTGGAAACTGATATTCATCATACCTAGGGCAGCCTGATCCAGGAGTTGATCAGGCAGCTGTATCCTGCATGCAACACAAACGAGAAAAACAGGTCGATTCCGAGCGTATCAGAATCACTTGCAGAAATTAAATTGTTTGATTTTTTGCTGCGATAGTGACGTACGAATTGCTGCTACAAATTTGTCGAAAATAAAAAAGGGCTGAATAAATTCAGCCCCTCTCATCCTAACTGCCAGCCTTATTTGCCGGGATACTTGATAGTCATTTCTTTCAAGAGATTATCAGCATGATCGACTTCTTTCATGACCCATAACATATAACGTATATCGACATGAATGGCGCGCGTGATGGCGCTATCGAAATACCAATCCTTGGTGATGGATTCATAGGTGGAATCAAAATTCAAACCCACCAGTTCGCCATTTTTATTCAAGACCGCAGAACCGGAATTACCACCCGTGGTATCGGCACTGGACAGGAAATTGACAGGTACAGTCTGCAAGACATTATCCTTGAAAACGCCATAACGTTTTTCCTTCACCGCAGCCAGCAAACTCTCTTGCATATTGAAGGGTGACTTGCCTGTGTGTTTCTCGGCTATGCCTTCAACAGTGGTGAACGGCCCCTTGCTGATACCATCACGTGGTGAATACGGGGCTACCGTGCCATACGTCACGCGCAGGGTGGAATTGGCGTCAGCATACACTGGTTTGCCCTGGGATTTTTTCCACTCGATGACGGCTTGCATGTACTGGGGAATGACACGTTCAAGATTGCCATCCAGCTCCTTGCGGCGGTTTTCCAGCGACATACCGGTGTCATGCAATTTCACAGCCAGACGGATAAAGGCATCATCCGATTGTTCGAAAGCCTTGCGGTCCTTGCCCATCCAGGACAGGCGTTTGGCGGTTTCGCCCATCGTACTCTGCTGATACAGACTGACGACACTTTCCGGTGTGGGTAACAACACGTCCAGACCTTGCGGATGTGTCTTGGCTGGCAATTGATTATATCTTTGCAAAGCAGCAGTAAACCTGGCCTGATCCACATTCGGTAAATAGGATTGCTCCAGGCGGCTGAGTCTGCCGGCAATGATAGTCATATCCCTTTGCTGATAGCCAGTATAGCGTTCTGCATCCGGTTTTTCGCTTTCGATCGCCAGGCGATACAGCGTGCGTGCACTCTTCAGAAGTTCACTGGTATTGGCGACGTTCCAGGCGAATTCTTCGTCCGACATGGCCATGTCGGCAGCAATCAGGTCATCCAGTTCTTTCAGCAAATTCTTGTTGCTGCCATGCTGGGCAAACCACAGCCTGAACTCAGCATCCTGACCATCCTTGATGGCAGCGATATCTTTACGGGCAAAACCGTCCAGCAAGCCTTCAGTTTTTTTCAAACCATTATTGATGCCCTTGACCACGTTTGCATAGCGTACGCCAGCAGCAGCATTGCCCTGCGTTGCGGCAGCAATCACTGCCAGGTCAGCCTTGGACTCGGCCACTTTGGTTGGGAAAATAACATCGCGCGCAAAGCGTATTTCTGCCGGTAATTTATAGCGGCTGGTGCGGCCAGGATAACCTGCCAGCAAGATGGGATCGCCATTTTTCAAGCCCTGTGCAGATACCACCAAAAAGTCTTTGGACTGATACGGCACATTGTCGGCAGCAGGGTCGGCAGGACGGCCATCCTTGCCTACATAGGCGCGCAGGAAGGAGTAATCACCGGTATGGCGCGGCCATTCAAAATTATCGACGTCACCACCAAAATTGCCTATCTTGTCTGACGGCGCATACACCAGGCGCACATCACGTATGGTCAACTGACGTATGCGGTAATACTCGAGGCCACGGTGAAAGCCAGGTACGGAGCAACGATAAGCCTTGTCCTGTTCACATTCTGCGATGAGGGCCTTGATACGGTTTTCCACATGCTCGGTTCTGGCGCGGCCAGACATGGCGGCAGTCAAGCCTTGCGTGACTTGCGCCGTGACGTTTTCCACCTTGTCCGTGATATACATGCGAGTATCGGGTCCAGCTGGCAATTCTTCTGCCATGGTCCTGGCCAGAAAACCATTGGCAATATAGTTTTTTTCTGCCGTCGAGTTTTTTTGTATCGCCCCATAGGCGCAATGATGATTGGTCACCGCCAGGCCAGTATTCGATACGAAAGAAGCCGAACATCCACCCAGTGACACCATGGCTGACATAGGGTGTTTGTTCAAATCTGCCAATTTTTCTGCCGGCACATTGATGCCTATGCGTTTCAATTCAGATTTGAGTTGTGGCAACTGATAAGGTTGCCACTGGCCTTCGTCAGCATACGCAGATGAAAAAACGCCAGCCAGGGCCAGCGGAACAGCAAGGGTCTTCAACAAAATACACTCCAAATTAAATTCTGATGACATGAGTATGAATCATGGGCGGCAGTATAGCTGCGCCGGCCACCTGTAAACAGCCAGAATAGTAAGGCCGGTGAAGATTTTTCAATTTTTAAAAACACTCACATTAATTAATTAGCATGAAATAACGAAAATTAGGCGTAAATAGAGACATATCCCAGTTTAATTAGTTCCTGTATTTTTCCATTGCTCTGTATGATTTTCTCCATTATTCCAATTAATGAAATAATAAATTGATAAATTAGTCTATTCCTATATTTTCAAGGAAGGCACAAAATATAGTCCATGCACTTGCACCTCTATCGCACTTGCTACAAGCCTACTTTGAATGGAAAAATCATGAGCCGCATCAATCTCGTCACTAAAGAAACTGCCAATGCTGAACAACTGGCCTTGCTGGAAGCAATACAAACAAAACTGGGCATGGTTCCCAATTTTTTGAAAGCCTTCGCCAATTCACCTGCTGCCCTGCGCGCTTTTTTGGGTTTGCATGGTATCGCCGGTGAGGGCAGCCTTGACCCGCAAACCCGCGAACGCATCGCCCTGGCTGTAGCACAAAAAAATTCCTGTGAATATTGCGTATCTGCCCATACCGCCATCGGTCGCGGTACTGGTTTGGACAATGAAGAAATGGCGGCCAATCGCGCTGGCAGCAGCCAGGATGCCAAAGCAGCCGTTGCCGTCAAATTTGCCCGCTCTCTGGTCGAGCATGGTGGCGAAGTCACGACAGCAGAAATTCTGGAAATGCGTGACACGGGTTATAGCGATGCCGATATCGTTGAAGTCATCACCCATGTAGGTATGAATATCCTGACGAATATGCTGGGCAAGGCCAGCCGTCTGGACATCGACTTCCCTAAAGTCAGTCTCTGATTCCAGTAACACTCTCGTCCCGTAACAGCAAGGAAGTCATCATGTCACGCGCATTCGCCGATATCAGTTTTACCGCCAGCGTGAAAGCTGCACAAAGCCTGTATGGCAGCCGTGACGCCAATCGTGGCTTTGAACTGGTGGAAGAGAAGCGTGATCATTTGCTCAAGCAGGACATGGAATTCATCGCTGCTCGTGACAGCTTTTACCAGGCAACGATTTCGCAAAACGGCTGGCCCTATGTGCAACACCGTGGTGGCCCAGCCGGTTTTCTCAAAATTCTCGATGCAAAAACCATAGGCTATGCCGATTTTTCCGGCAATGCCCAATACCTGAGCGTAGGCAATCTGTTCGCCGACGACAAGATCTCTTTAATACTCATGGATTATGCCAACCGCCGCCGTCTGAAAATCTGGGGCCGGGCCAGGATCGTCCATGAAAGTGAAGATCCCCGTTTGATCGCCAGACTGGAAATGTCCAGCTACCGCGCTCGTGTTGAGCGTGCCGTGGTGATCACGGTAGAGGCCATAGAATGGAATTGCCCACAACATATCACACCCCGGTTCACGGATAAAGAAGTGCAAGCCATGCTGGCCAGCCTGCTGACAGAAAACCGTCAGCTCGAAGAACAATTAAAGCAACAGCCTGCACCAGTAAAACTCAGCCGTCTTGGCCACGGTCCCCTGGAACTGGTCATCACTGGCGTGCGCCAGTTGAGCCCGCGCATACGTGCCTATGAATTGCGCGATCCGGCGGGTAAAGACTTGCCTGTCGTGACTGCCGGTGCGCATTTGCGTGTGCCCGTCTTACTGGCAGATGGGCAAGCTGGTAGCCGTCAATACTCCATCAGCTCCGCCGCTGGCAAGCCGGATGTGTATGAAATTGCCGTACTGGCAGAGCCTGAAGGGCGCGGTGGCTCCATGGCGGTCCATAGTTTGTATGAACTTGGCATGCATCTGCATTGCGATCTGCCGCGCAATGACTTCGAACTGCATGCCCATGCGGCACCAGCCATACTGATTGCCGGTGGCATAGGTATCACGGCCATCAAGCCGATGGCAGAGGGCTTGCAAGCCCAGGGGCGACCGTACGCATTGCATTACGCTGGCCGCCAACTCCAGGCCATGGCATATCGTAAGGAATTGCAGGAGCAACTGGGTGCATCCCTGCATCTGTACGCGGCGGACCAGGACCAGCGACTGGATATCCGCCAGATCATGGTAGCAGCCAGCAAGGATAGTCTGATCTATGTCTGCGGCCCTGCCAGCATGATCGCTGCCGTGCTGAGTAGCGCCGCAGCATTGGGCATAGATAAGCAAAGAATACGCTATGAAAGATTTGCGGCACAAAAGTCAGCAGATGATGAAGAAATCCGGGTGGAACTGGTGCGCAGTAAAAAAGTCATCATGGTCCGTGCAGATCAAAGTGTCTTGCAGGCAGTGCGCGCCCATGGTGTGGCTGCAGATGCAGAATGCGAAACCGGGAATTGCGGTACTTGTGCCGTGAAACTGCTGGGCGGGCAGGCACAGCACAGGGATGCCGTATTGACAGAAGCAGAGCAAAAAAATCGCATCTGCATCTGTGTCTCACGTGCGCAAGCTGGCGAACTGGTACTTGATCTGTAACTTTATTTTTGCAATGGTAGAAATACGTCGGTCACTATCAAGTGTTCAGGCACATCCGGGAAGAAACTGATACGTTGAAAAAACAAAGGAAAATCCCGTAAATTACGCTCACTTTGTGGCAACCAGTTGTTATACAAAAAACGCACGACATTGCCCAGCTGCGCGTCACTGCCAGTATGCCTTAGCACTGCACATGCGCCGGCGGGAATGATCTTGTTGACGATACCATGCTGATTATCTGCCACTGGCGCGGCTACTGCAGCAGCCAGATCAAAGCGATATTCTTCAGCTGGTGTCTGTTCAGGATCATCGTAGATGAGATTAAAAGTCGCACTGACGCTGGGCGGCAGTTTGTTGAGTTTGCGCCAGGCGATGAATTGCTGGATGCTGTTGGGCAGCAAAGCGGGGGCACCGCGATGCTCAAGCACAGCAATACGGGTTTCGGGAAAGTCCGTGATACGCACGTCGGCGATTTGATAGGTAGCAGGCATATACTGTTCTCTCATGTGGTCTATGGTCAGATTGCTGTTCTGCCAGGCATGCCATTGTGGCTGTTTTCTGAATTGAGCCGGACTGAGCCCCAGGCTTTTTTTAAAAGCGCGGGAAAAAGCTTCACTGCTTTCATAGCCATTATCCAGAGCAATATCGATGACCTGTTTATGGCTGCGAAATGCCAGTTCATACATGGCTTTTTTTAGTCTCAATAGCTGCACATAACGAAATGCCGCTATACCAAAGTATTCAGAAAACTGCCGGTGAAAATGGTATTTTGAAAAAGTCGCGACTTCACTTAAACGCTCCACCGACAGATCTTGATCCAGATGGCTGTCGATATACCTGACTACTCGAAGCATGCGCGTTTGATAATTAGATTCGCTCAATCATTTCTCCCTGACAGACTGCAGAATAGCCAGGCCTCAGTGTTGTCGCATGATAGTTCTTGCTGTGTTTTGTTTTTTGGGGATTTGTTTAGTCAGCACGGTGACGCAGCCTTTCCAGCAGCGCCTGTTCACATAATTTAAAGAGCATATATGCAGCCATGGCAGCACAGGCGCTCAGTATCAATTCCAGCAATTGCTGCAAGCCACCTTCCACCAAACCTATCCAGCCATTATCAAGCAGGTATTCTGCATTGGCAGTGAACAGATGGACGATATCAAAAGACAGTTTGCCAAATACCACGAAGCTCAGAGTCAATATCAGAAAGCTGGTGATACTGTGCTGGCATAGCCAGGCATAGAATTTTCGCTGTCTTGCCATGTGCAATCCTTTCTACAGGCTGATCAACCAGCTCAGATTTTCTCCACGATGTTTTTCAGGCTATGCAAGCCTTCATCGAATTTACTACCCACCATTTTATCCATGCTGAAGAACAAGCTCATGAGCTTGGACATGAAATTGCTGGGGCCAAACATGGCATGACTGACGACAGTGTGACCCTCTTTTTCTTCAAGACGGAACTCGATGGTATTTTGCGCAGTAAATGGCTTGAAAAAATTGATTTGCAGACGCAGGTAATCATGAGGGCGGGTTTCGAGGATTTCCATCTTGCCTTCGCCAAGGTCTTTATTACCCTTCCAGGCATAGATGGCTCCCTGCCCCTGTGCCGCACCGCTATAGATGCGCTGCACAGCAGGATCAGCTTTTTCCCATGGCGACCAGGCTTCCCATTCATGAAAGTCGTTAATCAGGGGGAAAATCTGTTCCGGCCTGGCCTGCAAGATCAGGGAACGCTCAATACGAAAATCATCTGGCCGGGTGGCGACAAACAATATAAAAGCGATTAGCAAAAGCAAGACTATGGCAGCAAGCATCATGGCAGGTCTCCTGAAATATTCAGTAATGATCCCGAGCGAACGGAAGAATGCCTTCTAGCTTAATGCGCTTATCGCATTATTACCAGCCTGCCTTTATTATCAAGGAGACCATCAAAACTGATGAATACCCGCTAAAATAAGACTTTCAATCCTTGGCATGCACCTATGCTGAGATGTGCATTAATCGCATTTACCTTACATCGCCATGCCTACGCCTAATTCTGCCTCACCCGCCACGAACGTGCCTCTGTCTGGCCAGCTCATTATTGATGCCATCTTGCATGCCATCAAATGGGGTGGCGACTTATCCACAGGCGCGACCATTTCATATAGCTTCCCCTGGACGAGCGGGGATTCTTATTTTTACGGTTTCACTTCTACCGGCAAGTATTCCAAGCTGGAAGAACAAAAAGCCACGTCCCATTTTGCCCTGACTACAGAACAACAGCTTTCTGCCAGCAAGGCCTTCCAGGCCTGGGCCAACGTCGCCAACCTGAATTTCGTACCAGTGGCTGACAATATCAGCAGTGCTGGGGATATCCGCATCGCCTGGACTTCGGCAGTTGATATAACATCAACGAATAAAAAAGCCTGGGGCTGGGCATACCAACCGAACAAAAGCTATCCTGACGGTGGTGATATCTGGATTTCGACAGAAAGCTCAGGAGCTACCAATAAAGACTGGAGTACAGGCTCTTATAATTTCATGTCACTGATGCATGAAATTGGCCATGCCCTGGGTTTGAAACATCCTTTTGACGATGAAGGGACGACTTTGCCTGCTTCTCTCGATACCAGGCAAAATACCATCATGTCGTATACCAGTGTAGTCAATGATTTATTCCGTACCATCAGCTATGACAGCAATAACAAGCCCGTGTTTACCTACAAGGATGTAGTTCAGGAAACACCCATGGTCTACGATATCGCCGCCATGCAATATCTGTATGGTGCCAATAACAGCTACAAGACAGGCAACGATACCTACACCTTTGATCCGAATACCCCATTTTTTAAAACTATCTGGGATGCTGGTGGCAACGACACGATATCTGTCGCTAACTTTAGCCTTGGCTGTGTGATAGACCTCACGCCTGGCAATTATTCTGATATCCGCATGATATCTGCACCCAATCCCAAGGGGTATACCGGCGGCACGGTCCCAACCTATGACGGCATAGGCAACCTGGGCATCGCCTTTGGTGCCTATATAGAAAACGCCATAGGTGGTGCCGGGGACGATCGCTTGATAGGGAACAAGCTCAATAATAGTTTCACCGGCAACGGTGGCAATGACGCCATAGACGGCGGCCTGGGTCTGGATACGGCCAACTACAGTGGCTTGCACGGCGATTACATTATCACGGCAAGTGGCGTCACCGCGGTCGTCAAGGCTAAAACTGGTATCGAAGGTACAGATACACTAGTCAGTGTAGAGCGTCTGCATTTCAGCGATGACAACATCGCCCTCGATATCAGTGGCATTGCTGGACAGGCATACCGACTTTACCAGGCTGCCTTTGACCGCAAGCCCGACTTGAAGGGCCTGGGTTACTGGATCAATGACATGGATAATGGTTCCAGTCTGACTACGGTGGCAGCAGGTTTCATGCTCTCCCCCGAGTTCCAGAAACTATATGGCAGCGCACCGTCGAATACCACGCTGATCAACAATTTTTACCAGAATGTCTTGCACAGGACACCAGATAAAGCCGGTTTTGATTACTGGCTGGACCAGCTCAATACCCATAAAATCACTGCTGCCGGTGCCCTCGCCAGTTTTTGTGAAAGCGCCGAAAACCAGGCACTGGTCATAGGTTCTATACAAAATGGCATAGAATATCTGGCCTGGCCTGCTTAAACACGCCGTTTTCCCCATTCTCAAGGTAAAGCCTGCCACGTCAGTGGCAGCTTAACCTACAATGACGACATATCCGCCGGGCTGCTTATACCTTAAGCGGCCTGTTGTCGCTCTCTCTATACAGAAATACATCCATGTCAGAATCCACCGCCTTCAATAACCTGCCGCTATCCGCTCCCATGCTGGCCAATCTGGACAGCCTGGGCTACAAGGAAATGACAGCCATACAGGCAGCCAGCCTGCCCATCATCCTGCAACAGCAAGACTTGATCGCTCAGGCCAAGACCGGCAGCGGCAAAACCGCTGCCTTTGGGCTGGGCATACTGGCCAAACTCAATCCGACTTATTTTGCCGTACAAGCTCTGGTGATATGCCCTACACGTGAACTGGCAGACCAGGTCGCCAATGAATTACGCCGTCTGGCCAGGACCATGCCCAACGTCAAAATCGTCACCCTGTGCGGCGGCACCGCCATGCGCCCACAAATTGCCTCACTCGAATATGGTGCCCACATCGTGGTCGGTACGCCTGGTCGCCTGATCGACCATATCAGCCGTAACACCATCAACCTGAAAACCGTACAGACACTGGTGCTGGATGAAGCCGACCGCATGGTCGACATGGGCTTTTATGACGATATCTACGACATCGTCGCCGCCACGCCAGCACGTAGGCAAACCCTGCTGTTCTCGGCCACCTACCCGGACGATATACGCCAGGCCAGCGAGCAACTATTGCGCGACCCGGTGGAGATCAAGGTCGAATCCCAGCATGCCGCCAATCACATCGAACAAATGTTTTACCTGGTCACACCAGAAGGACGCAATACCGCCGTCGCCACCCTGCTGCATCATTATCAGCCGACCTCCACGATTGCTTTTTGCAATACCAAGATCCATTGCCGCGAACTGACAGAAGAATTGCACGCCCAGGGCATCAGCGCCCTGGCCCTGCATGGCGACCTGGAACAACGCGACCGCGATGAAGTCTTGATACGCTTCGCCAACCAGAGCTGCTCCGTCCTCGTCGCCACCGACGTCGCCGCCCGCGGCCTCGACATACAAACCCTGGGTGCCGTCATCAATGTCGATGTATCGAAAGACACCGAGGTCCACATCCACCGCATAGGCCGCACCGGTCGCGCTGGTGAAAAAGGCCTGGCCCTGAGCCTGGCCACCCCCGGTGAAAAGAAGTGGGTCAAACTGATAGAAGAATATCAGGGCGTATCGGTCAACTGGGACGACATCCACACCCTCGAAGCCGGCCCGGAAAGAGACTTGCAAGCCCCCATGATGACCATCTGCATCATGGGTGGCAAAAAAGACAAACTCCGCCCCGGCGACCTGCTCGGTGCGCTGACGGCTGACCTGGGTTTGAAAAAAGAACAGGTAGGCAAAATCAATGTTTCGGAATTTGTCACCTATGTCGCCATAGACAGACAGGTAGCAGAAAAAACCGTGGACAGGCTGAGCCGTACCAATATCAAGGGCAGGCAATTCAGGATGCGGATTATTGATTGATTGCGGCATCACAAAATATCAACAGCAATTGGATTGATGATGTTGTTGGGTGTGACTTTGGGGTTGTAGTTGTTTTTGACGTTTGCAGTTCCCATGTGTAGACGCCGTTTGTGCGGTACAGAAAATGGAAAAAGAAGAGCCGATGTCTGAGCGTAGCGAGTTTCGGATCTTCCCATTTTTTGTACCGCACAAACGGGAACCCCGCAGGGGCGGCTACGCCTGGGTCGCCTTTTTTCGCTTACCTTTTTTGGCGAAGCAAAAAAGGTGAGTAGCTGCCGGGCTACCCCCGGCCGGCAGTCTCAAATAACGCATAGAGACATTAAAATCAGATATGCAATTATGATGTATCTGATTTTAATTTACCTTATAGTATGCCACAAACGCCGCTGGATTCCTGCCAAAAGCACGCAGGAATGACGTTAAGAAGATTGTCAGTAGTCGAAGAAAACAGTTCCTATACCTGCCTCACCAACAACTTCCCTACATCCACATCTCCCGCCAATCTCATCCCAAAATACTCCTGCAACAAGGCCCTGTATTCATCCTCACCATGGATAGTATGCACATGCCGCCCGAGACTATCCGTGACTATGCATTTGTTATTCGACATACTGACACGCCCGGCCAAAGTCGCGATGGAACAAATCGATTTTTGCGTGAAATGCGATAAAGGCGAAGTCTGTTGATACTCACACATTTCAAAAAAATCGCTAATCGCATGCGCCTGCAAACTGAAGCGGTATTGCGCATGCCCGGCACCGCCATCCCTGGCCTGCATGAGCACGTGATGCTGCTCCACATCTGCTGCCAGATAATAATGCAGGCCCAGTTCATGCACGCCTTCACCACCTAATTGCAAAGGTGTACGGAAGCAATCACCAAAGCCCACATCGGCCAGATAGTCTTGTCCATCCACATGCACCAGCAATAACATGTGATCAAAGTCTGGCCCATAGTCTTTGCCATTGTGTACGCGGGCAGACAAGCGGCTGACGTTAAATCCCAGGGCTTCCAGCAAGAGTGCAAAGGCCTGGTTCAACTCATAGCAGAAACCACCGCGGCCTTGCTGCAATAATTTATCCAGCAAAGCATGCGTCGATAAATCCAGTTTTTTTCCCAGGCTGATATCGAGATTTTCAAACGCAATTTTTTGCAAATGCGCATGATGCAAAGCGTTCAAAGTCGCCAGGTTGGCAGTACGCGGGCCCAGATATGCCAGTCTGTGCAGATAAGTTGAGACTTGGGTTTCATTGAGCATGCAAGGCCTCCGCAAAGTTGTCTATCGCCGGTAAATGCTGGGCATGGATAAATTCATTTTCACAATGCGCATACAGCATGCCCTGATAAGCCATGCCCAGATAGGCAAAAGTCAGCTGGAACACTTGCTCAAAGCAGGCAGCGGGCTCGGCATCACAACCCGTTCCCAGCAAGGCAGCCTTCTTACTGCGTAATTGCCGTCCCAGGTCTTTTTCGATTTTCAGTAAATCAGAAATCCTGTCCATGAAAGTTTTCATGGTGGCGCTGGGGGCATACCAATACATGGGCGTCGCGAAGATGATGCGTTCAAAGCTCAGCGCCTGCTTCATGAGTGCCAGGAAATCATCATCCCGGTTTTTGAATTCATAATCAAAGGGGGCGATCTGATATTGCTTGAGATCGATGACGCTGGCTTTGAGTTTGCTGGCAACGGCCATCGCCAGTTCAGCAGTATTACCTGTGCTTCTGGAACTGCCAACGATAATGACGGTGCTGGTTTCAGTCATGACTACGATGAGCAACAAAGAAAGCTAGAATATACTCCGCTATGGCAATTCTTGCAGATCAAGCCTGCACAGCCATATTACGCACCATGGCTGTGGCCGTCGCACTAGCGATCAAATGCGCATCCTGATATAACTCAGCCGCCAGGAAGCAAATATCCTTGCCGCGCTTTACTATGCGTGCCTTACCCTGTATCAGCCCCACTTTTGCGGCACGATGGTAAGACACATTCAGGTTCAGGGTAGGGGCAAATTCACCAACAGCCAGAGTCGCTGCCAATGCTGGCCCCATGCTGTCGTCCAGCATGGCTGCCAGAAAACCACCCTGGATATTGCCAGCCGGATTGGTAAATTCCAGCCTGGCCTGGAACTCGGTTTCTATCGTGCCTGCTTCTGCATCTATCTGTGTAAAGCGTATACCCAGGGTTTGTGCTGCCGGTGGTGGCGGCAATTCACCAGCCTGTATCTGCCAAAAGAAATTTTGCTTGCTCATACCATCTCCACTAAATAGATGAACACAGTATAAGCCAGCGCAATATCAATTGCTGGTAGGCGACTTATGCACATAGCCATGCAAGGCATCTGGCAAGCTGCTGGTGGATATCTTGCCTAGTAAATGCTCCAGTTTATTCCCATGCAATTGATGCGGACGCTGCCACAGATAACGCATTTTGATGACCGCACGCAGCATGGGCGAAAACCAGCTTATGCCCTGCATCAGCAACCACGGCATAGGCTTGGCTTTCAATGTGCGACCACTCAATTGTTCGAGTGCGATATGCACATCCTTGCCGGTGGCTGTGATACCGGGGTAATGCATGACCTCAAATGCAGGCAGACGCTGACGTTGCTCAGCAACGCGTACAAATGTCCTGGCCAGGTCGGGCAGGTAGGCCCAGGCATGTGGCATATCATCTGGCCCCATATGAGTGACCACGCCTTTGGTGAGTGATTTGGTGATCGCCATATCCAGCCAGGTGCCTGTCCCGCCGATAAAATCACCGGCGCGCAAAATCACGCAGCGCAAGCCTTGCCGGGTGGCGGCCTGTAGACTTGCTTCCATGGCGATGCGTTGCGCCGCCCTGGGGGTATTGGCGACAAAGGGCGTGTCTTCTGCCAGCACTGCCGGTAAATCAGCACCAAAGTTATACACATTGCCGGGCACCATCAACAAGGCCTGGCTGACGGTAGCGATGCGTATGACCGCTTCCGTCGTTGGGGGTAATAGCGTATCCCAGCGGGTGTAGTCGGGATTGACTGCATGTATCACCACATCCACCCTGGGCACGGCAGCCAGTATGCGGGCAGTATCAAGTACATCGCATTGCAGGAATTCAATATTGCGCCCCGGCCTGTCATGGCTGGCTGTACGTGCCTGGGCGATCACGCGCCAGCCTGCATTAGCAAAGGCCTCGACAGCAGCCTGGCCCAGACGGCCTTTCGCACCCAGCACCAGGACTGAGGGTAGTTGGACATTGCTCACTTTGCTTGCAAGATTCATAGGGAATTCCTTTTTATGTCTGTCAGCAAATTGGCTGATGAAAGTATTTTCATGCACAGGCTATGCATTTACAATCGACATGCGTGGATAGATATTATTCAAATTTGCATACCTCTATGACTATCGCCATCAAGGAATCCCATGTCTAAGCTCACTTTTGATCCCAGCCAGACTGACTGGAACCTGATACGCAGCTTTGTTGCTGTGGTCGAACAAGGCTCCTTGACGCGGGCAGCCGAGGTGCTGGGCCTGAGCCAGCCCACCCTGTCAAGGCAGATCGCCGAGCTGGAAAGCAGCATAGGTGCAGCCCTGTTTGAAAGAGTGGCGCGTGGTTTGAAATTGACCAGCACGGGTGAAAACCTGGTGGAACCTGCCCGTCATATGATGGCAGCGGCACGTACACTGGGCATGGCTGCGGCCACACAAAATCATGAGATGCGCGGCACAGTCAGGATCACCGCCAGTGAAATGGTATCTGGCTTTGTATTACCAGCCTTGCTGCGTCAACTGGCACAATTGCATCCTGAAATCCAGATAGAGCTCGTCGCCAGTAACCAGGTCAGCAATTTGCTGGAACGTGAGGCCGATATTGCCATACGCATGATACGACCCACGCAGTCTGCCCTGATTGCCCGTCACCTGACTGACTGGCCCATAGGCATGTATGGACACAAAGACTATCTGGCCAGCTTGCCCGGTTTACCAGCAAAAGACCAGGTAGCCACGCTGGCATTGATGCAAAAATTTCGTTGGCTGGGAATGGATCAGTCCGACCAATTTATCGCTGGCTTTCGTGCCGCTGGACTGCAGATAGACCGCAGCTTCTTCGACTTCCGTTGCGATAACCACCTGGTCAACTGGCAAGCCATACAGCAAGGCCTGGGGATAGGTATCGCCATGCGCTGGCTGGCAGAGCGCCATGCAGACCTGGAACAGGTATTGGTGGAACAGGAACTGCCATCCCTGCCAGTGTGGCTGACCACGCATAGGGAACTCAAGTCCAGCAAGCGCATTCGGACGGTGTTTGATTTTCTGGCTGAAGGCTTATTGCAGCACAGGTTTTAAATCGCAATGAATTTGCAGGCTCTCCGTGGCGTTCCTATGCAATTGAAAGCCTTGCGCAGCCAAGGCTGTCTGCACTAAAACAAGGTCGGCATTAAATTTTTTGATACGCCGCGCCTGCCATGATATGGGGGTAAAGACACTGAGAGGCAGCAGACGCACCCTGCGTCCATGAATAGTGATAGAGACATCGATGTGTGTACCATCAAGATCATGACCATTGCTACCAAAGATGTCGTCTATCTCGTCTTTTCTATGCGGGTATAACATGCCAAACAGCCAGATTCCCATACGACGGAATACAGTTCTGGCACGTCCAAGCTCGGTAACTGCAGGCTCATACGCACGCGTCAATAGCAAACCAAGGTGTGCAGGCAAGCTGGCCTGCGCTGCCTGCAATTTTTGCCAGGTCAGCTCGTCTACCAATACCTGCTTCGAGGGCCAGCGTGGCATGACCAGAATATCATTGTGAGCGCCTGGCAATAGAGTGAGTAAGCTCAAGGGTAGTCCAGCAATAGTCTTTGTCGCATCTTTATTGTTTGCCCTCAGCTTTATTCACCGCAAATATCGAATTGATCAATGTCGAACAAGTACCAGGCGCCATCCGCATTCACGAATATCAGGCGATAGGATGGCTCGGGTAATTTACTGTTAGAAAAAGGGCTTACATGCCATGCTTCCACAAGAACAAAATCAGGCTTGCCATCGGCATCCAGGTCCAGTGTAGTCAGGCTGGCTTGCGTGAATTGCTCGTGTATCTGATTCTTGTTTTGCACATCATATTGTAATTTTCGGGGTGGCTGAAAATCCAGCTTTATCTGTTCTGCAAATCCTGGCAGCGCTTCTTTGGAATAAAAGTGGAAAAGTGTTTCATCGCTAAAATTTTTTCCCTTCTTCCGCTCTCTCAGGCTTTTTACTGGCTCACTCTGCTCAGCAGAAACGCCCAGCCGAAAGCCATCCTTGCAAGTACTTGCAGTGTTGTAAGAAGCACTGCTATAGGAGGCAGATTTCAATTGTCCATCCAGCATCAGCCTATGTTTATAAATAGCCTGCTGTAAAAATACGTCCAGTTTGCCAATATCCCACCAGCCAAGCAGAGCTCTCGAAGAAGGATCATATTGATGCCAGTAGGGTCCACTCTGAACCTTGATTGCATAAGGAATCTGGAACTGGGTAGATAGTTCTTCTATCCTGGCAGAAGGCTTGCCCAGCTCAGGCAAGGACTTGAAATAAGAAGCTGTGGCCACTGGTAGTTTGAGTTGACGCAACATGAGCAAGACACCAGGATAAAACAGGGAAGGATGCAGGCGCGCAGCGGCAGCCAGGGTATTTTTTTCCGGCATTTCTTCTGCCTGGGCCAGGGCCAGTATTTGCGTCCAGGAGGCTGGTGGTTTGGAGTGAGCTGAAACCGGCTCTATGACACCGGCTGCCATGCGCTGTTTCATGGCCTCGAATTCTGGTATTGGGAAACGCCTGGGAACAGGTGGTTTTTCCCAGTTGAACTTATCGTCTACTGTCTCCAGCGCTTTTTGCTGGGGACTGAGCATGGTCTCTTGAAAAAATTTACCAGCCTCCTGCAAGCGTCGCAAGCTGGGTGCTATCCAGAACATACGGGCAGGATAATAATTGCTACTTGAACCAGTCCGGTTTTCACTGTCTACAAAGTCTTCCAGGCGTAATGCCTTATCGCCCAATAAATTGCAGGCGATAAAACCTTGCTGCCCTTCACCCCAGGAAATTGCGCAGAATTTGTCTGTGGATGCCGACTGGTCCAGTTGCACTGAAGTATTGGCAACCAGATGCGTCAACACTGTCGCATTGGCATCCGGTTTGGATCGCACATTGACCCATGAACCATGCACCCAGCGTGTCTGCGTTGTCGCAGTTTGCGCCATTGCATCCCAACTTATTCCAGTAAAAAATAATGCTGTTGCGACGAGGGCAAGTGGTATTTTTTTCATGGGCGAGTTAAAAAATCTCAGGAATTTTGTGCACGCAGTTTTCTTAATGATCGCAACCATGGTACTGGTCTATATCAAATAAATACCAATGCCCACCTGCATTGACAAACAATATTCTGTATCCTGGTTCAGGTACTTTGCTTGAAGAATCAGGTCCTATATGCCAGGCTTCTATCATGGCAAAGTCGGCGATGCCATCATGGTCAAGATCAAATGTGTTGATGCTGGCCTGGGTAAATTGTTCGTAACGCTTAGCTTTATCTGTTGGCTCATATTGCAGGGGCATGGGTGCCTGCAAATTCAAGCTTACTTGCCCATGCAATGCTGGCAGTTTGGATTGCGTATAAAAGTGAAATAGCGCTTCGTCCTTGAACTGCGTTTCTGCCTTTCTTTTTGCAAGACTTTTTATTGCTTGTCCTTGCAGGGCAGGTCCGCCAAAATGAAAGCCTTCTTTGCATACGCTATCTGACAAATGATATTTCAAATCGCTGTTTTCTGATTTCAAACTACCGCTGAGCATGAGCGTATGCTTGATGACAGGGGTTTTCAGGAAGACATCGACTTTGCCCATGTCCCATGAATTTTTTGTGGATGGTCCAGGAGGCTCATAAGCATCCCAGTATGGTCCACTGATTATCTTGATGGCATACGGTTTTTGAAATTGGAACGATAATTGTTCTGGCAAGGTCGAGGGTTTCCCCAGCGCCTGCAATGATAGAAAATAGGAACTTGCAGGCGCTGGCAATTCTATCTGGCGCAACATCTTCAAGGCACCTGGATAAAGATTTGCGTAGTTGCTTACTTCTATTAATTTTTGGGGCGACAAGTCTTCCTCTTGTGCCAGTTTGCGCAAAGCTACCCATGAAATACCTGGCTGGAAGAATTCGGATGCTGGCTCTATCACACCCGCCATCATGCGCTGCTTCATCGCTTCAAACTCGGGAATCGGAAATCGTTTGGGTAAAGGCCGTTTATCTCCCGGAAATTTTTCTGCATAATTTTCCAGGGCTTTCTGTTGCGGGCTCAACATGCTCTCGTCAAAAAAATATCCAGCTTCTCGCAAACGGCTAAAACTAGGCTCAATCCAGAAGGCGCGCGTACGAAAATTATTCTTGTTATCGTCCGACTTATCCAGATTATCGATTAAGTCCTGTATGCTGAGTTGCTGATTACCTATCAGCTTACAAGCGATAAAGCCCCGTTGCCCCTGGCCCCAGCTAATGGCACAAAATTCTCCTTTCGACGCGGCGGCATCCAGCTGCACAGGCGTGTTCACCACCAACTGCGTCAGGACTGTTGCATTCGCTTCAGGCTTGGCCCTGACATTGACCCAGGAACCATGCACCCAACGTGCGTCAGTATCAGCTTGCGCAGCCAGAGGATGGCTGATGGCAATGGCAGTAAATAGTGCAAGCGGATACAAGAGAGGCGATATTTTTTTCATAGAAAATTCAGGCTGGTCATGGCAGCTACTGTAGCGCAACAAATATTAAAAAGGGGATTTTTACGCCAGACACTCATATGTACCGAGCTAGCTTGAGGGATTTCTCCCTTTAAAACCAACCAAACAGCCTGTAAGGGATGTCACTTTTTCTGGTGTACATGCTCACAAGATTGTCGAAGTCGATAAAATCTTGAATCGCCAAGGATATCGACGATATTACTTGCAAAGAATTTTGCCATACATTTCAATCGCACTAATTAATGCCCATATAAATGAGGAGATGGCAATACTTAAGTATGTGAGCATCCCTGGCAAAAGATTTGCATGGGGAAACTGTTGGTTTGACTCAGACGATGATTACTTCAAGAAAAATCAGATAATGGATTGCACATATTCTGAAGCCAGCGCAGCCAGAGAAGAAAATTTTTTACTATGAACACTAGTCAATGCTACCCACTCTTTCATGGGACGACCTTTACCAGAAGGATCCCATAAAACCGCCCCCGCAAGCGCCATTGCTTTGGTGTGTGCATCACCCGACAATTTGAAAACCACGGTATCTTTATGCTGTGCCACAAAGGCCTTGCCATTGATTTTCAGACAGGCTTTGCCGAACATTTGGCCAGCCTCTGCCAATTCAGCTGTAGTCAATTTCTTTGCCAGCTTTTCATACTCTGCCAGTGCTTCACTCATGATCCATCCTCGTCAGATAATGGAAGAATTTTAATGGGAGAATTTTTTAAATAAAAACGAATTACAGATTTTCTGATTCAAGCATTAATTTCGGCACCCCAACCGTCATAATTTACGCCGTATTGCGTCGACAGAGATTCAAATTTTTTCGTCCATTCCTGCATGTCGCTTAACTCCAGCAGCATTTCTTTGCGGGCTATCAATTGGAAGTCTGGGTGATCATCATCCGGTGTATATAATTCCAGCTCAAAATTCATCGCTCCCAATACTGCGGCAAGGGTTTCCAGTTTTTCCCTGGCTGGGCTTTCAAAGCAAAATTCTGGCTGATGCGGCCGGGAGAAATCACTACCCATTTCCAGCATTTGCAACATGAGGGCTGCATCAGGGTCATCGGAATTTTTTAATTGATACAATAATTGTTCCGTCGTTTGCATCTTGAATATACTCAGGTAATTTCAAAAAAATAGGAACGATTTGCGCCTGACTCAGGCGCAGGATCGGGCCCAGCTATCCAGCCAAGAGCTTTGTACAAACTGATGGCGCTTTGCATGCTATCCCAGGTATCCAGGTGCAAAGTCTTGAAGCCAAGTTGCCTTGCATCCGCCATCAAAGCTATCAATAAGCTCCGTCCTATGCCTTTGCCGCGATAATGATGATCGACGTGAAAACCAAAAACTTTCCCCTGCTGATCATGCATACGCTCCAGCGCGATGCAGCCGCAAATGTGGCCATGCAATTCTGCAACCAGCTCTATGGCATTTTTTGTCCCGGGCAAGCCTGCAGAAGCAATTGCAGCATCCAGCCCATCAAATTCAACTTCGATACCAAAAGCACCAAGCGAGGCTAGTACGATATGACGTATTTCAGAATTATCTGCTTCCTGCGCACTTCTTACTACCAGGCTTGCGTCTAACATTCTCACCTCGTTTGTACTACGCATTTGTACTACTCGTTTTTATACTTGCTACAGCGATTCTGCCACAGCCTGAAATACACAAAGGCTTTTATTTTATTGAATGATCTTGCAAAAAAAAGCAGACAGCAAGTACAGATGCAAAAAGGGCCAGACATTTCTGCCTGACCCTTTTTTGCTTGCACCGGATGATTCAGCCCTGCAACAGATACAAAGTCTAGCCCGCTCCCAGATAAATAAACTTGAACAGGAAAACCGCAGCTATCGCCCAGACGATGAGCTTGACTTCTTTGGCACGTCCGCTTAACAATTTCAGGACGGCAAATGAAATGAAGCCAAATGCGACACCGGTTGCAATCGAATAAGTAAAGGGCATCAGTAAAGCGGTAATGGCCGCAGGCACGCTTTCTGTGGTGTCTGTCCAGTCGACTTCAACCAGTTCACGCAACATCAGGCAAGACACGTAGAACAGCGCTGGCGCAGTAGCACAGAATGGCACGACGCTAGCCAGCGGCGCAATGAACAGACAGGCCAGGAACAGCAGGCCGACAGCCACGGCTGTCAAACCTGTACGGCCCCCGGCTTCCACACCGGCCGCGCTTTCTATGTAAGCTGTCGTACTGGAAGTGCCCAAAAAAGAGCCCGCAACGATGGCCGTACTGTCAGCCAGCAATGCCTTGTTCAGTCTTTCCATTTTGCCGTTGACCAGCAAACCCGCACGGCTGGCAACACCCATCAGCGTACCTGTTGCATCAAACAATTCCACCAGAAAAAATACCAGCACAACATTCAGGATACCGACCGAAAGTGCACCCATGATATCCAGCTTGAACAGGGTAGGGTCAAGTGAAGGCGGCATGGACACGACACCGTGGAAGGTATTACCGGCAAAGAAAAAACTCAATACCGTCACGCTCAGGATGCCGATCAGGATGGAGCCTTTGATACGGTAGCGGTCCAGCGCCACGATGAGGAAGAAGCCCAGTATGGCCAGAATGGGTTGTGGCTTGTGCAAGTCACCAATACCCACCATGGTGGCTGGATTGGCAACTACAATGCCGGAATTTTTCAATGCAATCAGACCCAGGAACAAGCCTATACCCACCGTGATGGCGGTACGGATGGAACGCGGTATGCCATTGACGATCATCTCGCGCAGGCGAAACACACTGACTGCCACAAACAGGCAACCCGAGATGAATACCGCACCCAGCGCTGCTTCCCAGGGTATGCCCATGCCCTTGACGACGGCATAAGTGAAGTAGGCGTTCAAGCCCATGCCCGGTGCCAGCGCCATGGGATAGTTGGCATACAGGCCCATGATCATGGTACCGATTGCGGCGGCCAGACAGGTGGCGACAAACACCGAGTCCTTGGGCATGCCAGCGTCACCAAGGATAGAGGGGTTGACGAAAATGATATACGCCATCGTCAGGAAAGTCGTCAGACCTGCCAGTAATTCTGTGCGTACATCGGTATTGTTTTCTCTTAACTTGAAAAATTTATCGAGAAAGGAAAGCTGCACAGGGCTGTGACTGACAGGCCTGTTGCTATCTTGTGCAGCCGGAATTTGCTCGGAAGTTAACACGTTTGTCTCCTTGATTATGGATAATCCAATTTTTTTGTTTGTGAAAAGACGATAGCGCAATTATTTCGATATCAAGGCTAAGGAATTTCTATAGATGCTATTTGAATTTGAATATGTGCCCGGTCCCCATCAATTTTTCAGCCAGTAATCTGGTTGTGCATAGATCGCCTTCAGGGTGTCTATGAAAAACCGTGTCTTCACAGGCAAATGCCGTTGTTGCGGGTATACAGCGACGATGTCGTATTGCGGCAGGGCATAGTCATCCAGCACGGTAATCAATTCTCCCGAGATCAGTTGCGACTGTATTTCCCATGAAGAGCGCCAGGCCAGGCCCAGGTCTTCGCAAGCCCAGCGGTGTAGCAATTCGCCATCATTGCAATCGAGATTGCCGGCCACCTTGATGGTCACAGGCTTGCCGTTTTGCTGGAAATACCAGCCGCGCTGTTGCCCGCCCTGCAAGTTGAAGGCAAGGCAATTGTGCTGGGCCAGGTCTTCCAGCGTGCGCGGTATGCCATGCCGCTCAAAATAGGCTGGCGTGCCGCAGACCACACGGCGGTTACTGGCCAGTTTGACGGCAACAAAATTGGGATCGATATTGCCGCCTATGCGTATGCCCAGGTCATAACCCTCGCGTACCAGATCGACCACCCTGTCGGTCAGGTTGAAGGAAATCTGCACGGCAGGATTGGACTTCACGAATTGCGGTGCATGCGGTGCCACATGCTTGCGGCCAAATGCGGCAGGGGCTGAGACGATGAGGTGGCCAGTGGCCTTGTGCCGTCCTTCAGATACCAGTTGATCGGCATACCCCAGGTCAGCCAGCAATTTGCGGCAATGATCGAGATAAACCGTGCCCTGCTCCGTCAGCGTCAGATGGCGGGTGCTGCGGTGCATGAGCTTCACGCCCAAGCGTTTTTCCAGCGCATCGATGCGGCGGCCCAGCATGACCGGGGTGATGTTCTGGCCCAGCGCGGCGCGGGCCAGGCTGCCTTTTTCGACGACATCGACGAAGGCTTCGATTTGGGTGAGTTTGTCCATGGTTTATCCATGTGAATTTGGCATGAAAACCTCTCACCACAGAGACACCGAGGCACAGAGGGGGCACAGAGAAATCTTGAGAGGCCTCATTATTCCATACTTTTTGTATTGAATAAGACGAGAATTTGTCGTCTTATCAGCCGTCCCTTTTGCCTTTAGCATGTGTTTCAACATCTGCATACACACGACTAATAGCAAAACTGGAGAGCAAAATGGCAAAGATGACGGCGGCGCAGGCGGCGGCTTATGTGTTGGAAAAAGAAGGCGTGCATCAGGTGTTTGGGGTGCCGGGTGCGGCGATTAATCCGTTTTATGCGGCTTTGAAGAAGCAAGGCACCATCAAACATATACTGGCGCGCCATGTAGAGGGGGCTTCCCACATGGCCGAAGGCTATACCCGTGCCCAGGCTGGCAACATCGGCGTCTGCATAGGCACATCCGGCCCGGCGGGTACGGATATGATTACCGGCCTGTATTCTGCCCAGGCAGATTCCATACCCATACTCTGCATTACTGGCCAGGCACCCAGGGCAAGGTTGTACAAGGAAGACTTCCAGGCGGTGGATATAGAATCCATTGCCAAGCCTGTCACCAAGTGGGCGGTAACGGTGCGTGAACCGGCTCTGGTGCCCATGGTATTCCAGCAAGCTTTTCATATCATGCGCTCTGGTCGCCCTGGCCCGGTATTGATTGACCTGCCATTTGATGTACAGATGGCCGAGATAGAATTTGACCCGGACACTTATCAGCCGCTGGAAGTGTATAAACCCAAGGCCACCCGCGCCCAGATAGAAAAAGCGCTGACCATGCTCAATGATGCAGAGCGCCCTTTGATTACCGCTGGTGGCGGCATAGTTAATGCCAATGCCTCAGCCTTGCTGGTGGAATTTGCCGAGCTGACTGGCGTGCCCGTCATACCTACCCTGATGGCCTGGGGGGCAATAGCAGATGACCACCCGCTGATGGTTGGCATGGTGGGCCTGCAAACCAGCCACCGTTATGGCAATGCCACCATGCTGGCATCTGACTTTGCGCTGGGCATAGGCAATCGCTGGGCGAATCGCCATACAGGTTCCATTGATGTATTTACCAAGGACCGCAAGTTTGTCCACATCGATATAGAACCCACGCAAATCGGCCGTGTGTTTGGCCCTGATTTTGGCATTGTCTCTGATGCAGGCGCGGCATTAAAACTTTTCATCGAAGTCGCCAAAGAATGGAAAGCCGCAGGCAAACTCAAAGACCGCTCTGCCTGGGTAGCCGATTGCCAGCAACGCAAACGCACGATGTTACGCCGCACGCATTTTGACAATGTGCCGGTGAAACCGCAGCGCGTGTATGAAGAAATGAACAAGGCCTTTGGCCGTGAAACCTGCTATGTCAGTACTATCGGTTTATCACAAATCGCGGCAGCGCAATTCCTGCATGTGTATTACCCGCGTCACTGGATCAACTGCGGCCAGGCTGGCCCGCTGGGCTGGACCATACCGGCAGCCCTCGGTGTCTGCGCCGCTGATCCGCAGAGGCAAGTGGTCGCCATCTCTGGCGATTATGACTTCCAGTTCATGATAGAAGAACTGGCCGTAGGCGCGCAATTCAAGCTGCCTTACCTGCACGTGGTCGTCAACAATTCTTACCTGGGCTTGATACGCCAGTCACAGCGTGGCTTTGACATGGATTATTGCGTGCAACTGGCTTTTGAAAACATCAATGCGCCAGAGCTGAATGGCTATGGCGTCGACCACGTTGCCGTCGTCGAAGGCCTGGGTTGCAAGGCCATACGTGTGACTGAGCCTAGCGCTATTGCGGATGCCTTTGCCCAGGCCCAGCGCTGGATGCAAGAGTTCCGCGTGCCTGTGGTCGTCGAAATCATCCTCGAACGCGTGACCAATATCGCCATGGGCACCGAGATCAGCAATATCAATGAATTTGAAGAGCTGGCGACGGAAGATGGCCATGCACCGACAGCCATCGCTTTGCTCGATTAAACAATTAGCGAAAATTTTCAGGTGCCGGGCCTCCCCGTCTGGTACCCCGTGAACTCCCGTAGCTATGCCGCGGGAGGCTTACGGTCACTCATCTACAAGGATATGCGATGACCAGACTGGCCGCCAATCTCAGCATGTTGTTTACCGAACATGCCTTCCTCGACCGCTTTGCCGCTGCCGCGCAGGCAGGCTTCAAGGCTGTGGAATTTTTATTCCCCTATGCTTTCGAAGTAAAGCAGATCGCAGAAAAACTGCAGGAAAATAATCTGCAACTGATATTGCACAACCTGCCCGCTGGTAACTGGGAAGCGGGTGAACGCGGTATTGCTTGCCACCCTGAGCGTGTTGATGAATTCCGCCAGGGTGTAGACATTGCCATCGCTTATGCAAAAGCCTTGAATGTCACTCAACTGAATTGCCTGGTCGGCATACGCCCGGCAAATGTCAGCGCACAGGAAGCGGAACAAACCCTGGTTGCCAACCTGCGCTATGCGGCGGACAAACTGAAAGCTGCAAATATCAATCTGCTCATCGAAGCCGTCAATACCTACGACATACCCGGCTTCTTCTTATCCGGCACACAGCAGGCGCTGGACCTGATACGCGCTACCGGTTCAGACAATATCTTCGTCCAATACGATATCTATCACATGCAGCGTATGGAAGGTGAACTCATCAATACCATCAAGAAAAATCTGACGATGATCAGACATATACAGCTAGCCGACAACCCAGGTCGCTTTGAACCCGGCACAGGTGAAATCAATTACCGCACTATCTTCGCCGCACTGGCCGACATGGGCTACCAGGGCTACCAGGGCTACCAGGGCTGGGTAGGCTGCGAATACAAACCGCAGAACGGTACTGTCGCTGGACTGGGCTGGATCAAATCGCACGGCCTTTAATTATTCAAGACCATTAACCACAGAGGCACAGAGACACAGAGGAAAAGCAAAGAGAGGAATCTTGTTGATATACGTGACTTAGGAAAAATTGTTTTTCTCCTGCCTTTCTCTGTGTCTCTGTGCCTCTGTGTTGAGAGGTCTTAAGCAAACTATTAACTTTATCAGGAACTATCATGGCTAAAATTGGATTTATAGGTTTGGGTATCATGGGTGCACCTATGGCCGGGCATTTGCAGGCGGGTGGGCATAAGCTGTATTTGCACGACATCAAGAACCCGCCGTTTGAATTGATAGAACGTGGTGCCACCGTCTGTACATCGGGTGAAGAAGTCGCCAAGCGTGCGGACATCATCATCATCATGGTGCCAGATACACCGCATGTAGAAGCGGCGCTGTTTGGTGAAAACGGTGTTGCTGCTGGCCTCGACGCTGGCAAGATCGTGGTGGATATGAGTTCTATTTCCCCGATTGCCACCAAGGACTTCGCAAAAAAAATCAATGCTCTGAAATGTGACTACCTCGATGCGCCAGTGTCCGGCGGTGAAGTCGGTGCCAAGGCAGCAAGCCTGACCATCATGGTCGGTGGCCCGGAAGCGGCCTTTGACAAGGCCAAACCCCTGTTCGAATTGATGGGCAAGAACATCACCCTGGTGGGTGGCAATGGCGATGGCCAGACCACCAAGGTTGCCAACCAGATCATCGTTGCGCTGAACATACAGGCCGTGGCGGAAGCCTTGCTATTTGCTTCAAAAGCCGGTGCAGATCCGGCCAGAGTCAGGCAGGCACTGATGGGCGGATTTGCTGCATCGCGCATACTGGAAGTGCACGGTGAGCGCATGGTCAAACGCACTTTCAACCCCGGCTTCAGGATAGAGCTACATCAAAAAGACTTGAACCTGGCTTTGCAAGGGGCAAAAGCCCTGGGTGTATCTTTGCCAAATACGGCAACCGCGCAGGAATTGATGAATGCCTGCGCTGCTAACGGCATGCGCGGTCTTGATCACTCGGCCCTGTGTCGGGCGATAGAGATCATGTCGAATCATGAGATTGCCAAGGTTTGATCGTTGTTGGCCTTCGACAGTGAATGCACGAAAAAAATTCACCTGGCGCTATGCGGTTTGAAGGCATACTAGATTTTGAAATATTCTTGTAGGTTGGGCTACGGTTTACCAGCCCAACACTGGGCCTGCAATTGACACGTACGTCATTGAGCCGCCAAGTGTTGGGCTGATGAAACGTAGCCCAACCTACGAGGCCCGGCCCAAGTAACGAAGCAACACAAAGTTTTTAAGAAAGCCCTGACATGACCACCCTAGCCCCACGCCAGTTCTTGCTCGACCTCTACACCAGCGCCGTTGCCGCCGTCAGCGCAGAGAAGTGCCTGCCCGCCTTTTTGCCAGCACCACCGGCAAAAGGCAGGACGCTGGTCATCGGTGCCGGTAAAGGCGCAGCAGCCATGGCCAAGGTGGTGGAAGATCACTGGCAAGGTGAACTCTCTGGCCTGGTCGTCACCCGCTACGGCCACGGCGCAGACTGTCGCAAAATAGAAGTGGTGGAAGCCGCTCACCCTGTACCCGATGAAGCAGGCAAGCAGGCTGCAGCGCGCATACTGGACATGGTGCAAGGGCTGAGCAAGGATGACCTGGTACTCTGCCTGATCTCTGGCGGTGGCTCTGCCTTGCTGGCTTT
Source organism: Undibacterium sp. Di27W (assembly GCF_049340345.1). NCBI lineage: Bacteria > Pseudomonadati > Pseudomonadota > Betaproteobacteria > Burkholderiales > Oxalobacteraceae > Undibacterium > Undibacterium sp. Di27W. The sequence continues at coordinate 285,516 of NZ_JBMPOS010000002.1, read as the reverse complement.
GCCTGCAGACGGCATCAGCCTCGAACAGAAGCAGGCCATCAACAAGGCTTTGCTGAAAAGCGGGGCAGCAATTTCAGAAATGAATTGCGTACGCAAGCATTTGTCGGCCATCAAGGGCGGCCGTCTGGCACTGGCTTGCGCACCGGCAAGGGTAGTGACCTTGCTGATATCTGATGTACCTGGTGATGAACCCGGCATCATCGCCAGTGGCCCTACTTTGCCTGATGCCACGACTTGCTCGGAGGCGCTGGCGATCTTGCGTAAATATGACATCGCTATTCCAGCAGAAATATTGCAGCATCTGGAAAGCGGCAAGGGTGAAACACCCAAGCCAGATGATGTGCGTTTTGCAGGTCACAGCCATCATGTGATTGCTACGGCACAGGAAGCACTGGAAGCCGCAGCAGCGACAGCACGTGCGGCAGGTATCACGCCGTATATTTTGTCGGATGGCATAGAAGGCGAAGCGCGCGATGTTGCCCTGGTGCATGCGGCCCTGGCCAAGCAGGTGGCAAAGCATGGTCAGCCATTCCAGAAACCCTGCGTACTGATTTCTGGCGGTGAAACCACCGTCACTGTACGCGGCAAGGGGCGTGGTGGCCGCAATGCAGAATTTTTGCTGAGCCTGGCAGTGGCACTCGATGGCCACAAAGATATACACGCCATCGCCTGTGATACCGATGGCATAGATGGCTCGGAAGATAATGCCGGGGCGCTGTACGGGCCGGATTCAATAGCCCGTGCTGCAACGAAGCAGATACGCGCGCGTAGCCTGCTGGAAAACAATGATGGCTATGGTTTCTTCAACGCACTGGATGATCTGGTTGTCAGCGGCCCTACACGCACCAACGTCAACGACTTCAGGGCCATCCTGATCTTGTAAGACACAACTCAAACATTCAACGACAGCAAGAATAAGGTGCGGCGCGCCGGGATGTCTGTCGTCTATAACAAATGAAAGCAAGCCATGAAACGCAGTCGTAAAGCAAAGATAGTCGCTACCCTGGGCCCTGCCAGCAATAGCCTGGAAATGATCAAGGCTCTGTTTGAAGCCGGTGCTGATGTGTTCCGCTTTAACTTCAGCCACGGCAGCCATGCTGACCATCAATTACGTTGCAATATCGTGCGTGAGGTCGAGGCAGAATTGGGCCGCCCCATCGCTATCCTGGCGGATTTGCAAGGACCGAAATTGCGGGTAGGGCAATTCAGCGCTGGCCGGGTAATCCTGACAGCCGGGCAGGAATTCATACTCGATAGCGATAGCACGCCTGGTGACGCAAACCGGGTCTGCCTGCCACATCCTGAATTGTTTGCTGTCATCACAGCCGGGCAATCATTATTGCTTGACGATGGCAAGCTGCGCCTGCAAGTCATGGATAGTGATGCAAACACCATACGTACCCGCGTCATCAACGGCGGTGCACTGTCTGACCGCAAGGGCGTGAATGTGCCAGATGCCGTATTACCCATCCCGGCATTGACAGAAAAAGACAGGCGCGACCTGGCATTCGCACTCGACATGGGCGCCGACTGGATCGCCCTGTCCTTTGTGCAAAGGCCGGAAGATGTGGCAGAAGCCAAAACCCTGGTGGCAGGTCGCGCAGGTGTGTTGGCCAAGCTGGAAAAACCGGCCGCACTGGACAGGCTGGAAGAAATCGTCGCAGTGTCCGATGCCATCATGGTGGCCCGTGGCGACCTGGGTGTGGAATTGCCGCCAGAACGCGTACCCGGGGTACAAAAACGCATATTGCGCGTCTGCCGCAGCCATGGCAAACCGATAGTCATCGCCACCCAGATGCTGGAATCCATGATAGCCGCACCCGTACCCACCCGTGCTGAAGCATCCGATGTCGCCAGCGCGATTTATGATGGGGCTGATGCAGTCATGCTGTCGGCAGAATCAGCCAGCGGTGCCTACCCGGTTGCAGCCGTGGAAATTATGGACCGCATCATCTGCGAAGTAGAACTCGACCCCTTGTATAAAAACATGATCGCCGCCCAGCATGAAGCGCCGCAGAATAATAAGGGCGATGCCATTTGTGCCGCACTGCGTTCAGTCACGCAGATAGTCGGTGCGGTAGCTACCGTCACCTATACCACTTCTGGCCACACCAGCTTGCGCGCTGCACGTGAAAGGCCAATGGCTCCGATACTCAGCATCACGCCCAAGATAAATACTGCCCGTCGCCTGGCGCTGGTCTGGGGCGTGCATTCCAGCGTCAGTGATGTCGTACCTAACGAAGACATCCTGGTTGCCACTGCCTGCCGTACCGCCTGGCAGGAAGGTCTGGCGCAAGTCGGCGAGCAGATAGCGATTACGGCAGGTGTACCGTTTGGCCAGCCGGGCTCTACCAATCTATTGCGGATAGCCGAGATCTGGCCGCAGCATTAATGTGCATGCAAGCTCACTCCCAGACATTGACATCACTGGCCGTATGAAAATCCGGGCGCTGGGGATTGACGACGCAAAACCGGTGGCCAGTCGGTGCTTCCATGACGACCCAGCGCTCCATGATTTTGACGACTTTGGCACCGAGTTTTTCCAGACGCTGGACCTCAGCTTCCTTATTGTCGGTTTCTATGTCAAGGTGGATGCGACTGGGGTGCTTGACCTTTTGCAAGAGCATTTTCGGGCCAGTGGGTGTAGCTTCAAGGGCGACGTATTTTTCGTCCGCCTCTCCGGCTGGATAAGCTAAAGCCGCAGCCCAGAAATCGGCTCCCGGCTTGATATCATCTACCTGGCAATCAATCACAAAACATGCCAATCTACTTTTATGCATATTGAGCTCCCTTCATTTGCGTGGATGTACAGGATATCAAAAAAACAGTATCAGTAAATTGACTGCATAAAAAAAGGGCAGGCATTTACATGCCTGCCCCAACACCTTGTTACACTTTTTTTATAATGGCTGGTTTGCGACTAACAAGCAGCCAGTTTTTTATCAGTCATAGGTTACCGAAACATTGACACCTGCAAAACTCTGTCTTGCGCTCAGCATGATGTAATACCAGCGATTGGCAGTTGGATTGCTGATCGTCACGCTTTCATCATTGCCGCTCTTGACGGAAGCATAGTCATAGATACCTGTGCTTGGGTACTTGTCGAGGGCCACATACAAGTCCACATCACCCGTGCCACCGCTGGTAGTCAGTTTCAGGTTTTTCGCGCCTGCTGGCACCATGATGTAGGCATAAGCCTGGGTGCTGGATGCATAACCGCGTTTGATGCAGTTTTTACCCAGGTAACTACCGGCAGGGCAATCAGGCAAACTGTTATCGACTGGCACTGGCGGTTCACCGGCTGTAGTGGCAGCGGCTACCCAGGCTGTGAACTCATTGTCATAACGTGTACCTATATTGCTCATATAGGTTTGATAGCCATCGTAATCACCAACGCGGAACTTGGCGATAACGGCGTCCACATCACTACGATGTTTTTCTATCATGAAGCGCGTCGCCATATAACCCCAGCTATAGGCACGATTCACATAATCAGCCATGGAATAAGTGTTGCCGAAAATCTGGCTCAGCTTATAGGTGCCGGTTTTTGCCGCATCTATGGCTTTCTGATTATTGTTTTTCAGTGACAGGTATTCAGCTATGCCTTCTATCCACCAGACTGTAGGTTTGGCAGTGCCAGCACCAAAATCACCCTTCATGTCAAAGCGGCCATCGAGGTAATGGACGTATTCATGTTGCAGATTCCAGACCTGGAAGACAGGACGCAACCAGGATGCCTCATGCGCAACAAAGCGCGCCTGATTGGTGGTCGAACTTGGGTCACCTTCCAGATACATGCCGCCATTATTAGTGTCGATGCCATACAGTATCGACGCATATTTGCTGTAGTTGGTATAGTCATCAAACACGACTACTTCCAGCGAAGTATTATTATCTCCGGCGACAGGCTGACGCTTGCTTTGCAGCATGGTGTGGAAATAATTTTCTTCCGTTGCCAGCATGGAGCAAGAATCCTGCAACTGCGCAGTGGTCATGTCCTGTGCACGGATTTTCAAGCTAGGGCTGCAAGTGTAGTTGTTTTTCAGGATGGTATTAGCCAGCGTCGTTTCATAGTTGCAAGTACCATATTCTGCACAATTGGCAGTGTCATAGTACTTGACTGCCGATGCTGCATTCAACCACAGCGAACTGTCATTGCCAGTCATGCTGGAATGGCTGAGCTGGTACTTGACCATAGGCTTGACGGTAGGCTGCAGGCTGGGATACTGCATGAAACGGAAGGCTTCATTCTCGGTATCGCTGAGCTGATATTCTAGACTGGTGCCCATCAGTGCTGCTTTATTGTTGACCACGAAATTGTTCAGTGCAGTGGCATATGACGCATCACTGCGCAATACAGGCAAGGCATCAGGACGGGAATGTCCGTAGAACAGTATTGTCAATGCAGCAGTGTAGGCATCGGCAACCGTTGATGATTTCAAGGCATCCGTAGCTGCAGGATTGGCTGGCGTATTGGTGTAACGAGTAACGATATTTTTTACGCTAGACAAGAAGTTGGCTTCGTCATGCAGGTTGGTAACCAGCTTCAGGGTCTCTGCCGCTGTGCTTGGGCCGACTGTATTGGTCTTGAACAGTTGGTTGCCATCCACCAGTTGCTTGATCGGACCGCGCATGCTGGTCAGGTAACTTGCCGAAGGTGCCGGGATGATATCGCTGCCTGCCAGATAGTAACCGGCACGCAGGTAAATGATCAGGTTAACCAGCGCCATGTTAGTGGCATTGTAGTTGCTTGCTTCTTGCGCAAAACGATTGATGACCGCCGTAAAATTGGCAGGTGAATATACCTTAGCTGCATCAGTTGCATTCAGCGAAAACAGGCCATAGTGACATTCGTAGCTGGGCAGATTGACGATGTAGGTCGCCAGGGCGTCACCGCTATAGCCAGCCAGGGTTGCCATGTTTTTGCAATCGTCAGCTGGGGGCGGTGCCATCAGATTTCTTTGCTTATTGACTATGCCCAGGTCCAGGCGCGTGGCACTGGTTGGTGGCAGGTTGAATTTCTTTTGCTCTGCCGTAGGTGGCAGACTTTGTCGCAGATGCGGCATAGGTGCTTGCTTCAAACGCGCATGTTCTTCTGCATCGGCAGCATGAACCATTTGCGTCAGGCCTGTAAAGCTAAGCGCCATCAGCCCAGCCATGCTGGCTATTTTGTTTGGATATAACATGAAATACATCTCCCTGATTGTTTAAGAGTTTCAGGCAATACCGTCCCCTTCGGGCTTTTTCATCCGTCAGTTTGTAGAATGACGTCGCCCGAATTTCTGGAAGCAGGTATTTACCGACTCCATATATGTCAAAGCAGCAGACATGCACCTGCATGCCGCTGCTTGCTTTTATCAATGCCTGCGCAACCTAGTGAACTGTCACAGTCAAAGTAAAGTGCCTGCCACCTGCGCGTCGACCATGGCTGTCTTGCAAATGCGCTCGATGTTGCTATCGATACGCCTGAGCGTTGAGCTTGCCTTGGTTCGCCGGGCAGGTACCCGGTATCTTCGCTTTCACTGTTACTGCCCACTAGCCTATTAAACAGCGCCGGACATTGTCTTTACCAAATGCAAATATCATTTGGTGGAAATATATTAGTAATATATTTTATAAATATCTAGACCAAATTTCACAAAACCAGAAAATTGGGCATTTATTTAGCAGGACGGAATTTTAAGTTTAAAAAGTAGAAACAGAAAGAATATAGTTTTGAAAAGTTGTAAAGATACGTAACAAAAAAATCCTCTAAATTATGAGAAATTCACATTCCCAGATTTGATATTCTTGATTGACAGAAATCGGCTACAAATTTATGATTACTTTCATGCCTACATTTTCTATATCTCTTTTGCATGCTATCCAACATCAGTCACATCGCTGGCTGGGAGAGCTATTGCTTGGATGAATGTTAAGCCCCATCACTAAGAAAGCCCTCTCAGCCTGCACAGAGGGCTTTTTTATTTCCGCTGCAAAAGATCAGAACCTGGTGCGCAGCGGTCATGTTGCAATGCAATGATGGAGTGAAATATGGAATTAAGAATAGAAGAACAAAGTCGTGGAGTAAGAATTTTAGTGGGCGATGAAGTCAGGGAAAGACGCCGCCTCTTAAACGCCCTGATCGATATCGCGCAAGCAAATGATTTCAATGAAATCATGCTGCCCTCACTGGAACCGGCAGCTATCTACATTGATAAGGCTGGCCCTGAAGTGTTATCGCAAATGTATGTCTTCCCGGATAAAAAAGGCCGGTCACTGTGCCTGCGCCCCGAAGCGACGGCCACGATACAACTGCTAGCCGATAAACACTACAAGCAAAAGAAGAATCTCAAGCTTTGGTATTTCGAGCGTTGCTGGCGCTATGAGAAACCACAGGAAGGGCGTTACCGCGAATTTTTCCAGTTTGGTGTCGAAATCATCAATCCTGATAATCCTTCCTGTCGTGAAGAGTTGCTGGCCATGGCTGAACAAATGGTGGCTTTGAAAACCGGTGCTTATGAAGTTGCCAGCTCAGTCAAACGTGGGCTGGATTATTACACTGAGGCTGGTTTTGAAATTTCTGTCCCTGCACTCGGTGCACAAAAGCAGGTCGTCGGCGGTGGCAGCTACAAGCAGGGTATAGGATTTGGTCTGGGTTTTGACAGACTGATGTTGTGCAATAAATAAAATCCATGCACAAGAAGGGGTTGGCGCGCGACTTGCGCTGCCAGCCTCTCTTCCGTTTCGTCCCCACTTATCCTCGCAAACGACCGTTAGACCCGGTCAAGTTACTGTTAGTCGCAGCGGACTATTACCCTGTAAAAGTGCCTGCTATTCTGCCTCCATGGATGAAGATCATCATCCTGCAGACAGGAGAGAAAAATGACTACGCCAACAGAAAACACTTTGGTCACCCTTGAAACAACCACTAACAGGAGCGATAACATGAACAGCACAAACAACAACCCAGTCCTGGACTTTGTCAAAAACCTGGCAGACACGCTGGCTTTTGTAGGTCGCCATGCTTTTGACTGGGTAATACAGGCATCCTGGAAAAAACTATTACTGACTTCTTTGCTGACTTTGCTCACTGGCGGCATATTGCATTTATCATCACTGGCAAATGGCCTGGTGTTTGGCGCTATCATCGTCAAATTATTTGCTAACAAAAACAATACAGCAACAAACCCTCAAACTGAATAAGCCGCTTTGAAAGCATAAGCGGCGAATGGAACTGTTATGAAACATCGCGACGATAACAAGGTACTCGACCTGATCATGGATATCACCGATACGGTGACCGTGATCTGGTGGAAGTTCTTTGACTGGCTGGCGGTGGTACCCTGGTCATCTTTACTGGCCATCTCGCTGGTTGCCATGATAGTAGGTGGAGCCCTGGGTCTGGGTGGCCTGATGCCCGGGCTGGTGTTCGCCTCCTGCATTATCAAAAGCCTGGCAGGCGGCAAGCGCAGTGCAGAGATCGCCGCCACTGCAGCGGCAACCCGTGCCGATGTGGAAGCACTGGAACGCAGATTGCTGGAAGCAGAAATGGCAGCGCTGCAAGCGCAGATAGAGCCACATTTCCTGTTCAATACCCTGGCCTTGATAGGCCAGTTGATAGAAACCAATCCAGCCCAAGCCACGACTGTGCACCAGCACCTGATCAAATACCTGCGCTCGGCCATGCCACAGATGCGTGACAAGGGTAATGGCAAGCTGGGCCTGCAAATAGAGATGTGCCGTGCTTACCTCAACATCATGCAGGCGCGCATGCAGGAGAGGCTGACTTACCAGATAGACTTGCCATCCGAACTGGAATTCTTGCCCTTCCCTTCGATGATGATACAAACCCTGGTAGAAAACGCCATCAAGCATGGCCTGGAACCCAAGACCATAGGCGGTCATATCGGCATCAAGGCACAAATCACTGAGGGACAATTACTGGTCGAAGTCACAGACAATGGCATGGGCTTTGACATGCACGCCGATGATGGCATGGGCCTGACAAACATACGTGAACGACTGAAAGTGCTGTATTCAGGCAAGGCCCAGCTGGTCATAGAAGCACCACAGACTGGCGGTGCCATCGTCGGCATCTTGGTACCTGTAGACAGCAAGGCATAAGCCTATTATTCTCTAAGACTTACACAATCAATAACAGGTAAGAGCATGTCCGCCACAGCAATGATAGTCGATGATGAAAGCCCGATGCGCGATCAGCTACGCGCACGCCTGCAACAAGTCTGGCCAGACTTATCCATCATTGCCGAGGCTGCCAATGGCATAGTCGCCATCGAGCAGGCAGAAGAACTGCATCCCGACATTATCTTCCTCGACATACGTATGCCAGGCAAGAATGGCATAGAAGCTGCCAGCATCCTGGCCAAGCAGGCGCTAGTGGTGTTTGTGACTGCCTATGATGAATATGCAATACAGGCTTTCGAACGTGGTGCGATGGATTATCTCTTGAAGCCAGTAGAAGCTGACAGACTGGCAGGCACTTGCGAGCGACTGAGAGAACGATTGCAGCAGCGCCAACAAGAAAAAAACGCACCCACCACTGCCGCCAGCGACCAGGCCAAACAGGTAGAACAAATGCTGACGCAATTAATGCAGCAGCAAGGCCAGAAGCGTGAATACCTGCGCTGGATACAAGCTAGCGTAGGTGCCAGCCTGCGCATGGTCAGTACCAAGGAAGTCTTGTTTTTCCGCTCCGATGAAAAATACACCCTGGTACAGACTGAGCAGGTTGAATACCTGATACGCAAATCACTGAAAGAGCTCGAAGACGAACTCGACCCCAAAGAATTCTGGCGCATCCACCGCTCCACCCTGGTGCGCGTTTCTGCGATTGCCGAAGTCACCCGCGATTTTCGTGGCCGCCAGCTGATAGGCTTGAAAGGCCATGCAGAGAAACTGGAAGTCAGCCGTAATCACACACATTTGTTCCAGCAAATGTAGTATTCGGCTCAGAATGATCTTTGCTCAAACCTGATATTCAACACTGATATCTTTCCATTCACCAGCTTGTGTACATGCTTGCTACCGAATGAAAAACTCTTCTTCAACACGATTATTCAAATGTAAAAATTTGAAATAAATCTACTCCGGCATGTCAGCTTTTCCGATACTTCCAGCTTATAAAAGATACTTACAAAGGTATTTTTACTTTGCCAAGGAAGCCTGACATGTTCCAGACACCATTAACCACCCGCAGCACTTCAGCGGAAGCACAACTTGCATCTATCAGCGCCGCCTTTCCCAAGCGCAGTATGAAAATACTCGCAACCGGAAAACAGGGGGTGCTGATGTTGATAGGTCTGTCCATGACCGGGCTGCTTTTTCTGGTCGGTCTGATCTATATGACGGTGCCGGATTTCCTGTATGACTACAAAGTATCCAAAGACCCTGTCGTGGATGAACGCGCAGAAATTCACGGCAGCTGCAAAAGCCGCAAAGTGATCTTTATTGACTGCGATGTCAAAATCCGTTATCTGCCAACACCACAAGACAGCGTAGCGCAGGAGATCAAGCACAGCTTCTGGTTTGTCAGCTTCCAGCCATCCATGTCCACAGTAGCCGTCAGATCCAGATCCAACCCCAGCATGATCACGACGACCATGGCGACCGAACATATCACCAACCGCTTTTTCATGATACTGACTTTTGCCCTGCTATTTGGGTTTATTACTTTCGGTTGCCTGTACGCCGCCTGGTTAAGCAATCTCTTTAATCGCCTGATACAAACAAAACCGGGCCTGTTACCTGTGATGGTTAAAGTCAAAGACATACAAAACGAACGTACCGTGTACTTTGAAACCGATATAGATGGCGTGAAGAAAAAACTCCGCCACATCATGCGCAAGAAAGAAGGCCCGCTTTTCCTGCCGCATCAACAAGATATGGCACTGGCAGTCAGGCTCGCTGGCACACCCCATGTCGTCATACTCAATGATGATCTGACGACACTCGATTTTACGGAGCAGGAAAGAAGTACACTGAGAGTAGCAATTGCAGCTTGAGTTAACGTACTGAACAAGAGTTTGCATGCATTTTGCATATGCATGCGAACCAGCAAGCAATGATCCTCTCCTAACTCATCCCGGCGGCAGTGCTGTGCTGGATACAGGCCAGCCTGCGCATGGTCGGCACCAAGGAAGTTTCGTTTTTTATTTCAATGCAAAATATAACCTAGTGCACGTCTCTATAATTGCCTAAGTCACCTGTGATTTCCGTGGCCGCCAGCTGATAGGCTTGAAAGGCCATGCAGAGAAACTGGAAGTCAGCCGCAATCACACACACCTGTTTCAACAGATGTGACTTTCACTTGGTGAGATTCTCATCTACCTTGAAGTAGATTTTGACAGGTGCCAGATCTGGCGCTTTTTTCTGGTAAGGATAATGAAATAACTCAGCCGCCAGACGCCCGTTGTTGGCGCTGGGTACCAGCATGACATCCGAGCCTTTGGCGATGCCAAAATAATTTTTCTTGTCACAGGCGTCGAAGGGAGTAGCCGGCCCCCACGCCAGAGGGCAAGCTGTCTGCCATACGACAAAGCCTTGCCAGTTGAGTATATTGCTGCGGCACTCCATCCCAAAACTGCGCACGGAAAAAGTCAATATTGAGGTATAGCCATTCTCCCCTTTTAAAGTCAGATAAGCTTTATATTGTCTGGGGCTGAGCTGTTCTTCCTCAAACTCTACACTGGCCTTGGTGCCACTGCAATCGAGCTCCATGGGTTTGGGTGCTGCAGCAAAAGCTGCCACCGCATAGATGCTGAAACATAGAAAACATAAAAACTTTTTGATAGCCAAACTCATTTTGATATAGCCTCACTTTTTCTTGAGCGTTTTATGCTGCGGGATAATTTACGTATATCTGCATCTGTATCATATGCCAGTTCTTCAAGAATATCGTCGGAAAGCACAGCATTGCCATTCAGAATCTCCAGTAAATCCCTTCTGTGTAAAGCGCAATTCATGCTGTAGTACATGGCTTCCAGCGGTGCCTTGCAATCAGCCCCTGGATTCGCTTTGTAGATGGCAATGATGCCTTGTACCAGCAGATGCACTTCATCAAAATTCTTTGCTCGCCCTATTATTTCCACCAACATTTCAGCATCCCCGGCCTGATAGTTACTGACGAGCAGGTGCAGGTACTCACACGGGATTCTCTCTTCCCGCAATTTTTTCAAAGCCAGGGCGCGGATGTCATCACCAGAAAAATGGCTGAGCGCAAGCACTGCATTATTCACTGCTCTAGTTTGATGATTTTTTTGGCCACTCGCAATTTTTAGCAAAGGCGCGTAATCAAAAGGGAACTTGGTCGCATAGAAAAAACGTAGATACTTGAATTTCCTGAGCTTGTCTTTTTCATCAAGAAAATTTCTGGCAACCGTGACTATCTCTTGCTGGCTCATCCTCCGCGTACGTTCAAAGCCAAACCCGGCGCGCTTATTTGGACGATTGATAATCTCTTCCACATCGCTCACTGTATAAGCTGAAGGCACTTTTCGGCGTGCACGTTTGAGGGGCTCGATAGAAGATATTAATTTGAAATAGTTATGGATGTAAGGATTATTTTTAGCGGCATTTTCAAACTCTGCAAAGACATCAATCGATGGATTGGCCTTTTGAAAATCATCTATATCCCAACGATACTCATACCACGCCCATTCATCTTCTGAGAGCCTGCCTATCTTGTCAGCCAGCCTGAATAATCCTTGCAATCCATCCATTTTCAAGATTTGTTCTTCACCACAAAGCTCATAATCATCTTGAAAAGACTTGTCGAAGCGCTCAAGAAAAATATCTCTGGCATGAAGATTCCCATCCTGATGGAAATGCAGGGCAAGGTCACACAGTTGAGCCAAATTGCAAACCCCAGATTTTTTATTTTTAAGCTTTTGAAGTATCGTTTTTTCTATCAAGACTCTGTTCTTGGCACGTCTGATTAATGGATACAAATAATTGGCTCGACTGCCTTCACATGGAGCATCATTTGCGAGATTTTTGGCGGATGCCGCAATGAGTTCCTTGGAAAAATCCAACTGAGGATACGTCTTCAAAAGCAGCATCGCTCTACCTGTACCCAGGGTCAGGGAATGGAAAAACTGCTTTTGCAGTTCTGTGGTTTCAGTTGGTATTAATGAAATCTGTTTTTTCACGTATAAGTATAGAGGGGTAATGGCCTGGGACAGGCCGACATTGATGGGTTTTTTCAAACTATAACAGAACAGGGATAATGTTCAGCAAATCTGCATGAACTTGACTCAGCTGTGGCCCGCCATATCTTTCTTACTACACGAGCAAGAACACTGCTCTGGAATTCACATACCCTTGAATCTGTATCGGTAACGCTGGCTGACTGGCAGGCGGGCGCTGTGCTCGCGCAAGCTCAGCCACAATGCAGCATCGGCATCGCGATTGACGCTGGCAATGCGTTTGACGGCAACCAGATAAGCGCGGTGAATTTGCCAGAAGCCTGCGTCTTCCAGTGTATCGGCCAGCTCTTTCAAAGGGATGCGTATGTGCGCTTCGATTTTGTCTGTGACTACCCGCGTATATTTCAACTCGGCGCAAAAATAGATGACCTCGCTGAGATCGATAAAGTGGATGGTATTGCCAACTGCTGCCTGCAACCAGGCTGGAGATTGCGCTTTTTTTTGCGGTTTTTCCTGTATTTTCTGCATGAAGTTGCTCAGATCCGGTGGTGGTGTCCCCAAGCGTTCACGCACCCTGGTGATGGTGCGAGCCAGCCTGGCGGGGCTGCTGGGCTTCACCACATAATCGAGCGCGCCTTCTTCAAAGGCGGCGATGGCATGCTCCTGAAATGCGGTAACAAAGACGACATGGGTGCGTGCTGCAAAAGCTTTGGCAACTTCCAGGCCGTTCAGGCCGGGCATGCGTATATCCAGAAACGCCACATCCGGCGACATTTCTCTGGCCAGCCTGAGTGCTTCAAAACCATCGCTGGCTTCAGCCACGATTTCGGCTTCTGGCCATAGCAGGGCCAGCGATTCGCGCAATTCTGCCCTCAGCAAGGGTTCATCATCGGCGATCAGCAGGCGTGGTCTTCTGTCGGGATTATTCATGGTTCACTTCAGAGTGCAAATTCAATGACAAATGCAATGGCAAAATCAGTTCTGCCACGGTGAGCTGACTGGCTTCCGTGCGCAATTCAAAGCTTGCCTTGTCGCCATACAGGGCATGCAGGCGCTGGCGCAGATTGCGCAAACCTACGCCACTCCCCAGAACTTTTTGTTCCAGCCCTGCGCCATCATCACTGACGGTAATGTAGAGGCTTCCTGCCTGTTCGCGCGCCTGCAGCAAGATTTTCACTTGCCCAGGCTGACATTCAACGCCATGCTGCACCGCGTTTTCGACCAGTGACATCAGCATCATGGGCGGTAAAATTGCATCATTCAAACTGGGTAAAAAATCAAACTGAAAATGCAGGCGCTCGCCAAAGCGTATTGCCATCAGCGCCAGATAATGTTCCGCCAGTTCAAACTCCCTTTCCACGGTAGACATGGGGCTACGTAAATCAGGTAGGGCACTTTGCAGATAGGCGATCAGGTGGTCCAGCATCTGCACGGCTTTTTCTGGATCATGGCGTGCCAGGTAACGGCTATTGGCCAGCGTATTATAAAGAAAATGCGGTTCGACCTGGGCTTGCAAGGCCTTCAACTCTGCTGCCAGCGCCAATTGTTTCAAATTGGCGATCTGCAAGTCACGTGACTGGATCTGCACCCGCCATAACGGCCATCCCAGCAATACGCCACTGAACACGATGGTACTGGCAAAAGCCTGCAAAGTATTCAAACCATGCAGCTCATGAGCATCTACCCACCAGTGATACGTGCGTACTGCCAGCCAGACTGTCAATGCGGTGAGCGATAACAAACAACACCATATCCACAGCCAGTTGCGGCATTTGCTGAATAGTCGCAGACTGAGCAGCAGCGTCCATGACGTCATACATAAAGGGAAAGCCAGTAAGCCAAACAAGCCCAGCCAGGCATGGGCCTTCCATCGTATCGCTAGCAGATTCACTCCCACCAGCATGCATATGCTGAGCAGGAACTGTGATCTTGAAAAGCCCAGCATATTAAACACTACCGATGCAGCGTCGCTGTCTGGCATGCTGAGGCTATACTTTTCAGATGATCTGGTCCACAGCACGTGCTTGCCTGCTGTAGCCAGGGTATGCAGCAAAGCCAGCTTCATAAACTGGGTTTAGTCGGCAAGGATTTGGACGGCTTCATTTTATCGACAGGTACGTCCGCGCCTACCACTTCCAGTGTCAAGTCATCCAGCCAGACCTGGCCTTTACCGTCATCAATGACACCAAAAGCAATGGCTTTGGCATCGGCAGGTACATCCAGCACCACGCTGCGTAATTGCCAGTCTGTCGTACCTTTGATGGGTTTGTCTTCACTATTATAAAAATGGTAGTCTGACTTTGACTTCGTATCAATACGCATCCACAAACCGGCCCAGCCATCCACATCCTTGGTTTTTACCCTGGCCTGGAAACGCACACGCTTGTTGAGATACTGATCCGCAGCGATCATTTGCATCAGCGTGCCCCAGCTTTGATCGTCACCACTGACATAGCGAATAAACTTGCTGCCTTTACCACTAATTGTTTGGCTGCGGTCGAGACCAATCTGGTAAGACTTCGGTGTTTCACCGGCCAGGTCCCACGGTGTGGCCAATTTTTCTACGGATTCTGCGGCCAGCGCATATAAGGACGTAGCAGCGAGTACTGACAAAATAATAAATCCCGGTTTCATGTTTTCTCCTTTTCATGACGACTTGTCATGTTGTCACTTTGCCAGAGAAAAATACGCTCATGGCTTGCTTGCGACAAGCGCATGATTTTAGCGATAAACGCGTCTGCAACAAGATAAAAGATGCACCCTTTTCACATTCCACCAGTAAACCTGCCTGTTTGATGGAAGCAGGTGACGGACTCGGGATGCAATCTGGCTTTTCAACCTGCCGCTTCTGCCAGTTGATGGGCCAGCCGGTTATGTTTTTCCATCACTACTGGTAAATCTATGGATGTGATATTCCCATCACGAACGACTACCCTGCCATTGATGATGCTATATGCCACATCTGAAGGCGTGCAAAAGACCAGGGCCGCGACCGGGTCATGCCAGGCACCGGCATAGCCTATCTGCTTGAGGTTGAACATGACGATGTCGGCCGACATACCGGGTTTGAGTGCGCCTATGTCGTCGCGGTTGAGTACCTTGGCACCACCCAGGGTCGCGACTTCCAGCGCCTGTCTGGCTGTCATGGCGTCAGGGCCAAAGCCCACACGTTGCAGGAGCATGGCTTGCCTGACTTCGCCCAGCATGTGGCCAGAATCATTCGAGGCGCAACCGTCGACACCGAGGCCGACACTGACACCGGCATCCAGCATCTTGCGTATAGGTGCAATGCCGGATGCCAGGCGCATATTCGAACAGGGGCAATGGGCAATGCCAGTGCCTGTGCGGGCGAACATATAGATGCCATCGTCATCGAGCTGCACACAGTGCGCGTGCCAGACATCATGGCCTACCCAGCCGCAATCCTCGGCATATTCTGCCGGGGTCATATTGAACTTCTCACGGCTGTAGGCGATGTCATTGGCATTTTCTGCCAGGTGAGTATGCAGTGAGACGCCATAGCTGCGCGCCAGTGTTGCTGATTCACGCATGAGATCGCGTGAGACAGAAAATGGCGAGCAGGGTGCAACGACGATGCGTTGCATGGCGTGGCGGCTGCTGTCGTGATAAGTCTCTATCAGGCGCTGGGTGTCGCGCAAGATGCTGGCTTCGTCTTCCACCACCCGGTCTGGTGGCAAACCACCTTTTGACTGGCCCACACTCATGGAACCACGCGCCGCATGAAAGCGCATGCCTATCTCTTGTGCGGCTTGCAGGCTGTGATCAAGCTGGCAGCCATTTGGGTAGATGTAGAGATGATCACTACTCGTTGTACAGCCTGACAAGATCAGCTCTGCCATGGCGGCCTGGGTCGATACCTGCACCATCTCTGGTGTCAGGTTGGCCCAGATAGGGTAGAGGTTGGTCAGCCAGTTGAACAGCTCACCATTTTGCGCCGCAGGTATGACGCGCGTGAGGCTTTGGTACATATGGTGATGGGTATTGATGAGGCCGGGCATGACGACATGGTCAGTCGCATCGATGATTTCGTCAGCAGTCTGTGGCAAGTCTGCACTGAGACCCACCTGCGCAATGACATTGTCGATGATGTATACCGCACCATTGCTGATTTCACGGCGCGTGTCGTCCATGGTGACGACGACGCGGGCATTTTTGATAAGTAGGCTGGCCATAACAAATAAAATAAGAAATAAAATAACAGAGAAAATTAATGGTCGGAACTGTGGGCCGCCGCCATGGCAAATGCCTTGGCTTCCGACTCAGCACCCTGACCGTTGAAAAACAGATTGAGTGTCACTGCCGCGATGGTGGCCAGCAAAATGCCGCTATCGACTATCGTGCCCAGCCAGTGCGGCAAGTGCGAGAAAAACTGCGGTGCTACAAGCGGTATCATGCCCGCCCCTATGCTGACGGCAACGATGAACAGGTTATGACGCTGGTGATTGAGCCCGGCATTGCCGAGTATCTTGATACCAGTGGCGGCCACCATGCCAAACATGACTATGCCTGCACCGCCGAGTACGTACACAGGTATCGATGCCGCCACATGTGCCATTTTGGGGAACATGCCAAACACCACCAGGATCACACCCGCAGCAGCGCAGACATAACGGCTGCGCACACCTGTGACACCGACCAAACCTATGTTTTGTGAAAACGAGGTGTAAGGAAAAGTATTGAAGACACCGCCTATGACTGTGCCCAGACTGTCTGCCCGCAAGCCATTTGCCAGTTCTTCATTGCTGATGCGCTTGCCTGTGAGCTCAGACAGGGCGAGGAACATGCCTGTCGATTCCACCATCGTGACTATCATGACCAGGCACATGCCTATAATGGCTCCCAGGTCAAAAGTCGGCATGCCATATTGAAACGGCATGATGAAGGCAAACCAGCCAGCGTCACCCAGACCATCAAAACTGACCTTGCCCAATACCAGCGAAACCACAAAGCCCAGCACCATGCCGAGCAAGACCGAGATATTGCCCAAAAAACCGCGCAAATAACGTGTCATGAGCATGATAGAGACCAGCACAAAGAATGCAATCGCCAGGTTCTCAGGCGCACCATAATTGGGATTGGGCTGCATGGACTTGCTGGCCGCATCAAAAATCATCGGTTGCCCACCCGCTGCCCAGTTGATGCCCACGCGCATGAGGGTAATGCCGATGACGGTGATGATGGTGCCGGTAACGACAGGTGGAAAAAACCTGACAGCCCGGCTCATGAAGGGGGTGATGATGAGACCAAAAATACCGGAGGCGATGACCGCCCCATAAATGCTGAGTATGCCCAGATTGGGGTTACCCGCCATCGCCACCATGGGGCCTACTGCCGCAAAGGTGACACCCATCATGACAGGCATGCGTATGCCAAATTTCCAGATGCCCAGGGCTTGTATCAGGGTCACCAGGCCGCAACAGAATAAATCGGCATTGATGAGGAAGGCGATCTGGTCTTTGGGTAGGTGCAGGGCACCGCCGATAATGAGAGGCACGGCTATCGCCCCGGCATACATCACCAGCACGTGCTGTATGCCCAGAGTGAATAATTTTGCTGCTGGTAGCTTTTCATCTACCGGGTGTATCGCTGTTTGCATCGTCTCTTCCTTGCTTGATGGTTTGGTTTTTTTGACACATCACTGCTGGATTCTCTGACGGAATTCTTTGTCAGTGATGGCTGGAAATGCACATACTGAGCTGCTAAAGATTTAAGCGACTGGTAATCGAGATGAGGGGGAAATGCATCATGTGCAAAACTCCTGGTTTGCCTTCCTGACGATGGTGTCGTCAGGAAAAGCGGCTACAAATACAGCCGAAACATAGTGTCCGACTGCGCTTTTTACTGCTGCCTGACGAAATGCATCCTCCATGAACTGGAAGAAGACATCTCGTCAGGATTGATCTGCGTCGTAAAAAAATGCCGGTGAAAGCATATTCTTGCGTCGCCTCAAACCATGCAGCGCTATCAAGCGCAAACATGGCAGCAGGCTCAAGCTCAGTCTTGGTCCTGCATCAGGTCTTCATTGCGAAGCTGATGCAGGCAATACTGAAAGTGGCGCCAGAAATCCTGGTTGTTGAACTGAAAAACTAGACCTCTCAACACAGAGGCACAGAGACACAGAGAAAAGCATGAGAAATCTTTATTCTTTTGATTTTCTCTGTGAACCTCTGTGCCCCCTCTGTGGTGTAGCAGGGAATTCATGCGGCATGCCGCATGCCTGCGTAACGAAGGCTTCTTGCAAGAAGCCTTTCCCTCCTCTGTGGTGAGCTTTAAGGTCTTAAGATTTCCCCTTAAAATTCCTTAAAAAATCGAGCAAGATTTGTGCCGAGACTTCTGCGTCGTCGGCGCTCATGGTTTCCAGCGGGTTGTGGCTGATGCCACCATTACCGCAACGGGTGAACAGCATGGCCACATCGGTCATCTTTGCTATCGCCATGGCATCGTGGCCTGCGCCTGATGGCAATTCAAAGGCGGGCAAACCTGCCCTTTGCGTGGCTGCTGCCAGTTGCTGCATCAGCCATGGGGCACAAGGCGCTGCCGGGGCTGATACGGCTTTGACTATATTGACTTCAATATTGCGGCGCTGGCAGATGGCGTCTATCTTTGCCAGGATGTCATTCACCGCGGCATCGCGGGTAGCATCGTCAGCGGCGCGGATATCGAGCGAAAGATTGCAGGAGCCGGGTATCACATTGACTGAACCATGCGGCACCTGTAACTGGCCTACGGTGCCAACCAGGGACGTTCCATTGGCGCAACGCTGTTCTACATACAAAATGATTTCTGCTGCAGCAGCGGCAGCATCCTTGCGCATGCTCATGGGTGTGGTGCCAGCGTGGCTGGCGACACCTTTGAGTTGCACCTGATAGCGACAACTGCCGGCGATGGAAGTGACGATGCCCACCGGCAGGTCACGGCCCAGCAAGACCGGGCCTTGTTCTATATGCACTTCTACATAGCCCAGGATTTGTGCAGGGTCACGCGCTATGGCCGGGATTTGTTTGACATCATGCCCGGCGGCAGTCAGTGCTTCACGCATGCTGATGCCGTCTGCATCGGTCTTGTCCAGCAAGGCCAGGTCGAACTGGCCGATGACGGCATTACTACCGAGGAAGGTGCTTTTGAAACGCACGCCTTCTTCTTCAGAAAAGCCGATGATTTCGAAATTGAAGGGCAGTTTTTCATTCCTGTCGTTCAGGTGCTTGACGATGGCAATGGGCAGCAGGATGCCTTCACGGCCATCGTATTTGCCGCCATTGCAGACGGTGTCATAGTGGGAGCCGGTCAGCAGGGTCTTGGCGTCGGTTGCATCAGACAGGTAGCGACCTACCACATTGCCGACCGCATCGATATGCACATGCATGCCAGCTTCGCGCATCCAGGCCGCCAGTTGCTCTGCGGTTTTTTGGTGCGCGGCTGTCATGTAGGCACAGGTCAGGCCATCTTCATCATCGCTCCAGGCAGCCAGGGTTTCTGACCATTGCATGATGGTGTTGCCAAATTGCAGGGTGTGTTCGAGCAAATCATTCAGGCGCAGTTCGGCGATGCGGCCTATCTGGCGCAGACATTCTGCCAGCTCATCTGCCCGCTGGTTTTTAAAACGGCGCTGGAAAGTGGCGATGATGGCTTCCCGCGTAAAACCCTTGCCATCCGGCCCTTTGACGGCGAGGATGAAGGGGAAACCAAATTTGCTGTTGTAGTCGGCATTGAGCTTGTGCAGTATCGCAAATTCTTCAGGGCTGCAATTGGTCAGGCCCGCCTTGGCCTGTTCACCTGTTGACTCTGCCGTCAATTCTCCGGCGATGGCGGCCTTGCCTGCCAGCTCGGGGTGGGCACGGATCAGGCCCAGCTGTTCTGCCTCTGTCGCCTGGCTGACCACGGTTTGCAAGGCCAGCTTGAGCGCCGTGATGCTGGCAAAGGGGCGACTGTCGGCTGCCCGCTCGGGTATCCAGGGTGAATGCTCATAGATACCGTGCAGAATATGCACAAAGTCTTGCGGGCTACAGTGGTTCAGGTGGTCCAGAGTTGTCGTCATAATTGCTCAGGCCTTGTGCCTGTTATTTGTACGTATTCATTAATGTGACCGGTGTTGTCCCGGCATGATGATGAAGCTTAAGCCCAATTCTGGCCTGCAATGTGCTGCTGTCGTCATGATCTGTATATCTTCGATAGTATATTGATAGACTGCTGGCAGTATAAGATTTAGCTGATAGCACATTTCAAGTCATCAATATAGGAGATCAGTATGGGAAAGCTCAGTACACATGTGCTGGATATCACCGTTGGCAAACCCGGCGTGGGTGTGCAGGTGGAGTTGTATGCCGTCAATGCAGGCGAGAAAACCCTGCTGAAGACAGAAACCACCAATAATGATGGCCGCTGCAACGCGCCCTTGCTGGAAGGTGACAGCCTGAAGCCCGGCCTGTATGAGCTGGTATTTGCAGCAGGTGATTATTTTGATAAGCAAGGTGTAGACCTGCCCAGCCCCAAATTCATAGACCGCGTGACCCTGGCTTTTGGCGTGGCTGATGCCAGCCAGAATTACCATGTGCCGCTGGTGGTATCGCCATGGGCTTACTCGACTTACAGGGGTAGTTAAGCCCCTGCGCCGTTCAGGATTATTTGGACATCAGCGATTTGGCTGCCTGGGCTATCTGCTCACGCAGCCATCTGTGTTCTGGCGAATGATGTACGCGTTCATGCCAGAGCTGGTAAAAGCGCAGTGGCGGGAATTTGATGGGGATGGAAAAAGTCTTCAGTTGCAGGCTTTTTTCATAAAAGCTCAGGTATTGCTTGCCCGTCGTCAGCACCATGTCTGACTGCGTCAACATATGTGGCATCAGGCCAAAGTAGGCGGATTCAACGACGACATTGCGGCGCAGATGCTGGCGTTCCAGATGGGCGTCGATGACGCCATGATAGCCGGACAAGAGTTGCGAAGGCGCGACATGCGGCAGACTCAGGTAGTCTTCCAGCGTCATGTCGTCAGTGCCGGTGCGCTTGGCATAAGGGCTGTCTGCACGCATGGCGCAGACGATGGGATCTTCAAAAAGCTTGGACAGGTGCAGGTGTTGCGGTGGTTCATCCCAGTTGGCGATGACGAGGTCAAGGTCACCGTCAGACAGGTGGCGCACATAATCAACTTCTGCTCCCAGACCATGGATGACGATGCGGCTTTTAGGTGATTCACGGCGCAGGCGCTCGACGACGCTGGGCAAAAATTGCACATGCAGGGAATCTGGCGCAGCGATGTGAAACGTCTTGCTTTCCTGCTGGGCGACGAAAGGGACTTTGCGTTCAAACAAGAGCTCGGTTTCATCGAGTATGCGTTTGGCAGGCTTGAGCAGGGTTTCACCATGCGGGGTAGGTACCATGCCGCGGCCACCACGCACCAGCAATTGATCACCAGTCAGCTCACGCAGTTTGCGTAGCGAGGCAGAAATCGAAGGCTGCGGCTGGTTAAGCTTTAAAGCCACGCGGGAAACGTTTTTCTCACTGAGCAAAAGATACAAAATGCGTATCAGATGCAGATCGAGATGATTGGGTAGTTGTGCCATGCTGATGCCTGTCTTCAAACGTATATCGAAATCTGTATTTTTAATATACTTCGTTTTCAATGAAGTTTGTAGGGAAAAAGTTTATCGTTACCAGACTTCACCAAGTTTTTTGCTATTGGTAGTACCTGCCCTTGTTTTAACTGCGGCAATAGGAGACATTTGCAGCAGATAGCTACAGGTTGTGGTTTTTTAGCACTAAGATCGTGAATCATGGTAGCGTAAGCTGCCAGAAATACCTGGTCGCAGCGGAGCTTCGGTTCGCGACCACTTTGGGATATTTTTATATCCCTCTCGTCTGAAGAGCCCCGCGGAGGCAGACGAGCTTCTAACATGAGAGAAAACATGGAAGCTTTTTTACTTGCGTATGGCACTGAGTGGCTGAACCTGATTGTCCGCTGGCTGCACCTGATTACCGGCATCGCCTGGATAGGTGCATCCTTTTACTTTGTCTGGCTGGACAATAATATCCGCCCGCCCAAGCCGGGTTCTGAACTGGCCAACAAGGGTGTGTCCGGTGAATTGTGGGCCGTGCATGGCGGTGGCTTTTATAACCCGCAAAAATACCTGATCGCCCCCAAGGAACTGCCGGAAGAACTGCACTGGTTCAAATGGGAAGCCTATGCCACCTGGCTGTCTGGCTTTGCGATGTTGTTTATCGTCTATTACTTCAATGCGTCTGCCATGATGATAGACAAGTCCGTCGCTGACCTGACGAGCTGGCAAGCCATAGGCATAGGCCTGGGCACGCTGCTGGTGGGCTGGACTGTGTATGACTTGCTGTGCCGCTCACCGCTGGGCAAACGTGAAGGCCTGCTGGGCATCATCATGTTTGTATTTATTGTGGCGGCAGCATTTGTGTTGTCGAAATTCCTCAGTGGCCGTGCGGCCTATATCCACGTTGGCGCGATGATAGGTACGATGATGGTCGGTAATGTGCTGATGCTCATCATCCCCGGCCAGCGCAAACTGGTCGAAGCCATGCAGCAGGGTAAATCGCCAGACCCCATTCACGGCCAAAAAGCCAAGCAGCGCAGCGTACACAATAATTACTTCACCCTGCCGGTGCTGTTCATCATGATCAGCAACCATTATGCAATGACGTATAACCATGAATACAACTGGCTGGTGCTGGCGACCATCATGGCGGCGGGTGTCTTGATACGTCATTTCTTCAACCTGCGCCACAAGGGCATTACCAACTGGGCTTACCCTGCGGCTGGTGTGACTTTATTGCTGGCAGTGGCAATTGCGATTGCACCAAAACCGCCAGCCAAAGTGGCAGCGCCTGACCCGGCCCTGTCGGCGGCAGAAGCAGAAAAGGCCCAGTTCACAAAAGTGCAGGGCATCATCCAGCAGCGTTGCGCCTCTTGCCATTCAGCCGCACCTACCCAACCTGGCTTTGCTACTGCGCCTGCTGGTATCAAACTCGATACGCCAGAGCTGATCAGGCAAAACGCAGTGAAGGTAAATTTGCAAGCCGTACAACTCAAGGCCATGCCTATAGGGAATATGACGCAAATGACGGAAGAAGAACGTGCAGTCGTCGGCGCCTGGTTCCAGGCTGGTGCCAAGTAAATCAATAAAATTTAGAAAGTACAAGACATGAATAACTACGAACAACTCGATGCCTGGGTAGACGCGCACTTTGATGAGCAGGTCAAGTTCCTGCAAGAACTGATACGTGTACCGACTGATACCCCACCTGGCAATAACACGCCGCATGCAGAACGTACCGCTGATCTGCTGCAAGACATGGGCATCAGCGCAGAAAAACATGCTGTGCCAGATAGCGAAGTCAAAGACGCTGGCCTGCAAAGCATCACCAACCTGCTGGTACGCCGCCAGTATGGTCCAGGCAAGACGGTGCTGCTGAATGCCCATGGCGATGTAGTGCCACCGGGTGAAGGCTGGACCAAGAACCCTTACGGCGGCGAAATAGAAAACGGCAATATCTATGGCCGCGCTACGGCTGTCAGTAAATGCGATTTCTCGACGTATACCTTTGCCCTGCGTGCACTGGAAGCGGTTGCCAAACCAACTGCAGGCACACTGGAATTATTGTTCACCTATGATGAAGAATTCGGTGGCGAAGTTGGCCCGGGCTGGATGCTCAAGCACAACTTGATCAAGCCTGACCTGATGATAGCCGCAGGTTTTTCTTACCAGGTCATCACTGCGCATAACGGTTGCCTGCAGATGGAAGTAACCGTCCACGGCAAGATGGCGCATGCAGCTATCCCTGACTCAGGTGTTGATGCCTTGCAGGCAGCAGTCAAGATTTTGAATGCCCTGTATGCGCAAAACACGCTGTACAAACAAGTCACATCGAAAGTCGAAGGCATCACCCATCCTTACCTGAATGTGGGCACGATAGAAGGTGGCACCAATACCAATGTGATCCCTGGCCGCGTGACATTCAAACTCGACCGCCGCATGATACCGGAAGAAAATCCGGCAGAAGTCGAAGCGACTTTGCGCAAAGTCATTAACGATACCGCGGCTGAATTGCCTGGTATCAGCGTCGATGTCAAACGCATCTTGCTGGCAAATTCCATGCGTCCATTGCCAGGTAATACACCTTTGGTAGATGCAATACAAAAACATGGTGGTGCGGTATTTGGTGAAGCGATTCCTGCTCTGGGTACGCCTTTGTATACCGATGTACGCCTGTTCTCGGAAGCAGGCATACCTGGCGTTATCTATGGTGCGGGGCCGCGCACTGTGCTGGAATCCCATGCCAAGCGCGCAGATGAGCGTTTGCATCTGGAAGATTTACGCAAAGCCACCAAGGTCATTGCGCGCAGTCTGGCGGATTTGCTGGTGTGATGTAGGGTGGCGTTCGTTGCATACCAATGAGAACACGGTATGCGACGAACACCGCAGGAGCGAAGAATTTGGGATTGCTGTTTATTGAGAGTGAAAGCAAGCCCGTATGATTAGCCTCAAGGCAAAGGAAATATCAAACAAGTCGTCGTCGCATGCGCATAGATCTTGCCTGCGGCATCGACGATACGGCCTTCTGCCGTGCCCACTTGTTTGCCCACCTGTATGACCTTGCCCTCAGCGCGTACAGGGCCAGTCTTGCTGTTCATGGCGCGTATCAGGTTGACCTTGATTTCCAGAGTGGTGTAACCGATACCGGCTGGCAGCATGGATTGCACGGCGCAACCAACGGCAGAATCGAGCAGGGTGCAGAAATAACCACCGTGTACGCTGCCCAGCGGGTTGTAATGCTGCAAACCCGGCGTGCCCTGGAAGACAATGCGGCCAGGCTCGCCTTCTACCGGAATGAAATCCAGGGTCTTGCCTATGTGGGCGACAGGGTAATCACCATTCAAGATGCCACGCAGGAAATCAATACCACTGACGGCTTTTAACTGTTCCAGGCTTAAGACGCCAGGTTCTGCCATGCGGGCGCGCACGGCGGCTTCCTGTTCTTGCCATTGCTGCAAGACTGTTGCTGGATCGCTGCTCATCATGCATCCTTTCTGGGGAATAAGATCATTTGGGTACAACGGAACAGGGCGATGGTCTTGCCCTCGTAGCTGACAATGGCATCCCAGACCTGGGTAGTGCGGCCCAGGTGTACGGCAGTGGCGATGGCGCTGATCTTGCCTTCACGGGCAGTACCGAGGTGGTTGGATTTCAACTCTACCGTGGTAAAGCTTTGCGCGCCTTCCGGCAAGCTGGCGACGCAGCCATAGCCGCAGGCGGTATCCGCCAGGGTGACCACGCTGCCCGCATGCAGATAGCCATTCGGGGCCAGTAAATGCGGCTGGACTGGCAATTCTGCGGTGACCTTGCCTTTTTCTACACTTAAGATATTGATGCCCAGGTGGCCGGGTAGGAATTTGGCACCGAACTGGTTCAGGCGTTGCGCCTGCTCTTGTGCTGCGATGCTGTCGACTGTGTCTGTTGTGCTCATGGCCTTCTCCTCAGATGTGCAGTCTGCATTCTAGTTATTGCAGGAAAAGTCGGACAGTGTCAGTATTGACTCTTTCTATGCAGATTGCGACAAATGGCACATATAGAGGTCTGGCTCTATCCCCAATGCATGGCTTCTGCGGTGACTGGCCCGCTGGATGTGTTCTCGGTTGCCAATGCCATCTGGTCTATCAAGAATAAGGGCGAGGTAGGTCCACTGTTCAGCTGGAGCCTACATTCCATGGATGGCGAACCTGTCATCACGCCTTCCAGAGTCTGCCTGACTGCCGATGCAACAATCAATGCAAACAGCAAGGCAGATATCGTCTTATTGCCTGGCATCTATATAGAGAATGGCATAGCCGGGCTGACGGCAGATTTGCATGCCATGCGCGGCTTGTTGCCAGCCTTGCGGGCCAAGCATGCGCAGGGTTGTGTGCTGGCGGCCAATTGCAGCGCCACTTTTTTACTGGCAGAAGCTGGTTTGCTCAATGGTGGCCATGCCACGACGACCTGGTGGCTGGAGCGTTCTTTCAAGGCGCGCTATCCCGAAGTCAGCCTGCATTTGTCAGAAGTACTGGATGAATATCAAAACATCTTGACCAGTGGAGCCGCCACCAGCTATCTCAATCTTGCCTATCATCTGGTGGAACGCTTTGGTGGCCAGGAAATTGCCAGCGGCGTTGCCAAGACTTTGCTGATTGATGCCAATCGCGCTTCGCAAATGCCGTATATGCAATTGTTGAGCCTGACCCAGCAAGATACCCATCAGCATGAAAACATGCTGGTGCAACGTGCACAAAAATGGCTGAGCCTGAATCATCACCTGCCTTTCCGCCTGCCTGCCCTGGCGGAGCACCTGGCAGTCAGTGAACGCACTGTGATACGTCACTTCCACCAGACGCTCGATACCACACCCGCCACCTACGCCCAGCAAGTCAAGATGGATGTTGCCAAGCGCTTGCTGGAAACCACCACGCTGACGCTGGAACAAGTGGCAGAGCGCACGGGCTATAGTGACCCCAGCTCTTTTCGCCGTCTGTTCAAACGGCATGCGGGTTTGTCGCCAGCCAGTTATCGTGAGCAATTCAAGCCAGCGAAACGGGTGGTCGATACGGTTTAAGCTTATCTATTCAACACTCTGAGCGTCCCTATGTATTAATATACAATAAGCATATCAAAACTTTATCGTAATTTCTTTGTGGAAATTAATCCCGGTTTTCTTTATATAATGCAGTCATGCACAAATTACCCGGAAAAAGAAAAATCTCTTATGGCTCAGATCCTGTAGCGCCAGAAGCACCTGTTGCTGCGCCAGATTCAGATTCAGCCACAGTAGCAGAGGATGTGTCCGATCAGGCTATTGCGACTCCTGACCTGGGTGAGGTGATAGCCGTGCAAGACCTGGCAGCCTCGCAAAATCCGGCCATCGCCGATACCCTGGCCAAATTCAATGTGGTCAAAACGCAGCTATTGCGTTCACATAACCGCTATCTGGTGAAATGGGAAATCGCCCTGATTCATGAAGGCCGCGATCAAAAAAACAGTTATTACGGCAGGGTCAATGATATTTCCGAGAATGGCCTCAGCATGTTTTGTGACTACAATGTGTTTTTTGATGGCAGGGTCAAACTGGTCATGAGCTTACCGCCTTTGCATATAGGCGCGGCAGTACAAAAAATCGAAGTCGAGAGCAGGATGGTGTACACCATACTCTCGCAATATGCTTTTCGCCTGGGCCTGGAATTCCTGCATTTTCGCGATGGCGAAAAGAAAATCCTGATGGACAGGCTGGAAAGCAGCAATGCCGCCCTCAGGCCCAGTCTGGCTTGATCCTGCTTAATCCCCTCCGCCACAGCCGCCACCGCAACCACCTGAGCAGCCCGAACTGTCCCCTCCGCTGTCACCACCGCTGTCACTGCGACTATCGGCACTGCTGCCGCTATCCTGACTGGTGTCGCCAAAATCATACGCCGTATCGCTGCTGCCACCGCCATAAAAATCGCCGCCACAATACACTGTGCCGTCACCATTCTTGCGCAAAGCACTACAGTCAGGCTGGTAGCGAAAACCGTCGGCAATATTCCACTTGGCATCCAGAGCAAACAACAGGGGCAGACGAGTGGCGCGGCGCGGGTTGATGTTTTCTTCGAGACAGGCAAACCACCAGGTACGGCGCAAGCCTTCATTGCTGCGCTGGCTGGCACCCAGTACTGCTGCCGGTGTATGGTGCATATAGCGCCCAAAAGCCTGTTTGCAAAATTGCTCGTAATTTTTTGTATATAGTATAAATTCGTGCCACAAGTCATCGACCACTTGCGAAGGCATGGAAATATGCTTGTAACCGGATTTCAGGTAGACCAGGAAAAACTGTCGTAAAGCCCTGGCGACCAATTGCTGGTCTTTCAGATGCAAGTCAGGGCGCTGTTTGTGTAGCCTTTCCAACAGTCCGGGTGGAAACATATAAGTACGTATATAGTCAGCTCGCGCCGCCCGCCGCCAGCGCATCCAGACCAGCAACAGACTGACAGCCAGTGCCAGTACGACCACGCTCAATAAAATAGGCATAAGTATTCTTGCTCTTGATCAATAGAATTTAACAAAAACTTGCGCCATGCACGCTTTGCGCAAAAGCAATTTTGGCATAGTATGGAAACAAAGTGATTTAGTTGGCTAGACATAAACTGCCGTAGCTTATTCCAAGTCAGGTCTGCGATACCAGATTTTCTCTTCCCCAGACTCTGATATGTTGTTTTATGAAAAAGTTTTTTCTAAGAGGCTAGTCTGAAATCTTTACAGCATACAAATCAAATCGGCAACAGAGACTGACAGCCCCTGGCATGCGCTTTGCGTGCAAGGGATGCATAAACTCTCTGAGTTGAAGATTTCAGGTAAGCACAACCTCGTAGTCATGTTTTTCTTTCTGGGAGATTCACTATGAATTTGCGTCACTTGCGCATAGGAACCCGACTTGCCGTGGGCTTTGGTGTGATACTCGCCACGCTGATACTGATCTTGGTCATAGACAGTATCTTCAGCGCCGCCAACCGCAAGGAGATGGTTGCGGGGCTGGAACTTTCGCACAATAAAAGTGAACTCGCCGCCAGCCTGAAGAGCAGCATGCTGGAAGGGGGTATCGCCATACGTAATATAGGTTTGCAAAGCGATATTGGTGAAATCGACAAGCAAAAAACCATCTCCAAAAAACAGCAGGCCCGTTTTGCCGAAACCCGTGAAAAACTGATTGCCCTGGGCCTCAGTGCAGAAGAAAAGAAGATTCTTGATAGCGTCTCGGAGTTCGATAAGCAAGTCGACGTGCCCATCAAGGAAGCCATGAAGATGTTGCTGGCTTTCAATGGTGAAGAAGCCGTCAAGCTGATCGCCACCCAGGTTGACCCTTTGCAACAAAAAGCTTTGCTGGAGATTAATAAACTAGTCGATATCCAGGACAAGGCCTCTGCCGAACTTTCCGCCACGGCAGAAAGCAAGGGCAAGCAATTAACCCTGACCCTGTTCGCCATAGGTGCGGTGATCTTATTGTTTGGTGCAGGATTTTCTATCTTCCTGACACGCAGCATCACTACACCCTTGCGTGATGCCGTTGTCATCGCCAAACGTGTTGCCGCCGGTGAACTGACTTTCCGTGAAGCGGCTGAGGGCACCGATGAAATCAGCGAGTTGCTCAATGCCCTGAAGGAAATGAGCGACAACCTGCACAATATCGTCAGCGAAGTCAGGCAGGGCACAGATGCCATCGCGATTGCTGCAGTAGAAATCTCGACCGGTAACTCCGACCTGTCCTCACGTACCGAGAACCAGGCTGGGGCGCTGGAAGAAACCGCCAGCTCCATGGAAGAAATCACGGCCACCGTCAGACATAATGCCGACAATGCCAGACAGGCTAATGGCCTGGTCACCTCTGCTTCCAACTTCGCCATCAAGGGTGGTGAAGAAGTCGGCAAAGTTGTCCACACCATGAACTCCATCAAGGAAAGCTCACGCAAGATTGTCGATATCATCAGTGTCATCGATGGCATCGCCTTCCAGACCAATATCCTGGCCCTGAATGCTGCGGTAGAAGCTGCCCGTGCCGGTGAACAAGGGCGTGGCTTTGCCGTAGTAGCCTCCGAAGTGCGTAATCTGGCACAGCGCAGTGCCAGTGCCGCCAAAGAGATCAAGACCCTGATCGGCGATTCTGTAGAAAAAGTCGATACCGGCGGCAAGCTTGTCGATGCGGCTGGCAAGACCATGAATGAGATCGTCAGCTCGGTCAAACATGTGGCGCAAATCATGTCTGAGATCACGGCAGCTGGCCAGGAGCAAAGTTCGGGTATAGAAGAAGTCAATCGCGCCATCAACCAGATGGATGAGATGACGCAGCAAAATGCAGCGCTGGTGGAGCAGGCTGCTGCCGCCGCAGAAAGCATGGAAGAACAGGCCAACAACCTGGCCAGGGCAGTATCTGCCTTCAAACTGGATGCTTCTGGCAATCATGTGCGCCGGGCGCAAGCGCTTAATCAAGGCGTTAACCTCAGTTCTGCCAGGAACGACTATACTGAGGAAGAGCCATCCTTGATCGCAGCAACTGCTGGTAAACTGGTGAGGGCACTGGGTTTCAATAAAAATTAGCGGGCTGTGGGGCAGATCCCTGCTTTCTGGTCTGCTCCAACAAGCATATTATGAACAAGTCGGAAGCATTAAAGAGTATCGTTGCGCAAGCCAGCAAGGGCGACTTGGTTTTCCCCACCAATGTGAATGCCTCGCTGAAGATACAACAGGCACTCGACGATCCTGATTGCGGTATAGAGACGGCCGCAAAACTGGTCATGACTGAACCCCTGATGTCTGCCCGTGTGGTGGCCATTGCCAATTCAGTAGCCTATAACCGTTTTGGCGGTGGCGTCACCAATATCCGCACTGCCATCACCATACTCGGCTTCAATACCCTGCGCTCGGTGACCGCTGCCGTCGTCATGCGCCAGCTCAGCGCCGCGGTCTCCGACCCTGGCATACGCAGCAGGATGGATGCTCTATGGCGTCATTCTGCCTATGTTGCCGCCCTGG
Organism: Undibacterium sp. Di27W; assembly: GCF_049340345.1. NCBI lineage: Bacteria > Pseudomonadati > Pseudomonadota > Betaproteobacteria > Burkholderiales > Oxalobacteraceae > Undibacterium > Undibacterium sp. Di27W. Next base: position 254,804 of record NZ_JBMPOS010000002.1, on the reverse strand, counting down.
CCCACCTGATCGCGCGCAAGGTCAGCAAGGTCGATGCAGAAACCGCCTTGTTTGCTGGCATAGTCCATGAAGTAGGTGGCTTTTACCTGCTCTCACGCGCGCAGGAATTCCCGGCCTTGCTGGAAATCGATGCGCCTGCAGGCGTGCCAGATGCGCTGGCAGAAACCGATGAAACCTTCATAGGCCGCGCCGTCCTGAATAAATTGCTGGTCCCAAAACGTGTGGTCTCTGCCGTCGAAGCCCTGTGGTATGGCATGCGCGTCATGCCGCCAGAAACCCTGGGCGACACGCTGTTGCTGGCCAATGAACTGGCAGCAGTGCCATCGCCACTGGACCCGCGTTCGCCAGAAAGCATACGCCAGTCAGCTTCAGAAATTGATTTTGCCGTCGGCGAAGGTACCCTGCTTTCCATCCTGTCTGAATCGACTGAAGAAGTCGATGCCCTGACTGCCTCCCTGATCAGCTGACACTTCGCCCTTCATTATTGCTTTCCAACGAAGCTGGCAGAAATTCGGCATAATAGCTGTCGCATTTGCAATTTTTTTGCCTGTCGCAGCAAGCTGCTGCGCCCCCGCCACTTCCCAAGGAAAAACCATGCAATTGAAAAGTTTGCTTCGTTCTGGCCTGTTCAGTTCTTCCATCCTCGCTGGCATTGCCGTATTTGGCATACCTGCCATCAGCGCGCATGCCGCAGCGCCCATGGTGAAAACCAGTGCTCCCGGTTTTTACCGCAGCATGCTGGGCGATTTTGAAGTCACCGTCTTGTCGGATGGCGCAGTCCCGCTACCGGTCGACAAAATGCTGACCAATACCACGCCAGAAAAAGTCGGCAAGGCACTCAGTAAATACCATTTGCAATCCCCGGTGGTGACTTCCGTGAATGCCTTTCTCATCAACACCGGCAACAAGCTGGTGCTGATAGACAGCGGCGCTGGAGTCTTCTTTGGCCCTACCCTGGGCAAGCTGCAAGCCAGCCTGAAAGCATCTGGTTACCTGCCTGAGCAAATCGATGAAATTTATATCACCCACATGCACACCGACCATATCGGTGGTCTGGTGGATGGTGACAAGGCCGCCTTCCCAAATGCCATCGTGCGCATAGACCAGCATGACACTGATTACTGGTTAAGCCAGGCCAACCTGGACAAGGCCACTGGTGATGCCAAAGGCAGTTTTGAAAAATCCATCGCCATCCTGAAACCCTATGTACAGGCAGGCAAGCTGAAAACCTTTGAAGGTGATACTGAACTGGTGCCCGGCATCAAGGCAGTCGCCTCTCATGGGCATACTCCTGGTCACAGCATCTACAAGGTAGAGAGCAAAGGGCAAACCCTGGTCTTGTGGGGCGACCTCATGCATGTCGCCGCCGTGCAGTTTGAAGATCCGTCTGTCACCATACAGTTTGACAGCGATAGCAAGGCCGCCTATGCGCAAAGGCAAAAAGCCTATGCTGATGCAGCCCAGCATTCCTATCAGGTGGGTGCTGCTCACTTGTCTTTCCCAGGCATAGGTTATATACGCAAGGAAGGTAAGGGCTATGCCTGGATGCCTTTGAATTACGCCCCACTGCAGTAATTACCTCCCCCTGGCAGATTAGCCTATCTTCCGACACAAGCAACATCGCCAACACATGCTGCGCCGCCATGCGGTCGGCAGGTGTTGGTTTTTTAATTGTCTTGCCGCTTATAGAAAGAAATTCATGCAGTTATCACGCCCGCTATTTTCCGGTGCATTTTATTCCACCGCTCTGGCGGCCCTCATCAGCCTGGCTGGGCTAGCGCCAGTTGCCCAGGCAGCCGCACCGCTGGCAAGCATAGCGACACCTGGTTTTTATCGCAGCATGCTGGGCGATTTTGAAATTACTGTTTTATCGGATGGCACATTTCCATTCCCAGCAGCGCAAATGCTGACGAATACCAGTCAAGAAAAAGTCAACAAGGCCCTGGCCAAGTCACATCTATCCAGCCCGGTGATCACTTCCGTGAATGGTTTTTTGATCAACACCGGCAATAAACTGGTGCTGATTGATACTGGTTGTGGCAAGTTTTTTGGCCCCAGCCTGGGCAAGTTGCTGAGCAATTTGCAGGCTGCCGGTTATCAGGCGGAACAAGTTGATGAAATTTATCTCAGCCATTTGCATCCTGATCATATCGGTGGCCTGGGGGAGGGCGACAAAGCAGTTTTTCCAAATGCCATCGTGCGGGTAGACCGCCAGGATGCAGAGCATTGGCTGAACCCGGCCAATATGGCCAGGGCCCCCAAGGAAATCCAGGCCTATTATGAAAGAGCAAGCAAGGTATTGCAGCCCTATGTCGAGGCCAACAGACTGAAAACTTTCGATGGCAACAGTGAACTGCTACCAGGCATCAAGGCGATTGCCAGCCATGGGCACACTGCCGGTCACAGTATTTTCAAACTGGAGAGCAAGGGCCAGACCCTGGTCTTATGGGGCGATCTCATGCATGTCGCGGCAGTCCAGTTTGAGACTCCAGCAGTCGCCATCCAGTTTGAAGAAAATAGCAAGTTTGCCACGCTACAGAGGCAAAAAGCCTATGCTGATGCAGCGCAACATGCCTATCTGGTCGGCGCCGCTCACCTGTCTTTTCCAGCCCTGGGTTATGTGCGCAAAGAGGGCAAGGGCTATGCCTGGATGCCTTTGAACCATGCCCCCTTGCCATAATCTGTATTGTCATCAGCCTGATTGACAGTATCCGGCAAATCGGACACAGTGCAAACTCTGTCCTTTGCCGGGTTTTCCATGAATCCTGATCCTGAGTATCAGAATACCGCCACATCAGCGCCGCTCATCAGGGATGATTTTGACCTGCGCCACCTGCCTGCAGATTTTTACCAGAACCCCTATCCCTACTACCACGCCCTACGTGAACAGACGCCCGTACGCAAGATGCCAGATGGCTCTTACCTGCTGACGCGCTATGCCGACCTGGTGCACGTGTATAAGGATGCCAGGACCTTTAGTTCAGACAAAAAGCAGGAATTCAAGCCGCGCTATGGTGATTCGCTGCTGTATGAGCATCACACCAATAGCCTGGTCTTCAATGATCCGCCACTGCACACAAGAGTGCGTCGCCTCATCATGGGTGGCCTGACACCGGCAGCCATGGCCGATACCGAACCCGGCCTCATCAAGCTGGTGGATGGCTTGCTGGACCAGATGGAAAGCAAGGGAGAAGTCGATCTCATCACCCATTTCGCCTCTGCCATACCGGTAGAAATCATAGGTAATTTGCTGGCTGTGCCGCATGATGAGCGCGAGCCTTTGCGCGAATGGTCACTGGCCATACTCGGTGCGCTGGAGCCTGCCATCACGCCAGAATTTTTTGCCTATGCCAATCAATGTGTCGCAGAATTTCTGGATTATCTGAAACAACTGGTGGCACAGCGTAGGCTGCATCCCGGTGACCCAAAAACGGACATGCTTACCCGCCTCATAGAAGGCGAAGCGAATGGCGAAAAGCTGACTGAAACCGAGCTTTTGCAAAACTGCGTTTTCCTGCTCAATGCCGGGCATGAAACCACCACCAACCTGATAGGCAATGGCCTGGTCGCCTTGCAGGAATGGCCAGCACAAAAAACCCGCCTGATCGCCCAGCCAGAAATGATCAACACCGCTATCGAAGAATTTCTGCGCTTTGAAAGTTCCAACCAGTTGGGCAACCGCATGACGACGGTGGACACGCACATCGGTGACGTCGCTATCGCTGCTGGCAGCCGCATCAGCCTGTGTATAGGTGCCGCCAATCGTGACCCCTTGCAATTCCCTGAGCCCGACCAACTGGATATCAGCCGCAGCCCGAATCGCCATCTGGCATTTGCCTCCGGCATACACCAATGCGCAGGCATGTTTCTGGCGCGGCTGGAAGGCAGGGTAGCAATTTCTCGCCTGCTGGCACGCTTCCCCGATTATGAATTAAGCGCAGCACCTGTCAGAGGTGGCCGCGCTCGCTTCCGCGGTTTTTTATCAGTACCCTGCAAACTATAAAATGACTCACAACAAAAAGACGGAGACAAAATGAAGACAAATATACATATCAAGAAAAACCTGCTGGCAGCAGCAGCGATCATGCTCTGCGCCAGCCTCAGCATCAATGCGCAGGCACAGATCAGGATAGGCGTGACCATTTCATCGACGGGCCCGGCAGCTTCGCTGGGCATCCCTGAGAAGAATGCGATTGCCATGCTGCCCAAAGAAATTGCTGGCAAAAAAGTCGACTACATCGTCCTCGATGATGCCTCTGACACTACCCAAACCGTGACCAATACCCGCAAGCTGATCTCGGAAGAAAAAGTCGATGCCATCATAGGCTCGACCACTACGCCCAATTCCCTCGCCATGTTGCCTGTCATCGGCGAAGGCAAGACCCCGACCATCAGCCTGGCATCAAGCAACCGTATCATAGAACCCATGGATGCCAATAAAGCCTGGATGTTCAAGACCCCACAGACCGACACCATGATGGCGATTGCGATCGCCGAAGACATGAGCAAAAAGGGCGTCAAAACCATGGGCTTCATCGGTTTCTCGGATGCTCTGGGTGAAGCTTTTTTGGTGGAAGTGACAAAATATGCCGAGCTGAAAAAAATCAAGGTTGTGGCGACGGAACGTTTCAGCCGCAATGACAACAGCGTCGTCGGCCAGGTCTTGAAACTGATGTCCAGCAACCCCGACGCCATCGTCGTTGGCGCCTCAGGCACACCCGCCGCCCTGCCACCCAAAACCCTGGCAGAACGCGGTTACAAAGGCCGCATCTACCACAATCACGGCGTCGCCAATAGCGACTTCCTGCGCGTCTGCGGCAAAGACTGTGACGGCACCTTCCTGCCCACCGGCCCGGTCATGGTCGCCAAACAACTGGCCGATAACAACCCCGTCAAAAAAGCTGCACTGGATTTCTCCAACAAATTTGAAACCACCTACGGCGCAGGCAACCTGGCAGCCTTCGCCTCTTATGCCTGGGACGCTGGTCTGCTGCTGCAACAAGCCATCCCCCTCGCTTTGAAAAAAGCCACCCCCGGCACTGCAGAATTTCGCGCTGCCTTGCGCGACGCCCTCGAAGCAACACAAGGCCTGGCCACCACCAATGGCGTTGTCAACATGAATAAATCTGACCACCTGGGCCTCGATCAAAGGGCGCGTGTCATGGTGCAGATCAAGGGTGGGAAGTGGGTTTATCAGGCGGAGTAGGACGAGAAAATTTTAATTAACTAGTCAGCAGAAAATGAGGCAATAACCGTATTGACGTTGCTGTTTGGTTTGACTTTGGGGTTGCTGTTGTTTTTGACGTTAGCAGTTCCCATGTGTAGCCGCCGTTTGTGCAGTACAGAAAATGGAAAAAGAAATGACCGTTGTTTGAGGTGTAGCAGGGGTTTCGTGCAGCACTGCTGCGCGCCTGCGTAACGGCATGCGCTTGCAAGCGCATGTTCCTAAGGGCAAGGCCGCAGGCGAGTTTCGGGCATTTCCCATTTTTTGTACTGCACAAACGGGGACCCCGCAGGGGATGTTGGCAGGGTTTCGCAAAGCATGCTTTGCGCTGCCAACATCTAAGCCGCTTGCAAGCGGCGCAGTGGAGTGCTACGCCTGGGTCGCCTTTCTTTGAGTTCTTTCTTTGGCGACGCAAAGAAAGAATTTCGGCTGCCGGGCCGAGACCCGGCTTGCAACCACGGAAGGCAATCGTTTTAATCAAAGTGTGGCATGTAACGAGCAATACGGCATACCACGAACGCCACTGAATTCCTGCGTACGCAGGAATGACATAAATACAGATACGGCTTATGAACTATAGAGCGTTTCTTTCGAATTTATTCTGGCAAAGCAACTACACCCATCTCAATAATGCGGTGGCCTCTCATCCACCACCGCAGTCCTCTGGCTAGCCGCCACAGCCACTTCCCGCAGGCGCGCTGCCATCGCCGTGCACAGCGCTTCGAGCTCATCAATTTTCTTTTGCTGCCTGTAGACCTGGGTATTGAGGGTATCGACCAGATCATCCTGACGGGTCAGGCGTATTTCCAGGTCTATCAATCTTTCTTCTGTCGTCATGGCATCGCTTTCATTTAATCAGGCGCACAGTATGCCATACCAGTCTGGTATGCTAGTGGACTGGTATTCTCTACTTACAAGCAAGGCATGCAAGTGGTATGCCCTGATTTGTTAAAAAATAAAAACCTGTTGACCCGCTTTGCCTGCGCTTGCATGCTATGGATATGAAAATTACTCACCTTCCCCCACGTCCTCTCCTGTCATGCCTGTTTGGCATACTGGTCTTATCTTCCTCAACTGCCAGTCTGGCCAAAGAAGTCAGCAAGCCAGCAGCAAAGCTACAAAATAAGCCGGTAGTCATGGCTTATTATGCGCTGGAAAAAGAAGAAATCAATCATTACGATGAAGGCAAGGTCGCATTCCCGGTCTCTGCCATTACGGCAGAAAAAGCACGCATGCTGACGCATCTCAATTTTTCTTTCCTGACCATCAGCGAAGATGGTAAATGCGCATTGGAAGAAGGCACCAGCTTGCCAGCTGCAGCAAAAATCTTTCGGGAATTGCAAGGCCTGAAAAAATATAATCCTGATTTACGTTTGCAATTTTCCATAGGTGGCTGGGGCAATAGCAATGATGAAAGCCCCACCGTAGGTCGTTATCGCAAGGCCGCTGCAACAGCAGATAACAGGAAGACACTCACGCAATCCTGCGTAGGCATGGTGCGTGAATATGGTTTCGATGGTATAGACATAGACTGGGAATATCCGCGTGCAGAAGATGCGCAGAACTTTGTGGACTTGCTCAAGGAAATGCGCACGCAACTGGGCCAGTTGAAAACTAGCAGGCCAGACAACAAGCTGGCCCCGCAACTGACCATCGCAGTTGCTGGCGGTGCTTTCAATATGGCGCGCACTTATCTGCATTTGCCACAAATCGCCGCCCAGGTTGATTACATCAATCTCATGAGTTATGACTTGACTGGGCCGTGGGAAAAACTGACGAACCACAATGCCCATCTGTTTGGTGATGCGCGTGAACACATGTTTGACAATCCCTTGCGCGCCCTGGCCATCAAACCGGCATTGAGCAAGAAAGCACTGGAACAACGCTTCCCTTCCCCTTTGCCCTTGACTGTGGATGCCACCGTGCAGCAACACCTGTATGCCGGTGTGCCTGCCAGTAAACTGGTGCTGGGCTTGCCATTTTATGGCCGTGCTTATTTCCAGGTAGAGGCCGGAGAAAACCGTGGCCTGTATCAAGCCTTTGTCACACCTGCCGGTGACGTGTATGAAGGCGACCCCAGCCTGCTGGTGGGTTGCGATGCCTGCACCGCCCGCAAAGATCCGCGCATGCCTGGCTATGGTGAAATCAAAAAGCTGCTGGCGGCCAACCTGGGCTATCAATCTTATTTCAGTAACGAGACCAAGGTGCCCTGGATATACAACGCCGAAAAGAAAATCTTTATCAGCTATGACAATGAAGTTTCTTTTGCCTACAAAATCGCCTACCTGAAAAAATACAAACTGGCCGGTGCCATGTTCTGGCACCTGGGGCAGGATGATGAAGAGGGGAGTTTGTTGCGCAGTTTGTATACGGGCTTAAATCCAGAAGCAGGTTTGCAGGGTGGTTTGCATTACGAGCCGAAATGAGGAATGCCGCAGAAAATTTTTCTCTGTAGGAGCGGCTTCAGCCGCGAATGCCCGACACGGTAAACTGTTCGCGGCTGAAGCCGCTCCTACAAAGTAAAGGAATTTTTTCTCAAGTCACCTGACAAAAATGATTAGGTTTATCCGCTCTGGGATTCCCTAGTTAATATTCTCTACCCAGATTTTTTCATTCCCATGATGATCTGCCATGGTTTCCAGCGCGCCCTGAAAAGCCTCGTCGCCAGGGCTTTTCAGGGGATAATTAAAGCGTGAAATATTCATACCAGACAAAGCGGCATATTCAGCATTACTCAAGACATTACTGCCACACCAGATTGCGATATCCGACTTTTTTCTGAGTGCAATTAATTCATCCAGACCGTTACGTGTCAATGCAAGAAAAATCACCTAAATATCTTTCGTAAAAATGAAAGGCACTCTCTGTACTTCATGCCAGTTTCGCTTACTGATGGTGCGAGTATTACCTGCCAAATTTTGAAATGAAGTTGGTAATTTCACGGACGTTCGATGGCTCGGATGATTTGAAATAAAAAACATCTCTGTCATCCCAGGCAAATTGAGAACTCACATTTTTTTGTAGTTGCCTGGCAAAATGATCCATGTCGAAAGCATTGCCCAAAATATTTTTCTTGGGTGGCATGGTGCAAAATATGACACGCAAACTACCATCCTTGATCAGTCTGATGATTGGCTCGGCATTGTCATCAAAGCCTTGCACTTGAAAATCCCTGACTAGCGATTTCATGGGAGTATGTGCTATGTCTGCATAATTGACGGCAACTATGCCAGCCGGACTATTCACATGGATTTTTATTTGAGGATTGATTTTTTGTTTTACCAGCTTGCCGCTGGCAGAATCTCTCACCTCTATCGAATGGATGCTGCCATCTGTGATGGAGTCAAAAACCGCTTTCTTTTTTGGATGTATCCTGAGTAAAATTTCTTCAGGATTATTCAGCAAATTGATGGCCCCGCTAAACATGGCCTCATTCAAGTGGATCATTCCATCATTGGTCACAACCACGTCGTCACAGACAATTTGTAGATCAATCACGATTATTTCCGGTTTCCAGTTTTTTGATATCGGTCAGCATGCTGCCATTAAGCAGCTGTTTTGACAAATAGTAATTCATGTCAGTCATGCCCTGCATGCAGCACCGTATCAAATTGCTTCAGGAAATGATCCACTGCTGCCGTATAGGCATTATCCAGGCCCAGGTTTTTATTGATGTCGGCATGGCTAAGCCTTTGCGGCAGCAAGACAGCCTGCATGCCCAGGGACTTGGCTTTGTTGATAAAAACCTCGGCCTGGGCGCAGGGTTTGTCTGGTCTGATACTGGAGCAGACCGCCAGGAAAGGCGCGGCACTCTTTTGCAATTGCAGGCTGGGTGAAGCGGCTTGCCAGTAGGCCTGGTCAGTGCCAAAAGCTTCATCATAAAAACGGTAATGTTTTTGCGCCATGATTTTGCTGATATCGTAGGCTGCACTATCGAGTGAGATCGTCGCCAGCCAGGCAGAAGCGCCGGCTTTGCTGGTGATAGACGGTGAACTGGCCAGTAGCGATACCAGGTGAGCGCCAGCAGAATGCCCCATGAGGATGAAGCGATTGCGCGAAGCACCCCATTCTGCCGCCCTGGTTTGTGCCACGGCCAGGGCTGTGGCCACATCCTCTGCCTGCTCCAGTGGTTTGATCTCTGGCAGCATGCGGTAATTGATAGAGATGAAGATATAGCCCTTGGGCAGCCAGTGGGCTACCTTGTTTTCAACCACGCCACGAGCGGTCTTGCTGCCTATTTTCCAGGCACCACCATGCACCATGAAGATCACTGGCATGTTTTTCTGGCCAGCCGCATTGGCGGGCAAATAGACATCCATGGTCTGGCGCTGGTCACTGCCATAGGTAATATCTCGCAAGACCTTAGTGCCGGCAGGCAGACCCTGGGGCGCCAGGTCTGCAGATTCCGGCTCAGTCATTTCGTTTTTTTCCGCCGCCTGTTCAGCCCTTTGCTCTTTTCTTTCCTGGCGTCGCTCCATGAGTTTGTCACGCAGTACACCAGCACTGACTGGGGCAACAGGCAATGCCAGGCCTAAAATAAGGGAGAACACCAGTACCGACAAGGCAGGACGGGTATTAATAGCAAGAGGTGCGAGTTCAGGCATCATGTACTCCGGTAGAAAACAGCAAGGCTTTACGGCAGGGCTTTATTCTAGTTAATTTATGCAAGATTTGTTACTCCTGCCCACAAACTAGCAACACTCGCCATGGCGGCTATGCAAAGCAGCCCCAGTTTGTGCGAATATAGCAGGCATCGCCAGTTTGGAGCGCCTCTTATGTCGTTGCCCTGCCTAGTGTCACTTTGTCGCTGCCAGCCGGAGGCAAGGTGCTAGGCTATTTGCGCAACTTGTTCAGACGCCTGATCCGGGGCCGGGTCTATGACGACGATGATGCATTGCAGGCCGTGACCGTCTTCAGTGAACCAGAAGAGATCGTCGCGGAAGAAGGCGCCTGGCAAGCAGCCTTTGATGTCGATTCACGCTTTTACCCCTGGTTGCTGGGCGTGCATGGCAAACAAATACAGCATGGTGCTGAAAAACCCTTGCTGATCGCGCTGGACAGGCTGGTGCGGGCTGACTTCAGCGACACCCGTCATATACCGCGCGTGCCCAGCGTGCTGCCGCAATTATTGAAAAGCCTGCGCAATGAAAATGTCTCTGTCGATGAGCTGGTCAATCATATTTCCAGAGATGTGACTTTATTGGCCGAGATCATCAGTGAAGTTAATAGTTCTTACTATAGCCCGGCAGACAAGATCAGCAATCTCGACAATGCCATACGCTTGCTGGGCATCAATGGCTTGCGCCTGCTGGTGGCGCGCACGGCTTTCCGGCCGCTGATACAGCTGCAGTCGGGGCGTATCACCAGCGTTGTGGCACCTGTGATCTGGGAACAGTCAGAAAAATGCGCACAGGCTTGTCGCTTGCTGGCGCAAGAGCGGGGTTTCGATGGTTTCCATGCTTATCTGGCTGGCCTGTTGCAAAACATCGGTTTGATCATCGCTTTTCGCAGCCTTGATCAAATCATGCTGGCACCTGTCATGCCGCTGGCAACTGAATTTCGTCTGCGCTTTTTACACATGGCGCATATCCTGTCTTACCGTATCGCCAAAGAATGGGATTTCCCCGATGCCGTCATGCAAGCCCTGAAAGCCCAGGTCAGTCATGAGGGTGAGCTGCAGGATCTGGGGCTGGTATTAAAACAGGCGAGTGATATCAGCAAAATCAGATTGCTGGTGAATGCTGGCGTCATCAGCAAAGATGATGATGAATTATGCCTGGCAACAGACGCAGAAATGCAGCACTGTTTTACAGCGCTGCATTTGCAAGAAAAGGATGAGGCTTAAGATTTCCTGCGCCCATTTTCAAAACAAAAACTTCCGTCTATCAGGTCGAAAGCAGTGTCGAAAATCTTTGTTTTAAAAACGGGCGCTCATCAAGAAAAAGTCCGTTTGCACTTGCTCGCATCCCTTGTGGCTTTGGCGATTGCTATCGCACACAAAACACATGCTCATCAGCCTTGTTTGCGGGCTGCGGCTTTTTCTGCCAGCTGCTGACGTTCAAACTGATCTTCTTTATCCATCGTCAGTTTTTCTTCAGCAGTCAATCTTTTAGCGCTGATCAAGAAAGTTTGTGTGATGTCCTGAGCTGCATCAAATGCCAGTTTTTGTTCTTCAGTCATACGTTTGGCAGAGATGGTCACGCTGGCGATATTCATGCTGGCTTCTGCATTACCCTGTGTGAAAGCTGCTGTGATAGCCAGTGCGCCAGTCAGCAATGCTGTAGACAAAATCAAGCCAGATTTGAATGCGTTAGTGATAGTGTTTTTCATTTCGTTTTCCTCTTTGTGGTTGGTTGATGTGTGTACTGTAGAACTTACGCTGTCCATCTGCGAGGGCTATGCGACGAAATGCAGGAAACTGAGATCGAAGTGTCAAAAACACTTCTTCAACGTTTTTTGAGGGCGGTAGTCCGGAAAGAAAAAAGTGCGTCAGACAGGAGATAGCGGGTGACCAGGCTGAAAAGACGAACAGGCAAACCTGAAGTCCGGTGCAAGGAGTAAAAACCCAGGAAACACCAGCCACAAGTCCAGGCAATAGCCATCAGACTGGCAGGCCAGGGATTATTACATTCATGTGCAAAAAGAATGTGACTGAACGATGACATTCACAATTCATATAACAGACATCTAAACATGTCATTGGATTCGACAGTTGCCTTCTCGTATCATGAGCTTGTTTTTAATCAACCAAGGAAATAAACATGATCACCGTTATCGTTTTTGCTCAAATTCTGGCAACTATCGTTATGCTGACTGCTGCGCTGACAGACTAATTGTTGTTGCAGCAGTTTTCATCCGTTTCACTGATTAGTTATTGTTGTTATCGTTGTAGTGCTTGTTGAACTTGTAATTCTTATTGTCATTATTGTCTCAGGCATGTTCATGCCAGTTTAGTAAGTTTCACTACCAGCATATGCGCGACCAAGCGGTGTCGCGCAGAGGCGAACCGGATTCATGGCAGGCTGCCTGCACTAGAGGCGTACAATAGCGGTTTTAGCTGCTCCCGCCTCTTGTACCATGAACATCCTGCTAACCACCCTGAATGCCCGTTATTCCCATGCTTCTCTGGGATTACGCTATTTGCTTGCAAACATGGGCGAATTGCAGCCTGTCACCCAGATACAGGAATTTGTCATTGGTGCACGCAGTACCGACATCGTCGAAAAAATCCTGGCCTTACGCAAAACCGACGAAAAATTCATCGTCGGCTTTGGTGTGTATATCTGGAATGTCGTGGAAACCACGCAAATCGTCGCCGTCTTAAAACGTGTTGCCCCCGAGGTGGTGGTGGTACTCGGTGGCCCCGAGGTGTCGCATGAAACTGCCGACCAGGAAATCATACGCCTGGCCGATTATGTGATCACTGGCTGGGGTGACGTCAGTTTTGCCAGCCTGTGCCAGCAAATCCTGCATGGTCCGCAACCACTGATGAAGGTGCATGCAGGCGTGCAGGCAGCCATGGCTGACATACAATTACCTTATCACCTGTATAGCGACCAGGATATCCGCCACCGCACCCTGTATGTAGAAGCTTCGCGCGGCTGTCCTTTCAAGTGTGAATTCTGCTTGTCTGCACTCGACAAGACCGCCTGGCCTTTTGATATAGACCTGTTCCTGCAAGAGATGGAAGGCCTGTATCAGCGTGGTGCGCGCCTGTTCAAGTTTGTTGATCGCACCTTCAATCTGAATATCAAAACCAGTTTGAAGATCATGCAATTCTTCCTCGACAAGCTGGAAGCAGCACCGCATGATCCTGTGTATGCGCATTTTGAAGTGGTGCCAGATCATTTGCCGGATGCCTTGAAAGAGGGCATACAAAAATTCCCGGAAGGCAGCCTGCAATTTGAGATAGGCATACAAAGTTTTAACCCGGAAGTGCAAGCCCTGATCAGCCGCAAACAAAATAATGAAAAGGCGGCCGAGAATATACGCTGGTTATGTGAGCATTCACATGCCCACTTGCATGTGGATTTGATTGCCGGTTTGCCAGGCGAAACCATGGAAAGTTTTGCCCAGGGGTTTAACAGGCTGGTGGCACTGGGCCCGCATGAAATCCAGTTCGGCATCCTGAAACGCCTGCGCGGCACACCTATAATCCGTCATACCGCTGCCTATCAGCTGGCCTTTGATCCGCAACCGCCTTACACCATCCTGGCCAACAAGGACATCGCCTTTGCTGACATGCAAAGACTGATACGCTTTGCCCGTTATTGGGACATGATTGCCAATTCAGGACGTTTTTCTCATAGCCTGCCCTTGATACTGGCAGACACTGCGTTCGAGAATTTCATGGCCTTGTCTGACTGGCTGTTTGCCAATACCGATGCAACCCACCGCATCGCCCTCGACAAACTGGCAGCCCTGGTCAACAAATGGCTGCTGGAAGTCCACGGCACGGCAGCCGACGCGATACAACTGGCCATGTCGAGTGACTATGCTGGCCAGGCCATGCACAAACAGGGTAACAAAGCTGATCCATCAGCGCCACAAAGGCAGACCAGAAAAGAGGCGGGCAGGGAAGCGGCAAAGGCTGTACCACAAAGACAGGCACGCCATATGGCGGCATAAGCGGGGGATACGAGAAACTTACTTATCGCTAATGAGTATGCGACTGATCTCACCGGATTTTCTCCCGGCCAGGATAGCCGCATTGAGCTTGCGTATCCATTCTTCATACTGGGCACCGACGGCTGCGAAATGCAATTCATCAACCAGCATGGGTTTGGGTAAAACCTTGAAGCCCTGTTCCACGGCTTTATCCGTCGTGCTGGATTCTTTGCGCAAGATGCGCAACAGTAATTGCTCCACCTCGTCGGCCTGGGCGCGGCGGTCACCAAAAATCATCACATCCATTCTCTTATTGATGAGTTTTTTCAGGCGTGCGCCGTGTGAGCCTACATCTTCTTCCACCTGGAACAAGATATTGCGCTGACTATCAAATTCATCGCCATAACTGGTGCCACGGATAACACCAACAGTCTTGCCTTTCAAGTCCAGCATGCTGTTATAAGTGAAGGTGGCATCAGTGCGTGTGACCAGCCAGACATAATTGGCGTAAATGGCTTCAGAAAACTGGTAAGTCTGCAAGCGCTCACGGTTTTTTGACAGGCCAAAAACAATGCCCTCACCCGTCCTGGCATTGATCAATAAACGTGTCCAGGGATAGCGACGAATTTCAAATTTGATTTGCAGCTGATGTTCAAAATAATTCAGGAGCTGGCGGATTTCATCGCGTATGGGTACGATCTCACCGGCTTCATTACGCAATTCACGTATCAGTAAAACCAGTTTTTCCGGCTTTGCAGGCTCATTTGCTTTGGCAGAGGTAGAGACAAAGCAGCCAAGGATAAAGACGAAAAACAACCATACTAACAGCCATGGCAACAGCCTTACCGATAGCCAGCATCTGCACGCAGGGTCAGGACGATCTGGCTGGGTGAGGGTAGGCATAGGTGTTTACTTCTTTGTCAGCTTGGCTTCAGGCAAATTTTTCCAGTAAAGAGGCCAGGCGCCTGGTGCTGGCGATAGCTTCTTCTGTAGTCTCGGCTTTTTCTGCGTGAGTGACAACTGCGCTGGTCAGTAAAGTCACGAAAGAACGATCCAGCGCCTTGCGCGCTGCCGACATCTGTTGTGCCACTGCCTCACAGTCGGCGGGCACGGCTGCCTTGGCGATGAGTTTTTGTACGCCGCGCAATTGCCCCTCGACCCTGGCCAGACGGTGCAGCAAGTCTTTTTTTTGCTGCTCGTTCAAAGCCGTACCCTGAATTATTTTTAGTGGGGGAGTATCCGCCATGAAAGTGCTCCTTTGCGATGGTGATGATGAATCTGATACTACTACTGAGTATCCTACACTAGTCAGCTCAAGAGGGGGAAATGGATTTGCACACGTAAGCCCGGCAATTCTGCATGGCTCTTTTCTTGCAGGCTGGCATCTGCCAGATCGATGTCACCGCCATGCAGCTTGACGATATCATGCACTATGCATAAACCCAGTCCGGTACCACCCGGATTGATCGCTGAGCTGGCAGCGGCGCGGTAAAAAGGTTCAAACACCTTTTCACGTTCGGCCTCTGCTATGCCAGGACCCGTGTCCTGAATATCGATGTGCGCCTGCCCATCGCGCAAATACAACTGCAAGAGTATGCGCCCACCTTCCGGTGTATAGCGTATGGCATTGTCGAGCAAGTTGCTGAGCATCTCATGCAATAACAGGGTATTGCCGCGGTAAGGAATTACCTCATCCGCTTCCAGCGCCAGGTCTATTTGCTTGCGCACGGCTGGCATGGCGAGTTCCAGGCAAACCTCTTGCGCCAGCTGGTTCAACAAAATATCTTCCAGTTCGGCCACCACTGCCCCATGCCCGGTACGCGCCAGTGTCAGCAAACGGTTCGCCAGATGGACCGTGGCATCGGTGGTCTGGGCGATGCTGGCAACAATCTGCCGCATGGCCACCACATCATTTTCGCGCAGCGCCAGTTCGGCCTGGGTTTTCAAGACTGTCAGGGGAGTGCGTAACTGATGCGAGGCGTCGGCAATGAAACGCTTTTGCCCATTGATCAGCGTCTGCAGCCGCGCCATATAGGCATTCATGGCATTTACCAGCGGGCGGATTTCCTTATGCACGAGATTGACATCAAAGTCTGACAAATCAGTAGGCTCGCGCGCTTCTACATCGGCCCGCAATTGCATGATGGGAGCCAGCACGAAGCGCAAAGCCACCCAGACCATGAGCGCCACTGCCAGCACCAGAGCAGCCTGGCGCAACAGGGTATCGATAAGGATTTTGCGTGACAGCCCACGTCGCGCATCCAGCGTCTCACCGACTTCTATCAGGGCGATGCCACGCATCTGGTCGTCATACACGGGCTGGTGCAGGGCAGCGATACGCACTGCCTGATCCTGATAATCAGCATGAAAAAAATGTACCAGGGCGGGATAGATTTCTGAGCGAGGTACATTTTTGGGCAAATCCGGCAGGTCTTCATAACCCGACACAAATTCACCATTGACACCGGTGACCTTGTAATACAAACGTCCCAGGGTATCGGTTTCAAAACTATCGAGTGCCACATAGGGCACATTGGCAACCACCTTGCCATCGACGATTTGCACTCTTTCTGCCAGCGCCCTTGCAGAAGCCAGCAGCGAGCGATCATAAGCCAGGTCCGCTGCATCAAGCGCATTGCGATACACAGAAAAAGCATTCAATGCCACCAGCAGGACCAGGGGTATCAATAACCAGCGCAAGAACTGCCCGCGCAAACTCCCCAGTCGGTAAGGCCTGGCCATCAGCGTGCTTCCAGCAGATAACCTATGCCACGCAGGGTAACGATAACGACCTTGCCGGTGCTGACGGTATCAAGTTTTTTGCGCAAGCGATGGATGTAGATTTCTATGGCATCGAGGTTGGCATCATCATCGAGGGCAAACACTTCATCAAACAGCTTGTCCTTGGACACTGCCTGGCCAGGACGGATGATGAGGGCTTCCAGCACGGCGTATTCACGCGGGGTCAGTGACAATGGCTGGCCGTCATAATGAAATTGCCGTATCACGGTATCAAAGCTCAGTGCACCACAAGTCAAGGTCACCGCTTCATTCCCCTGGGCACGACGCAGCAAGGCTTTGACACGTGCCTCCAGCTCAGCCAGCTCAAACGGCTTGGGCAGGTAATCATCGGCACCGGAATTCAAACCCTGCACCCTGTCATTCAAGCCACCCCGAGCCGTCAAGATCAGCACAGGCGTCTTGCTGCCGCGCGCGCGCATGCGCTTCAGCACATCCATGCCATCCATTTTTGGCAGGCTCAGGTCGAGAATGACCAGCGCATATTCCTGCGTATGCAAAAGCGCATCGGCATCCGCCCCATTCATGGCAGTTTCCACCGTCAAATGTGCATCACGCAAGGCCTTGGCCAGCCAGTGGGACAACTCGATATGATCTTCAACTAATAGTATGCGCATACACAGCCTGTTCACTCCAGATACCCACTAGGCTACCAGCCTGATTCAAAAGCGTCACTATTCCTGTAACTATTTCTGACAAGAAAACTAGGCAGATTTCAATAAACGCATCGCAATCGTGCTGGGCTTGACCTAAGATAAATTTATAAACTTTCTGTTCAACAAGAAAATCTTATAGATTCCATAACAGGAGGCTGGAATGAAATCGATATTAACAAAATTGCTACTATGGCAAAAATTTGTACTATTGAGTGTAATAGCCTTGATTTTGACTGCTATACCTACGGCTCTGTATTATCTGGAATCCTCCAAAAACCTGGATGCTGCGCTAGCTGAAAAACAAGGCTTGCCAGCCATGACCCTGATACTCAAAACTGTGCAACTGACGCAACAGCACCGGGCATTGTCTGCACTGGTACTAGGCGGTGTCAGCAGCGAAAAAGATAAACGGGAAAGCAAGCAAAAAGAAGCCGATACCTCATATGCTGGCATGGCTGCCATAGTCAAAAGCATCAACGACAAAGCCATCACCGAGGCCTGGAACAAGGCTGAACAAGACTGGGCTATCCTGCGTGAGCAGATTTCCAAAGCTAGTATCAGCGTGCCCGACAGCTATAAGGCCCATAGTGCACTGATGCCCAAATTGCTGCTGGTGAATGATCTCATCGGTGATTATTACGGTCTCAGCCTGGACCCGAATATAGACAGTTATCAATTGATACAGGCGATGTACTATATCCAGCCCTACCTGACAGAAGAACTGGGGCGCATGCGTGCAAAAGGGGCAGGGCTGCTGACAAAAAAAGAAGCCACAATAGAGGACAAGATGGTGGTCTCTGACCTGATTTCCAGATCAAATGACCGCACCCAGCAAATGAATAACTCCTTCAACAAGGCTGTTCTCAGTAATCCCGATATAGAGAAAAAACTCGGTGCCGTCATGAAAGAAGCAACCGGGCAAGCCATAGATGCGATGAAGCTGGCAACGGAAAAAATTGCCAAGGCCGAGTCTCTGGAATTTTCATCGGTGGAATATGTACAGGTGACGACCCGTGCGATTGATGCCCAATTCCAGCTCAATGCAGATGCCAGCAAGGAATTGCACAATATACTCGATCAACGCATCAGCGATTTTTATCAGCTCAGATGGACCATGATCATCTCTATGCTGGCAATGATCTGCGCGGCTGGTCTGTTTGCCAGGGCCATTGCGCGCTCAGTCAGCGTGCCACTGGAACAAGCCATCGTGGTAGCCCAGCATATCGCCAGTGGGGACTTGCGTTTTCCTGCCGATGCCAGTGGCGGCAATGAAACCGGGCGGCTGTTACAAGCGCTGGAAGACATGCGCACCAGCCTCATAGCTATAGTCGGTAATGTCAGGGATAGCATAGAGAATATCAACAATGGCACACATGATATTGCCAAGGGTAATGTAGATTTGTCAGCCCGTACCGAGACCCAGGCTTCCAGCCTGGAAGAAACTGCCTCGTCGATGGAACAGATGACGGGCACAGTGAAACAAAATTCCGACAGCGCCAGGCAAGCCAATCAACTCGTCAATGATGCCAGCAAGGTCGCTACAGAAGGCGGTGGCATCGTCGACCAGGTCATCCATACCATGGAAGCTATTAATATCAGTTCTCGCAAAATTTCTGAAATTATCGGCGTCATTGATGGCATCGCCTTCCAGACCAATATCCTGGCCCTGAATGCTGCCGTCGAAGCCGCCCGTGCCGGGGAACAAGGCCGCGGCTTCGCTGTAGTCGCCGCCGAAGTCCGCAACCTGGCCCAGCGCAGCGCCACTGCTGCGCGTGAAATCAAGGACTTGATAGGCAGCAGCGTAGAGCAGGTCGACACTGGCAATGAACTGGCCAGCCACGCTGGCAAAGCCATGAACGACATCGTCGCCAGCGTCAAACGTATCACCGATATCATGTCGGAAATCGTCGTCGCCACCGTAGAACAAAGCACAGGCATAGAACAAATCGACCTGGCCATCACCCAGATGGATGAAATGACCCAACAAAACGCCGCCCTGGTAGAACAGGCTGCCGCTGCCGCAGAAGGTTTGCAAGAGCAATCACAGGCACTGGTACAGACTGTGAGTGTGTTTAAGTTGTAGCCATATTTCATCTTGATAGCAACAAAGGGACGCTTATGCGTCCCTTTTGATTTGTTGGGCCGCAATGTAAAGTGCAATCTGGATAGAGGATGGATTGACGTTGCATTTGACTTTGGGGTTGCTTTTGAATTTCGCAGTTCCGATGTGTCGATGCCTTTGCTGCAAGGCAGAAAATGGAAAAAGAAAGGCCGATGTTTGAGCGTAGCGAGTTTTCGGACTTTCCCATTTTTTGACTTGCAGCAAAGGGAACCCCACAGGGGCAGCAACGCCTCGGTCGCCTTTTTGGCACAACTTTTTGGCGGGACAAAAAGGTGTGTAGCCGCCGGTCTACCACTGGCCTGCAATCTTAATCGACGAATGTGAGTATTAAAAGTCAGAGCACTAAAAGTTCAACGAATCTGAAATTAATTCACGCAATATTTTACAACGAACGCCGCTGGATTCCTGCCAAAACCATGCAGGAATGACGTTAATATGATTACCCTCTAATCCAGACTCAAACCACAGTGCGCATAGGCTCGTCACCCACTCGAGCATCCCCAAAATTTCCGAAAGGCCCCTTACTGCAAGCAAAATGAAAGCTCCCCGGCCCTATGCTCCCTTACAAAAAAAATTCCGGAGACTACCATCATGAAGCCCTTACGCCTCAGTTTCTTCCTGCTCGCCTGTTTCATCTGTCCCGCCATCGCCCATGCAGACGGCAAAATCGTCATCGGCCAGTCGGTAGAATTATCCGGCCAGGGCACCGGCAAGGAAAACCGCGAAGGTGCACAACTGTATTTTGATGCACTGAACCGCCAGGGCGGCATCAACGGAAAAACCATAGAATTCATCAGCTATGACGACAAGCGCGATCCGGCGCTGACTAAAGAAAATACTCTCAAGCTCATCAATGTAGACCATGCGATAGCCCTGTTTGGTTATCGCAGCACGCCGACCATAGAAGCCATACTGCCGCTGCTGGACAAATATGCGATACCGCTGATTGCGCCTTTCTCTGGTGCGCAAAGCCTGCACCAGCCGCTGCATGCCCAGGTGTTCAATCTGCGCGCCAGTTATCAGGACGAGGCAGCCAAAATGGTGGCTTCACTGGCCGAACTGAAGATCAGCAAGCTGGCTATCCTGCACCAGGATGACAGTTTTGGCAAAGATGGCTTGAACGGCTTTGTCAGCAACCTGGAAAAACGCAATATGCGCGCGGCTGTCATCGCCAAATATGACAGGAAAGAAATGAAGCTGGATGCCGCTGTTGCCAGCATCGCGGCGACGACTCCACAGGCGGTCTTGATGGCTTGCACACCAGCTGCCTGTGCTGACTTCATACGGCAAATGCAAAAACTGGGGCAAAGACCGCAATTTTTGATGCTATCGAATGTCAATTCGGATGATTTTTTCAAATCTCTGGGGGCAGAAGGGCGTGGCATAGGCGTCATGCAAGTCATGCCCTATCCGCGGGATATAGGTATACCTGTAGTCAGGGAGTTGCAAAAAGCCTTGAAATCGGCCAAAAATCCACCGCCTTTGTCCTATGCTGTACTGGAAGGCTATGTTGCCGCCAAATTAATGGCCCAAGCCTTGCGCAGTGCCGGGAATAACCCGGATTCAAGGAAACTGCTGCAGGCACTGGAAAGCATGCGCAATGTCGATCTGGGCGGAGTGGAAGTCAGTTATGGTCCCAAAGACCATGATGGCTCGCATTTCGTAGAGTTGACCATCGTTGGTAAAAATGGCGTGATATTGCGGTAAGCTGCAGTTAGCTTCTATTTTTAGCTTCTATTTTTACATTCTATTGTTAGACTCTAATGTTGCATACTATTGCCGCATTCATCATCACCAGATTTTGTGAAAGCGTACTGAAAGATTCAATTCGGTATGATCCATGTAACCCATCAACCATGGTCTTGTCATGCACATCCGGCCTACACATCTGAGTTTCTTGCTGAGCAGCCTGCTGGCTGGCTTGCCTGCGAGTGCCGCACTACCTGTGATGCCTGCAGATAAGCCAGAAATGGCCATGTGCATCGTCCCGGCCAAACCCGGGGGTGGCATGGACCTGACTTGCAAGCTGGCGCAACAGGCCACTGCCACGCAAGCCATGCAAATCAGTTACTTGCCTGGCGGGGTCGGTGCTATCGCCTGGACCACCATCATTTCACAGAGAAAAGCTGAAGCCAATACCCTGGTTGCCTATTCCGGCGGCTCGCTGCTGAACCTGGCCGAAGGCAAGTTCGGTAAATCTGATGCCAGCCATGTGCGCTGGGTGGCGGCCATAGGCACTGACTACGGCATGATTGCAGTACGCAAGGATTCCCCCTACAAGAACCTGCGTGAATTGATGGAAGCCATCAAGAGCAGGCCCGCCAATATTGCCATCGGTGCCGGTGGAACGGTTGGCAGCCAGGACTGGTTGAAGATGGCCCAGATAGGCAAGCAGATAGGCATAGACTCAAAGTCCATGCGCCTGGTAGCTTTTGAAGGCGGCGGTGAATCTTTCACGGCCTTGCTGGCTGACCATGTGCAGGCAGTATCCGGCGATGCCTCTGAAGCCAGCCTGCATGCCCGCGATGACAAGATACGTGTGCTGGCCGTCTTGTCCGATGCCCGCCTGCCCGGCCCGCTGGCGAATGTGCCTACCGCGCGTGAACAGGGCTTTGACGTGACCTGGCCTATTATCCGTGGGGTGTATATGGGTCCCCAGGTCAGCGACAAGGATTATCAAAAATGGGTCACTTATTTCCAGCAAGCCATGAACACCCCCGCCTTTGAAGATCAAAGAAAAATTCACGGCCTCTTCCCCTTCGCCATGACGGGCAAGGAGCTGACTGATTACATACAAAAAGCTGTCAATAATTATCGTCTGCAGGCAAAAGAATTTGGCATGGTGCGTTAGCGCCCTGCCAGCAGTAAACCCTCATCACTTGGTACACCAGTACAAACAATAACAGGAGAAGACAAATGCAAACAAAAAGAATTTTCGTCAAGAGCATGCTAGCACTGGCGGCTGGCAGCGTAATGCTAAGTGCCCAAACTGCGGCGCAGGCACAGGCGCCAGCAGGTTATCCAGCCGACTATGGCAAGATCGTTGATGGTGCAAAAAAAGAAGGCAAGCTGGTCATCTATAGCGCCACCGACACCAAGGCAGTGGAACCGCTGATCAAGGATTTCCGCAGCATGTATCCAGATGTGCAGGTTGAATACAATGACATGAATTCCACCGAAGTGTATAACCGCTATATCTCGGAAATGGCCGCAGGTGGCAATAGCGCCGACCTGATGTGGTCATCTGCCATGGACTTGCAAACCAAGCTGGTTTCTGATGGTTATGGCCTGGTCTATGCATCGCCAGAAATCAGCGGCATACCGCAATGGGCAATCTGGAATAATGCAGCTTATGGCACGACATTTGAACCAGCAGTCTTCGTCTATAACAAGCGTCTGGTGACGGCTGATGAAGTACCAAAGACCCATGCTGAATTTGCCAAGCTCATCAATAGCAAACTGGATAAATTCAAGAACAAGGTCACGACTTATGACATCGAGAAATCCGGCGTAGGTTTCATGTTCATTACCCAGGATAGTCGCGAAAACAAGGAATTCTGGGATTTGGCGAAAGCCTTCGGCAATGCCAGCGTGCGCGTGCAATCATCTACCGGCACCATGCTGGAACGTATTTCTTCCGGCGAAAACCTGCTCGGCTATAACATCCTTGGTTCTTATGCGCTGGTACGCGCCGCCAAGGATCCGTCCATAGGCGTGCAAATCCCCAAGGATTACACCCTGGTATTGTCACGCGTGATGTTCATCAGCAAAGCCGCCAAGCACCCGAATGCTGCCAAGCTGTGGCTTGATTACACCTTGTCGAAACGTGGCCAGACCATGATCGCCAATGAAGCCAAGCTGTATGCGATACGTGCTGACGTCAAGGGTGAAACCACCTATTCTGACCTGGCAAAAATGATAGGCGTAGGCCTCAAACCTTTGCCGGTCAATCCCATGTTATTGCAATACCTGGATCAAAACAAACGCCTGGCTTTCCTGAAACAATGGAAAGAAGCCGCAGGCAAAAAATAGACCTTACTGGCAATAGCAATGCCTTTGTATCTCACTGGCATTGCTAAACGCATTTGGTGGTTTTTTCTTCCACCGCTATCACACACCATATTCTAATTGGGCTAAGCATGAGCACCCTGAGTCTACCTCCGCGCAGCCGGTGGTCGCAATTCAACTGGCCGCGTGGCCTGGTTGTGACCCTGACGCTGCTGGCGATATTTACGCCGCTGTCATTGATATTATTCCAGAGTTTTTTGAATGCCCCTTTCTTTGCACCAGTAAAAGAACTGGGCCTGGATTCTTATCGCTTCATCTTTGACGATACTGATTTCCGCCAGGCTTTCTGGAATGGCCTGATCCTGGCTTCTGGCCTGGCAGCTATCGCTGTTCCGCTCGGCGCTTTGCTGGCCTTCCTGATGGTACGCACGGATTTGCCAGGCCGCAGCTGGATAGAGCCTATGCTGCTGGTGCCTATCTTTGTCTCCCCCATGGTGATGGGTTTTGGCTATGTCGTATCCATGGGGCCGGTTGGTTTCTATACCCTGTGGGTCAAGCAGTTGACCGGGGTAGAGCCATGGAATATCTACTCCTTCTTCAGTATCGTCCTGATCGCTGGCCTGACGCATGTGCCGCATGTTTATCTGTATTCATCTGCTGCGCTGAAGAGCCTGGGCTCAGACGTCGAAGAAGCGGCACGGGTCGCAGGTGCCTCACCTTTCCAGGTGGCCATGCATGTGTCCCTGCCTATGATCATGCCAGCGCTGGCCTTTGCTGCAGTGCTGGTATTCTTTTTGGGCTTTGAAGTGTTTGGCCTGGTGCTGGTGCTGGGTGACCCTGAAGGGCATTTAGTATTAGCGACTTATCTGTACAAGCTGACCAATAAGCTGGGCACACCCTCATATCACCTGATGGCAGCTGCGGCTGTCTGCCTGGTGGCAGTGACCATGCCACTGGTGATGGTGCAGCGCTGGTTGCTGAAATCCGCCAATAAATATGTATCGATCAAAGGCAAGGGTTCACGCCAGAAAGCACTGCCACTGGGCAAATGGAAATGGCTGGCTTTTGCTGTACTGGCGGCCTGGCTGATCTTCACTATCGTCTTGCCATTGTCAGGCATCGTCTTGCGTGCTTTTGTTTCTTACTGGGGTGAGGGTGTCAAGCTGGCTGATGTGATCACGCTGCAGCATTTCAGGGATATCCTGGAACAACCTTCCTTGATGCGCGGTATTTTCAATACCGTGTTGATCGGCATCATCGGTGGTGCGCTGGCGGTGATTTGCTATGCCGGTATTGCACTGGCCATGCATCGCAAGCCGGATGGCATTACCCGTTTGCTGGACTATAGCGTTCTGGTGCCGCGTGCGATTCCTGGCTTGCTGGCCGGCCTGTCTTTCCTGTGGGTATTCCTGTTCGTGCCCAGCTGGCTGGAAGGTGGCTTGAAGGGATTCGACAATGCCTTCTGCATCTGGTTGATAGAAAATGTAATACCGCAATTGCGTGCTTTGCGTTCGACCATCTTCTCGGTATGGATAGCCTATTCCGTCGTATGGATGGCATATGGTTTGCGCCTGATTTCCACTGCCCTTCTGCAAGTTGGCCCTGAACTGGAAGAAGCGGCGCGTGCCGTTGGTGCCAGCCGTGGCCAAGTCACACGTGATGTCACCCTGCCGCTGGTCAAGTTTGGCTTGCTGGGTGCCTGGCTCATGGTCTTCCTGATTTTTGAACGTGAATATTCAACTGGCGTGTACTTGCTGTCGCCAGGAACTGAAGTCATTGGTGCATTGATCGTTTCGCTGTGGGCGGGTGGTTCTGTTGATCTGGTGGCGGCATTGTCCTTCATCAATATCACCCTGGTTGCCATAGGTCTGGGTCTGGCCCTGCGCTTTGGCGTGAAGCTAAGTCACTGAAGTAATCACTAAGTTGGCCACTGAATTAGTCACTGAAAACGTTCCATAAAATTTCATTGCATAGCAATACAAAAATATACGAGAGCACACTATGTCTGAATTAAGCGTACAAAATCTGACCCTGGAATATGGTTCCGGCGCTACCGCCAACCCCATCCTCAAAGGCGTGTCGATGAACTTGCAGCGTGGCGAAGTAGTTGCCCTGCTGGGCCCATCCGGCAGCGGCAAGACTACCTTGCTGCGTGCCGTGGCCGGGCTGGAATCCCCCAAGACTGGCACAATACACCTGGGCGAACGCGCCATGTTTGACGGCAGCAAAGGGCTGGAAATACCGGCAGAACAACGCAACCTGGGCCTGGTATTCCAGTCCTATGCCTTGTGGCCACACAAGACGGTATTTGATAACGTTGCCTATGGTTTGAAGTTGCGCAAACTGGGCAGCAGCGAAATCAATGACAAGGTCAAGGATGTGCTGGGCCAGTTGGGCCTGGGCCATCTGGGCGAGCGCTTCCCGCATCAATTGTCGGGCGGCCAGCAACAACGTGTGGCGATAGCCCGGGCGCTGGTGTACAACCCGCCCGTCATCCTGCTGGATGAACCGCTGTCCAACCTCGATGCCAAGCTGCGCGAAGAAGCGCGTGCCTTCCTGCGTGAACTGATCGTCAGGCTGAACCTGTCCGCTTTGATGGTGACGCATGACCAGGGCGAAGCCATGGCAATCTCTGACCGTATCCTGTTATTGAACAATGGCGTCATAGAGCAGCAGGGTACGCCGCAAAGCATGTATGAAACACCAAACACACTGTTTACCGCCGAATTTATGGGTAGTAATAATAAACTGAAAGGCAAAGTCATACAGAAGAATGGCGATACTGCTACCATCAGTGTCAATGGCCAGCAATTAAAAGCCACGGTGCGCGGCAAGGATGTAGGGGAAGATGTCACCGCCATCATCCGCCTGGAAAAGGTCAAAATTGCTGACAGTCATACTGAGAATGCCATCAAACTGCCATTGAGTACCTGCATGTACCTGGGTGACCGCTGGGAATGCCTGTTTGGTCAGACAGACGCTGGCTTACGCGCCTATTCACCATTCAAGCTCAATCCGGGTGAATATTATCTGCAACTGGATGCCGACAAACTTTGGTTGTATTAATTCAACACCCTGCATCTAACGGGTCTTAAACATCTGGTAAATCAACCCGCATTGTGGATAACAATGCGGGTTTTTTACTTTTTCAGGCAAATAAATGCTCCTCTAAAGGCATACTTAGGTATCACCTCTATTGCCGCGACCCGCATATGCAGTCATCATGCCTTCCTACTCCAGACTAACCTACCAAGATGCCTATTTTTCGCACCTGCCTGCTGGCTCTGTTTGCTCTGCTCATGTCAAACTGGCATGCAGCCAACGCAGCCACGCCCCTGCGCAGTCTGCAATTTGAGCACATCAAGAGTAAGCAGGGCTTGCCAGGGTCGGTTACCGATATCGTCCAAGATGCACAAGGCTATATCTGGATAGCCGGACAGCAAGGTTTGTCGCGCTTTGACGGGTACAAATTCAGCCTATACAAGAATCAGCCAGAAGATCCTTCCAGCCTCGACGATAACTGGGTGCGCAGCCTGCATGTGGATAAAATCGGACGGCTTTGGGTAGGTACTAATCGCGGCGGTTTGCATCTGTATGACCCCAGCAAGAATAATTTCCAGCGCTTTTATTCATCTGACCCAAGTAATAGCAATAATAAACACTCTTTACGTGCCATCATCAGTGATGGTGAGGGCGGGCTATGGCTGGCCAGCAGAAGTGGCCTCAAGTATTTCAATCCCGAGCGGCAAAAATTCAGTGTTTTCCAGCATGATGCAGGAAACCCCGACTCCCTGGTGGATGACAAGCTGACTTCACTGGTGATGGATGCCAATAAAAATCTATGGATAGGTACGACCCAGGGCCTGGATAGAAAAAAATACGGCAGCCAGCAATTTGAGCATTTTCAGCTTGCGGGTACGCCAGCGCAGCAAATCATACGCAGTTTAATGATAGATCATAGCCAACGCCTCTGGGTTGGTACTAATTATTCGCTGGAATTATGGACCCAGTTACAAGGCCAGCCAGAGCGCCGGCGATTTGGGGAAGATGACAATTTGCTTAGTGGCGTCTTCCTCAAGATCTATGAAGACCGCAACTATGGCATATGGCTAAGCCTGGCAGACCGGGGTCTGCAGTACTGGAACGAAGCCAGTCAAAAGTTCAGCTCTTTTCAACACCAGCCAGGCATACCCGAAAGCCTGTCTGACAACCAGGTTGAGGCCTTGTACCAGGATAGAAGTGGCTCGCTGTGGGTGGGCACCTGGTCAGGTGGTGGGGTCAACAGGGTGGACCTGGCCAGTGGTGGCTTTACCAATTTTGCTTACCTGCCACCGGGCACAGGCATGGAGGCAGATAGCAAGGCGACCTCTATCATTCCAGGCAAGGACCAACTCTTGTGGATCAGCACCTGGGGAAAAGGGATCAAGCTCTACGATCCCGACAATGCCAGAGAATTAAAAAGTATACGGCAAAGCAAAGTCGGTGATCAGCGCATAGACGACATGGATATAGTCAGCAGCTTGCACAAGGATATACACGGCCAGATCTGGGCTGCGACGCGGGCTGGGCTGGGCCATCTGGATGCACAGACCAGGCAACTGATCATGCGCGCCTATAATAAAGATGAGCCATCTTTAAAAACCTCCATCAATCAAATGCGCATGGATGGCGATGGCCGGCTTTGGCTAGCCAGTATCAATGGCCTCATGCAACTCGATACCCGCACGGACAAACTGGTTTCCTTCAAGCATAAGGCAGATGACCCCGACAGCATCTCAAATGACTATGTCAGCTCCATACTCCTTGCAGACAATAGTACATTGTGGGTGGCAACGATCAAGGGCTTGAACTTGCTTGATACCAGCTCAGGTAAATTCCGTCGTTTCCATCACAATGCCAGCGATCAGCACAGTCTGATGAGCGATAATGTATTTCATATTTTTACTGATAGTAAAAAACAATTGTGGCTAGGGACGGAAACCGGTCTCAGCAAGCTGACAGGATGGAAAGGCCAGCAGGCTCAATTTATCAATTACCCCAGCAAACAAGCTGTCAATTGCATACTGGAAGACAGCAAGGGGGTATTGTGGATGAGCCAGGAAAGTGATATTTCACGTTTCAATCCAGCCACAGGCGAATTCAAGAACTATACCTATGAAGATGGGCTGGGAGAATTAGGTTACTACGCAAATACCTGCCACCAGGACAAGCTGGGCAATATGTACTTTGGCGGGCCGTCCGGGCTCATCAGTTTCAAACCTGAAGATATCCGCGATAATCCCCATGCCCCACAGGTCTTGCTGACGGATTTAAAAATCTTCAATCAATCTGTCAGCACAGGGAAATTCCCGGATGGTTTTTCCATGCAGGGTCAGATCCAGGATGCAAAAGAAATTACACTCGGGCATCAACATGCGATTTTCTCGCTGGAGTTTTCAGCCCTGCATTATGCAGATACACAAAGAAACCAGTTTGCCTATCAGTTGCAGGGATTTGATCAGGACTGGGTCTTGACAGATGCCAGCAAACGTTTTGCCAGCTATACCAATCTGGATCCTGGCACCTATACCTTCAAAGTAAAGGCCGCCAACAAAGATGGTGTCTGGAATGAGACGGGCAGAAGTTTGAAGATCACCGTCTTGCCGCCATTCTGGCAAACCATCTGGTTCCGGCTGCTCCTGGGCTCCAGCCTGCTGGCCATCATCTGGCTTGCGTACTTGTGGCGCGTGCGCACCTTGATACAGCAAAAACAAGCCCTGGAGGCTGAAGTCAATATCAGGACCATGGAAGTCAGCGCACAAAAAGAAGAACTGGAAAAAACCAATCAAGCCCTGCTCAGGGTCAATAAACGGCAAGAAGCACAGCAAAGCGAATTAACACGCTTCCTGGCGGTGGCCAGCCATGACTTGCGCCAGCCCATGCATGCGCTGAATTTATATCTGGGTGCACTGAGTAATTTTGAATTACCCGCAACTGTCAAGCCTGTGCTGAATAATCTCAGGCACTGCGCTCGCACCATGGATGATATGTTTGCCAATCTGCTGGATTTATCCCGCCTGGACGCGCAGATCGTTGAACCACAATGGCAAGAGTTTGGCATCGCCGAAGTATTGGGCAGGCTGGAAGTGGAATTTACGCCGCAAGCCTTGGTAAAGGGCTTGCACTTCCATATTCAACATAGCATGGCGGTGGTCAGGAGTGACCCTGCCCTGGTGGAGCAGATACTGCGCAACCTGATCGCCAATGCCATACGCTATACCCCTGCCGGACAAGTGATCGTCAATTGCCAGGAAAGCGGTGATCAATTACAAATCGCGGTAGAAGACAGCGGCATCGGTATTTCCCTGCATGACCAGGAAACCATTTTCGAAGAATTTTTCCAGGTAGAGTCACAGCGTAGTGCCAAGGGCATGGGTCTGGGCCTGGCGATAGTACAAAGACTGGTCCGTCTTTTGCACATCCCCATACAACTGCGCTCACAGCCAGGCCAGGGCTCAACTTTTGCAATCAGTTTACCCCTCTCCATGAGTCAGGACATGAGAGAAAAACAAAGTCGCAGCAAGTCTGTCGTGACAGCATCCTTGCTGGAAGCCTTGATCGTCGTCATAGAAGATGATGAAAGCATACTGATGGCCATGCGCGCCTTGCTGGAGCAATGGGATGGCCGTGTCATCACGGCTACCTCAGGTGCCCAGGCACTGGCCATGTGCAGTGAAGAAATCAAAATACCTGACTTGCTGATTTGCGACTATCGCCTGAATCGGAATGAAAACGGTATTGATGTCGTCAGCAATTTACGTGAAGAATTTAATCATCACATCCCCGCCATTTTGATTACCGGCGACATCTCGCCACAACTGGCAGAAGACGCCAAAGCTGCAGAATTGATCCTGATGCACAAACCTATACAGGCTGAAGTGTTACATGATGTTGTTTCACAGATGTTGAATGAAGCGAAACAGTAAGTATTCAGCTACCTATCTCTGGCAACGCATGCTTACCTGGATTTCAGCGAAGAAAAATTTACACGCCGTTTACGATTTAACCCCATTCTTTTTAGAGAATCTTTACGCGGTGACTGCTAATCTTGTTTTGTGTCAAACAACACGAGATGATGATGAATCAATACTCTGGCCATAACTCTGAAAATTATTCAGACGTACTAAAATCATGCAAGCGCGAAAAATTTTTATTTGAAAATCATCGCGAACGCAAAAGCGCCTATGCTCTGCCCCACCCCCTGGTCACCTATAAGACCGCAGCAAAATTAGTGCAAAATGACTTTGTCATGCGTATCACGGTCGATGCTGCCAGCATCACTGAATTGCGTCATCTGATACTCAAATCCTGCGGTGAGCTGGTCTTGTTCATGCGTGTCAAACCGATAGACCATGCCAGTAAAATGAAGGTGTGGTTATGCCTGAGCAAGTCCTCGGTTGATACCATCATCAGCCACATCATGCGCGCCTTGCCGCAAGCTGAATTCGGGAAAATTACACCGCTGATCGCGATCTGATTTTAAGACACGCCGACAACTCCAAATATTTAAAGAGATCACTATGTCTATCTACGAAGGCATCTGGGTTCCGCTCGTCACGCCATTTAAGAATGGCCAGCCTGAGCTGGATAAAATACAACAACTGGCCACGCAATTGATCGCTGCAGGTGTACACGGCCTGGTGGTCTGTGGCACTACCGGCGAAGCCGCGACACTGACTGAGCATGAGCAACAGCAATTGCTGGCTGCCGTGCTGGACGTAACAAAAAATACTTGCCCAGTGCTGATGGGTATGAGTGGTAGCGACACGCGCTTGCTGGCAGAAAAAGTAGCCTCCTATACCAGTCAGCACCTGCAAGGTTTTTTACTCAGCGCGCCCTTTTACCTGCGACCTTCGCAAGAAGGCATACGCTTGCATTTTGAGACCATTGCCAGAGCGACTGAGAAAGATATCGTCCTGTATAACGTGCCCGCGAGGACAGGGGTGAACATAGACTTGAGCACCGTCATCGCATTGGAAAAGCAAAAAAATATCGTAGCCATCAAAGAAAGCAGCGGCAACCTGACGCAAATGATGGGACTGGTGAATTGCAGTCACCTGAAAGTGTTATGCGGTGACGATGCCATGTTACTCGACACGCTGAGCATGGGTGGTCAAGGCGCGATTTCTGCAGCGGCGCATGTCAGGCCGGATTTGTTTGTGCAATTGTATGAACTCATGCGCACTGAACATTTGCCAGAAGCCCAGGCCTTGTTTGCTGAAATACAGCCACTGATACGTTTATTGTTTTCTGAATCCAATCCTGCCCCTGTCAAGGCAGCACTGGCGATGCAGGGTTTGATACAGGAAGAACTGCGCCTGCCCATGACAGCCATGTCGCTTGCAGGGAAAATCAAACTCGCGCATGAGCTGGAGAGACTGGCGGCTTTGCCTTTGCCAGTCAAAGCCAGGAGCTTGCCCAGCCCAGTTATCAACAATAGCCGCTCGCTGCGCATGGTGCGCTGAGGATACCGAAATTACCTATGATCATCACCATTGCACATGGCGCGGGAGACTGCGCCAAATCCATCGTGGCCGACAATCTCGCTACCTTGCGTACCCTGTCAGGCAGCAAACTTATCTTGCTCGATAACGACGCCCGTCACTCATCCCTGGACTGGAGCCGCGCCCGCCGCCGTACTACTGACTGCACTCCAGTCAACGTGCGCAGAGTCAGCGGCAAGGGCATGCAGGCAGAACTGGAAAACCTCGGCTTTCATTATCAGGATATCGTCATTGATGCAGAAGCACGTGACTGCATGGGTAGTCGCAGTGCCTTGCAGGCAGCGCATGTCACGATACTGGTTATCGACCTTGATCAACTGGCACAATTGCAAGAGCAAGAACTGCGCACGCGCATACAGCTCGCACAGGCAGAAAATCCCCGCATGCGCACCCTGGTCGTCATGAGTTGCAGCGATGTCCAGGCAGCTACCGATAAAGTGAACAGGGTAAAGAATTTTGTCAGCCAGCTAGATGCTACAGAGCTATTCCCCTATCCCCTATTTTGTGGTGGCAGTTTTCGTCAAGCCTACCAGGGTGGCTTGTCAGTTTGTGAATATCCGGCGGCACATCCCATGACGATCAAGGCCTTACAGGCCTTGTCCAGCAAAGTGTTTGCCAGCCACTGAAGATATTAAAAAAAGATAGCAAAATGCCTTACGCAATGAAACGTTTTCTTATTGCACTGGCTGCGTATGGCAGCATGGTTTTTTCAGGCTATATTCTGCTTGCCTGTATGCCGATACAAGACTTGAGTTTGCAGATAGTTTCTGGACTGATACTGCTTGTACTTGCCATCTGCATATTCATGAAGAGCAATTCGCTGAATAAAGAAACTGAAGAGGGTTTTGACATCCCTGTTTACTTACTGGCTGCGACGTCTCTACCTTCTATCATGCTATATCAAACCAGCAGAAATGGCTGTTTGACGGAATGCATATTAGCGCTTATTTTTACAAGCTTCTTGCAGGTATTCATCACACTCCCTAGCGAGCACCGATCTCTGCAAAAGAACTATGTACTGTTACTCACAAGTTTGCAGAAATTGCTGGCCTTGATATTGATTATGCTGGCGGTACAAGACCTGCTGTCTGGCATGCATGCGCAGTTTTCCTCAGGATTGCACTTGCCATGATTGCGGCAATAGTAACTGCAGATTTCGCATCATTATCTTTCAGCACTGCCACCAGGCTGGCTGAACGCCGGGCACTAGCGGGCAGGAACGTCTTATTACTAAAACAAAACGGCGAAAGAAAGCAGGCTAACCAGTATCGCAACGAAGCTGAAAATATTGCATGGTCACGCCTGGAGATAAAAGCAGGTGCCAAGACTACTGCATTTTCCTCCAATGCCATGACTAAAGAGTTGGCGCATGGATATGCAGACTTCCATGATACCGTGATGGATATTCCCAAGCCATTTTATGCAGATGCTGCCATTGCTTTATCTTGCTGTGATCTGTTGATATGCCATACAGAACTGCATGCATGGAATAAAGAAAAACAGGCAAAACTCTATAAATGCATACGGCTGGCACGCAGTAAAAATAAAGACTTACCAGTGCTGATTACGATAGATAAAATCGCCTGCATGCAAGGCCAGAAATTTATCAGCCAGTTGTCGCAGCAACTTTGCCATATCAAATTTATTTACCTCGATGCAGAAAATGATATGCCGCTGACACAGCTTTACAGGGCAATCTATTTACCTTGATTGCCTTGTTCCCTATTCACAAATAAAGCCAGTTGCAAAACGAGGCCTGAATTTTTTAGGGTGCGCCATGCGCACCCTAAAAATTTAATCAGGACTTATTCAGAACGTCTTGCTGACCGTGACCACCAGCGCTGTCTTACCCAGGAACTTGCCATTGGCTGGCGATGCATACGCCACTTCACCGGCATTGGTGCCGATAACGGCCACAGCACCTGTGACGATGCCAAAGTCTTTTGTCAGGCCCAGCTTCCAGTCTGTATAACTATAAGTACCGTTGTTCTTGACTTGCTGATGCCCGGCATGCAGGTTCAGCGTCAGGCCAGTGACCATTTCCACATTTGCGCCCAGATCCAGATAGCCACTGTTTTTACTGTCGGCAAAACCGAACAGATTGGTGACGGAGTGTGAATATTTGGCATAAGCCGGGCCGTAGGAAAGCTGACCATAAATTTCTGTCGTATTCGCGCTTACAGCCAGGCCATTGGATGGATAGACGTAGCTGAGTACACCGACGTCATAGCCTATGTCCTTAGTGAGCTCACCGCGCTTGCCTGCGTACAGATCAATTTCTACATCACCACCACCACCGGCATCCTTGGTCCATTTGATGGTGGATGCCCATGTGCCGGCATAAAAGCCGCTGGGGTTATGGGTATAGTCAGCCCCACCCTGCAATGCTGCCTGCAGGCGTGTTTGTGAAATGCCGCGATAACGGTAGTCAGTAGTCACTGCCGCATTGAAGCTGACCTCATGCTCGGGTTTGACATCTTCTGCGCTGGCGTATCCGGCAAAAAAGACCGTACTGATGGCTGCTGCCATGATGAGTTTTTTCATATTGAGTCCTCTCAAAAAAGTATTTGCAAAATTTAAGGATGCAAAAGTCCCACCGGCGAGCAAAGGTTGCTGCCGGTTATTCAAATATTTAGGTGGAGGGACTTACGCAAAATTGTCCCAGCAAGGCGCAGCGACGAAGACAGTACTTTAGTACGGCTAGTCGCTGCAACGCAGCTGGGGCGGTTTTGCGGAAGTCCCTTTAGCTTGGGAGCAGGAGGCGGTACCCTATCGCTGTCTCTGTCAGCAGATAACGCGGCTGCGCCGGGTCATCTTCGAGTTTCTGTCGCAAATGCCCCATGTAGATGCGCAGGTAATGGCCGCTTTCGGAATGGCTGGGGCCCCAGACTTCGCGCAGCAGTTGCGGGTTGGTGACAACCCGGCCTACATTGGTGACCAGCACCATCAGCAGCCGGAATTCTGTCGGTGTCAGTTTCACCATCGCCCCGGCCTTGGTGACCAGGCGGGCTTTCATATCGACCTTGACATCACCAAACTGGACTATGCCATCCAGATTGACGCCAGGCTGGCGCTGACGCCGGAAAGTGGCACGTACGCGCGCCAGCAATTCGCCGACACCGAAAGGCTTGCTGAGATAATCATCGGCACCGGCATCCAGCGCCTTGATCTTGTCCTGTTCACTGACGCGGGCAGACAAGACGATGATGGGTACATTCGACCATTTGCGCACATCGAGGATGAAATCGATACCATCGCCATCTGGCAAACCCAGGTCAAGGATGATGAGATCAGGCTGGCGGGTACCAGCATCGACCAGGCCACGTTGCAGATTGACCGATTCATGGACTTGCCATTGTTCTTCTTCAAGCGCATTGCGCACGAAACGGCGTATCTGTGGTTCATCTTCAACCAGCAAGGCGACTGGTGTTGTTTGGCTAGCAGTAGTCATCGTATGCTTATTCTTCAAGATCAGGCATCGCCGGTGGCGTGCCTAAAGGCAGGGTAAAGATGAAGCAGGCGCCGCCTCCGCCATTGGGCGACTGCGCTGCATGCATGCTGCCCTTGTGGGCCGTGATAATGGCGCGGCAAATTGCCAGCCCCAGGCCAACACCGGGCAGGGCAGATTCGCGTTCACCACGGGTAAATTTTTCAAATATGGCTTCTTCACGCCCGGCTGGCAAACCCGGCCCATTGTCATAGACCTTGGCTTCCAGCATGCTGCCATTGAGCTCGGCTGAAATCGTGATGAGAGAATTCTCTGGCGTATATTTACAGGCATTTTCCAGCAGATTGCACAGTACCCGCTCTATCAGTACGGCATCAAAATTGACGAGGGGCAAAGCGGCTGCCAGCCTGGTTTCCACTTGATGTGTCTGCAATTGCGCGTTGCAGATGCGCAGAGAAGTGCCGACCACTTCTTCAAAAGTCTGCCATTGCAAATTCAGTTTGACTTCACCGCTTTCTATTCTTGCCATGTCGAGCAGATTGGTCACCAGGGCTGACAGACGCAGGGTCTCTTCACGCAGGGCTTGCGCCATATGCAGTTGCGCATCTGCCAGTGCAGGTTTGGACATGGCCAGGGATTCCGAAATACCCACCAGCGAAGTCAGGGGCGTGCGCAAGTCATGCGACAGCGCTGCCAGCAATGAATTACGCAGGCGTTCGGATTCCATATGGATCAGGGCATCTTGCGCGACCTCGATATAGTGCACACGTTCGAGCGCGATGGCTGCCAGGGCGGCAAAGGTATCGAGTTGCTGTCTTTGCTCGGGTATCATGATCCAGCGCTTGCTCTCTGGCTGTATTGCCAGCAAGCCACGGGTACGCATGGGAGCCACCAGCGGCAGGTAAAAGAAATTACTGGCGGGCAGGGTGTCTGTGCCTATGCCTGCGGCTTCTACCTTGTCGAAAGCCCATTGTGCGATGCCCATGTCCAGGCCGCTCACCGTATTGTTGGGAGGCAGCAAACGCCCGTTATCATCCGGTAACAACAGGGTTGCCTGGGCGCGGAAGGCTCTTTGTATGATGAGCTGGGTAGTTTCTGAAATCTGTTCTGCCAATAAAACCCCGGATAAATCACGGGCAAATTCATACAAGGCACGCGCCCGCGATTCCCTGTGCGATGCCACCCTGGCCTGATAACGCAGATCAGCAGTCAGATGACCAGTGATCAGACCAACCAAAAGCATGACTGCAAATGTCATCAGGTATTGCAGGTCGCTGACTGCGAATGAAAAACGTGGTGGTACAAAAAAGAAATCGAATACCGCAATGCCAACAATGGTGGAAAGTACTGAAGGGCCACGCCCAAATTTGACGGCCACCAGCACTACCGTCAATAAAAACAGCATGGCGATATTGACGAGATTGAATACCTCAAATAAGGGTGTAGCTATCAGGCCGGTGGCAACACTGGCCAGCACCGCATAAACATAACGCCAATGCCGTGCTGGTACGCGCGGGCTGGGCAGCTCACTGGCACTGCCAGGCGCTGCATTTTTTTCATGATCATTGTCGGTAGTACTAGTGCGGCTTTGTCCAACCTCGATCAAGTCCAGGTCTGGTGCATAGGCCGCAATATCATGCAGATGCGTCGTTTGATGCCAGGCAAAGCGCCATTTTCTTGCTTTACTGCGTCCCAGGACGATGCGTGAAAAATTATGGCTATGGGCATAATCAACAACCGCCAGGGCAATGTCCTTGCCAGTCAATACTGCTGTCGAAGCTCCCAGGTCTTGCGCCAGCTTCAGGGTTTTCAAAATCCGTTCACGCTGCGCCGATGGCAGCCTTTGCAGTTGCGGCGTCTCTACATACACTGCATGCCATTCTGCATTCATCTGGCTGGCCAGGCGGGCGGCGCTGCGTACCAGATGGTCGGCATCCCCATGTGGTCCTATGCAGGCCAGCAGGGCGGCATCCGTCTTCCAGATCGTGCCTATGGATTTTTCTATACGATAAGCTTGTACATCATCTTCGACCCTGTCGGCAGTACGGCGCAGGGCCAGTTCGCGCAAGGCAATCAGATTACCTTTGCGGAAAAAATTCTTGGCAGCGCGTTCTGCCTGTTGCAGCTTATAGACGCGGCCCGATTTGAGCCTGGCCAGTAATTCGTCAGCCGGGATATCCACCAGCACGACTTCATCGGCTTCATCAAACACCTTGTCGGGCAGGGTTTCATTGACGCGTATGCCGGTGATGCCACCGACCACGTCATTCAGACTTTCCAGATGCTGGACATTGACGGTGGTGTAGACATCAATACCGGCGCTCAGCAATTCATCGACATCTTGCCAGCGTTTGGGGTGGCGTGAACCGGCGGCATTCGAATGTGCCAGTTCATCCATCAGTATCAAGGGCGGATGGCGTTCCAGCGCGCTGTCTATATCAAATTCACTGAGGGTCTTGTCGCGGTAGGCGATGGCCTTCGGAGGCAAGACTTCGAGACCATCAACCAGGGCTGCAGTTTCATCACGGCCATGGGTTTCTATAACGCCAACCAATACTTGCTGGCCTTCGGCCACCAGCTTGCGTGCGGCAGTCAGCATGGCGTAGGTCTTGCCTACGCCAGCGGATGCACCGAAATAGATGCGCAGCTTGCCACGCGTGGCCCTGCGCTCTTGCTCCTGCACATGGGCAAGCAAGACATCAGGGTCAGGGCGTTGTTCGCTATTTGTGGCCATATCGGTTTTTCTTGTACTTCTTATCTTGAATTACTTGATTACTTGGAGAGCTTGTCCAGTGCCAGATTCAAAGCCAGCACATTCACCCTGGCCTCGCCCAGCAAACCCAAAGCGGGCTGTTGCGCCAGTTGGTCTATGATAGCCTTGACTTGCGACTCTTGCAGCTTACGTTCGCGTGCCACCCTGGCGAGCTGGTAATTGGCCGCTGCCAGACTGATTTCAGGGTCAAGCCCACTGGCCGATGCCGTCACCAGATCGACAGGGATTTTTGCGGTATTGCCAGGGTCAGCCGCCTTCAATGCCTCTACCCGGCCTTTGATGGCGTCAAATTGCGCCACATTGGTAGGACCAAAGTTGGAACCGCTGGATGCCAGGGCATTGTTCGGCATAGGGCCAGTGGCAGATGGCCTGCCCCAGAAGTATTTTGGTGACGAGAAAGACTGGCCTATCAGGGAAGAACCGACCGTCTTGCCATCCTGCACGATCAGGCTGCCTTCTGCCTGATCGTTAAACATTACTTTACCCAGGCCTGTCATGGCATAGGGGTAGATAACGCCAACCACCAGTGTCAGCCCGACGAGCAGGACGATGGCGGGGCGCAAAATTGAATTGCCAGCGTCGGGGTTTGTAACAGCGCTTGTATTGGTACTCATGATGTTTCCTTATTGAGCAATATAAATTCAGGCAAGATGCAAAATGGCCAGGATGACATCAATGAGCTTGATGCCAACAAAAGGCAGGACTATGCCACCCAGGCCATAGATCAGCAAATTGCGGCGCAATAGCAGCGAAGCACCGATGGCGCGGTATTTGACACCCTTCAAAGCCAGCGGGATCAGGAAGACGATGATCAGGGCATTGAAGATCACCGCAGACATGATGGCCGAAGAAGGGCTGGTCAGATGCATGATGTCCAGCGCTTTGAGCTGTGGATAAGTGGCGACAAAGGCTGCCGGGATAATCGCAAAATACTTGGCGATATCATTCGCAATCGAGAACGTCGTCAGCGAACCGCGTGTCATCAGCATCTGTTTGCCTATCTCGACGATTTCCAGCAATTTGGTAGGGTTGGAATCCAGGTCCACCATATTGCCAGCCTCTTTTGCCGCCTGCGTGCCAGAAGCCATGGCCACCGCCACGTCAGCCTGTGCCAGTGCTGGTGCATCGTTGGTGCCGTCACCTGTCATGGCGACCAGGCGGCCTTCAGACTGGTAACTGCGTATCAGCTTGAGTTTGTCTTCTGGCGTGGCTTCTGCCAAAAAGTCATCGACACCAGCCTCGGCAGCAATCGCCGCTGCAGTCAGCTTGTTATCACCGGTAATCATGATGGTCTTGATACCCATGCGACGCAGCTCGGCAAACCTTTCCTTGATGCCGCCCTTGACGATATCTTTGAGCTCTATCGCGCCCATGACCCTGCCATCATCCACCACCACCAATGGGGTGCTGCCACGGCGCGAGATGTCATCCACGGTTTTGCTGAGTTCGGCAGGGAAGGGACGGCCCAGGGATTCAACGAATTTCTTGACGGAATCGGCAGCGCCCTTGCGTATCTGACGATTGCCGATATCGACACCACTCATGCGGGTTTGTGCGGTAAATTGCACAAAAGTCGCATTCAGGCTGGCCATCTCACGTTCACGCAGATTATATTTTTGCTTGGCAAAGATGACGATGCTGCGGCCTTCTGGTGTCTCATCTGCGAGTGAAGCCAGTTGGGCAGAGTCAGCCAGTTGTGGCAGGGTTACGCCAGGTGCAGGGAAAAAATCAGATGCCTGACGGTTACCCAGGGTGATGGTGCCGGTTTTATCCAGCATCAAGACATCAACGTCACCGGCAGCCTCAACTGCGCGGCCAGACGTGGCGATGACATTGGCCTGCATCATGCGGCTCATGCCAGCTACACCAATGGCAGACAGCAAGCCACCTATAGTGGTGGGGATCAGACAGACTAGCAAGGCGATCAGCACTGTGATGGAAATAGGAGCAGAAGCCAGACCAGCGGCCTTGGCGGCATCGACGCTGAACAGCGAGAACGGCAGCAAAGTCACCGTCACCACCAGGAAGATGATAGTCAGCGCCACCAGCAAAATAGTCAGGGCAACTTCATTCGGGGTCTTCTGGCGTTTGGCACCTTCTACCATGGCGATCATGCGGTCGATGAAGGCTTCACCGGGATTGGATGTCACGCGCATCACCAGCCAGTCAGACAAGACGCGGGTGCCGCCGGTGACGGCAGAAAAGTCACCGCCAGATTCACGTATCACAGGTGCAGATTCACCAGTGATGGCGCTTTCATCCACCGTCGCCACACCCTCGATGACTTCACCATCGATAGGGATGACATCATTGGCTTCGACCAGTACCACATCGCCCTTGCGCAAGTCATTGGCCTGGGCAGGCAGCCAGGTAGTGCCGTGTTTTGGTATCGCCAGCTTCTTGGCCATCACGGTTTGCTTCAATGCGCGCAGAGACGCAGCCTGGGCCTTGCTGCGGCCTTCTGCCAGTGCTTCGGCAAAATTGGCGAACAGGACGGTGAACCATAGCCAGATGGAAATTGCCAGGATAAAGCCAGGGCTGGCTTCTCCCTGGCCCATCAGGGATTGCACGAACAACATGCTGGTGATGATGCTGCCTACATACACGACAAACATCACCGGACTGCGCAATTGCGTGCGTGGGCTGAGTTTTTTGAATGAATCGATGACGGCAGGCATGATCAGACTGCTGTCAAATAGCGACAAGCGTGGCTTGCCGCTGGATGTTGTGTCGCCAGCTTGTCCAGCGCCAGGTTTGGCGGCTGTATTGACTTTGCTGTCTATCGACTTTTGTACACTGGTACTAGACATTTTAATCCCCTTAGACTACGAGTGGGTCTGAATGAGCGTACGCCATCAGGCAAAGCCTCATTCAGGTTCCCCAAATCATTTTGCGTGTTATTTCGCGATCAGCTGCAGATGTTCAACCACCGGGCCCAGGGCCAGGGCTGGCACATAATTGAGCACACTGATAAGCACCACCGTACCGACCAGCAAGGCGATGAACATGGGGCCATGGGTGGGCATGGTGCCAGCATTGGCTTCCAGCCTTTTCTTGCCTGCCAGTGAACCGGCGATCGCCAGCACAGGCACGATCATGGCAAAGCGGCCAAACCACATGGCGATCGCCAGCATGATGTTGTAGAAGGGCGTATTCGCACTCAAACCAGCAAAGGCACTGCCATTGTTATTGGCGGCTGAAGTAAAGGCATACAGCACTTCAGAAAAACCATGGGCACCTGGGTTCAAAATACCGGCCTTGCCTGCTTCTGACATGACCGCGATGGCCGTGCCTGCCAGCACCAGGACCGGAGTCACCAGGATGGCGATCGAAGTCATCTTCATTTCATACGCCTGGATTTTCT
This sequence comes from Undibacterium sp. Di27W, assembly GCF_049340345.1. Taxonomy (NCBI): domain Bacteria; kingdom Pseudomonadati; phylum Pseudomonadota; class Betaproteobacteria; order Burkholderiales; family Oxalobacteraceae; genus Undibacterium; species Undibacterium sp. Di27W. Next base: position 213,260 of record NZ_JBMPOS010000002.1, on the reverse strand, counting down.
TGCCCAGGTATTCTGGTGTGCGGCCTATCATCAGGCCAGCGATAAACACCGCCAGTATCGCGAAGATCAACATGCCGTACAGGCCACTACCGACACCGCCAAACACCACTTCACCAAACTGCATGAGGACGATAGGCACCAGGCCGCCGATAGGCATGAGGGAATCATGCATGGCATTCACCGCACCGCAGGATGCTGCCGTCGTCACTGCAACAAACAGGCTGGAGGCGCTGATGCCGAAGCGGGTTTCCTTGCCTTCCATATTGCCACCGGCTTGCAAGGCTGATGTCGCCTGGTCGATATTCATGCTGGCCAGCACAGGATGGGTCTGCTGTTCTGACAAGATCACGGTCAGCGTCATGGCCACGAACAAGACTGTCATTGCCGTCAATACCGCCCAGCCCTGGCGCATATCACCGACCATGCGGCCAAAGGCAAAGCACAGCGCTGCAGGGATGAGGAAGATGGCAATCATCTGCATGAAATTGCTCAGGTAGCTGGGGTTTTCATAAGGATGTGCCGAGTTGGCATTGAAAAAACCACCACCATTGGTACCCAGCATCTTGATCGCTTCTTGTGAAGCCACTGGCCCCATGGGCAGAGTTTGGGTCGTCGTCGTCAGGGTTTCCATGACAGGTGCGCCCTTGTCATCTTTCAAAGGCTGCGCATCAGGGCCGAGCTTGGGCTGGCTATAAGTGACAGGATCAATCAGCTGTACATCTTTATAGCCAGAGAAATTCTGAATCACGCCCTGGCCCATGAGGAAGACCGCAAAAATGACCGACAGCGGCAACAACAGATACAGAGTAGAACGTGTGATATCAGTCCAGAAATTGCCTATGGACGTGGCTGAATGACGGCTGAAACCGCGTATCAGCGCAAACACCACGGCAATGCCGGTCGCTGCGGAAAAGAAGTTTTGCCCGGCCAGCACCAGCATCTGGGTCAGGTAACTCATGGTGGATTCACCGGTATAGCCTTGCCAGTTGGTATTGGCGACAAAGCTGACCGCGGTATTGAAAGAAGAATCCATGCTGACATTGGCCAGGCTTTGCGGATTCAAAGGCAACCAGGCTTGCAGGCGCTGTACGGCATACACCAGCAGCCCGCCCAGGGTATTAAAAATCAGCAGGGCGATGGCATATTGCTTCCAGCCCATGCCCACTTCGGCTTTTACGCCAGCGACACGGTACAGGCCTTTTTCCAGCCAGCGCAACCAGCCCATGCCGGGTACAGCAGCCTTGTCATCGGCTATCCTGGCGATGAAGCCGCCCAGGGGATAGGCCAGGAGCAATAGCGCGACAAGGAACAATACCAATAAAACAATTGCTTGCGTAGTCATCACAGCTCCTCGGCATTCAACAAGGCTGCAATCAGATAGACGAACAAGGCGGCAGCCACCACCGTGCCCAGGACGTAGAAGGGATTCATGCTTTTGCTCCCAAAGTGTCGCAAGCCAGCACTAAAGCCCAAACCAGCAGGAGGAAGATTCCCATGCCTGCGAGATATAAAAATTCCATCAGATATTCCATGCTTTACTCCTTCGTTTTTACACAGTGAAGCATAGTCAGAAGCATGTAAAAAATTCGTAAAGACTTAAACAGGGGGCGTAAACAAGATGTAAAAATTTCGCAAAAAGTGGGATGGACGAGGCGAACTCAGAGACTGACTGGAAGAAATGCCGATATTGACCTAAGCTTAACTATAAGCATGTAAATGTTTTTTTATTATCGATAAACCTTGCTCAAAGAATGGTGACTTATCAAAAGTTAACTAACGCTAGTCTGGCTTTGCCGCATAATTGCTCAAGTCTTTTAAAGTCTTAATCCATGTACAAGCCTGAGCAATTTGCCCACTCCAGAAGTTTTCTCCAGGAAATAAGGCTGGGGCATTTTCTATTGATCATGCTGGCTTACTTTGGTGCCGGGCGCATAGGCTTGTCCATTCCCTATATCAATCCCAATGTCAGCCTGATCTGGCTACCAACCGGCATCGCCATCACAGGCTTGCTGCGCTATGGCAGGCTGGCCGCAGTTGCCATATTTATCGCCGCCTGGCTGCTGGAAACGTCGGCAGGTTTCAGTGTACTGGTGGCTGGCAGCCTGGCCGTGGGCAATACCCTGGGGCCTGTGCTCAGTAAATGGCTATTACGCAAACAGGGTTTCAGGCGCGATTTTTCCAGGCGGCGCGATGTCATCGGCTTTGGCATGGCTGTCATGCTGGGCATGTGTATCTCGGCAACGGGCGGCACGCTGACACTCTGGCTGCATGGCTTGAATGCCGATCTGGCTGCGGTCTGGCTGACCTGGTGGGCAGGGGACACTGTCGGTGCCTTGCTGGCTGGCCCACTGCTACTGTCGTTTACACTGAAATCCCTGTCTGGCTGGTCCGACAGGCGTAAAGAAATTCTCGGCTTCCTGCTCTTGTTTGGCTTGGCCAACTGGCTGATTTTTGCTTCGCCTTACAGCCATTTTCATCTGACCTTCATCATGGTGGGCATCATGATCTGGGCGGCCATGCGTTTTGGCATTAGCGGTGCTTCCTGCGCGGTGTTGAGCACCTCTTTATTCTCGGCTTGGGCGACTTCTCACGGCATGGGGCCGTTTTATGACGGCGGCCAGACCAATCTGTTGATACTGTGGGCATACATGACGACCATGGTCTTGATCACCCTGATCATCACCGCCCTGCAGTCAGAAAGCATAGACGCCACCCGTCAGATCCAGGAAGCTTATCAGCGTATCAATAAAGTTGCATCGCGCCTGCCTGGCCTGGTCATGCAATATCGCATACGACCTGACCATAGTGCCTCCATCCCCTTTGCCAGCGATGCCATCGTGCAAATGTTTGAAGTCACGCATGAAGAAGTCAAGGACGATGCCCTGCATTTATTTGCCCGCATAGACCCGCGTGATATAGAAAACGGTACGGAACTGATACGTGCCGCCATGCGCAATCTGTCGCCCTGGCAAAGTGAATTTCGCATGCATCGCAAGGATGGCACCATACGCTGGCTGTACCTGGATGGCTTGCCCGAGCCTGAACCCGGTGGTTCCATGCTCTGGCATTGTTTTATTACCGACATCACTGAACGCAAGCAGGCTGAGCAGGATTTGCGGATTGCTGCCTGCACCTTTGAATCGCAGGAAGGTATTTTCGTCACCGACGCCAACTGGATCATGCTGAGACTGAACCAGGCTTTCACCCGTATCACTGGTTATGCCGCAGAAGACTTGATAGGCAAACGCCCGCCCCTGCACAAGACCAGGCAGCAAGACCGGGATTTTTTTACCCAGATCAACGCCTCTTTGACAGCGCATCGCTTTTGGCACGGCGAGTTGTGGAGCCGCCGCAAGAACGGTGAAATTTACCCGCAGATGATTACGCTGACCGCCATCACCGACAACCATGGCGAAGTCAGCAATTACATAGGCTCATTCACCGACATCAGCCGCCACAAGGGTTATGAAGCCGAGATACGTAATCTGGCCTTTTATGATCCACTGACGCAATTACCGAATCGCCGTTTGTTGATGGACAGATTGCAGCACCTGATCTCCATCAGTAACCGCAATGACACCCACAGCGCCATCCTGTTTATCGACCTCGATAACTTCAAGACCCTCAACGATACCCGCGGCCATGATGCCGGTGATTTGCTGCTGATAGAAACTGCCAGCCGCCTGCAAACCTGTGTACGCGACAGCGATACCGTGGCGCGCCTCGGTGGCGATGAATTTGTGGTGGTACTCGAAGAATTGAGTATAGAAAAAGAAGATGCCCTGCGCCAGGCTGACCGCATCGCAGAAAAAATACGCCAGCTATTGAGCCAGCCTTATCAGATCACCGACTTTGAACATCATGGTTCCAGCAGCATCGGTGTATGCCTGTTCCAGGGCGGCGATATCACGGTCAAGGATTTATTCAAGCGCGCCGACACGGCCATGTATGAAGCCAAGACCGCTGGCCGCAATGCCGTGCGCTTTTTTGATCCGGCCATGCAAGCCATACTGGTAGTGCGCATGTTGCTGGAATCGAATTTGCGCGTGGCGCTGGCGAATAATCAATTCCAGCTGTACTACCAGGTACAGGTCAATTCCGAAGGAAAACTCATCGGTGCCGAAGCCCTGTTGCGCTGGATACACCCCGATCGTGGTTTTATTTCACCGGCAGATTTCATCCCGCTGGCAGAAGAAACCGGTCTCATCATTCCTATAGGATTGTGGGTACTGGAAACCGCCTGTGCCCAGATCAAGCAATGGGAAAGCAGCAAGGAAACCCGTCACCTGACGCTGGCCGTGAATGTCAGCGCCAAGCAATTCCAGCAAGTCGATTTTGTCGAGAGCCTCAGTGAAATCATACGACGTCACAAGATCGATCCCACTCGACTGAAAATCGAATTGACGGAGAGCACGGTGCTCGACAACGTCGATGCCACGACCGAGAAAATGCATGAATTGAAAAAGCTGGGTATTGCTTTTTCCATGGATGATTTTGGCACTGGTTATTCTTCACTGGCCTACTTGCAGCGCCTGCCCTTAAATCAATTGAAGATAGACCAGTCTTTTGTGCGCGACTTAAGTCATGATGAAAATGATGCGACCATAGTGCGGGCCATCATCTCACTGGGCGTTAACCTGGGCTTGAATGTGATAGCCGAAGGGGTGGAAACCAGTGCCCAGCGGGCGTTTTTGATTGCGCATAATTGCTATGCCTTCCAGGGTTATTATTTCTCCAAACCTCTACCACTGGAAGGCTTTTTGGCACTCTTGAAAGCGCCGGAATCAGACAAGGTTCAATAAGCGCACATCGAGCTTGCCGTCCTGCATGGGCGGGCACCAGAAATAGCTACCCGTCTGCGGAACAGTGAACTGGAACAGGGCATCAGTGACGCCATCTTCTGCACCTGACATGCGCGTCAATTGCACTTCAAACGGATAGAAGGAATTGGCAAAGGCGACAAAATACAGACCCGCCTTATCCAATGCAGACCAGGGCATGGAACGCCTGAGCATGAAAGCTTCAGGCGTGAAGTCTTCCTGAGCAGTACGCTTGACGTGGGCTGATTCTGGCGCATCTTCCAGTTCTTCATTATCGCTGCGGCGACGGCCCACGGCATTGTCCTGGTCTGCTGTTGCCATGGCATCAAAACGATCAAACTTGTGCAGCCATTGCTGGATGGCGACGAAGCTGGAGCCTGCCAGTCCTGGCGTATCACCCGCAACAAAAGCCGCAGCGATGGCAGCGTCGTCATGCGGATTCTCGGTGCCATCTTCATAACCGCTGAGGTCACGACCTTCCTGGTATTTGAAGGCATCAACCTGCTGTTGCACTTCAAATGCCGGTGCCAGCAAAGGCATGAGTTGATGCAGCTGGCGCACCAGATCGCCGCGTTCATGCTGGCGCAACCAGCACCACAATGCTGCCGGTGTCGCAGGCAGGCGCATGCGGCTGCCTTCTATGCCATGGAATTCTTTCATGCCTGCGATCTCGCTGCCCAATTGCTGCAAGAGACTGGCACCGAAGCCGATGACCAGATTCTGGCCATCGGTTTTGTCTGCCAGCGCGCGTACTACTTTCTTGAGCGTTGCTGCATCAGTACCAGCCTTGATATTCAAACTGAGATAAACGGCATGGGCAGGGACTGCCTGCAATATGCCTTCCTGGAATAAGTTCATGTACTGCTCCTGATTAATATAATTCAAACCACCTGTACCGTAGGAGCGGCTTCAGCCGCGAACAGCCTGTTATACCGGACATTCGCGGCTGAAGCCGCTCCTACGAAAATGCAAAGGGCACGTAAGCCAGCTCTGGGACGCATTTTATCAACAGGCAGGCAATATGTTCCAGGTAAAATATCCCCGCCCTCCTGCAACACCGCCGCTTGTTATTTTTTAAATTGCTCGCTACAATCAAATGCGAGGCAAATCGCTTCAACGTCGCTCGGACGGTTCCGGGCGCCCGTTCTTGCAGTTCGTATGGACTACAAGGGCTACGTACAATTCATATCATGACCAATACAACTACTCCGCCGGGTCGGGGTTCTGCTGTTGAAGGCACGCCTGCGCCTGCAACAAAGTTCTCTTTCGCTCGTATCAATCGCCTGCCCCCTTACGTATTCAATATCACTGCCGAGCTGAAGATGGCTGCGCGCCGTCGTGGCGAAGACATCATTGATATGTCCATGGGTAATCCCGATGGCGCAACCCCTGCACACATCGTAGAAAAACTGGTCGAAGTGGCCCAGCGCCCTGACACCCACGGTTATTCTGCCTCTAAGGGCATACCCCGTTTGCGTCGCGCAATTGCGCACTGGTACAAGAGCCGCTACGAGGTAGACCTGAACCCGGATTCAGAAGCCATCGTCACCATAGGCTCGAAAGAAGGCCTGGCGCATCTGATGCTGGCAACGCTGGACAAGGGCGACACGGTGCTGGTGCCCAACCCCAGCTACCCCATCCACATCTATGGCGCGGTGATCGCCGGTGCTGATATACGCTCCATACGCATGAGCCCGGGCGTGGATTTTTTTGCCGAGCTGGAAAGAGCAATACGCGAAACTTACCCCAAGCCGAAGATGATGATCTTTGGTTTTCCATCCAATCCCACTGCACAATGTGTGGAGCTGGAATTTTTCGAGCGCGTGATCAAGCTGGCGAAAGAACATAATATCCTGGTCGTGCATGACCTGGCTTATGCCGACATTACCTATGATGGCTGGAAAGCCCCGTCCATCATGCAGGTGCCAGGTGCACGCGATGTCGCCGTGGAGTTTTTCACACTGTCAAAAAGCTATAACATGGCAGGCTGGCGCATAGGCTTCATGGTCGGCAACAAGGAACTGGTGGCGGCTTTGGCCCGCATCAAGAGTTACCATGACTATGGCAGTTTCACCCCTGTGCAGGTGGCGGCGATTGCCGCGCTGGAAGGCGACCAGACTTGTGTCAATGAGATACGCGACCAGTACCAGCGCCGCCGTGACGTACTCGTCAAAGGCTTGCATGAACTGGGCTGGATGGTGGAAAAACCAAAAGCGTCGATGTATATCTGGGCCCATATCCCTGAGTATTACCGTCATCTTGGGTCGCTGGAATTTGCCAAGCAGATGCTGGAAAAAGCCAAGCTCTGTGTTTCACCCGGCATAGGTTTTGGTGAATATGGCGATGAATATGTGCGCTTTGCATTAATTGAAAATGAGTCGCGCATACGCCAGGCTCTGCGCGGTTTGAAAACCATGTTCAAGGATGATGGGGTGGCGAAATAAGCGCGATCATTTTTTCTGCCCTGCGCGACTTGCTATCGTCCTGGGGTAAATTGCGCCCGCAGCCAGCCAGTGACTGGCAGGGTGAAATACCCCTGCCTGGTATTGTTGCAGAATTCTATGAGCAGATAGGCCCCTGGGGTCGCGTGCATGAAAAACATGGCCCTATGGGTTTAAGCATAGCTGCGGGTGGCAACCCCGTCGATATACCCACATTAAAGGATTTATGGTCGCGCCAGGCTTGCTATCGCTGGCACGGCAACACCGGCCAGCGTCTGCCCGACTGGCAAGAGCACTGGCTGGTGGTGGCGACGGAAGGCAGCAATCCCTTCATGCTCGACACCATGACAGGGCAAGTCTATTTTGCCCTGGCTGGTGGCAAACCTGATTTTCGATTGTTTGCACCAGACTTGCTGACTGCTTTTACAGCGATCGCCTGCGTCGCAAATACCATGCGCGAACTGGATGAACAGGCTTTTGATGATACTTGTGAATTGACAAGCGCTGCCCGTGCGCGGGTTGTTCAAGACCTGGATAGTCTGATGGCAGGCAGCGCAGACGCCAGTCAAATGCTGGCTGCCTGGCGCTGGTATTGTTGACGAGCTGATGAGAGAAAACTGGAAGACTTTCAGCGCAGATCCCAAAGATCTTCCACCATACGGTAACCTATGGGATCATATTTTTTCAGGTCTTCCCTGCTGTAAGGAAAATAAGTTCCACCGATGAAATAGGCGGCAGACAACTCGGCAAAGTATTCATGATCATTGGTGAGTGCATAGGCTCGACCAATATTTCCTCTCTTGAGGCTTGCTACGTTTTTGTATAAACCCGCACGCTTTGCTGCTTCCAGGGCATCTATTATTTGCCGGTTTTTCCTTAGCACCTCACGCTGATGCCAGGTGTGCGCTATCTCATGGGCCAGTGAATGTCTTATATACACATCATCCCAGGACATGAAAAAATCTGTGCTATAAATCACGACGGCATTTTTCCATGCAGGGTCATACATGGGTAAGCGCAAAGGGTCGACGGACAAAATCGCTTCCATATAATGCCCGTATCCTTTTTTCCCTCCCTTGGGTGAACGCGGCCCCCACATCAGGTAAAAATTACGCCCTTTGACATGCTGGTGTGATGCGGCGGGTAATTTTTCCAGAATCGCTGTCAACATCTGCTGTAGCCTGCTGCTTGCCGCAGCAGTGAGCTTGGGGTCTGCCGCCGCCATATCTTGCTCAACCATGATGTTCCAGTCACCAGGTATGCGGTAATACGTCCTTGGCGGAGAACTGTAATTTGCCAATCCTGAAGTGAGAGAATCATGTATCTCGTGCTTTTGCGTCTGCCCTACGCAATTCGCGGTATTGTCGGTAAAGATGGTTTTGCCATTAACATCCTTGCAACTCAATATATCGGCTGACCATGCGGGTGTTGGACAAATTGCCAGAAACAGCAGCGAGGCAAATTGCGAGGCCAAGAGTTTAGTTATTGTTTGCGAGAAAACCTGGGGCGAGGACATGCTGGGATGAGGTAAATTGCGGTGCGACACTATACGTCAGAAAACTCCCGGTAATTAATTTGTGCTGAAAAACTACCCGTGTTATCAGGAGCAGGTCCCTGCTCCTGATAAAGCACCAACTCATTAGCTTTCCAGGTTCTCATGATGCGCAATCAAACCACGCTTCCAGTAAGCCGCCACCCGCATGGCAGTACCAGCATGGCCTTTTTCTTCTGCCAGTATGCGACGTGTCGCTGCCATGGTGGCAGCTTCACCGGCGCACCAAGCGTAGCCATCGCCCGCTGGCAAAGGCAGGGCACGCAGGGTGTCCAAAAACTCTTGTGCACTGTCTACCCAGACTATGCTGATGTCTGCTGCGCTGCTTAATTCACGGCGCTCTACTGGTGGCACTTGCAGGATGACGATGGCGCGCACACCAGTTGGCAATTCTTCCAAGCGTCGCGATATCGCTGGCAAGGCAGTTTCATCACCGGCCAGTAAATGCCATTCATAATCGGTGGGGATAACTAAAGAACCACGCGGCCCGGCGACCGTGACGCTATGACCAACATCAGCCTGGCTGGCCCAGGCAGCAGCGGGACCATCACCGTGTATGGAAAATTCCAGCACCAGTTCGCCCTTGACGGCATCGTAATGCCTGGGCGTGTAGTCGCGCATAACGACATTGTCACTGTCGGCGCCCAGTATCAATTTAAGGTGATCATCAAAGGATGCACTGATAAAACCAGGCAGATCAGTGCCGCTCAGAGTGATGCGGCGGAAGTGTGGAGTAGGACTTTCAACACGGACAACTTGCAGATTACGACGTTTGATTTCATGGCGTACGCGTTGTACGCGACTGCTTGCAGAGGCTATACTCATTTATTCACCCATCAAATTAGTTGACAATATCTACTATAATGCGCAAAATAAATGACAATGTCAACCATTCTCAAGAAAATAATGAGGATGGGGTGCTGGACCTTATTCATACGGTCATGCATCAATACCGCTCCATGCAATACCAGGCCCTGCGCGACGGCCCGCATGACATCACCCATATGGAAGGCAAGGTATTGAGCTATTTTGGCCATTATCCCGGCTCCACCCAGAGTGACCTGGCCAAGCACAGTGGCCGCGACAAGGCACAACTGGCAAGGCTCATCAAGGGCTTGCGTGACCAGGGCCTGCTTGATGCGGTTGCAGATGAAAGTGACAAGCGCAATGTCAGGCTGACATTGACTGCAGATGGACAAAGCGTATTGACAACACTGCGCCAGCAAGCCAAACGCCTGAATACCCTGGCACTGCAGGCAATGGATGGCCAGGAACAAGGGCAACTACTGCAACTATTGCAAAGAGTTAAAGTCAATCTGGATAACGGCACGTAAAGAATTTTTTTCGAAAAAAATATCAGATCATGAGTAAATACTGGAGTGAAGTTGTCCACAAGCTGAGCCCCTATACCCCCGGTGAGCAACCGAAAATGGCCAGGCTCATCAAGCTCAATACCAATGAAAACCCCTACCCGCCCTCACCCCGTGTGCTGGCGGCGATACAGCAAGCCACCAATGCTGATCTGCGCCTCTACCCTGATCCCGGCTCAGATAGTTTGCGTAGCGTCATCGCCAATTATCACGGCTTGCAGGCAGAGCAGGTTTTTGTTGGTAACAGCTCGGATGAAGTGCTGGCCCATGTGTTCCAGGCATTACTCAAACACCAGCAGCCCTTGCTCTTCCCTGACATAAGCTACAGCTTTTATCCTGTGTATTGCGGTCTGTATGAAATCGCTCACCGCAGCGTGCCCTTGGATGCAGAATTTCAATTGAATGTTGAAGATTATCTGCAAGAAAATGGCGGGATTATTTTCGCCAATCCCAACGCGCCTACCGGCTGCGTCGTGCCGCTGGAAAAAATCGAATTCCTGCTACAACACAATCGCGATACGGTAATCGTCATTGATGAAGCCTATGTGGATTTTGGTGGCGAGACAGCGATTGCTTTGATAGGCCGTTACCCCAATTTGCTGGTGGTGCACACCCTGTCAAAATCGCGCTCGCTGGCTGGTTTGCGGGTAGGTTTCGCTGCTGGTCATGCAGATTTGATTGCGGGTTTGAACCGTGTCAAAAACAGTTTCAATGCTTATCCGCTGGACAGGCTGGCAGTGGCGGGCGCGATTGCCGCATTTGCAGACCAGGATTATTTTTTGCAGACTTGCCAGGCAGTAATGGCGACGCGCGAAAGACTGGCAATAGCTATGCGGGACCTGGGTTTTGAAGTCTTGCCATCAGCGACGAATTTTATCTTCGCCCGCCATCCTGATTTTGCGGCAGAAGAAATTGCCCTGAATTTGCGGCAGTCAGGCATCATCGTGCGCCATTTCAAACTGCCGCGCATCAGTGAATTCTTGCGGATTTCCATAGGCAGGGATGATGAAAGTACTGCACTGCTTGCTGCCTTAAAGCTATTGGTAAAACAAGACTGAAGAATGCTTACTCAGGCCAGCGGGACAAGACCAGCTCTTCTATATTATTCGGGTCATTCATTTTCTTTTTAGCCTCTGCCCAGTCTGCAGGGGCGGGCACGGCTTTTTTGGTATGCACGGCAGTGTCTATCGCCATCTTCATGCCAAACACCAGGATGCCACTTTCTACACTGACAGGCTGGACTTTTTTGACGATCTCATAAATCTGGTTATCGTAATATTCATGTACAGCGGGTGTCATGTCCAGCCAGCAAGTGACTTCTCCATCTGAACGTATCGCCACGACCAGGTAACCGGCGCTCTCAGGCATCTTGGCTTTTTTGAGGGCTTTGTAAATCTGCGTTTGCAAAGCCCGGGTATAACGGCCAAAGCTATCAACATTGATACCCTTTTTTTCCAGCTCGGCTTGCGACTGGAAAAAATAGATAGAATCAAAACGCGCCTCTGCTGCCTGCGTCAGGGTAGAAAAACACAGTAATAATGTCGCCAGCAGCAGTTTCATAGTAGTCTCGCTTCGTCTCACTTGGTCTCAGTTGATCTCAGTTGATCTTATTTATTAACGAAGACGCCAGCTTCACGGTTCTTTTGTACATCGTTCCAGGGGAACACCTTGCCATTCATGGCGACATGTACACCGGCTGGCAAGAGTTGCGCTGCGCTGCAGGCAAAACCCAGATTGAAGAAGGCATCTGAATTGGCGATTTCGTAAGGGATCATGGCGCCGGTAAATACGATGGTCTTGCCCAGATTGGCTGCGCCCAGCACTTCTGCCGTTTCACGCATGGTGTCGGTGCCGTGGATGATGACAATCGCTTTTTCTGCCGATTGCTGGCAAGCCTGCAAGACGGTATTGCGGTGGCTGTCGTTCATGTCGAGCGAATCGACCAGCATGCAGACTTCCAGTTCTACCGGTATCGTCAGGCGCGCACGCTTCAGCACTTCAGGCAGGTGGCTGTCAGCAAAGCTGAGCTTGCCTGCCAGTTCGTCATAATGTTTGTCAAAAGTGCCGCCCGTGGCGATGATGCGCAAAGTCATGGTCTTGTCTCTGTAGATGAGGGATTTCAAAAATTTTAGATTAGACACATTGTAACGCGCATAGGGGGCCAGTGAAAACTGCTACACTAAGCTGTTGCATTTCATCGCATGCAGCTTGTTGATAGATCCAAGATACACCAGAGATATATGAAACCGATCGCCCCCGGAACCGTAATTTTTCACCGCCATCGTGGCTATGGCGTGCTGACTGCCGTGAACTTGCTCAGTGGCTGGGTGGCAGCACGCTTTGGCGATGAAAAACGCACCCTGGACTTGAACTTATCCACAGATGAAGTCCAGCATGCCGATGGCGAAGCCATACTGTTTCGCCGCACCCCGCCAGAACGCATGCCGCATGCGCGTTTGATGGCCGTGGTCAGGGACTTGCATGCTGCCGGTTATCAAAAACTGTACTTGTACAGCTGGCCCAAGGCCTCTGGCCTGCACTGGCGCTGGCAGTTATTCACAGGCCCGCGCAACTGGATGCAAAGACCCTGGCGCGAAGGCTGGTATGGCTCAGGTGCGGATTACAATTTCAACCCCGTTATGGGCTGGGGTGATGCACCCGGTGCCAGCACGGCAGAGCTGATAGAAGCACTGGCCCGCTTTGATCCGGCTGGCCTGGCCAATGCACTGGGGCAGGATGAAGACCATACTGCCTGGTTTGCCGCAGTCTGCGACGCCTTGCTGCCGAATTATGCCTATAGCCTGGGGGCAGATACCCCGGAACAGCCTTTACCTCTGCACCTGCCGGTGATCGCCGTACGGCAACGCCTGCCAGACTGGCAAGGTGAGGGCCTGGCTTATCCGCCTGGCTGGGAAAAAACCTGGAGCCCAGACAGCCTGCAACGCCGCCAGCAACAGCGCGCCGTGGTCAGGCATGATGTGATACCCACCAGCTGGAGTTTGCCGCTGGAATTTTGAGTAAGCCCGATTACATACCAGTAGTTGAAGTCCAATAAGACGCTTGCCCTGGTTTTGTAGGAGCGGCTTTAGCCGCGAACAGCATGCCGTGTCGGTATTTCATTTGGCCCAAAGATGCGCGGCTGAAGCCGCTCCTGCAAGCCACAAGTAGTGATTAGCTGCCAGCTCAGCTTGTTTTTCTGGAAAGATGGTGACAACTCAGGTCGAAACCATTCTTCAGATACAGCCTGTGCGCATCATGCCTTTGATAGCCAGTATCGAGATGCAATTCACTGCAATTCAAGATCTTTGCCTGCAATTTTACCCAGTCCATCAATGCTGATCCCAAACCCGCATTTTTCTTTTGCGGGTGGGTGATCAAATCATCGAGATAAAGTATCTTGCCCCAGGCCAGATAATGCTGAACGCGATAACCCGCAGCAGCGACCACTTCCCCATCCATGTAGATGCAGGCGATGGTATAGCCTTCAGCGACCTGGGTTTGTACCCGGCTGATGAATTCAGCCTCATCCAGGTGGGGGCGCAAGTAGCTAAAAACAGTGAAACACTGGCGTATATTTTCTACATGGCCGGTGTCAAGTATGCTCACTTCGTATTTCATTTCCATCCCTATTTCAGGAGCCCAGCGATTCCCACAGATTATCCCAGTCATTCGCCTGGAAACTGCCTTCCCGTTTCAAAACCAGCTGGCCCTTGGGATTAATCACGAAATGCGTGGGCTGGCTGACGATAGTGCCGAAATTATCCTTATAGCCCGGCGTATTGCGCCAGATGATGGGAAAACGTTGCTCTACAGGTACAGCGAGATTGATCAGTTGCACATAAGAATCAAAATCTTTTTTGTCCGCATCAATATTGATGGCCAGCAAGACAAAATTGCGTTTCATATTGCCAACATAAAACTCACGCATGAGTTTCAGGTCGCGCGCGCAAAGATTGCAACCCGCAGTAAAAAAACTGACCAGCAAGGTCTTGCCCGCGTAATCACTGATGGCCAGCTTCTTGCCATTCAAGTCCGCCCCCTGGAAACTCATCTGCTGGCTATCTTTGCCTGCCTGTGCACTAGCCCCGATACTGGCTGTCGCCAGCATCGCTGCGATGACGACACTGAGTAATTTTGTTTTTTTCACGATAAAAGGCTTTCTATAAAGATATGTACTTATGCATGAATCATACGACAGATATAAATTGGTCGCAGCTTTAGGCGTTCAGCTTACAGTGATTTATTTCTGGACACGAAATATGACATTCTCATTTTCAAGCTGACAAAGCCCATAACACTCCCTGCTTAAGTGGCTCCAGTAATCCATTCATTCCGCTTGTGGATTGCTGAAGGTATACTCAAAATAGGCAAACACTTCGCGTCCCAGTGAATAGGCATCCCGTATTTCGTAGTCGGTGGAATGCACATGCCCGACAGGGTCGACCCCATATTTTTTCATCGCCAGTTGAAAACGTGCGATATGAAAAAACTGGCTGGCCAGCATGCTGGATTTCCAGTTTTTCTCTCTCATCAGGCTAGTCGCCGCTTTGGCGGTGGCAAAGGTATTGATGCCCTGGCTGTCGGTATATACAGCAGCGTCTGGCACCCCATGATCGACCAGGTATTTTTTCATGACGATGGCTACATCATGACCCTCTTCCCCTGTGCCGCCGCTGACCAGGATGGCTTTACACTTTTGTGCGACGTACAGGCGCAAGGCGGCATTCAGGCGGCCACGCAGGCGATCGGATGGTTTGCCATCAGGATTAACGGTATTACCAGGCACTACCACCAGATCCGCAGCCACGACCTGATCGCGCAAACCCAGGGTAGAAATAGCCGCCGCCATGAACAAGAGGCAGATCAGCAAAGCCAGGCTGAATTGTTTTATTTTCTTTTGCAATGAATAAGGCATGGAAGCAGGGGAAGTAGTAGACAGGAACCCGCATGCTAAGCCTTTTCAGGGGCGAATGCAAAACCCTGCTTATCTCTGCTCATCCCTGCTTATGGCTGGATCAGGCCGACAACACTGCCCGCCGGTTGATTTGCCAGGATCTGGCCCATTGGCTGAAGACATCAGCAGGCATGGGTTTGCAGAAATAATAGCCCTGGCCCAGGTCACAGCCCATTTCCTGCAATTGCTGCTCGACCCTGGCGCTTTCTATACCCTCGGCGACGACTTTGAGATTGAGGTTATGCGCCAGTTGTATCGTCGATAGCACGATGGCACGACTGCTGGCATCTATGCCCATGGTGCGCATGAAACTCTGGTCTATCTTGAGTTCATCAACCTTCAAGTCTTTCAGATGAGCCAGGGAAGAATATCCGGCCCCAAAATCATCGATGGACAGGCGAAAGCCCAGTGTATGCAAGTTCTGTATGGTTAGCATGGCCGTTTCAGCTGCATCGGCAAAGCTGGATTCCCGCAGCTCAAGGATGATGGATTCGGCAGGCAAATTGAATTCTGTGAGCAAAGCACACAAGTCATCGACAAGTTGACGATCGACTATGCAGCGTGCTGACAAATTGATGGAAACACTCAGGTTCAAGTCTTCGGCACGCCATCTGGCAAGCTGGCCAAAGGCTTCACGTATGACCCACAGGGTAAAGGGCTTGATGAGGCCGGATTTTTCTGCAATCGGAATAAATTCTGCCGGGGTGACCGGCCCGGATACCGGGTCTATCCATCTGGCCAAAGCTTCGGCACCGACCACAGCCCCGGTTTTCAAATCGATCAAGGCCTGGTAATGCAGGCTGAGTCCCCCTTTATGCAAGGCTTCATGCAGCTGTACAAAGAGCTGTTGCTGGCGAGTGAATTGCTGCTCCTGTCTTTCATCAAAAAAAGCCAGGCTTTGATGCGCGAATTGCGCCTGCAGCATGGCCTGAGAGGCTTTGCGCAATAAGGTCTCGGCATCTTGCCCATGCCTGGGGAAGCTGGCTATGCCTATCGTATGGTCGATGTGCACCGCATACTCATTGATTTTATATTCAAGGCGAAAGTCCAGGATTTCCTTGATGATGTCGGTAGCGGTGATGTCTTCCGAATGCTTGCGGTAAATACAGACGAACTCGTCACGCCGTATGCGCGCAAAGCTGCCGCGTGAACCCACCGCTGCCGTCATGGTGGCGGCGATATTGCGTATCAGTTTATCGCTGGCATCTGCACCTATGATATTGGCGGTTTCAAACATCTTTTTCAGGCGTATATGGGCCACCAGCAAAGTGTGACCGCGTTCCTGAGCGATGTTGATTTCCTTGTGCAAGAGTTCCAGCAGGCGCAGGCGGTTAGGCAAGCCGGTCACCCCATCCTGATAGGCGGCTTGTTCCAGTTTCGTCAGATAGTCGCGCTTCTTGGCCTGTACACCTTGCTCGCTGACATACAGTTTTTCTTCCAGTTGGCTGCGGCTAAAATTGTAGGCCAGGGCTATGCCGGTATACAGCAGCAGGGCAACACTGGCCTGTATCTTGAATTGTTCTTCATAGGGATAGCCAAAAGAAAATTCACCGGCACTCCAGATGCTGAGAGACACAGATAGCAACCACAGCAAGCTCCATTGCGCGCCCTGGCGCTGGCCTTTGAGCCATAAGGCCAGGAAGGGAAAAGCGTAAATCCACAACACGCCACTGCCAGCGATGCCACCCAGCAAACCCAGGGCGACACTGGTGCCTAGCGCAAACAGCAAGAGCAAGGACTCGGCCATTGCCAGCAATTTGTCTTGCATGCTGAGAAAAAATGCCGCGCCCAGCGTCAGCGCGGCAATCAGCGCAAAAATCAAACCCGGCAGGGGATAGCCAGATTTCAGGTAATTCGCCAGGGCCAGCAAGATAGCGCAGGGCAAGGCAATATAAATCAGTCGCCGCACATGAGGTTTGCGCTGCTTGACGCTTAACTCATGCCCGGCCACCATACCCAGCATGCCTTTCAACATGGCGGGGTTTAGCAACTGTAATCTCATCGCAAAGCTCTCCTCACAGTCAATATGAGTCATACCAACGTAGCTTCAGGTTGATAGAGGCAAGGCCAGCTCCAGGGTTTATTGGCAAGCGGCAATCTTTGACAAAGATCCTTGGCAAAGGAAAATCACCACTCACACCAATTAGCCCTTGAACACTGACTATGAGGCTAAAGTTTAGTGCATTTTTTACAAAGTTAAAGTATTTACAATGTTATTTTTGAAATATTTTTTCACCTGTTGGAAAATGATCATATTTTTTTCATATTGCTAAGCCACTGCCTATCTGCAATCAAGTCGCTTGCAAAATATTTTGCGGCTTGCCATTGGCAAAATCGACGATGTTTTGGAAAGCAATGCGGAAATACAATTCATAACTGCTTTGCTCCACATAACCCAGATGGGGCGTTGCCAGGACATTTTCCCGGTGCAGCAAGGAGTGCTCTGTGGCAACGGGTTCGCTCTCAAAAACATCGATTGCAGCAAAGCCTGGGCAACCGGCATCCAGGGCTGCCTCAAGCGCTCCCTCTTGTACCAGTTCAGCGCGGCTGGTATTGACGAACAGGGCATCCGGCTTCATCAACGCCAGGTCAGCCTGGCTGACGATGCCGCGAGTCGCATCATTCAGACGCAGATGCATGCTGATGATGTCGCACTCAGCGAAGAAAGTTTCCTTCGATGTTGCTACCAGCAAACCATCTGCAGCAGCTTGCGCACGGCTGGGTTCACGTCCCCAGACCATGACCTGCATGCCAAAAGCCTTGGCATAGCCCGCGATCATCTTGCCTATCTTGCCATAGCCCCAGATACCCAGGGTGCGCTTCTTCAGGACACGGCCCAGCTGGTTGTATGCGGGATTGAGGGAGGAAGTTTGCCAGACGCCTTCCTGCAAGAGCTGTGCATAACTGGTCAGTTTGCGAGATGCTGCCATGATCAGGGTCCAGGTCAGTTCAGCAGGTGCGGTCGGGTCACCTATGCCCTCTGCGATGGCGATACCCAGTTCATGGGCGGCGGCTATGTCTATATTGCCTGCCACTTTGCCGGTCTGCGAGATCAGCTTCAGATTCGGCAGCTTTTGCATGAGGGCGCGCGTCAGGCGGCTGCGTTCGCGTATCAACACAACAGCATCAAACGGCTGCAGGCGTATCGCCAGCTGGCCTGTACCTACGGCAGTATTATTGAAGACCTTGACTTCATGGTCCTTCAATAAATCAAAACAAGGCAGATGCCGGACCACGTCCTGGTAATCATCAAGTATGGCTATTTTCATGCTTTATCCTTATTCATTCTTTAAAACGATGGAAAATCTTTGTTCCTGCTTTCGTTCATGCTTGGCTGAAAAATCTTCACTTTCATAAAACGTAAAACAATGATAATGAAACTGATGCAAAATTCGCGTCAAGCAAGACTCGCGTGTACAATGTTCGCCTACGTAGCTTTTTGATTTCTTCCGCCCCGCGCCATCCTGCCGGGCGCAAGCCTGGAGCCAAGACACCCTCTTGTCTTCGTATTATCCGACAGAACCGCCGCTATGGTGTTCGCCTTGCTTGAGCGCTCCTGCGATCGCATCGCCACAATCTAACGACGATCCTGCCGTGCCGCTACACCGGTTTTTTTATTGAAATGGCATTGGAGGTAGTATCGTGAATCAACCCATCATGAAAGGTGTGGCTGCATTAAACGCACCCGCTTACGTGAAACATCAGAAATTGATCAACTGGATCGCTGAAATGGCGGCCTTGACCAAACCTGACAATATCTATTGGTGTGACGGCTCGCAAGAAGAGTATGACCGTCTGTGCGCACAAATGGTTGCCGCTGGCACCATGACAAAGCTCAATGAAGCCAAGCGCCCGAATAGTTACCTGGCCTGCTCCGATCCGTCGGACGTGGCCCGTGTCGAAGACCGCACCTATATCTGCTCGACCAACAAGGAAGATGCTGGCCCAACCAATAACTGGATGGCCCCGGCAGAAATGCGCGCCACCCTGAACCCCATGTTTGATGGCTGCATGCGTGGACGCACCATGTATGTCGTGCCTTTTTCCATGGGCCCGCTGGGTTCTCCTATCGCTCATATCGGCGTGGAATTGTCTGACTCGCCTTACGTTGCTGTCAATATGCGCATCATGACCCGCATGGGCCAGGCTGTGTATGATGTACTGGGCACAGACGGTGATTTTGTTCCTTGCGTACATACCGTGGGCGCACCATTGGCAGAGGGCCAGGCTGATATGGCATGGCCTTGCAATAACACCAAATACATCGTGCATTATCCAGAAACGCGCGAGATCTGGTCTTTTGGTTCCGGTTACGGTGGCAATGCGCTGCTGGGCAAGAAATGCTTTGCGTTGCGTATCGCCTCCACCATGGGCCGTGACCAGGGCTGGCTGGCAGAACATATGCTGATCCTGGGCGTAGAGTCCCCGGAAGGCAAGAAGCATTATGTGGCAGCGGCTTTCCCGTCTGCCTGCGGCAAAACCAATTTCGCCATGCTGATCCCTGCCATCAAGGGCTGGAAAGTCACCACCATCGGTGATGACATTGCCTGGATCAAACCTGGTGCGGATGGCCGTTTGTATGCGATCAACCCTGAAGCCGGTTATTTTGGCGTGGCACCTGGCACCAATACCGCCACCAATTCCAACTGCATGGCGTCTTTGACAGCCAACACCATCTTCACCAATGTCGGCCTGACCGATGATGGCGATGTCTGGTGGGAAGGCATGAGCAAGGAAGCGCCAGCGCACCTGATCGACTGGCAAGGCAAGGACTGGACACCAGAAATCGCCAAGGAGACAGGCCGTAAAGCTGCCCATCCCAATGCGCGTTTCACGGTAGCAGCAACGCAAAACCCGGTTATCGATGCAGCCTGGGATGACCCGGCTGGCGTGCCTATCTCTGCCTTCATCTTCGGTGGCCGACGCTCAACGACCGTGCCACTGGTGACTGAAGCCCGCAACTGGGTAGAAGGCGTCTACATGGCTGCGACCATGGGTTCTGAAACCACGGCTGCTGCCGTTGGCCAGCAAGGCGTGGTGCGTCGTGATCCTTTCGCCATGTTGCCTTTCATGGGCTACAACATGAGCGACTATTTCCAGCACTGGCTGGACATGGGCAAGAAGATAGCAGCGGCAGGCGCAACACAGCCAGCCATTTTCTGCGTCAACTGGTTCCGTACAGATGACAACGGCAAGTTTGTCTGGCCAGGTTTTGGCGACAATATGCGCGTGTTGAAATGGATGCTGGAACGTATAGAAGGCCAGGCTAAGGGTGTGGAAAACATCTTTGGCGTCACGCCTACCTTTGCCGACCTGAACTGGGAAGGCCTGAACTTCACGCAAGCGCAGTTCGATACCATCACTTCCATCGACAAAGCCGCCTGGGATGCAGAATTGAAACTGCATGCCGAGCTGTTTGAAAAACTGGCTTACCATTTGCCAGCCGATCTGGAAGCGACCCGTGTCGCCCTGGAAAAACGCCTGGCAGCCTGATTCTTAAGGTTTGAAACGACAAAAAGCGCAACTGTGGTTGCGCTTTTTGTTTTTGTGCACAGGCTGGAAATGCGGCAGGAACGGGTGTATAAATATCAACTGGAAACTTTACCAGGCAGCGACTTACACGTCGGGAACACCATGCATCTATCCAAACACCGGATGTCATCGCTGCTACTGGCAGCCAGCATAGCTGTCTTGCCAGTTCTGGCCCAAAGTCGTGAAGAAATCAGGCTGGATATTTCATCATCTGACTCCAACCGCCCCAGTACAGCCGCGGCACAAAAAGTCTTGAGCAAGGCGTATGGACAACTGGGTATCAAGGTCAACTTTATCGCCACTCCAGCTGCCAGGGCACTCAGCATGTGGAATGCTGGCAAGCTTGATGCGGTTGCCGCCAAGATCATAGATACAGGCTTGCCAGACTCGATCAAAATTAATGTGCCCATCGTCTTTGAAGAAGCGGTGGTCTTTGCCACACGAACAAATCTCAGCCTGGATGGCTTTGACAGCCTGAAACCCTATGTGGTCGGCTATGTCAACGGCATCACCTATCTGGAAGAAAGACTGAGAAATGTACCGCAAAAAGAAACTGCACCCAGCCTGGAATCCTTATTCCGTAAGCTTGAAGCCGGGCGCACCGATGTCGCCGTCGACTCACGCTTCAGCTTTTGCCTGGTACGCAAACTGGGCTTGAATAACATACGCATACTCGAACCATCGCTGGAAAAAAGGCTGGGCTATCATTTCCTGCATAGCAAACACCAACAACTGGTGCCTGCACTGGAAGCGGTCTTGAAGAACATGGAAAAAGACGGCAGCATCAAAAAAATCCAGGAAGAGGTCATGCAAGAATACATGGAGCAATGCACAGAACTGTCTGATGCCAGAAACAAAAAAGCCGCTGGCTAGCGGCTTTTGCGTGGGCGACTTTACAGGCTCAACGATGCACAGGCAATAAACTGGGCTTGCGTGTCAAGCCGCTATAGGCTGTCGCCTGGTCCGAGGCTTGCATGATGGCACTGGCGCCCAGCGCATGCTCGCTTGCCAATGGTTTGCTCAGACGACGCATCAATTTGTTGACCAGGGGTTTGCTGATATAGGCAGCCGGGAAAGCGATAGGCCAGACTGTCAGCCAGGCTTCCATCCATGCCCCAAAAAAATCATGGCCCCAGCCCATCCACATCAGGCGTAAGACTGCAGTCGCCACCAGGCTCACCAAACCTGTCGTCAGGATGGTAGGCAACATGGAAGCCAGACTCCTGGAACCAGCCACCACACGTGGCTGGCGCTGCACAGCAAACTGGCCCTGGACCGTCGCTGTTGTCAGAGTGTAGGCAGATGATTGTTGCATGGCGACCAATTATAAAATCGTGCTACTGTTTAGCTACGGGCGGTTAGCCACGTGCAGCCAGGGCGCGCAATTCTGCTGCCATGTTAGGCGAACTACGATCCAGGTCATTGGCGATGCGACGGATAGTCAGCATAGTGCGCAAGTTACGGGACGCGGTTTTTTCTTCGCGGGATTGTTTTGGGCTGATGACCAGCAAGGCAGCGCGCAACATACCCATCAACATGGGTTTGAATACGATCAGCATGGTAGCCAGGATACCCAGGCCCAGCAGAGGACGGGCAGCACCAATAACGGCACTGATAGCCATTTGAGAAACTGGCAGGGCACTTGCAGCAGGGAAGGCGATATTTAGGAAAGTCATGATTTACTCCACTCTTTAAACACTATGTAATGAAGCCATGATATTGCAGTGCATCATATAATTCTAATTTTGATTTATCATATCAATTATGCTTTTCATGAATAATTGTCAGTAAATATTGGCAATTGAATAACCGGAGCGAATAACGTGAATTTCCTGACATTGGATTTGAATCTGCTGCGTGTCTTTGACGCCGTCATGATTGAGCAAAACCTGACCCGTGCGGCAGACAAGCTGGCCATGACCCAGCCCGCCGTCTCCAATGCCCTGAAACGCCTGCGTTATTCACTGGGGGATGAGTTATTGATACGCACCGCCTATGGCGTCAAGCCTACGCCGCGGGCAGAAACCCTGTGGCCAGCAATACGCCAGGCACTCTCCAGCCTGGAAAGCGCCATCGCGCCCAGTAGCTTTGATGTCTCCAAGGCCCAGACCACCTTTCGCATGGCGATGGCCGATGCGACTGCTGCCTTGTGGATGCCTACCCTGGTGCGTGCCATAGAAAAAGAAGCTCCCGGTGTGAATGCGCGCATGGTGCCACTGACTACACGCGAGCCGCGCCCCATGCTCATGCGTGGTGATATTGATATTGCTATCGGTTTCTTCCCTGGCGTGGTGGCCCAGTTGACGGGCGGGCAGGGGGCGGCGAATAGCGCAATCCGTCATGAAAGACTGTATTCCGGCCATTATGTCTGCGTCATGCGGCAAGATCATCCCCTGGCCAATAGCAAGCTGACGCTGGATGATTATTGCAATGCCAAGCACTTGCTGGTCAGCTTTTCTGGTCGTGCCCATGGTCTGGTCGATGAAGCCCTGAGCCAGATGGGCCGTGAAAGACGTATCTTGCTGACAGTGAACCAGTTCTTCACCGGTGGCCGGGTAGTGGCAAATTCAGACTTGCTCACGGTCTTGCCGCGCCACCTGATTTCTGCCACCGGCATGACCGAGGCCCTGATCTGGAAAGAACTGCCCTTCAATATGCCGGATGTCCATATCGACATGCTCTGGCATGAGCGTGACAGCCGCAACCCTGCTCATCAATGGTTGCGCCAGAATCTGGTGAATATGACACATTCCAATCTGATCCCGGAACTTGAGCATGATGTGCAACTCGATACCTAAGCCAGGAATCAAGACAAAAAAAGACAAGATAGCGGTAAAACAGCGAAGATGAACGAAGACAAGTCTTTCTGCTATTGCTGCACCAGCAAAAACTTGTTAGGCTAAAAGCAGGATTTTTGACGGTATTTTTTATTTTCCCATTTCGGCATGGCTGCAACGCATGATATTTCCACTTTAACATGACCGAAATCCACGCTTACTGCTGGCGCTATCTGTTGTTGTTTGCACTGTGCCTGGGCATGTGCAACACGACAGCGCATGCAAAAAGCCTCAAGCTCGATGGCAGCAAGGATGAAATCTCACTGCGCTCCAGCTTCCAGGTCTATGAAGACAAAAGCGCACAATTGCAAATTGCCGACATCAGCAAGGCAGAGTATGAAAATAAATTCCAGCCCCTGCATGGCAATCTGAGTGCTTCTTTTTCTTCTTCTGTGTTCTGGCTGAAGCTGGATATACAAAGCACCCAGCCAGCTCAGGGCAAGCAATGGCTGCTGGAACTCTCGCCTGTCATCCTCGACGATATCCGCCTTTACCACTACGCTGCTGATGGCAGCATGACAGTCCACCGCGCTGGTGACCACCTGCCTTTTTCCAGTCTGGAAATACGCCATCGCTATCCGCTTTTTCTGCTGGAGCTGCCAGATACCGAAGTCCATCATTTATACCTGCGCATACAGAGCAGCAGTGCGGTGTTTTTACAGGCCAGCCTGTGGGAGCCACATTCCTTTGTAGCCCACTCGAACCAGGTCTCGAATTTCATGGGGATCTACTACGGCATCATGCTGGCCATGATCGTCTATAACCTCTTGCTGGCAGTGTCTTACCGTGATGTCGCGCTGCGCTATTACCTGTTATTGTCTTGCATCTCCCTGCTGGCAGGCATGAGCATCAACGGCCATGTAGGCATGTACCTGACCCCCGACTGGCCGGAATTTGTGGATATGCTACCGGGCGTCTTATCCCCCCTGGTGGTCATGAGTACGTCCATGTTCATCGCCAGCTTCTTGCGTCTGCAAGAGAAAATGCCGCGTATCTATCGCCTGTTCGTGCTGGCCCAGATCTCCTGCGTGCTTGCTGCAGTGGCAGTGCTGGCCGGTTACTATCCGCTGGTTGCTCCCATCATGCAAGTGACTGGCTTCGCTTTGATACTGGTGATCTTGCCGGTGTGCCTGATCGTCGGCATGCGCGGCTACCGGCCTGGCTACATCGTCATGCTGGCATCGGCTACCTGGATCACCGGGCTATCGCTGGTCACCCTGCGTAATATGGGTGTGCTGGAGCCGAGCTGGGAAACTGAATACGGCTTCCAGATAGGTTCTGCCATTGAAGCCATCTTGCTGGCGCTGGCCCAGGCTTACCACATCAGCCTGATGAAGAAAGAACATGCCCAGACTCAGGCCAAATTGCTGGAAATTTCACAACGTACAGAACAACAACTCGATGCCAAGGTCAGGCAGCGCACTGCCGAGCTGGCCGAGGCCGTGGCAAGGCTGCAAAAACTGGACAAGGATAAAAATGACTTCCTGGGTATCGCTGCCCATGATTTGAAAAATCCTCTGACCAGCATCATAGGCATGAGTGATTTATTGCGTAAGTTACAGCAATCCATGCCGGAACAGCAGCGCCAGCATTATCTCGAACGCATCAGCAACAGCGGCCAGCGCATGATGCGCATCATCAGCAATTTGCTGGATGTGAATGCCCTGGAAACCGGTCACCTGCATTTGAAGATGCAAAACCTGGATGTCAGCAAGATCTTGCAGGACGTGGCCCAGCAATATACCGAGATGCTCAAAGCCAAGGACTTGCAAGTCATCATGGATATCCAGGATGGTGTCATGGTCAAGGCTGACTTTGATGCCTGCGTACAAATCATCGATAATCTGTTGTCGAATGCGGTCAAGTATTCACCACTGGGCAAACGCATCTGGCTCAGTGTCAGCAATACACCAGAGTTTGGCGTGTTCGAGGTCAGGGATGAAGGGCCGGGTTTATCCACAGAAGACCAGCAGCACTTGTTTGAAAAATTCACCAAGCTATCCAGCCTGCCGACAGCCGGCGAACATTCCAGCGGCCTGGGGCTGTCCATCGTCAAGAAACTCAGTGAAGCCTGTGGTGGCAAAGTCCATTGTGAAAGCGTGGTCGGTGAAGGCTGCAGCTTCATGGTGGAATTGCCACTGGCGGCATAAAAATATCGCCAGTGCACGAATGGCTTACAATCACAGACATTCCAAGTACCTCAACAAGATAAAACATGTTTACAGGCATAGTACAGGGCATAGCCCGCATCGCAACACTCCATGACAAAACCGGCTTGCGCACTTACCAGCTGGATTTCCCCGATGGTTTTTGCAAGGACCTGGAAATCGGTGCCAGCGTTGCCGTTGACGGCGTTTGCCTGACTGTGACTGCCCTGCACGGCGAGCATGCTGCAGAATTTGATGTCATGCAGCAAAGCCTGGCGATTACCACGCTGGGTGAATATGCCCAGGATGGCCGCGTCAATGTAGAACGCGCCGCGAAAGATGGTGCCGAGATCGGCGGTCACCCCCTGTCTGGCCATATCGACTTCAAGGCCCATATCGCCCAGATACGCGAGCTGGAAAATAATTATGTGATACGCATCGCCGTGCCACCAGAATGGCTACGCTATATCTTCGCCAAAGGCTATATCGCCATCAATGGTGCCAGCCTGACGATAGCCGAAGTCAATCGCCAGGAAGGCTGGTTTGAAGTCTGGCTGATCCCGGAAACCCTGCGCATGACCGTTTTTGCCGAGAAAAAAACCGGTGCCAGCCTGAATATAGAAATTGAACGAACCACCCAGGTCGTGGTCGATACAGTACGCAGCATGCTGGCAGAGACCCTGGGGCCGCTGATGCCTGCGCTGGAAAGCCTGCTGGCGCAACAAGGCAAGGACCTGGGGCAAATCCTGCAAACCCAGGTACCACCACCCAAATAAGCCTGATCTGCGCTTGCTTCAGCCCCAAACATCAACAAGGATAGCCATGCACACTGAAGTAAGCGAGCAAGCCAGCGCAGCAACCACCACCATACTGAATAATATCCAGCTATGGCAGGATGCCACGGCTGCCGGGGATGTGGATAAGTTGCTTGATCTGATGGATGAAGAAGTGGTGTTCCTGATAGCAGGCCATGCGCCCATGAAGGGCCGCGAACAATTTGCCCAGAACCTGCGCAACATCTTACAGACACATCACATCGCTTCCAGCTCCCAGATACAGGAAATTGTCGTGCAGGCTGATCTGGCCTATACCTGGTCTTACCTGCAAGTCGAGATCGCCCCGAAACAGGCAGGCCCGCACATGAAACGTGCCGGGAATGTGCTGAGCATCTGGCGCTTGCAGGCCGATGGTAAGTGGCGCATCTGTCGCGATGCGAATTTGCTGAGCCTGGTGCAGGACAATCCCGCATGAGCGCTTTGAAAAATGAAGGAAAGCTATATGATAGGCCTATTACCTTGGGAAAAATGGCTACCTCCCTGGCTATTTGGACCACTCATGGTCATTATTTGTGTTGCCGCACTAATAAGCGACCAACATCTCGCATGGTGGGAATGGGTCTTATTGCCGATGGGCGTTATTTACGGAGCATGGGGGACTTGGGTATGGTTCACGACACGACGCAATCTATTCAAGGAAAACGTGAGCAGTCCTCCGCAGGAATAAGCAGCCCAGGCCTGCGAGACAGAATCTTATACACAGGTCTGTCCACAGGCATATCCACAAGCTTATCTACATACTTATGCACCGTTTTTCTAGGCTTGTCCACAGCCTTATGTACAGGCTTATCCACAGATGCCTATGCACAAAACATTGATGCACCGAATGTCGTCCCGATTACCACACAACTGACCAGCTCAGGCCAGCCCACGGCCAAAGCCCTGGAAAGCCTGGCCGCGCAAGGCTATGAAGCCGTCATCTACCTGGCCCCGCCGCATGTCTCTGATGCCGTGCGCGAAGAGAATCTCATCGTCGGTCGCCAGAACATGGTGTTTGTGAATATCCCGATAGTTTTCAACAAGCCCACCGTCAACGACTACGAAAGCTTTGCCGCGATACTGCAGGGCCTGGGAAACAAAAAGGTACTGGTACATTGCCAGGTGAATATGCGTGCTTCGACCATGGTCTTTTTGTACCGCGTGGTGGTAGGCAAGGAAGACCCGGCCATCGCCTATGAAGCCGTCAGCAAGGTCTGGGCACCCAGCGGGCCCTGGAAGCAATTGATGCTGGACGTCTTGCAAAAGCATCAGATTCGGTTTGAACCGTATTGATCCCCCACCTGAAGCCACCACATACTTTGGTCGGCTATGTTTTTGTGTTCCATCGCGATAGTATGCCTATTATTTTGTATATTTTCGCCCATGCCACCTTAACCCTGTGCATGAACAAGACACATAGCTTTGTCCATGGAACAGGTGGAATATCGTGATTGAATATCTCAGCAATGCAGTCAAGAACGAGCACATCGTCACATGGGGACAAGCGACACGCGCCTTACTGTTATCCATACCGATTTTCGTACTCTTCCTGATTGTCTCCATCACGGTCGTGGTTGGCATCGTTCTGCTTGCGGGTTTGGCTGGACAGGGTGGGCATGGCAGCAATCCCAGTAACACCGAATTCTTTAATTCCGCATTTGGCTATGCCAAACTATTTGGTTTCATCACTTTCCTCAGCTCGCTTGCCGTCCTGCGCGGTATTTGCCTGTGCATAGGTGCGCTGTGCCAGGCGACTTACGGTAAAACCCACATCGCTTTCTTTATTGTCACGGGCGTACTGGCCGCAGCCTTGTTGTTGATGGTGATCTATTTTACGTATCTGCGCCCCACCCCCTGAGCACTGAAATTCTCTTATGAAGCTCTGTTGCATTTCCCCCCGCGGAAGAAATCGTAACACCGGAAGATATCGTAACAAGTGAAATTGTTGACAATGTGCGTGTCATAATCATTGGGCGAAATTTAAGCAATCATCCAGATAAATCAGGGAAGCCACATGCAAAGCAAATCGTTCAAAATGGCGATGTTGTTCGCCTTATTCATTGCCATCATAGGCGGCGCATACTGGTACAAGAACAAAAGCCCGGGAGCATCTGATGCTGTGGGCGGCCTGGTAATCAATGATGACCCAAATGCCCCACTTAGCCTGGTCGATGCGGCAGACCGTGGCCTCGATGGCGCACCGGCACTGGCGCTGACTTTCAGCATTCCGCTCGACAGTAGCAAGACCTACGAAAAGTATTTGCAGGTATTCGAGATGCCACCTTCGGCAGCCGACCTGAAAAAATCCGAGACCAGCAATAATGATGAAGACAATGGCTACGACGACGATGGCCAGCCCAGGAAGGGCAAGGTCAGCACTGTCAGTACCACGGCAGAAGATACCGACAGCAAGGGTGGCAAGCCGGTAGCCGGTGCCTGGGTGGTGGGTGACAACCCGCGTCTCCTGTACTTCCCGCATATCAAGCCACAAACCCGTTATGTGGTCCAGGTCCAAATCGGCCTGCCTGCGCGCAATGGCAAAACCCTGGGTAGCGAGGCGCGCTATTCCATCGTTTCTGCGCCAGTATCGCCTTCCTATTATTTCGCCAGCAATGGCATGGTCTTGCCCGCCAAACAAAATGGCGGCTTGCCTATCGTCACGGTGAATGTGCCGGAAGTCGATGTGCAATTCCTGCGTGTGAAAAATGATCAGTTGCCGCGCTTTCTGGATCGCGTCATCAATGGCAAAACAAAAAAATCCGATACTGCAAAAGCTGAGGGTGAAGAGGGCGAAGGCGGCGATGACTACAACTATGACTACAGGCGCAGCAGCCTGAAGGGCGCTGTTCAGATTTACCAGATCGATGACCTGCGTGGCATGTCAGACAGCGTCTACCTTGGCCGCTTCATGACCGAGCAAAAAGCCAATAAGCGCAGCGTCACCTACATCTCGGTGGAAGACATCAAGGAACTCAAGGAACCCGGCGTGTATGTCGCAGTCATGAGCCAGCCTGGGCGCTTCCGCTACGAATACCAGACTACTTATTTCTATGTGTCTGATCTGGGCCTGCATACGCGTTTGTATGACAAGTCAGCCGACGCCTTTGTCAGTTCCCTGACCGATGGCAAGGCCGTCAGTGGTGTCGAAGTCTCCTGGATGGATGAAGCAGGCAAGGTGCTGGCCAAGTCAGATACCGATGGTGATGGCCATGCGACTTTTGCCGAGCAACCCAAGGCCGCCAAGGTCTTGATGGCACGCAAGGGTGAGCAGATTTCTGTACTGGCCCTGAAAGAACCGGCGCTTGATTTGTCGGAATACGATATCACTGGCTCGCCATTCAAGGCGACGCGTCTGTTCGCCTATTCTGGCCGCAACTTATACCGCCCTGGCGAGCAATTTGATTTATCGGTACTGGCCCGCGATGCCGATGGCCGCAGTGTGCCTGCCAAGGCCATACAGGCTAAATTGAAACGTCCCGATGGCAAGGACCAGTTCACCGCCACCTGGCGGCCAGACCAGCGCTTTGGTGGTTACCTCGTCAAACGCATAGAATTACCAGCCGATGCACCTACCGGTTTCTGGACGCTGGAATTGCGCGCCGACCCTGCCGACAAGGTGCCAGGTACGGTATTTCGCTTCGGCGTTGAAGAATTCCTGCCAGAGCGCATGAAACTGGATTTGTCCAGCAAGCTGGCTACGCTGGCGGCTGATAGTGACTACAGTGTCGATGTCGTTGGTAATTATCTGTATGGCGCACCGGCTGCCGGCAACCGCCTGCTGGGTGTGGCCCAGTTTGAACGCAATAAAAACCCGCTGGCCAAGCAATACCCAGGTTTTGAATTTGGTGATGTCACTGAAAACGAAGCCAAGACCCGTACTGAGCTGGAAGAAAGCAAGCTCGATGATGAAGGCAAGGCCTCCGTCGATGTTGATCTCTCGCCTATCGCCAAACGCCGTTCCCCCTTCACAGTACGCACTACCCTGAGCCTGCTGGAAAGTGGTGGTCGCCCTGTCGTACGCAGTATGGAACGGGTAGTCTGGCCCGCCCCTGTGCTGGTCGGCCTGCGCCCCATGTTCACGGGTGAATATGCGCCTGAAGGCAGCCCTGTGGAATTTGAAGTCATACGCTCGGACAAGGATGGCAAATTGCAGGCATCGCCAACCTTGCCGGTACGCCTGTTCCGCGAAGACCGCAATTACTACTGGCGCTTTGAAGACCAGCGCGGCTGGCAGTCTGGCTTTACTGAAACCGATGAACTGGTAGAAGCCAGTGTCGTTGCCGTGCCCGCCAATGGCCGTGGCAAATTGCGCCTGCCAGTGCACTATGGCCGCTATCGCCTTGAAGTGCTGGACCCGGATACCAAGATGCAGGCCGTGTATCGCTTCTATGCAGGCTGGAGCGCGCGCAGTGACGAAAGCCAGGGTGTACGCCCCGACAAGGTCGCCATGAAGCTGGATAAGCCCGTCTATAAGGACGGTGACACAGCACACCTGACGATTACCCCGCCGCATAAAGGCGAAGCCCTGATCACGGTGGAAGGTGACAAGACCCTGTGGGTAAAACGCCTGTCTGTCGGTGCCGATGCGACGACGATAGATATCCCGCTCAACAAGGATTGGAAACGCCATGACCTGTATGTCTCTGCCGTGGTTCTGCGCCCTGGCAATGAGGGTGATAAGGTGACACCGGCACGTGCACTGGGCCTGGCGCATATCCCGCTGGACAGAACAGACCGCAAATTTGCGGTGAGCATGGAAGCACCTGTCAAAGTGCTGCCTGACACCACCGTCAAGGTAAAAATCAAGGTGCCAGAAGCCAAAGGCCAAAAAACCATGGTGACCCTGTCGGCAGTGGATGTCGGCATACTTAACATCACCAAGTTTGCCTCGCCTGATCCGCATGCCTTTTTCTTTGCCAAATTGCGCTATGGCCCTGACCAGCATGATATCTATGGCCGTCTCATAGAAAAAATGCAGGGCCAGAAAGGCAAGCTGAAGTTTGGTGGTGATAACACACCCAAGGCAACCAAGAGCTTGCCGAAGAAGGTCAAACTCATCGATATCTTCAGTGGCCCTGTACAACTCAATGATCAGGGTGAGGCCGAGATACCGCTGGTCATCCCCGACTTTAACGGTACCTTGCGCCTGATGGCTGTGGTTGCTGGCGGTGAGCGTTTTGGTGCCAAAGATGCCGAGATGACAGTGGCGGCACCACTGATAGCCGAGCTGGCGACACCACGCTTCCTGTCTTTTGGTGACACTGCCATCGTCGCGCTGGATTTGCATAATCTCTCGGGTGCAGGACAAAACCTGAAAGTCAGCATCAACGGCGGCGAAGCCCTGAAACTGACAGAAGCCGAACGCAGCCTGAGCCTCAAAGACCAGCAAAAACAAACCCTGCGCTTCCCTATCGAAGCCAGGCCTGTGCCGGGTTTGCATACCATCACCGTTAATATCAGCGGCTCTGGTATCAAGATGGAGCGCAGCTTTGCCCTGACCGTGCAGGCTCCTACGCCACAGACACAGATCACCAAACGCTTCGCGGTGAAGGCTGGTGAATCGCTGGATATCAAGGAAGCTGATCTGGCTGGCTTGCACAAGGCATCTGTGCTGGCGCACATGGTGGTATCGAACAAGGCACCTATCGATGTCCGCGCTGCCATCCAGGGTTTGCTGACTTACCCTTACGGCTGTGTCGAGCAAACCACCAGTACCGCTTACCCGCATGTCTTCATTGATGAAGAAGCCGCCAAACGCTTTGGACTCAAGCCATATACACGCGAGCAAAGAGTGGAAATGCTGGACAAGGCCATCGCCCGCCTGGCCACCATGCAGGCACCGAATGGCGGCTTCAGCCTGTGGGGTAATGCATCCGAATTTGAATACTGGTTGTCCGCCTATGTCACCGGCTTCTTGGTGGATGCACGTGAACAGGGCTTTGGTGTGCCAGATGCCATGTATAACAAGGCACTGGACTTTTTGCTGCGTGGTTTGCAGGAAGGGGTAGCACGTTTGCCAGCCAATCCAAAACCGGTGGCAGCTGCAACTTCTACAACGACTGCCAACAGCACTGGCTTGTGGGAAGAAAACCGTGTGCTCGACAATGGCCGCTTCAGTGTACTGGCAGCCGGTGCTTATGTACTGTCACGTCAGAACAAAGCGCCACTGGCAACATTGCGCCAGATGCATGATGTCCGTGGCAATGCACAGTCTGGCCTGGGCCTGATACAACTGGGCATCGCCCTGAAGCAAATGGGCGACAAGGGACGCAGCGATGTGGCACTGGCTGAAGGTGTCAAAAAGGGCCGTGACAATGGCTATTGGTGGTATGACTATGGCAGCAATCTGCGCGATGCTGCCCTGTCCTACGCCTTGCTGGATCGCCACCAGATCAACATCCCTGGTCGAGACAATCTGATAGGCGTCATCGCCAATGAAATGGAGAAATACCGCTACTACAGCACCCAGGAAAAACTCGCCCTGTTCCTGGTAGGTCGTTCTTACAGCACTGGTGAAGCAGCTCCATGGACTGGTACTTTAGCCATCGCCGGCAAGGCTGATGAATTGTCAGCCAAGACGACGCTGTTCCGGGAATTGCAGGCCAGTGAATTATCTGGCGGTGTCAAGCTGAGTAATAACAGCAAGGACAATCTGTACGTAGAATTGTCCATGAACGGCAACCCGGTCAAGATGCCACCTGCCAAGACTGATGTCATAGAACTGAGCCGCAAGATGTATGCACCGGATGGCTCGGAAATCGGCAACCGTGCCTTGAAGGTAGGCGAGACCATCATCATGCGCATCACCGCCCGCAGCCGCAACGCCATGGGCACAGGCATGATCGTCGATCGCATCCCGGCGGGCCTGGAAATCGAGAACACGAATATCGTCCAGGGTGAGCAAATGAGTACGGTGACGATAGATAAACTCAAGCCCGCCGAAGTCATGCAAGACCCGCATATCAAGCATGTAGAATTCCGCGATGACAGGTTTGTGGCAGCAGTACGCATGGACTGGAATGTACTGAACCTGTTCTACCGCGTGCGGGTAGTGACCCCAGGTAAATTCGTGATACCGCCGCTGTATGCAGAAGATATGTACAGGCCGGATTTGTATGGGCAAACCGGTGGGACGGATGTGTTGACTGTGGTGGAGAGTGGGAAGTAGGGACTTATTGTGTAGGTTGGGCTACGCTTCATCAGCCCAACTCTGGGCGCTTGATGGCGTATTCGTTAATCAACGCCCGATTCAAGACCTCTCACCACAGAGACACAGAGCCACAGAGGAAACACTGAGTAAGGCTTGAGTTTTTTGATGAACGGCAATCAAAAAAACGTCGCTCCTGCGAAGGCAGGAGCCCAGCGGCGTTCGTTGCATACTTGAGTCATTGTTAAAACGATTGCCCTCCGCAGATACAAGCCGGGTCTCGGCCCGGCGGCCGAATTCCTTTATTTGCTTCACCAAAGAAAGGCGACCGCAGACTCGCCCTTCGGGTGCTTACGCTACGCTTCAGCATAATTTGTGCTTCACAAAAAATGGGAAGATCCGAAACTCGCTTCGCTCAAACATCGGCTCTTCTGATTCCATTTTCTGTGAAGCACAAATTACATCGTCCCAAGCGGTTGAAGATCAAAAACAGGGTAATTTGATCATTATAAAAATAACGCCATATCCCGTTCTTTTATCTTATTTTTCCTGAATGCGTTTCTAATAAAGACCTACCCGAATGACGCTCAATCTCAAGAAGTACACCAACTTCACTTTCCTGCGTAAAGTCCTGCTCACGCATAAAAAGAAATGCGCAGCAATCATCATCGTCGCCCTGACCTTCATCATCGCCGACCTCTGCTTCCCTCTTCCCAAACCCGGTCGCGATTCCCCTTACGCCATGGTAGTCCTGGCCCGCGACGGCACGCCTTTACGCGCCTTCCCTGACAAGGACCACATCTGGCGTCATGCCATCAGTCTGCAGGAAGTTTCGCCCTATTATGTCGATGCGCTGACGCAGTATGAAGACAGGGCTTTCTGGTGGCACCCTGGTGTCAACCCGCTGGCATTGACGCGGGCAGCCTGGCAGTGGGTGCACAATGGCAAGATCGTATCCGGTGGGTCCACCATCACCATGCAGGTGGCGCGCATCATCGACCCTACACCACATACCCTGCGTGGCAAGCTCAAACAGATTGCACGCGCCCTGCAACTGGAAGCGCATTATTCGAAAAAAGAAATCCTGACCCTCTACCTCAACTATGCCCCCATGGGTGGCGTGCTCGAAGGTATGGAAGCAGCCAGCCGCGCCTACCTCGGAAAACCTGCCAGCCGCCTCACGCATGCCGAGGCCGCGCTGCTGACGGTGCTGCCGCAATTACCCTCAGTCTTGCGGCCTGACCGTTATCCACAACGTGCGCAGGTGGCGCGTGACAAGGTGATACGCCGCATGGATGGCAACTGGAGCAAGGACATCATTGCCGATGCCCTGACCGAGCCTGTTACGGCGCAGGTAGTGCGTGAGCCTCTACTTGCCCCTTTGCTGGCACTGCGTATGAAGCAGCAGGCCAGGCATAGCAAAAACCAGCAAGCCGTCATCCAGACCACGGTTGATACGGCAATCCAGCAAACGCTGGAAACCCTGCTGGCTGACCGCATACGACAATTGCCGCCACATGTGTCGATGGCTGCGATGGTAATGGACAATGCCAGCTTTGAAGTGCTGGGCTATGCTGGCTCGGCAGATTTTAGTGATCGTGAGCGTTTCAGTGATGTTGATATGGTGCGGGCTGCACGCTCACCAGGTTCTGCCCTGAAACCATTCTTGTATGCATTTGCACTTGATGAAGGTCTGATCCATTCAGAATCTTTATTGTCCGATACACCGCAATCTTTTTCTGGTTACCAGCCTGGTAATTTCCAGCAAAATTTCAGTGGCCCGGTCAGTGTGTCTGAAGCCCTCGTAAAATCCCTGAATGTACCGGCTGTCGAAGTACTGGAACAACTGGGTTCATCGAACTTTGTCTCCATGCTCAGGCGTGGTGGCTTGAAGCTGGAATTCCCGCGTGGCGCGACTCCTAACCTCAGCGTGATACTTGGTGGTGCAGGAGCAAAACTCGAAGACATGGTCGGTGCCTATTCTTCCCTGGCACGTAAGGGCATGGCCGCCGTACCGCGCATGACACCAAACGCGCCACACAAGGAACAAAGAATGATGAGTGAAGGTGCCGCCTTCATCGTGCGCGACATACTGGAAACTGGCGGGCCAGTGGCGCGTGCCGTAGAAGGCAATGGCAGCTACCGTGGCATCGCCTGGAAGACCGGCACCAGCTTTGGTTTTCGCGATGCCTGGGCAGTTGGCGTCAGCAAGCGCTACACCATAGGCGTCTGGGTAGGGCGGCCAGATGGCACACCCAATCCCGGCTTCTTTGGTGCAAATGTGGCAGCCCCCTTGCTGGTGGATATTTTTACCGCCATACCCGATGGCCGCAACACCAGCCCGGATGTGCCGCCAGCCACCGTCAGCCAGGAAAAAATCTGCTGGCCGCTGGGTACTCGCGCCAGCGAACAAGTAGAAAAACTCTGCCCGCTGCAACGCACCGCATGGATATTGAATGGCGCAGCGCCACCCAGTTTTGCCGACCGCCTGAAAACCGCTTCGCCCATATTCACTTACTTTGTCGATAGCCAGAGCGGCCTGCGGGTCGCCCCCGAATGCAGCAAACGCTCCATGGACAAATTGCAGGCCGCCCGCTGGCCCTCCGCCCTCGAACCCTGGCTGGACGCAGGACTGCGCAAAGTCGCCCTGCCACCTGCCTGGGCAACAGAGTGCGCAGCGATCTACAATGCTGATGAGAGCATCAAGATAGTCGGCCTTAGCGATGGCGAAACCCTGCACAGGGCCAGCGACAAGGAAGTGCCCAAAGCCAGGCTGGAAATTCGTGGCTCACAGGCCGAAGTCAGCTGGATGGTGAATGGCCATCTTGTATCGAACAAGCTGGCGAACCAGTCTCAGATCATAGAATTTCCTGAGGCCGGGCGCTATGATATTACTGCTTTTGATGCTTATGGAAGATATGACAGGATCAGTGTGAGCGTGACAAAGTAAAGCTAGGTAAAGAAGTGCCTGTCTTCACTTTTTCTTCATAATTTTTGCTTAAGATCTATTCTGTCCTCAACACCATTGAAAGGAAACAGAATGAAAAGCTTACTCACCCTGGCACGTGCCAGTATATTCATGACTGCATTGGCTGCCAGCCTGTTCGCCCATGCCCAGCCACCCGGCGGCGACCAGAAAAAACCGCCAGAAGCAGGCAGAGACGACAGGCCACCGCGTGAGCCGCCACCACAAGCCTATGAAGATTGCAAAGGCAAGAAAGAGGGCGCTGTCGTGCAAATCACCACGCCACGCGAAGGCAAGATTTCTGCGACTTGCACCAATTCACCCAAGGGCCTGTTTGCCCGCCCTGAAAGGCCACCACACCCGCCAGAAGGCAAAGAAAATAATCCGCAAGCAAAGAAATAATTTGTCACAACAAGTCTCCTTTCTTTACATGTCTGACCCCGTCAGGGCAGGTTTGCCAGAGTAGAATTTCTACATTGGCAAATCTGCAGCCATGCTGAAAGAAAACCATGAGTGAAGAGCAACTGATTCCCGTTTTTATTCCCGCCCTGATTGCCCTGCTGGTGCATGCAGAAGACAGCAAAGGTGAGCCCCTGACGCATGCACAAGTGCTGAACATACGCGATTACGCGAATGTCATGATGATGGAAAAACCCCATGCAGATGCACTCGATGAATCTCGCGGCTACGACGACATAGACCCGGAAAACTGCTGGTATGACTGGCAGATGAGCAGAAGGAAAATGGGCCGCCAGCCTGATCTTGATCCCGGTGCCAGGATCAGCATGAGCAAGACCGATGACGAGGACATGCAGCGAGCATTTGCCCAGGCACAACTATCCCTGCCCCAATTTCGCCAGCTGATTTACAGCAACACTGCCAGAGAATTCCACCCCCTCGTCAAAACCAAGTTCGTATTAGCCAATGGCAATATCTTCGTATGGCTACTGGTGCTCGAAAGTAATACAGAAGGTTTTCTTGCAGAATTATTTGAGTTGCCGCAAGCCCTGGCAGACTATGAAATCGGCGACAGCTTCCAGGTCACCGACGATGCCGTTGTCGACTGGATGATCAACCACGACGGCAAACTGCACGGTGGTTACACCATACGCGCCCACAGGGAGACGCTCGATGCTTTGGAACAGGAAAAACTGGACAGGCATCTGGGAGTTAGTCGCTACCTGTGAAAGCCATAATTCACTTAACGAACTTGGCTGGGCAAACAGTTCCACCATCTTCTAATGAGACCAGGCCTTTTGAATACTTATAGCGTTTAGGTGCGATTAGAGCAAAGTAATCGCACGCATGGTGCCAAGCGGCCCTGATCGTCGATTTCATCTTAAGAACCCACATGACCATCAAATATTGCCTTGGCTTCCATATAGGACAAGTCGAATGTAAGTCTAAGCATTCTAATTGCACGCAATTCATGAAGCCCTTCGCACTTGGTGACATCAATCAATTGCGTGGGAGATAATCCAAATTGGTGTAGCAATCTATATGTGTCGTAATTTGTTGGATCAGTGTCCCAGATTTTTCTTGAAGGAGCCTCTTCTTCCACATTGGGTGAGGTTGTTGATAACTCCAAATCAGTGAGAAGTGCCTTGATCATTTCCGCTTGATCGATTACATACTGGTCTGAATGTTTTTGTAATCTGTCCAGGGCATAAAAGATGTTTGCCTTACAGACCGAGCGCATTACGTCATTCATATTTTCCCCTATGTTGAATCCCGCGTAGGTGCAATTAGCGCAACGTAATCACACGTATGTCACGCTGTAAGATATTATTACTCATCCTTTGAAAACCATTCGTCCGAATACGCTAGCTATTCGCACCTCCGTGGTCTGTATCAATGCGGGAATTACTCCAAACTTATTTCCAAGGTTCCAATCATATACGCTTTAGCATGTTATAAACCACAGGAGTGAATGTGCCGCTATCTCCGTCATCAAAATTAATATGAATCCGAGTTCCAAAACATTGCCCCGTTATTTTTGATATGACGCCCTGTTGTTTCATCGGGATATGTTCAATACGTGTTCCAACCGGCATACTTGATGGGTCATAGGGATATTTTTGATGAATTTCCGGCGAGACTGGATTCTTCACATCATATTTTCGAAGAAAATCACGAAGCCTGAAAAATTTATCCTGCTCTTCGGATTTTTTATTAGCGGTTTCAGCGTCTAGCTGCTGCACCAAATTCTCAAAACATGGATCATCAGCCAAACGGGCGATGATCAGTCTTCGCAGCGGATCGATTTTCACAGAAGGTATCGCGTTGTTATAAATCGCTTCGTTGATCCGCATTACATCAGTACACCAGTCGAGTTGGGGGATGATTTTTTTCAGAATGACTGGAGCCAATCTGGTGATACAGTGTTTGATTTCTTGATCGGTTCCCGCTGGAAAAACGATCGATGACTTATCATTCACAATCCAGCTAAGAAAAGTGCTGAAGGTATTAATTTTTCGGTAGAGATCAGGATCTTCAGGTAAAAAAAGTGGATTGTATATCCGCTGTACTTCGTCTATTTTTACAGGACAGTAGAAATCATCTATTTCACCACGAATAAACATAGGGCTAATACGTTGAATACCGTCTGGTAATCGGCGTATCAGTTTAATTTTATCATCGGAAACAGTAAATCCACTATTGCTCAGAAACGGGTGAAGAGCAATATTGACAGCAATTTTCTTCTCAGTGATGGAAAGTATTTCTGGTCGCGACGCCATTTGGGATAACTCGACGCTACTAAATGGTGGAACTACTCTGCCTGATGAAAAGTAGTCTCTCCCTTCTTGCATGTCGTGCACATTTAAACCCAACTCTTTTGCTGTACTTACAATAAATCGACATATGGAACGGTTGGGGGTGGCAACACCAAGCACAAAAACTGCTGACCCAAGCTTCCCGTCTATAAAACCATCAGTCCAAATACCGGTTTCTTCCTCCTCATCATCGTCATAGGGATAGCGTTGCATCAGTTTGCTGGCAAATTCAATGAATTTGGGATTTTGCCGTGAACGATTCTGTGATATCAAATCAAGCAGTCTGGGGATATCCTTAACATTGGCAGGCTCAGGGCCTTCCCAAATATGCATGACATAGCTCATGAACTATCTATCCTAATTTTTTATTTGGTCAATTTATCAATGCAAATAGTAAAGCATAAAAATCTATATTGGCATGATGTGCAGATACGATTAGCCCGAGTAAATGCGACTAATATAACGTAATCGCACGCATGTCCAGCCTGCAAGTACTACCGGGCTTTTTAAAATCATGCATGCGAATACGCAAGCTATTCGCACCTGCTTGTATCAGCCTGTGGATAACGCAGATAATAATTATCAAATTCAGTTATCTCGCGTAAAACAAAGCCATGTCGAATATAAAAACGGTTGGCATCACTGTCACGCAAGGCGCCTACGTGGATGATCTTTCCCATTGCATCGGCTTCTGCCAGCACCAACTTTATGACTGCGCTACCCAGACCACGTTGCTGAAAATCTGGATGCAGGTAAAAATGATCCAGCAAGAGATCATTGTCCTTTGGACGCAGCACTAAAAACCCGGCGAGCAAACCATCCAGTTTGATGAGCCTGGTGCATTCAGCTACAAAATTTTGCAGCAGGCGCTGCCGTGCTCTTTCTGTATCAAAGCGCCCTATGCGCTCAAGACTTGGGCGCATGGCGAGGACGCGCAGTTCTGCCAACTGCGCAGCATCATTGGGCGTGCAAGGTTCAAGTTTTAAATTCATATCACGAACAATTTTCTGTCAGCAATTTCGCCATGTGGATAAACGCATTCTTACCCACTTTAGGTTGATCCCATTTGCCATCCACAGGCACGCGGCGCTGGTGGGCGATCACCATATCCAGCCTGGGGATAACCAGCAAGTATTGCCCGTGCAAACCCCAGGCCATGTAGGCGCCTTGCAATGGTGAGTCGCTGGGTTCTTCGAGCACCCACCACATATAGCCATAGGCGACATGGCGTGCTGCTGTGCTGGCAGGGTGCATGTCGGATGAAGGTGTATAAAAACTGGTGGTCACGCGCATCCAGTCTGCTGGTATCAACTGCCTGCCATTCCAGTTACCTGCATGCAGGGTCAGCAAGCCTATGCGGGCCATGTCTCTGGTGGACAGGAAAAAGTGATAGGGCAGGTGGTTGGATTTGCTTTTGTCGCCAAATTTCTTTTGGGCGCTGAGTTTGTAGTCTTGCAGTTGCAGGCTTTGCGCGATGTCTTCATCGAACAATTGATAGATGCTTTTGTGGGTGGCGTTTTCCAGCAGAGTGCCAGCGACATTGAAGTCCCAGTTGTTATACAGAAAATAGCTGCCCGGTGTTTGTGTACCACGTGCGGGTGCACTGGCCAGATCATCGCCACTATTGGCGGCGGCATGAAAAACCCCTGAGCGTGCAGTCAGCAGATCACGCACTCTGGCCTGTTTTTCTGCAGGCAAGAGGCCACCAACATCGTCGATATTGGCAGTCTCCAGGGTCTGGTCAAGATTGATAGTCCCATTCGCGACGTATTTACCATACAGCATGGACAAGATGCTTTTGCGTTGTGACTCTATGATGCTTGGCACATCGGTCTTACCGTAGCTATACAGGATGCGACCATCCTTGATGGCGAGCAGAGCTGTGGTGGCTTGCCTTTGCACATAGCTATCGAGTTCAGTCTGGCCCTGTTTGCATTGTGCAGTGGTGCTGGCAGTCACCTCCCATTCTTTGCCAGGAAAAACTGTGGCGGCATTGGCCGTCAGTGCAAAGCACATCAAGAGTATTGCCAGCAATTTGAATCTGTAAGCAAACATGGTCGTCCCTTTGCGTTAACACAGCAATACTTGACCAGTTTACAATAAGTTGGTTCAGCTTCATGATGTATCTTACTATTGCGGATATTCCATAAAGGTACTGACCATGGCCCTGGTCGCCAGCCCATAGGCCTTGCCTATTTCTTGCAGAGCCTGGTCCATGGCTCTTGCCGGAGCTATCTCTGTCAGCCAGTTGTGTTCTTTTTTGATCCTGTCCATGCCAGCTGCATCGGCCACGGCATCCGGCAGCAGTTGCAGACCATAACGCGACTTCACAGCCTGCATGCTGCTGGCATAGGTTTTGACTTGCGAACGGTAGGTACGCGACCAGACATCGGCATACAGGGCCAGGGCGATGTCGTTGACACCTGCGCTCAGCGGCAGCGCGATTTCTTCATGTGACCAGAAACGCAGCCAGTTGCCTGCAATGGTCGTAGCATGGGCAAAACTCATTTTGAATTGCTGGCTGTCATGTGTGGATAAGTAATCTTTTATCCCCAGCTCACTGGCGAGAGCTGTGGCGCGCTCGTGACCCGCAATGGACGCGACCAGGGCCAGTGACGCGGGCAGAGATGCTGTCACGCCTGTCGTGGTGATGATCTTGCCATCGGCGAGGTAACGCTGGTTGCGCACCCAGGTCGTGGCGGGAAATTGTTTTTGCAGGCCACCCATGGAATACCAGAAACCCACGGCACGGCGCTGCTCCAGCAAACCCGCATGGGCCAAAACCCAGACGCCGTCACAGATACCAACGATGATAGCCCCTTTGGCAGCCTGCGCCCTGACCCAGTTTTGCAGTACCGCCGCCTGCACATTATGCAGAGCCGGGACGATGACATAGTCCGCCCCTTGTGGATAAGTCTGGTCAAATCCTGCCATTGTCGTCTCCGCCTGCATCTTGAGTGCAGGGTAGAGATTGACCACGCCGCTGCCGGTTGCCACGGACAAGACTTGCGCCGCACCTGAGGCCTTGAGCACGGCATAGGGCACGACAAAGTCGGTCAACTCGGTCATTTCATTATCGGCGACCACGGCGATGAGGGGTTGCTTGCGGCCAAAACGCGCCTGATAGTCAGGTAAAGGCGTGGACAGGCTATCTGCAATAGCCAGGGAAAAGCTCAGGGCCAGGAACAGGAAGAGCAGGATTTTTGTTTTCATCAGTACACCGGGGATTTATGCACAGGCACACTATAATCATCAACATCTTGGCCGTAGTGCCAATCTTGTCGCAAATTCAGCCATGGATAAACATACCCGCACCATCGTCTTCATTACCCTGGCTGGCGTACAAAGCCTGGACCTGAGTGGCCCCATGGAAGTGTTTGCCGTGGCCAACCAGCACAAACCATCAGCCATGCCAGCCTATCGCCTGATAGTTGCCAGCCCGCATGGTGGTGTCATCACCACCCACGCCGGGCTGGAAATACATGGGGTATGCGCACTCAGGGATTTGCCAGCAGAGATTGATACCATCATTGTCACTGGCGGCAGCGAGGCTGCGATGCGCGAAGCGGCTAAGGAGAATATTCTGCTACCCTGGCTGCGAGCACGCAGCAAAAATACCCGTCGTATTGCCAGCGTTTGCATAGATGCGCTGGTACTGGCTGCTGCCGGTTTGCTCAATGATCGCCGTG
This sequence comes from Undibacterium sp. Di27W, assembly GCF_049340345.1. Taxonomy (NCBI): domain Bacteria; kingdom Pseudomonadati; phylum Pseudomonadota; class Betaproteobacteria; order Burkholderiales; family Oxalobacteraceae; genus Undibacterium; species Undibacterium sp. Di27W. The sequence continues at coordinate 170,217 of NZ_JBMPOS010000002.1, read as the reverse complement.
CTACCACGCACTGGAATAGCTGCGCGCTATTGCAAAAGCTTTTCCCTCAGGTCAAGCTCGATGCTGATGCGATTTTCACTGCTGACGGCCCCATCTACACTTCGGCAGGTGTCACAGCTGGCATAGACCTGTGCCTGTCGCTGCTGGAAGCTGATGGTGGCCCGGCACTGAGTCTGGCGGTGGCGCGTGAGCTGGTGCTGTATATGCGCCGCGCTGGTGGGCAATCGCAATACAGTCATACCCTGCAAAGCCAGGTTTCATCACAAAACCAGAGCAACTCGCGCCTGCAACAATTAGTCAATGAGATACTGGCCCAGCCTGCTGGTGACTTGCGCACGCCAGCACTGGCGGCGCGAGTGCACATGAGCGAGCGTAATTTCTCGCGCATCTTCCAGCAAGAAACCGGCAGCACGCCAGCGCGTTTTGTCGATGCCGCCCGACTGGAATTCGCCAAGAATTTGTTGATCACGACCAGCTGGCCCCTGGCCAGGATAGCCGACCATTCAGGCTATAGCAGCCTCGATACCCTGCACCGCAGCTTCATGAAACATCTGGGGACAACACCGGGATTTTTCAGGGACAGGTTTGGCAGTGTGGTTTGATATCCGTCCTCATCGCACCGAGGCTACATCTGCTTGAACAAATGCAGATAAGCACGGCTGACCAGTAATTCTTCGGGTCGCTCTTTGAGTTTGAGCAGGGTGCGTCCACGAAAATCACGCGTGGTGCCTGCTATGTGTTTGACGGCGACTATCGTGCCGCGATGTACTTGCCAGAAGCGGCTGCTGTCCAGCCCATCCAGCAATTCCCTGAGCGGCATGCGTATCAGCGATTCGCCTGTGTCTGTAAAGACAGACACGTATTTGTCGTTCGCCTCGAAATAAACCACCTCATCAATGGAAATCAGCCGGGTGTCATTGCCGTTTGCGGCACGTATCCAGTCAAGACGGCTTGCTGCGGGGGCTTGATGCATCGCTGTCATGGATGACATGGCGGACATGAGTCTGGCAAGCACATCTGCAGCAGGTGTTGCCCCATATGTTGCTGCAAGCTGGCGTTTGAGTTTTTCTATGCAGCGCCCCAGTCGCTCCCTGGTCGGTGGCTTGAGCAGGTAATCGACAGCCTCGCGTTCGAAGGCATCGACTGCATACTGGTGGTATGCGGTCACAAAAACCATCAGCGGTGCAGTATTCGCAGCTTGCAATTGACTGGCCAGTTCCAGCCCGCTCATGCCCGGCATGCGAATATCCAGAAAGGCGATGGAAGGTGAGAGTTCGTTGATCAGGCGCAAGGCATCTGCACCATTGTAGGCCTCGGCGATAATCTTCAGTTCAGGCCAGAGCACTGCCAGCTCGGCTTTCAAAAAATTGACGAGGGTGACTTCATCGTCTGCTATGAGTGCGGTAGGCATGTATTTATCGTGACGTAAATTCAGGTGGCAAGGGCAGATGCAGGCTCACGCTGACGCCGCCTGCGGAATTTTCCGTGATGCTCAGGCTGCCTTGCTTGCCATACAGTGCGGCTATGCGTTCACGCAAGTTAGCCAAACCTACTCCGCCACCTGGCTTGCTGCTGGCAACCGTCTGGAAACCCACGCCGGTATCACTGATAGTGACATGCAGATGATCTTTCTCTACGTGCGCGTTCAACAGGATTTCGCCACCTTCTATCTTGGGTTCCAGGCCATGGCTGATGGCGTTTTCAACGACAGGCTGCAAGAGCATGGGCGGGATGGACAGGCTGGCGGCCTGGTCTGACATTTCAATGCGGTAGCGCAGGCGTTCACCCATACGCAGCTTCATCAGCTCCAGATAAGCACTGATCGTATCGATCTCGCCCTGCAGCAGAGTATCGCTGTCACGACTGGCCGATAATGTGGCGCGCAGGTAGTCGATGAGGCGTTCGAGCAAGAGGCGGGCGCGTGCCGGATCCGGCTGTATCAGGCCTACTGCATTGGCCAGGGTGTTATACAGGAAATGCGGCTCTATCTGCGCCTGCAGCATGCGTAGCTGCGCCTCAAGCGCGCGGCGCTCGGATTCCAGGGCGCGTTGCTGTTCTGTGGCGATTTTTTCCTTGTCCTGTAACTCACGCTCCCGTATCAGATAGGCAAATAGCAGCACACAGGAAACCAGTACGGAAACAATGGCGAAATTAAAAATGACACCCGGCTGGAAAAAATGCAGATGCAGCGCAGCCGGATTGATGAGTACGACGGCCAGAAAATAGCCAGCAAACACACCGCAGCCAGGTACGATGAGGTAATAGGCAGCCCACTTCCAGCCACGAATCTTCTCCAGCCCAGGCCCAAGCAAAAAAGAGCTGATTGCGAACAAGATATGGATGGAATAGGAGATCGACATCGCGATGACAAAATTATTCCACAACTGCGCCATCAACTGGTCACGCGACAGGTTATACGCATACAGGGCAAAGAAAAACAGGGCAAAACCCAGGCCCAGCATGAAGGTATAGACGAGGTCGCGCAAAATACCCGGCTGCCAGCGGCGAAAGTAGGGGATCAATGCAAGCGGATGGTCGTTGGCCTCTTGTTTGCGAAGTGAGAGGCTGACCGGGTTGGCAGGTGCGGGTTTCATCATGACAGTCTAAACAGGTGGGCAGGGGCTGACAAGCCTGGCCCCTGCTTAGGGACAAACTCAGGCCGCCAAAAAATTACCATGAAAGCATAGCGGTGCCGCATAGGGCAGGCGTGCCCTGGCCACCGGGCCTTGTGACAAATGCCCACCGTCAAACACGCTCAGCGCCGTCTGCGACTTTCTCACATCGTAAGCCACGCCCAGCAACCACACACCCTTGCCGCCCTGCTTGGGTACAGGTATGTGTTCTTCGACTACCCAGCCCTGGCCATAGTTGTATCTGTCGTGACGGCCAGTTTCCATATCAATGCTGGCGATGCCTGTCATGCCAAATTCTGGCGATTTGTCGCCGGTGGTCACGAAGAGCTGGCGATTGCGCAAACCCATATCGACTGGTGATACGCGGGGAAATTCTGTCACGCTCATCAGTTTTTCGCTGCGTGTCGTGCCCTGGTTCAGATCCAGGGTGATGAGCACAGTATCTGCATTCTGCAGCTTCCCGGTGTCGCCCCGCATGATGCTACCGAGGCCCCTGAGGCTGCTGTCGTCTGCCGCCATGCTGGCATCGAGGCGGATGGTATTGCCTTCGTCCCAGCCATTACCTGAGTGAAAGACCATGCCTGCGGGCATTTCTATAATGCGGCGCAGGCTGAAATCTGCACGGTCCACCACCACCGCACGCATGGGGCGCTGGCCATTCCAGACATGTGAGCCCAGATAGCTCTGGTCTGGTGAATTGCGCAAATCAAACGGTGGCACCAGGAAGACCATGTACTTTGCCGTTAACACGAAATCATGCACCATGGGCAATTGCGGCACATTGACCATGCCGAACTTGCCCAGGCTGCCGTCGGCATCTATGCGCCACAACAGCAGTTTGTTGGCACCCGGTGCGACGCCAAAATTCCACAGCACACCATCTGGTGAAATCCTGGGATGAGCAGAAAATGGCATGGCAGCCAGATCATCGCGCCAGGTCTTGATACCCTCGGTCGCCAGGCTGGCCGGATTGAGCTCTGTGGCCGAGCCGCCTTCCCATAAGGCATACAGCTTGCCTGCATGCGGCACGGCATTGGTGTTGGCGGTATTGACCGTATCATTATTGCCAACTGGTCTGCGGCTGATGCCGGTACCAAAGGCGGGATACAAAAACTGCCCTGCGGCTGATTCTTCGACAAATTTTTTGGTACGCACGAAATGCGCTTTATGCCGTACCCGGCCATGCTCCATTTGCCACGCATGTACCATGCCATCGCCGTCAAACCAGTGGTGATAGCGCTCATCACCCAGCTCAAAGCGCGCCGGGCCATTGCGGTAGAAGGTGCCGTTGAGACCGGCAGGCCAGCGACCTTCGACAACTGCCGTACCACCCGGCATATCTGCATCGTGGTTGCAGAGCACAGCAAGACGCTGGTGGGCTGGCAGGCTCGCCAGAAAGGCGTCCCTGGTTTCATCTGCATATGCCCCGGCTGGCAATGCGATGGCCGGCAGCGCTGCCAATGCACCGCGCAGAAAATGACGCCTGTCCATGACTCACCCTCCCTTAACGAAGTTTGATGCTGATGAGCTTGCCAGCATCTGACACTTGCACCAGCGCCTGGGCAAAGCTGGGTGGGCCGTAATTGCCTGCGGCATCGTTGCTGAAGCCATAAGGCTCGACCGGCATGCCTATGGGATTGGTATCGAGCTTGCCATTGCTGTTTTCATCCTGGAACACGCTGAGGGCATAATCGCCAGCCGGTAAACCGGCAATCAACAGTTTGACCTTGTCAGCCTGGGCATCGACAGCCGCTACCTTGAAAGGCTGTTTCAGGAAATTTTCTGACTTGTCATACACAGCGACCATGACCTTGCCCTTGGCACTCTTCAGACCTGTCACTTCTACCGTCAGCTCTGCTGCCTGCGCCATGCCAGTCACTGCGAATGCAACACTCGCCGCCAAAATCATAGATTGAAAATAGTGCTTCACCGTCTGTCTCCCGTAGTTTGCATCGCCGCTTGCGATACCCGTATCTTGCCGCGCCTGCGGCGGGCTTGCCGGGGTATGCGACGAAGGCAGACCCAGATGGCGCGAATTGCTTACCTGGTTCGCGAACTGCTTCAGGACTAAGAGAAACCATGCCCGTAGGAGCGGCTTTAGCCGCGAATGGTTGATACAGACGGGAATATGAGGTACGGCGTATTGTTCGCGGCAGAAGCCGCTCTTACGGGCATAGAAAATAGGATCATCGTCAATCAACAGAAAACCATCCCCAACCCAAGCTCCCTCCTTGAAGAGGAAGGAGCAAAGCCGCCAAACTCAGATGGACATATCCCGCAACATGCGCGAGGCTTCGCGGTTGGCCAGCAATTCGCTGCCATCACGCATATGCAGGCGTAATTGTGATTGCTCATCGGCCTTCATGGAGACCACGAAATCCAGGTTCACCAGCAACGAGCGGTGTATGCGTATGAAGCGTGCCGGATCTAGCCGGGTTTCCAGTTCGGTGATGCCCAGCCTGACCAGATGGGTCCGGTCGCCGACGATAATGGCAGTGTATTTGGCATCAGCCTTGAGATAAGCGATGTCATTCACATTGACCGGGAAGATATGGCCGCGGTCACGTACCAGGATGCGTTCCAGCCGCCCGCTGTCGCGACCGGCGGCCAGATTGAGGGCATGTTCCATGGCTTGCATGGATGGCGGCGCATCCAGCAAGCGGTCTACCGCGGCATCAAAACGTTCACGTGTAAATGGTTTGAGCAAATAATCGACCGCATGCAATTCAAAGGCGGTCACGGCATACTGGTCATAGGCGGTAGTGAAGACGATTTCTGGCAAATGGCTGAGACGGCGCAAGACTTCAAGACCTGTCATCTCGGGCATTTGTATATCCATGAAGACCACATCAGGTTTCAGCAGATTGATTTGCGTCAATGCCGTGACGCCATCGGCAGCTTCACCGATGAGGCTGAGTTCTGGCCTGTCGCTGACGGCATCGCGCAAGACTTCGCGGGCCAGGGGTTCATCTTCTGCGATGAAGGCGGTTTTAATTTTGCTCATGATTTGATCCTTGACCTCAGGTCGAAGAGATAGGTATCGTCAAGCATATTTCAAAACCCTGTCCAGGTGCAGTATTGATGTTGAAACTGGCGCGCCCGCCATATTCAAGATGCAGGCGGCGCTCTACAGTTTTTACACCTATACCACTGGACGCCTGTACTTCTGCCAGCTCAGCACCGGGGCCATCATCGCGGATGGTGATTTCCAGTTCACCATGCAGGGCCTTGAGTCTGGTCTTGATCAAAAGATTGCCAGGCTGGCTGCGCGGGTTGAATGCATGCTTGATGCTGTTTTCTACCAGTGGTTGCACTGTCAGTGCGGGCACGCCAAAGCCACCAGCCATTTCATCAAGTTGCCAGTCTACATTGAGCCTGTGACCCAGACGCAGGGCTTCCAGGTTCAGATAATCGCGGACAAAATTCAATTCATCTTCAAGAGCGACATGGGTATTACCGTTTTTTTCGGTATCAAGTACATAGCGCAGCATGTCAGAAAAACGGAAGAGTGCAGCTTCAGCCGCCTTGCCATCCTTGCGCATCAGGGCAATGATGGAATGCAGGGTATTGAACAAAAAATGGGGATTGAGCTTGTTGCGCAAGCTGGCCAGTTCTGCCACCACCAGCAAACCCTGGGCCTGGGCTGCTGCCAGCACTTGCAGGCGGCGCGCATCGCTGGAACGCACTGAATGAAAAATGCTGGCAACTACGCCATACATCATCAGGCTGTACAGGAAGGGCCAGATATACGCACTCAGGGGGCGAACTTTTTCGATTTCCTTGACATGCACGATCAATTGCATGAAACCGCTGACCAGGTAATGCCAGAAAAACCCAAAGGCCACACTCAGCAAAATATGGATGAACACGATGCTGAGCGGACGCAAAGCCTTGCGTTCCATCCAGGCAGTCAGGGGCCAGATAAAGGCCAGTGAGATAGCCGCAGGCAAGGTATTGAACTCTGAATTGATAGCCTGTTGCAGGTCAAATTGGCCAGTGGACAAGCCGTCTACCTGTATCGCCAAAGTAATCAGGATGGAATATGCTATCCATGCCAGGGTATAAAAAAGCCACATGCGGCGCATCTCTTATCCTTTTACGCTATCAAGACCAGGCAGAGTATCCGGCAATTCTTGCCGGACAGCTACTGTGATGACACCAAATGAGGAATTAGGGTGCTTAGTTGCAAAGCCTGCGCCACTGATTAAGCCCTTCCAGTCGTTTCAATCCTTCTCGCGCTCCCAATACTCCAGCGTCGCCGCCTTGTCATAACCTTCACCGGCCAGCACCACGCTGATACGATTGCTATCGGGATAAACAATCACGTCGTGGGGATTACGCTCACCGATGACCAGGTAACGGCAGACTACATCGGTATGATTGAACAAACTATGGCCTACCTTTTGTCCAGCCGGGAATACCATGTAATCACCAGCTTTCATGATGTAGGTCTCATCACCCATGCGCAGGGTCAGGCTGCCATCGAGCATCATCAATTGCTCTTCTTCCAGATAATGATAATGGTTGGGGCAGGCATGCTTGCCGGGCGCCAGTTCTTCCATGCACACGCCTACGTGCTGGCAGCCGCCATATTGGCCCAGCTGGCGATAACGTGAACCAAAACTCTGCCCGTGGGAATATTCATCCCAGGGTACATCCTCCACTGCAAACGGACGGCTTACTCCATCCTCAGTGAGTGCGATTGCTTTTCTGCTCGCTGTCATATCTGCTTCCTTAGAAATATCAGGTGGCTATGTGTGGTCAGTCTGGTCTGCATCTATCTTGCCCATTTCCAGTAAAACCTCATGGGCAGAACGGTACGCATCGATGGCCAGCGGCATGCCGCAATACACGCTGGCATGTAATAGTACTTCTTGTATTTCTTTCATGCTGGCGCCGTTATTGACAGCACCGCGTACATGGCCCTTGATCTCGTGCGCGCGCCCCAGAGCCGTCAGCATGGAGAGGGTAATCAGGCTGCGGGTTTTCAAATCCAGGCCATCACGGCACCAGACCGTACCCCAGGCATTGCGGGTGACAAATTCCTGCAAGGGTGCAGTAAAGGCATCGGTATTGCTAAATGCTTTTTCGACAAAGGCCTCGCCCATGACTTGCTTGCGTATTTGCAGGCCGTCTTGAAACTGCTGATCCATGTTGTTGGCTTTCATGCGCTTTTCCATTTCTGTTCAAATTCATTTGTTTCTGCACAAACATGCTAGCCAGATAGACAAGCAGGGTCAAAACAGCAATGCGATCTGTTGTTTTTAAGTAGCGATGTTGCTTGCTGGTGAAATTATGTTAATTTGGAAACTTGTTTGACAACAGACTTGTTTTAACTGCGTTCCCACGTTACAGTTCATTACAGAAAACTCGGTATCTTTACCAATGCCAGGATTTATTTATTCTGCGCTGGGCTTATGATGGATGTAAAACGCAAGCTGCTGGTACAGGACCCAGGTCTATCCAGCGCTGCACTCACTTATCCTGCACGACGGGCAAGGCCGCACCATGGAATTTCTGAATCTGAAGGCAGCAGTATTTTTTGCCATCCCCCTGGCCTTAAGTGTGCCTGCGCTGGCACTGGAAACTGGCAAACCCGCGCCTGAGTTCAGTGCCCAGAGCAGCAAGGGCAATATACAACTGGCTGATTATCACGGCAAAGTCGTCTATCTCGATTTTTGGGCATCCTGGTGCGGGCCATGCAAGCAATCTTTCCCCTGGATGAATGCCATGCAAAACAAGTATGGCGCACAGGGTTTCCAGGTCGTCGCCATTAATCTCGATACCAAACAGGAAGATGCGCTGGAGTTCCTGAAATCCACGCCTGGCAATTTTCATATTGCCTATGACCCCAAAGGGCTCATGCCACGCGCGTATGAAATCAAGGGCATGCCCAGCAGTATCCTGATAGACAGGAATGGCAAGATACTGTCACAGCATGCCGGTTTTACTGACGCTGGCAAGGCGAAAATTGAACAAGCCATACAGGCGGGCCTGGGGAGTAAATGATGAAGCAAATCAAACATCTGCACACACTGGCCTTGCTGGCCCTGGTGCTGTCCTGCACAGCTTGCAGCAATATGCAGCTGGTGCAAGCCGTACAGCCCTGGGAAAAAGGCAAGCTGGCCAAAAAGGAAATGACATTTGACCACGACGCACTGGAAAGCAAATTTGCCGAACATACTTATTCGAGCAAGGAATCTGCCTTTGGTGGCACGGGTGTTGGTGGCGGCGGTTGTGGTTGCAATTAATTAGGACTTACGTAAAACCGCCCCAGCTGCGTTGTAGCTCCGGCATTTAGCAAGATTCGGTACTAAAGTACTGTCTTCGTCGCTACGGTGTAGTCGGGGTTTCAGACAATATATTGTCTGCCGACGAAACAAACATCCCTTGAAAGGGATGTTTCACAAAGCGGTAGCCTTGCTGGGACAATTTTGCGTAAGCCCTATCGATGAATAAGCATGAGCATGATTAAGACCAGGAAAAAAGCATGAAGCCAGTCAAGCCCATAAGCCCGGACAATCTCGCCAGCACTTTGCTGGCTGCTGCGCTGGCCTTGCCCATGATGCAGGCTGCCCATGCAGAATCAGCTCCGGACAAGGGCGTGATCAGCCTGAAATTACTCGATTACCAGGACAGCCAGCCCGGCGAAGACCGCGTCAAGGTGCAGGCCAGTGCCCTCAAAGTCATGGCGCCCTTGTCGGATGAATGGTCAGTCGGTGCGACCTATGTGACGGACAGTATCTCTGGTGCCTCACCAGCCTTTCATAGTTATGGCCTGGTCAAGCTCAGGGACTTTCGCCGCGCACTGGATGCCGAAGTCACCCGTTATTTCGCCCACCACACCCTGACCCTGGGTGCCAGCGCATCGAGCGAATCAGATTATATTTCGCGTGGCATGTCGCTGCAGGGCAGCCAGTTCAGTGAAGATAAAAATACCACCTGGACTGCAGGCCTGGGCTTTGCCAATGATACCGTCAGCGCCTCCACCGGCAGGGTCAAAGGTGAGAACAAGCAGGTGACCGACGTCTTGCTCGGCCTGACCCAGGTCATGAGCATGAATGATATCGTACAGCTCAATGCCAGCCTGGCCCATGCCAAAGGTTATTTGTCTGATCCCTACAAGGCTTTTGACAAGCGCCCTGATGAACGCAATAGCTACACCCTGCTGACACGCTGGAACCATCATTTCGATGCCACAGGCGGCAGTGCACGCATCAGCTACCGCTATTTTGGCGATAGCTGGAAGATCAGGTCGCACACCTTCAACCTGGAATATACCCAGCCTTTTGCCCAGGGCTGGAGCGTCACGCCGATCGTACGCATCTATAGCCAGAGCGCGGCCAGTTTTTATGTCAATGCACAGCCGGACATTTATCCTTTTGCACCCAACCCGCCCGAAGGTGCACAAAATTATTCAGAAGACCAGAGGGTCTCGGCCTATGGCGCCCGCACTGTGGGTATCAAGCTGGCCAAGCAGATCAATGAAGACTGGCAAGTCGATGTGAAGTTTGAGCAATACCAGCAACGTGCTTCTTACCGCTTGTTTGGCAGCGGCAGCCCGGGCTTATTGCCGTTTGATGCCAGGACCATACAGCTGGGAATATCAAGACAGTTTTAGTGAAGACAGATTTATGCAGATTTACCGCATCCCTTTCAAGGCCATGGCCAGTGCCTGTGAAGTCGTCATTGCGGATACTGACGAACAGGCAATGTTTGCCAAGGCACAGGAAGCGATTGCCGAAGTAAGAAGGATAGAGCTCAAGTATTCACGCTACCGGCCAGACAGCATAGTCTCGCGCATCAATAGTCAGGCAGGTGTAGATGCAGTGACCTGTGATGAAGAAACCCTGGCCTTGCTGGATTATGCCCAGGCCCTGCATGCAGCCAGCGATGGTTTGTTCGATATCACCGCAGGCATCTTGCGCCAGGCCTGGGACTTCAAGAGCCAGCGGGTGCCCGCCGCTGATGAATTACAGGCTTTATGCCAGCGTATAGGCTGGCATAAGGTGGAGAGAACAGGCAACAGGCTGAGATTGCCACTGGCGGGCATGGAAATCGATTTTGGTGGTTTTGGCAAGGAGTATGCCGCAGACCGGGCAGCCTCCGTCTTAGAAATGGCAAGTGTCACGCATGGCTATGTGAACCTGGGTGGCGATATACGGGTGCTGGGACCCAAGCCAGATGGTCAGGCCTGGATCATGGGCATACAAGACCCGCGCCAGCCAGACAAGATAGCCGCCAGCATCCCGCTTACATCGGGGGCGCTGGCCACCAGTGGCGATTATGAAAAATATCTTGAAGTTGGCGGACAGCGTTATTGCCATATCCTGAATCCGCAGACCGGCATGCCGGTCAGGCATTGGCGCAGCATCAGCGTGCTGGCACCAGTGGCTGCGCTGGCTGGCAGTTGCACCACCATAGGCATGCTGAAGGAAGAAAATGCTGTGGAGTATTTACGGCAAACAGGCTTGCGTTTTCTGGCAATAGACCAGCAGGGCAGAGTACATACGCAGGCGGATGCCTGAACAGAGATTTTAAGGAGTATTTATCATGACCACCATAGTCGGCGACGATGGCAATAACACCTGGACCGTTGTCAATCCCTCGACCTTTACCCTGGATGGCAAAGGCGGTATAGACACGCTCAATCTCGGTACTTCACTGCGCTCTGCTTATCACATCACTAAAGCAGCAGACGGTTCCGTGCATATCGACACTCTGTCGGGCGCCAGTGGCGAGTTGCATGCCACCCTGTTCAATATGGAAAGACTGGTCTTCAACAATGGCCAGGATGTGCTGGACTTGCTGAGCTTTTTTGGCGATACCACGCCACCTACGGTCATCAGTTTCAGCCCGGCGACGCTGGCCACCAGCGTCGCCACCAATAGTGATATCGTGCTGACCTTCAGTGAAGCCGTCAAGGCTGGTAGTGGCACGATCAGCCTCTTGAATGCTGATGGCAGTACCGTCGCCAGCTACAACATTGCCCAGAGCAGTAATGTCAGCATCAATGGCAATATCGTCACCATCAACCCGACCAATGACTTGAACAATGCCAGCACCTACAAGCTGAGCATCCCCTCTGGTGCCATCAAGGATCTGGCTGGCAATAACTTCATAGGCACCAGCAGTTATTCCTTCACGACTGCCCCCAAGGCTGTGCCCGGCGGCATCATAGGCACGGTAGCAAATGACACATTGAATGGCACGGCCGGCAATGACAGTTTCAACGGCCTGGCCGGAAATGACACTATCAATGGTGGCGCTGGTCTGGATACGGCGGTTTATGCGGGCAAGCGGGCTGACTTTGCTGTTACTGCCAGCGGCGTCAATTTTATCGTGCAAGACAAAACCGGGGCGGAAGGCACGGATACCCTGAACCAGGTAGAGCGCCTGCAATTTGCCGACATGTCCGTGGCGCTGGATATCACCAGCACGCCGGGCATCGCCTACCGCATTTACCAGGCGGCATTCAACCGCACGCCAGACCTGGCGGGCCTGGGTTACTGGATAGGGCAGATGGACAAGGGCCAGACCCTGCGCGACGTTGCCAATAGTTTTGTGGTCTCGGATGAGTTCCACAGGTTATATGGGAATAACCCGAGCAATGAGCAAGTCATCACTGCTTATTATCAAAATGTATTGCATCGCGCACCAGACCAGCCTGGCATGGATTACTGGCTGGGACAATTGGCAAGCGGCAAAGACACTATAGCTACTGCCCTGGCAGGCTTTAGTGAAAGTACCGAGAATCAGGCGCAAGTGATTGCCAAGATACAGAATGGCATAGATTTCATCCCATTTGGATGAAGCATGCTGATGCGGCAGTTGTCCGCATCAGCATGTGGATAAGTCCATTTTAATCAATGCAAGACCAGGCTGTGTCGTGCGCACCGCTCTCCTCTTGATCAGCACTATCAGCACTATCAGCACTATCAGCACTATCAGCGCTATCAGCGTTTATACACAGCCTTGATATCCTCGGCAAAATGCGCGAGCAGATTATTGCGCTTGAGCTTCAAGGTAGGGGTAATCAGGGTGTTTTCCACAGTCCAGGCTTCCAGCGTCAAGACCGCCGCACGCGGTTGCGCATAGTAGGGGAAGTTTTTGGTCAAGTCCTTGATACGCTGCACGACTGCCTCTTGTGCCTTGGGCGATTTCAGGCAGGCAGCATCCAGGCCCAGCGAGCGTGACAATTCCAGCCAGTAAGCACGGCTAAGTACCACGGCACAGGCGATGAAGGGGGAGTTTTCACCAAAGGCATAGGCTTGCTCAAATACCGGGTCATTGGTAATCGCCAGTTCCAGATCAACAGGCGCAATTTTTTCGCCGGTGGAAGTGACGATGATTTCTTTCACACGACCGAGGATGCGCACCCGGCCATCGACGATGGAAGCCTGGTCACCAGTACGCAGCCAGCCATCAATAAAAGTCTTGGCGGTATCTTCTTCACGCTTCCAGTAACCGCGCATGACATTCGGGCCACGTACCTGGAGTTCTGCATTTTCACCTATGCGTACTTCGACATTTTCCACAGCACGGCCTACCGTGGCAGGGTCATTATCATCAGGCGCATTAAAGGAAACCACGGGAGCAGTCTCGGTCATGCCATAACCCTGCACGATAGGGATGCCCAGGCCCAGGAAGCATTGTGAAATCACCTGCGACAAGGCGGCACCGCCACTGACGGCTACCCGCAGGCGGCCACCAAATTGCTGCTTGAGTTTGCTGGCGATCAAGGGGTCCAGCACCAGCCAGCGCAGACCATCCAGCAAGCCTGTCATGCCATCGCCTTTCAGCAAACCCTGGCTGCGGCTGAACCGGCGCCAGCCGGTAGCAATCGCCAGATTGAACAGACTCGCCTGGAATTTTGATGCCGAGAGTTTGGTCTGGATCACGCCATATACCCGTTCATAGATACGTGGTACCGAGATCAGGATAGTCGGTCGTACTTCCAGCAAATCTTGCGGCAATTGCTTGACCGAGCGCGAGAAAGCAACGCAGGCACCCGCTGCCACCGGCAGGTAATAACCAGCCGTGCGTTCAAAGGTATGCGACAAAGGCAAAAAGGATAAGAACACATCGCTGATGACAGGCGACACCCTGTGCACAACTGCCTTCACATTTGACATCACATTGGTATGCGTCAGCATGACCCCCTTGGGTTTGCCGGTCGTGCCAGAGGTATACACCAGGGCCGCCAGGTCATCTGCTGCCGGACCTTTTACACTGGCCTGCAAATGAGCCGCACTGGCCAGCCATTCATCGATGTGCAGCACTGGCACGCTGGCTGGCAAGGACGCTGCGTCCAAGATTTTTTGCAAGACCACGACCTGGCGCAGGGCTGGCAATTCCAGGCCAGCCGCGGCGATGTCTTTCCATTGCTGGTCAGTTGCAGCGATTAAAAAAGAGGCATCACTATCGCAAAGTATGTAGGCAATACTGGCCGGGTTATCCAGCGCATGCATGGGCACGGGTACGAAGCCACAGGCCTGGGTAGCCTGGTCCATGCAGATCGCATGCAAGCCATTCGGCAACAGGATGGCAATGCGGGAACCATGGGCCAGTGCCAGCGGTGACAAGGCTTTGATGAAGCCCAGCATGCGCTCTTGCGTCTGGCGCCAGGAATAAGATATCCACAGGCCCTGGGCATCATCAAATTGCCGGTAGGCTTCTGCATCTGGGCTTTGTGCTACCCGCCAGGCAAATAATTCTGCCAGGGTTTGCACTGTGGATAAGTCAGGAGTTGTTACTGTTTGGGCAGAGGTAGACATGAAATGCGAAGCAAAATTAAACAAGCCAGCAGCAAGTTTTCAAGCGGACCCGCGAAAACTTGGTAGTTCGTATTTAAACGAAAATGCCGACTAAAAGCGTCATTATGCAACAAATTGAGAGTGGTCTTATGATGTGGGCACAATGTGAGCACAACGTGGGCACAAAATGCCCGTTTCATATCCACAGCATCAGTGCAAATTTAAACAAAAGCACAATAATCCCCGTCACTACCCAGAACAAGACTTGCACTGTCTGCTCGCGTGAGAGTTGAAATTCAGCTTTGCGCTGCTGACTCTCATGGTTTTTTATAGATTGCATGCTGGCAAAGGCCGCATAGCCACACACCTGGCATTGTTGGGCTTGCTTGCTGTTTTCTGCTTTACAGGCATGACAGACCCAGTCGTAGCTTAATTTTTTATGACTCATGTGCCCACTCCCAGCGACTTTTCAGCCAGTTTTTTGTATTTTTTATACAGAAAAGGGGCAAAAAACAAACTAGGCGGACCAAACAACACGATCTGCACCACCACTGAAATAATCAGCGAACGGCTCAATACCATTAGCAGGAAAAACAAAACGGCCTCCATGGCCATGCAGGCGAGCACTGTCTTCCAGATGGGCGATAAGTTATTCCAAAATTGCTTCATTTGTGAAATCCTGAAAAATCAAAATCTTGGCTGATAAGATGGATTTGCAATTCTCAGTATAATCAATTCCTTGGCAAGCCCATCCCATACCGGAGTATATATGCCAGGCACGCAAGGCTTGCTCCAGTTCATCCTTATCATGACGCGCAGTGCGATCCTGGGTTTGTCGGCCTTGCTGGCGACGTCGGCAACGAGAAAAATACCTCTTGTGACAGATGACAAAAATACATACATAATGAGCATAAGCAGGCTGAATTAATTCAGACTCATCCATGCAGATTTTGAGAGGATATACGTCATGTCTTTCTTGTCATCAAACGCTAAGCCACCACCGCCCTGGAAAGTCTTGCTGGTTGATGATGAGCCTGATATCCATGACGTCACCAAGCTGACACTGAGCCGCTTTCGCATGGATGGGAGGCCGCTGTTATTCCTGGATGCCTATAGCGGTGCAGAAGCCAAAACCATGCTGTCCAGCCATCAGGATATCGCCCTGGTATTTCTTGATGTAGTCATGGAAAAAGAAGACAGCGGCCTTGAAGTAGCGCGCTGGCTGCGCCAGGACCTTGGCAATCAATTCACCCGCATCGTCTTGCGCACAGGCCAGCCCGGCCAGGCACCGGAAGAAAATGTCATCGTTGATTACGATATCAATGATTACAAGGAAAAAACCGAACTCGACCGCAAGAAGTTATTCACCACCACCTTTGCCGCCCTGCGGGCCTATCGCGACATCATGGATGTGGAGCAGGCCAGGCGTTTTCAGGCGACGTATCGCGAAGGCCTGGAGCGTGTCATCGAAGCCTCTGCCCATATCTTCAAGCAGCGCAACCTGCATGATTTTGCCAATGGCTTGCTGCAGCAGGTCGTTGCCCTGTTGCGGCTGGAACAAAGCCTGCTGGTGCGCCTGCGCGGTGCCAGCGGTATCTCGGGTGCCGACAGTTATGAAGTGCTGGCCAAGATAGGTGAATTCGAGGATGACAGCCAGATCTTTACCGATGAGCTGATAAAGCAATTACATGAAGCCTGCGTCAACCGCATCTCGCTCCTGAATGGTGACACCTATGTAGGTTATTTCCCGAATAGCAGCGGCAAGGCATCTTTGCTGGTACTGAAAGGGGTACATGATGTTGCCGAGATCGATGCCAAATTGCTGGAAGTGTTTTCTTCCGGCGTAGCGATCGCCTTCGATAATATTTTACTCAACCAGGAAATCACCGATACCCAAAGCGAAATGATCATGCGCCTGGGTGACGTAGTGGAATCGCGTTCGCATGAAGCCAGCAACCATGTGCAACGCATGGCCGAGGTTTCTTACCTGCTGGCAGTGGCTTCTGGCATGCCCAGGGATGAAGCGAATATCCTGCGGCAAGCCGCGCCCATGCATGACATAGGGAAGATAGCGACCCCTGACGCCGTCTTGCTGAAACCCGGCAAGCTCGATGTCGCTGAATGGGAAATCATGAAGCAGCATCCCGACGTAGGCGCATCGATACTGGAAGGTTCACAAAGACCGATACTCAAGGCCGCCGCCATCATCGCCCACCAGCATCATGAAAAATATGATGGCAGCGGTTATCCACAGGGCTTGCGCGGCGGAGACATCCACGTCTACGCCCGCATCGTCGCCGTCGCCGACGTCTTCGACGCTCTCATGCACGCCCGCTGCTACAAGCCCGCCTGGGAACTCGACGCCGTCCTCAGCCACCTGCAAAGCGTCAGCGGCAGCCACCTTGATCCGCGTTATGTGGACTTGATGATCGCCAATGTGGATGAGGCGCTGATGGTGAATGCGAGGTTTCCGGATTGAGGTTGTTGGGATTGTTTTTAGCCTGATTATTAGTCACCTGCACACGTCATTTGAGTTTACAGGCCGAGGGTAGCCCGGCGGCTACTCACCTTTTTTGCTTCGCCAAAAAAGGTAAGCGAAAAAAGGCGACCGAGGCGTCGCTGCCCCTTCGGGGTTCCCTTTGCTGCGAGGCAAAAAATGGGAAATCCCCGAAACTCGCTACGCTCAAACACGGGTATTTCTTAATCCATTTTCTGCCTCGCAGCAAAGGCATCGACACATCGGAACAGCGAAAGGCAAAAGCAACCCCAAAGTCAAAAACAACGTCAATGCAACTGCGATTCAAATTACATTAAATGTAGTTGATCAACGAGATATAGGGTTGGGGTTGGGGTTGGGGTTGGGGTTGGGGTTGGGGTTGGGGTTGGGGTTGGGGTTGGGGTTGGGGTTGGGGTTGCTTTTGACTTTCGCAGTTCCCATGTGTAGACGCCGTTTGTGCGGTACAGAAAATGGAAAAAGAAGAGCCGCTGTTTGAGCCGAAGGCGAGTTTCGGATCTTCCCATTTTTTGTATTGCACAAACGGGAACCCCGCAGGGGCGGCTACGCCTGGGTCGCCTTCTTTTGCGTTCTTTTCTTGGCGAGACAAGAAAAGAATGTAGCTGTCGGGCTACCCCCGACCTGCAACCGTTAAATCACGCATGAAAGTATGTTCAGGTCAGCAAACAAACATATCCCAACCACAAACCTATCCCCCCTCCCTCACCGGCAAACTCCTCCTCTGCGGAAACCGCAACTGATACCGCAATCCTTCTCCCAGCACACTAGTCGCCCTGACCGTGCCATGCAAAGCCCCCGTCACCAGGTTATACACAATATGCGCCCCCAGCCCGCTGCCGCCCTGACCACGCTTGGTGGTAAAGAATGGTTCAAACAATTTTTTCAGGGCAGCATCATCCATGCCTATGCCATCATCGGCGAATTCCAGCTCCACCTGATCCTGCACCAGCTGGGCACGGATAGTCACTATGCCTTGTTCACGCCCGTCAAAGCCATGATGGATGGAGTTCATCAGCATATTGGTGATAATTTGCGATAACGCACCAGGATAATTATTGACCAGCAAGCCGGGGTCACATTGCAGATTGACGCTGATGTTTTTATTCTTGATCTTGGGATGCAGGGATAACAGGATTTCTTCGAGATAAGCGCGTAGATCAAATTCGCGCATGCTTTCTGAAGACTGGTCTACCGCCACTTGTTTGAAGCTGCGTATCAGGGTGGCGCTGCGCTGGCAATTGCTGGTCATGATGCGCAAGGACTGGTCCATGATATCGAAGAATTGCTGCAAACCATCTTTGCTCAGGTGGCTCGCCTCAAAGTCTTTGCGTATCAGGGCCAGTTCTTCGACCATGTGGCTGGTGGCTGTCACGCAGATGCCTACCGGGGTATTGATTTCATGGGCAACACCTGCCACCAGGCGTCCCAGCGAGGCCAGTTTTTCCTGGCTGATGAGTTCTGACTGGGCAGTTTGCAGGGCCGCCAGGGTATGGTTCAGAGTCTCGTTTTGTAGTGCCAGCCTGGTATAGGCATCATGGATTTCGCTGTCTGCCTTGATACGCGCCAGGGCAGAGGCGACATGGTTGGCAACGAAGGCCAGCAAATCAAGATCTGCCTCGCTATAGATGATATCTGCCTTGTAGCTCTGGACGATGATGACGCCGTGGATGTAATCATTATCCAGCATGGGTGCCCCCATCCAGCTGACCAGGTCGCTGCTGCCCAACACCTGTATCTCACCATCGCTGACCAGCTTTTGCAAACGCTGCTGGTCTATCAGCTGCGCACGGCGCTGATGCACCACATAAGAAGTCATGCCTGCGCCCATGGGGAAGCGCTGGCCCCTGAGGTCGGCGTCTTTTTCATCCCGCATATACTGTATGCTGAAGGCATCTTCTTCAGGCAGGTACAGGGCCACCATGAAATTTGGCACCTGTAATAACTGGCTGACGATGTCATGCAGGCGCGAGAATTTCAGCTCGGTTTCCGTGGCGGTGATGGATAATTCGGCGATTTCATACAAGACTCTTTGCAGGGTTTCAGCACGGCGTCTTTCCTGCACCTCATGTTCCAGCAGGGCAGTTCTGTCTGCTACTGCCTGCTCCAGGCGGTCCAGGCTTTGCACGGCCTGCAAGGACGTGGAAATATGATTGGCGATGAGGGCAAACAGGGCCTGGTCTTCTTCGCTATAGGTATGCGATACATCATAGCTTTGTATGACCATTGCCCCCAGTGGCTGCTTTTGCTGGTCCAGCAGCGGGCAACCCATCCAGTGTTCAGCACGGGCACCGCTGCCCCAGGCTTCACCACCAGCGGCAATGACGGCGCTTTCCCTGGCTGCATCTTCTTCCGCAGTCATCAGCAAGGGCTTGCAATTCAGTATGACCCAGGCAGTGGGTGACTGGTCAGGGGAGGCCAGCACAAACCAGGCTGCCGGGTCCATGGGCGCGTCAATTTCATCGACGCGATAGGCATAGCGTATGGCGTGTTGCTGTTTATCGTAAAGAGCGACATAGAAATTGGCCGCATACATGATGCGGCCCAATGCCTGGTGTACCGCTTGCAGGAATTCTGTAACATCGCTGGAGGAAGCAGAAATCCGGCTGATTTCCAACACCACGGATTGCACCGCTTCCAGGCGTTCCAGGCGCGCTTCCATGACAAACTCCCCAGGGAGATATCGACAGCGGGTTTATTTGATAGGCAGACAGCTGGTATTCTTGACTTCTTCCATCACTGCATAAGTATGCGTTTCACGCACACCATTCAATTGCAGCAGCGATTTGCCGAGGAAATCGCGGTAGGCATTCATGTCTTTGACACGCGCCTTGACCAGATAGTCAAAACCACCCGCCACCATATGGCATTCCAGCACTTCAGGGATGGCTTGTACGCCACGCCGGAAAGCATCGAATACGTCTGGTGTCGTGCGATCCAGCACAACTTCAATGAAAACCAGCAAGGCCACATCAAGCAGATGGGGATTAAGCTGGGCTGTATATCCTAGTATGTAGCCGGACTCTTGCAGCTTGCGCACGCGTTCCAGGCAGGCAGCAGGGGAGAGGTTAACCCTTGTTGCCAGTTCTACATTACTGATACGGCCGTCGTTTTGCAATTCGGCCAGAATTCTTTTACTGATTTTGTCGAGCATAAGAAGTCAGAAACTGTGTCAGTGGTGATTAATAATATTCGGCATAATTTTCTCACAAAAAAGAAAATTTCGATATATGTTCTGATTTCCAGAATTAATCCTCGAAGAGCATCTATACAATGAAATCATATTTGTTTTGATTATTTTTATATGATTGTGACCACTGTGCCAACCAATAACTCCCCTTTTTCTGCCCTGCAGGCAGAGCTGCTCGCCCCTGCCAGCCCTCTCAGGACTGCTATTACAGAAGTATACCGCCGACCTGAGCCTGAAGCTGTGCAATGGTTACTCAGCAATGTCAATCCCCATGCAGATCAGCAAAAGAGTGTTGCAGAACTGGCACACCGTCTGGTCAGCAATGTACGTCAGCAACGCACCCGCGCTTCTGGTGTCGATGCCCTGATGCATGAATTCTCATTGTCTTCGGAAGAAGGCGTGGCCCTGATGTGCCTGGCCGAAGCCTTGTTGCGCATACCTGACCATCAAACTGCCGACCGCCTGATTGCTGACAAGATCAGCAAGGGTGACTGGCGCAAGCATCTGGGTGAATCACCTTCGCTATTCGTCAATGCTGCCACCTGGGGCTTGCTGGTGACTGGCAAGCTGGTCAGCACCAATAGCGAGCAAGGCCTGGGTTCTGCCCTGACGCGCCTGATCGCCAAGGGTGGTGAGCCACTGATACGCAAGGGCGTGGATATGGCCATGCGCATGCTGGGCAACCAGTTCGTCACTGGCCAGACCATAGAAGAAGCCCTGAAAAACAGCCAGGACAATGAAAAACGTGGCTATCGCTATTCGTATGACATGCTGGGTGAAGCCGCGCTGACTGCCAAGGATGCGGCCTTCTATTACAAGGCCTATGAAACTGCGATCCACGCGATAGGCAAGGCCTCGAATGGCCGCGGCATCAAGAATGGTCCTGGTATTTCCGTCAAACTGTCTGCCCTGCACCCGCGTTATTCCCGTGCCCAGCGTGAGCGCACGATGAATGAATTGTTGCCTCTGCTGAAAAAATTGCTGTTGCTGGCCAAGCAATACAACATAGGCCTGAATATCGATGCAGAAGAAACTGACAGGCTGGAATTGTCGCTGGACCTGATGGAGGCACTGGCCTTTGATGCCGACCTGAAAGGTTTTGAAGGCATAGGTTTCGTCGTACAAGGTTATCAAAAACGTTGCCCGTTTGTGATCGACTACCTGGTTGACCTGGCACGTCGTAGTGGCAGCAAGTTCATGATACGCCTGGTCAAGGGCGCTTACTGGGATGCAGAAATCAAGCGTTCTCAGGTCGATGGCATGAGTGGCTTCCCGGTCTACACCCGCAAGGTCTACACCGATTTGTCTTACCTGGCTTGCGCACAAAAACTGCTGGCCGCAACGGATGTGATTTATCCACAGTTTGCCACGCATAATGCGCTGACCTTATCGACCATTTATACCTGGGCACAAAAAGCCGGTATCACTGACTATGAATTCCAGTGCCTGCATGGCATGGGTGAGACCTTGTATGACCAGGTAGTGGGTAAAGACAAGCTAGACAAGCCTTGCCGTATCTACGCCCCGGTAGGTTCACACCAGACCTTGCTGGCTTACCTGGTACGCCGCCTGCTGGAAAACGGTGCTAACTCCTCCTTCGTCAATCAGATCGTTGATGAAAGCGTATCCATAGAATCCATGCTGGCCGACCCGATTGCGGTTTCGCGTGAACTGGCTGGTGCCCCACATACAGCGATTGCCTTGCCTAAGGATTTGTTTGGCAAGGAAAGAAAAAATTCTGCTGGCCTGGATTTTTCGAATGAGCTGGAATTGCAAAAAATCAGTGCCCACTTTGCCGAGAGCAGCCAGCAAAGTTTGACAGCGGCACCCATCCTGCATGGCCAGGTTTCTGCTACCCAGGCGCGCCCTGTGAATAACCCAGCGAACCAGCTCGATATCGTTGGTGAAGTCATCGAAGCCGATGCCCAGGATGTGCAAACCGCCCTGCATGCAGCAGAACAATATGCGATGGACTGGCAAACCACAGCGCCGGTAGAACGTGCCGCCGCCCTGAAGAAAGCCGCCGATTTGCTGGAAGCGCAAACCCTGGACTTCATGGCGCTGGCAATACGTGAAGCCGGTAAATCCCTGCCGAATGCCTTGGCAGAAGTACGCGAAGCAGTAGACTTTTTGCGCTATTACGCAGCCCAGGTAGAAAGCTTGCCCAATACCCAGGCGCTGGGGCCGGTCGTTTGTATCAGCCCATGGAATTTTCCGCTCGCCATCTTTATCGGTGAAGTCAGTGCTGCACTGGCTGCAGGTAATGTGGTGCTGGCCAAACCGGCAGAGCAAACCCCGTTGATCGCTTATCGCGCCATACAACTCATGCATGAAGCAGGCGTGCCGCGCGGTGCCCTGCAATTCTTGCCAGGCACGGGTGAAGTCGTTGGTGCGCAACTGGTAGCTGATCACCGCATCAAGGGCGTGATCTTTACAGGTTCCACCGAAGTCGCACAAATCATCAACCGTACACTGGCGAAACGTGCAGTGGCTGAAGGCATCGATATCCCGCTGATTGCCGAGACTGGTGGACAAAATGCCATGATCGTTGACAGCAGCGCCTTGCCTGAGCAAGTCGTCAATGATGTATTGTCTTCAGCTTTTGACAGTGCCGGCCAGCGTTGCTCAGCCCTGCGTGTACTATGTCTGCAAGAAGATATCGCCGACAAGACCATAGAGATGCTGCACGGTGCCATGCAGGAATTGCGCATAGGTCAGCCTGACCGCCTGGCCATCGATATCGGCCCCGTCATCGATGCTGAAGCACAAAACAATTTGATGAGCCATATCAATGGCATGCGTGATAAGGCCAAGTCCTTCTACACGCTGGACCTGGCAGCCACTTGCCGCGCCGGCACCTTTGTTGCACCTACCGTCATGGAAATCGCCAACCTGGCCGACCTGAAAAAAGAAGTCTTTGGCCCGGTACTGCATATCTTGCGCTATAAGCGCAGCGACTTGCCTGCATTGATAGACCAGATCAATGGCACCGGTTTTGGCCTGACCCTGGGCATCCATACCCGTATCGATGAAACCATCGATTTCATTGTTAGTCGCGCCCATGTCGGTAATATCTATGTGAACCGCAATATCGTTGGTGCGGTGGTAGGAGTACAACCCTTTGGTGGTGAAGGTAAATCCGGTACCGGCCCCAAAGCTGGTGGCCCGCTCTACCTGAAACGCCTGCAACGCACACCTGTCACTGGCCTGGGTGGACATACCGTGTATGAACGCCAGTCACCGCCTGCGCTGGAAGCCTTGCTGGTCTGGGCGCAAAAACAGGGTCACCAAAAAATCGCCGATTTGGGTGAGCACTATGCCCACAACAGCCCTTACAAAGTGACCCAGGTCTTGCCTGGCCCTACGGGTGAACGCAATACCCTGTCATTTGCACCACGTGGCCGTATCTTCTGTGCGGCGACCACCGTCAACTGTCTCGTCAATCAACTGGCGGCAACCCTGGCTACCGGCAACCTGCCAGTGTTGCCTGCGCAAACCATGGCTATCCTGCCTGCCGGTTTGCCAGCTGAAGTCAGCAAGCTCCTCATCACTGCCGAAGCAGAACAATGTGGTGCCCAGCTGGCCCTGGTGGAAGGTGGCTTGCTGTCACACTACAAACTTTTGTTTGCCGGTCTGGATGATGCCATCGTCTCAGTCGTCGAAACCCATGACCATGTAGAAATACCATTGTGGCGTTTGATGGCTGAACGGGCACTGTGCGTGAATACCACGGCTGCCGGTGGCAATGCGAGTTTGATGACTTTGGCGACCTGATCGCTTTCTGTCTTATCGTCGTAAGTGGAAAAAGCTCCTGAAATCTGGAGCTTTTTTCATGGTGGAAAGATATAGTGCCTATCATCTCAAGTACTAGCTTGTATCCTATTTCTTATTCCCATGAGCAAACGTCAAACCCCTCCTATTTCTTCAAGAAAGCAACCCCAGCAAAGCCGCTCTGCTGATCTGGTGGCCACCATACTGGAAGCTGCCCTTCAGGTTTTACAAAGAGAAGGCGCGCAGAAATTTACCACGGCAAGGGTGGCAGAAAGGGCGGGTGTCAGCATAGGCTCGGTGTATCAATATTTCCCTAACAAGGCAGCCATTCTGTTTCGCTTGCAAAGCGATGAATGGCGACAAACCGGCGGGATGTTGCGCGACATACTGCAGGATGCCCAGCAGGCACCGCTGCAACGCTTGCGTACCCTCGTCCACGCCTTCATCCGATCGGAATGTGAAGAAGCAGAAATGCGCAATGCCCTGACCGATATAGCACCGCTGTACAACGATGACCCCGAAGCCCATGAAGCCTGGCAATACTGGGATGCTACCGTGCAGGTATTCATCGCAGAGTTGCTGCCTGCAGCATCGGCAGCAACGCGCTCCATACTTGAAGAATTGATATCCACCACACTTGGCAGCGCTGGCGAACATGTCTCGGCGCATGGCTATCCTGCCGACAGGGTAGATGCCTACGCAGATGCCATGGCCGATATGTTTTGTGCCTACCTGAGCAGCCTCGAAGCCAGGTCATTTTAGGCGGTACTCGCTTTTGTAGGGTGCGTTATAACGCACCATGGCCGTGTGCGAAAACCGGTGCGTTATAACGCACCCTACCATCTTAGTTTTTTTGTATGCCGACAGGTGCTTTACCTAACAAGCGCACTGCAATCAACAAAGACAAGCCTACCGCCACACCACCTGCAAGAAATACCGTGTGTACGCCCCACTGCCCGGCGATAAGACCAGCCAGCGGGCTGGCAATACCCAGTGAGATATCCAGGAAAGCCACATAGGCCCCCATGGCAACACTGCGGCTTTGTGGTGGTGCGCGTCTTGCCGCCTCTACCCCAAAACCAGGGAAGGCCAGCGAGTAACCAAAGCCGGTCAGGGCGACACCCAGGTAGGTAATCATCGTCGTATCTGCCCACCAGATCAGCAATAATCCAGCAGCTTCAATGATGACACTGACCAGGGCAACCCTGGCCCCACCGAGCTTGTCTGGCAAATGTCCAAACAAAATACGTGCGCCGATGAAAGCCACGCCAAAGGCCGTGAATGCCAGAGATGATTTACCCCAGTCCCTGGCTGCAAACAGTAATGCAATGAAGCCCGTTATCACACCAAAACCTATGCTGGCCAGGGCCAGACCCAGGCCGGGTATGAGGACCAAACCTAGCACTTTGTAAAAAGCCATGCGTGTGCTGGCTGCAGGTGGCAATGCTGGCACACGTGAGGCGATCAATAATGCCAGCAGCGGTATCAGGATAGTGCCTATCGCAATACCGGCAAAACCCTGGTGTGCATTCACGAAAACACCGATAGGTGCACCCAGTGCAAATGCGCCGTAGATGGCGATACCCACCCAGGCCATGACCTTGCCAGCATTTTGCGGCCCCACCAATCCGATTCCCCAGCCCAGGGAACCAGTCACCACCAGACTTTCGCCCAGGGCCAGCACAACACGGCCGCTCAGCAATATCCAGACTGAAATCGCGGGGGTAGAGACAAAGGGCAATGATGCCAGGTACAGCAGGCCCGAACTGGCGATGATGAGCAAGCCCGTCACAACGGCGCGTTTGGTGCCACGGCTATCAGCAAAATTGCCTGCCCACGCACGGGTAAGCAGGGCGACTATGAATTGTGCACCTATGACCAGCCCGACCACCAGAGTACTCATACCCAGGCTAGTATGCAGATAGAGGGGCAGTACCGGTAACTGCATGCCCATGGTCAAAAAACCTATAAAAACAGCTAATGAGATCGGCAGTAATTTCAAAAAAACATGAACCCCAGTCGCCGCAGGCGCAGCAGACAGGGGCGGTGAGGATTGTGAAGATAAAGACATTAAAGAACTCCCTACATAAACGAGTGATTGATGTCGGTTATGATAAAAGTCTTCATTCAGCTCGAATAGTCGCGTAATCCTGGCAACAGGAAACACCGCTGAAAGCCAGGCAGGACATGGCTTTGCGCATTTTTTATTTTTATTTTCTTACTGTAGGTGCGCGACGTAGTCGCGTTTTAAGCGGGTATGTGGACTGGGAAAGCAGGATGGCGCAGGCTACATGGGTCGCTACAGATTACTGTTGTATGAGCTGAAAAGCTGTTTGCTATCTGTAGCGAGCGTCAGAAGGTCTGAGTAATATGTGGGCTAACATGCAGGGCAACATAAGCACAGAGCAAAAAGCGCAATGTACTCTTACAGGTATCATCTTCTGGTATTAATTCGCGTATTTAGCGCCTATTAATCATCATCCTCAGCTGAATATTTTCTATTCAACTCAATGACATCATCGATGATTGCCAGTTTATCTTGCCCCAGCTTTTGTAATTCTTCGCGCTTGATCAAGTTTTCCAGCACCAGCCGGGCGAACAGTAAGGGCAATTGTGAATAACGATAATCATACTTGTCGTCTATTCCTCGCCTTGCATGATGAAGAAAGCGCTCTATTTCCCATAGATCGTCGGGTGTAGTGGCAGCAAGGGCAAGTTCTTTGAATCTTGCCATGATCGCAGCCAGTTCTTTTTGTAATGCGATATCAAAAACAGACCGCGCAATTTTCTTTTCTGTATCTGACCATTTCAAGTCGCGCATAAAAAAGCTCCGGAAAATAAGCTGTGGATAAGTTTTCGTCTATTTTGCAAAAAAAATTGACGACTTATTTTATTGCTTAATTTTTACCGTTTCAATCACATCGCATAAAGATTTTGCATAGGTCGCGCTGTTAAATTTTTTCGCAACTGCCGCACAATTACTTTTAACTGCTACGGAATTCAGCAATTGCTGCAAACCAGACGTCAATTTACGGGTATTCAGACGCGACATGCGCAGTAAGTCACCTACGCCCAATTTTTTTACGCGTGCAGCATTATCAAATTGATCAAATGCCAGGGGAGTCACTAACTGTGGCGTGCCTGCCCTTAAGGCTTCCGCCATCGTCCCTATGCCGCCATGATGGATAATGGCTGCAGCATGCGGCAAAATGTTGCGCAAAGGCAGATAGCTTTGCCAGAGTATCTCGGCTGGTAATTCTTTTGGTAGTTGTTCTCTGTGCGGGGTCAGGAAAATTGCTCGTATTCCCAGTTTTTTTACGGCTTGCAGTGCACAGTCAAAATAATGAGCTGCCTGTAAATTGCCACTACCCGGTGTAAAAATCAGCGGCGCCTGACCAGCCACCAGGAATTCTTGCAACTCTGTGGATAAGTCTGTATCAGGCTGGCTGTCATATAGCTGAAACTCTCCCATGTACATGGGCATAGGCCAATCAGCCTGTACCGGAGCAAACCATGCAGGAAAAAGGCTGATATTCAGATCAGGTACGGCATACATATGACTGGCCATGCTGGCAATGGGTGCTAAATGCCTGGTCTGCCTGGCTTGATTGATGATGGGCAAAGCAACAGGATCGACAAAATTTTTATCCACATAAGACCACAGGAAACGTCGTATGCCAGTTGGTAACCAGCTGGGGATAAATAAATCGCCCATAACCAGGGGATCATGGATGGTTCTTAAATTCGAGGGTGCCAGATAAGCAGCAATGATAGGGATATCAGGACGAAAACTGCGTACCATGTCTGCTGCCAATAGTCCCAGGGGATGGACGATCAATACGCCTTCCTGTTCGGCAGGCAAAGTAGCGATATAGTCAGGAATTGCTGTGAAGATACTCTTACTTGCTTCGAGCACTACCGTCATGCCCTTGCGTATGTCCCACATATCGGGGTTACGCAAGGCCGCTTCATAGTCGGCTTCAGTACCCAGGGTATGGCAGGCGATGCCCGCCAATTTTGCATGTTTTGCGTGAACTGGAGAAAGCAGCATGGTGACTTGATGTCCACGACGCTGCATTTCTACCGCCATGCTTAATGAAGGAAATATATCCCCCAGCGTTCCCAGTCCGACAAAAATAAAATGCTTCGATTTCAGGACTGCGAGACTCATGGATAAAGATTCTTTTTATGTTGCAGTCAATTTGTCAATATAGCGGATGAAGTACGATCTTTGCGCAATATGAAAATGAACTTATTTCTTTTGTTCCAGCTTTTGCATGTCTTCTTCCATTACCTTGGAAGCTGAGAGTATTTTATCCATCATTGGTGCCATTTTTTGCTGCATGGCAGACATGCTCTGTTGCATCATTCCTGGCATTTTGCTGACAAAAGACTTGCCAGCTGGTGATTTATAGAAAGCGCTAATGCCATCGACATCTTCCTGGGTTAGAGAATTGCTATAAATTTCTATGAAAACAGGTTCCAGTTTTTCCCAGGTCATCTCTTCCCTGTGAATAAGTATGACTTTATCCCTGAATTTATCCATGATGGCTTGTTGTTCAGCAGTAACGCCTTTGTCCTTGAGCGCTTTCGTCATCACGGATTTCATCATGCCATCCATCTGCGCTTCTATGCTTTTCAACATTTGCTGGCTATTTGTCAACACCAGCAATTCCTTGACGGATGCTTGCGTGGGTTTTTCTGCGTAGGCAGAAGCACTTGCCAACAGGGTGACAAAGAGCAAAATTGACCATCGTTTCATGGAAAGTTTCCTTTCATTTGAATGAGTTACGGATTCTACGACAGTTTTTTGCTTTTGTTTTTTTGCCTTTTTTTGAGGTGTGAATACCTTTAAATTGAATAAGTTTATATATAAATAGTAGTAGTAGTTAACGTAGGCATGTTGCTGTGGATAAGTAGGTAAACATCCACAGGATCAATAGTTTAGGTAAATGATAAAGCGGTGATCAAAGTCTGTATATCCACAGGACAAAATCTGCACAGTAAACTTGGCGATGAGTAAATTCAAGGTTACGCACAATAAATACAGTGGATATCGGCGTACTTATCCACAGAAATTTTTTTAAAAATGTTGTTTTTCAATGGGAATTTCACAAAAAAACCGGTTTTATCAGTTTGTAGGCGAGGTTTTTCACAAAAAGACTGCATTCGTGTGATTTTGCAAAGAGCTTGCTTGTTTTCAAGCCTGAGTAGTTCTCCAGACTTGAATTGATCTGTAAAAAAACATCTGTGTTTTTAAAGCCACCGAAATTTTTCAATAAAAGCTTGCAAGCAGTTTTTTAAAACTTCGACATCTCGCTCAGTTTTTTCTAAACCATTTCTATTTTGATCAAAACCAGATTTTTTAAAAAAATTTCCAGGTTTTTTCAAAAAGGGTTTAATTAATATAATTAGTTTACATATACATAGTAGTAGTAGTTAACGGCGCGATTTTTTGTGGACAAGTCCTTATTTGTCCACAGAAACAAGTACTTAGTTCATGTATAGATGTGCTGATAAGTCCTGTATGAAAAAAGGATGGTTTTGGGATAAAAAAATTTTTCTGGAAGTTTTAACTGGTTCTGCACACTTCATCCTGTGGATATGCATAGGTTTATCCACAGATAAAATGCATGTATTCCCAGGTTTACAACCTAGAGGCGATCGGCTTTTTTCAGTATTGCTGGCGCAAAACTAGTGAGTAAACGGCCAAATATTGCTGCGCTCTGTACTGCCGTTGTGGATAAATGGCGGTTATAAATGGCGGTATATTCAAGCTCAGGCATGCCACCACGAGCACGTTTGAATTGGCTGGCACCTGAGCTGTAATGCAGTTTCAGCTTCTTTTCCCTGGCTGTTTTGAGTAATAAGGCCATCAGGCGCCTGTACAAACCCAGTTCTTTTGGCAGGCTGGTGTCATAACCGATCAAAGGCGTAGTCAGCCAGCCATTCTCATGATGGCTATATAAACCAATAACACCGACCAGGCGACCTTGCCAGCGCAGGGCATGCATTTCCAGAAACTGGGTTTCCAGACAAAGTTCAAAGAAGGCCGGACTGAAAGCGGGATTCAGGTAACAATGCTTGTCCAGGAAAAGTTGGCGGTATAGCTCTTGCAATACCGGTATATCCTGCATTTGCAAGGCCTCATGGCCCAGCACTTCTACCTCGGGATGGTGCAGCAAACGGGCATCCTGTTTGACATGATTATGTTTCCAGACGCTGGCCAGTTGTGGATCGCATACATAGATCATGCGTGAAGGCAGTAATTGCCAGCCACTGCCTAGCAAGCTGTTTGTCAGTCCAGGATTCACTTGTGGACAGATATTGCGCATCATCAGCGGGCGCTGTGGATAAGTAGCGACTAATTTATCTGTCACTTCGCGGATCTCGTCGCTGGTCCAGTCTGGATACAAATTGGTAGAAACCAGGTGATTGGCGACGATGGCTGCCTGGTCCAGCTTGCTGGCCTTCAGCAGGGCTGATAAGGGCGCAAAAATGGCACAGCCAGCCAATTTGAGCAAAGCTCTCATATTGGGCTGGACCTGGCCCAGCATTTCCTGGTGTGGATAACGTAACCAGGTGGAGCGTGGGCTGGACACATAGCTTTCCTGCCAGGAACTGTGTTCCAGCAGGCTGACAGGCTGGCTTTGTCCAGCTATATCGATGGTGGAGATGTCACAGCTGGCGTTATTCAGCCAGTGTTGGCCACCACGGGAACGCGCAGTGAGCAGCCACAGGGCATCAGCCACCACGCGTGGCGGTAATGAGGTATGCACGGGTGCTTACATCTTGGTATACAGGTGCATGCCGCCATAGATGGCCGAGCGGTCCGTGGCATACAGGGCGCGGTTGTGGGCAGCATCGGTATGCCAGGTCGCCAGCATCTCTGGTGCTAGTTTGGCTTCCAGCGGCGATGTGCTGCCACCAGTGCGGAACACCACTTTGGCACCTGGCGCGGCTGTGCGGTTCACTTCTTGCCACAGTTCAGACAATTGCCTTTCATCCATCCAGTCCTGGGCATCCAAAAAGAGGTAGGCATCCATGGAGGCCCGTGGCTGGCCTTGTAAAAAGCCGGTCAGGGTTTGATGGTGGGGATGCAGCCTGTCTATATTGCGACGCAAAGTATGAAAATTTTCTTGTTGCAGATACATGGGCAGGGCAGTCTGTTTTTTTGTGTCATAGCGGCGGCCAAATGCCTGTTGGGCAAAGCAGTTTTCTTCCAGTGGGAAATCGCAGGCCAGGTGGCGCATTCTTTCCTTGAACAAGACATGCAAGCCATCTTTGGCGTCATGCTTCAATTCAGCGAATTGGGAAGGCGGTATACCCAGGCTATACAGGGCCAGGGGTTGGCTGGCAATGAGGCGGAATAAACGGGTTTCAAAGACCGGGGCGACATATTGCTCAAATAATTGCGCTTGTTCCTGCAGGTTTTTTGCCTGCAGGAGTTTGCTCATGTCGCCGCCCATGAGACGTACAAAGAAATGGGCAAAACCAATGAAGTTGCCCAGCAAGCCATGTTGATAAGCCTGCCTGGTAAAGTAATGGTAGCGGGGTTTGCCTGATAAAGAGCGACTTTCCCAGAAATTGCTGGCATCGTCTGACAATTGCATGCGTATATGACGCTTATAGCGTTTCAGATTATCCGGTTTGTCGGCATTGCCCAGAAAAGCCAGTACTGCATCGTAATCAGGCAAATGCCTGATGGCAGTTTGCTTGATATTGAGCATGGCCAGGTGGGCAGCATTCAAATCCACGGCGTGCACGGCCGCGGGTTCGGCAGATAAATAAGCCAGGGCATTGCATCCACCTGAAGAAATGGTCAGGATATTCGCACCAGGTTTGAGTTGCAGGGCATCCAGATCGGCTTGCGGATCTTCCCAGATCTGGGCATACACGAGGCGGCTGAACCAGTGGGCAAACAGTTTGTCTGCCAGGCCCTTGCGGCCAGATGTGGTGGAATTAAAAACGGCGCTGTCTATCAGGGCTTTCGTGGACATGCTGGTCTCCGCTTATGTTTTGGATAAGGAAGACTTTAGGATGTGCAGGTGACAGGCAAGTGACAGACTGATGAAGTTTATGTGAAAAACAGATAAGAAAACCACAAAAAAAAGCATGAATAAAGATTCATGCTTTTTTAGTGAGTCAAGCTTAAGCAGCTTATTTAAGTATATTAAGCTTTAGCTTCAGACCAGCTTGATTATTATTCTCCTGACTTATTACCTGCTACCAAGTTCTGTGGAGAAGCGTCGACGTCTGGCTTTAATAAACAGCAATAATTGATAGGCAAAATACAGCGAAGCAAGCACTGGCATGGAGGCGACCAGTATCCACAAGCCGCCAGCCAGGGGAACAGGACCGGACCAGACTTGGATGGCAACATCGGGTTTAGTGCTTTTCTGCGATGCTAGCTGTTTGGGGGTGTCAATTTGCACACCTGCATTTTGCTTGGGTAATTCTTCGGGGGCGACTACAAATACCGCTTGTGAACCCAGAGCCGGGTTGGCGGGAGTGGTGGTGGTAGCGGTAGTAGCGGCCTTGCTTTCAACGGTAGCAAAAACGGTATGGGCTGGTGTTGCCAGCAAGAGTGGCAACACCAGGGACAACATCCGGGCCGGGGAAAACTTGAATTTCATTGATACATTCGGTAGAGGAAAATACGCTAGCCAGGGTGGCTGCTAGTTTTGCACATAATTTTTCTCAGCCAGCTTTTTCAGATTACTCAAGCCAGCTTCAAAATCAGGGCCCACCATTTTATCCATAAATGGCCCAAATAGCTTCATCATAAAATTCCCTTCGCTAGTACCTTCCATGGTCCAGGTAATTTTAGTGCCCTGGGCTTGTGCTTCCAGCAAGAAAGCACCAGTGGATGGTTTACCCATGCCTTCAAAATGTAATTCATAGTCTATGATGCGATTCGGGCCCACATGGGTGATCTTCATGCCGCCATTACCTTGTGACTTGCTTTTCCATTCCCAGGCGGCATCTGCGCCAGATTCTGGTCCGGAAAATTCCAGTTTCATATCGGGGTCACGCTGGTTCCAGACTGACCAGTTTTTCCATTCCTTGGGGCTGGCTATCATGGGGAAGAGTAATGCTGGTGTGGAACGTATCACGACACTGCGGCTGACTTTGTATTCATTCGGCAAGGAATAGGCTATCGCCACTATCAATGCAATTGCAATAAGCAGTATGCCTGCTGACCATTTGATGATCTTCATTTTTATTCTCCGGTCTTTCATCTGTTAATAAAGTGCCTATCCAGGCTATGGATAGATTGCACGGATTATCTTACTTTTCCTATCGCGACTTCCCAATTTTGCATGAGATTATTCGCTTCGTCGCGGCTCATGGACGGGCTGAATTGCCTGTCCATTTGCCATTGTGTTGCGCATTCTTCCATATTTTGATAAATACCGACAGCCAGACCTGCCAGATAGGCCGCGCCCAGGGCTGTGGTTTCCGTGACTTTGGGGCGTATTACGGGTATGCCCAATAAATCAGCCTGGAATTGTAGCAACA
Organism: Undibacterium sp. Di27W; assembly: GCF_049340345.1. Classification (NCBI taxonomy): domain Bacteria; kingdom Pseudomonadati; phylum Pseudomonadota; class Betaproteobacteria; order Burkholderiales; family Oxalobacteraceae; genus Undibacterium; species Undibacterium sp. Di27W. The sequence goes on along the minus strand of NZ_JBMPOS010000002.1, from coordinate 136,833 downwards.
TATTATTGGCTGCCGCACCACCGTCTACCCGCAATTCACGGATGGGGAATACCGCATCCCTGACCATGGCCTGCAATAGAGCGGTACTTTGGAAGGCGATGGATTCGAGCGCGGCCCGGGCAATATGGGCAACCGTACTACCGCGGCTCAGGCCCAGGATGGCACCCTTGGCCGCAGGCACCCAGTAAGGTGCTCCCAGGCCGGTGAAGGAGGGTACAAAGACCACGCCGCCAGAATCGGGCACGCTGGCGGCCAGTTGTTCCACGTCGGGTGAATGTTGTATGGCTTTCAAGCCATCCCTGAGCCATTGCACCACGGCACCGCCGATGAAGACGCTGCCCTCGAGTGCATATTGGGAGCGACTATCGGTCTGGCAGGCTGCTGTGCTGATCAAGCCATTTTGCGAACTTGGGCATTGCTCGCCTGTATGCATGAGCATGAAGCAACCCGTGCCATAGGTATTTTTTGCCATGCCAGGGGTAAAACAAGCCTGGCCAAACAGGGCTGCCTGCTGGTCACCGGCAATACCGGCGATCGGGATGGCGGAGCCCAGTAAGCTGGTTTGCCCAAACTTGTGGCTGGAGGGTAAAACCTCAGGCAAGACGGCTTTGGGGATGTCAAACCAGGCCAGCAATTCTTCATCCCACTTGCCTTCATGGATGTTGTACAGCATGGTGCGCGAAGCATTGCTGACATCGGTGACATGCAATTTGCCTTCACTGAGTTGCCAGGCCAGCCAGCTGTCTATGGTGCCAAAGGCCAGTTCACCTGCCAGAGCGCGACGGCGGGCGTCCGGGAGCTCATCGAGCAACCATTTCAGCTTGGTGGCAGAAAAATAAGGGTCGAGTATCAAACCGGTTTTTGCCTGTATGCGATCGGCATAGCCTTGCTGGCGCAGCTCATCACAATAGGCTTCGGTACGGCGATCTTGCCAGACGATGGCATGGTAGAGCGGTTGCCCACTTTTCCTGTCCCACAATACTGTGGTTTCACGTTGATTGGTGATGCCTATGGCAGCGATGTCATTTGCCTGCAAACCGGCTTTGCGCATGACTTGCTGGCAGGTGGCAAACTGACTTTGCCAGATTTCCATGGCCTCATGTTCTACCCAGCCCGGTTGCGGAAAAATCTGGCGAAACTCTTGCTGGGCGGTGGCTATCACTTCACCCTGGTGATTGAAGATGATGCTGCGCGAACTGGAGGTGCCCTGATCTAGTGCAAGCAGATATGTCATAAAAATTCCTGATGCGTCTGGCCGCTCATGAAAGGAGTACAGGACAACATAGACTGAATATATTCAGGCTGATGTTGACGTCTCGTTACAAATTAAGTCTGTTGTGTAATGGCAAACAGAGTCGAATTTGATATAGTAGATTATTAATTTAATATTAAGCAAGAAAGGCAATTTTGTGCCGGGTTTACTCAATTTTTCTTTGTCCTTGCTGGTGCTGCTGCTGATGGGCTTTGGCACCATGCGCAAAAGCCGTCGCTTGATCGTCCTGGCATTTTTTGCCATGGTCGCTGCTTGCCTGGTTGCCTGGTATCAGTATATTTTTCCCACGGGCTTGAGCGCCCTGTTTTTTGCGGGCACTTTAGCGACTGTTTTGGCCATCTCGATTTTCTTTTACGCGATTTATTCCTATGACTCGATGTGGCCAGATATACCAGAAAACAAAGGCGAGCCGACCTCTTGATGAAGGCCAGCAAGCACGCCAAAGGCGTCTAATGTGCCAGGCGTTTACTTTACATCCAGCAACTCAATATCAAAGATCAAATACGAATTTGGTGGTATCAGGCCATTGCCAGCACCTGCCGCGCCATATGCCAGTTCTGGCGGAATAACCAGGGTGCGTTTGCCACCCACCTTCATGCCAGCAACGCCTTGTTCCCAGCCTTTGATGACACGGCCTGCGCCGACAGTAAATGAAAACGGTTGTTGGCCCACCGAGCTATCAAACTTTTTACCACGCTCCCTGTTGGCAAAGGGGTCGTGTATCCAGCCTGTGTAATGCACGTTCACAGAACTTCCTATGATGGCTTCTTTTCCTGTGCCGACTTTTTCATCGATTTTTGTGAGTTTGCTGACGACTACGCTATCAGGTGCTTGTGCCTGGGCAGTTGATACAGGCAAGATGCCAGTCAGTAGCGCGCTGGCGAGCAGGGCGCTGAGGCAAGTGTATTTCATACGGTTTTCCTTATAAAAATATGATCGCAAAACTGCTGGTGCCAGATGCCAACCGGGATTTCAGGCAAGCTCGGGCTTGCCTATGAAATGACAGGAGATCTGACAGCTACAATTTTGCATATATATTAATTAATAATGGGCTTGCTGTGTTGCCTATTACTTTTGCTTGGCGGCCTGGAGTTTTTTTTCAAAGGCGACATCGAGCTTGCTGGCTTTTTTGGGAGCCAGTTTTTGCAGGCTGTTGACGTAGGCGACAAATTCATCCATTTCCATGGCCTCGCTGACGCTGACTGGTAATTCATCTGGCTGTTCCAGATTGGCCAGGGTCAGGGAAAAGCGGCCATCGGCGAGGCTGACCATGGAATAGGGGGCATTATTGCTGCGCTCACGCAGGCGATTGACGGCATAGGCGGCCTTGGTTGATCTGGCCATTATTTAATTCCGTATTTGCGTGTGATTTTTTCCATGGTGCCGTCGTTATCCAGTTCTTTGTTGATTTTGTTGTATAGCTCTATGCGTTGCTTGTCCATGCGGGCGTTGCACAACATATTCAACTCCTGGCTTTTGTATTTGATGGCCCGCACTATATCATTGGCAAATCCCAGCTGCTGGGCAATGACCATGCCATGCGCTTCTGAAACTATCCAGTAACGCAGCCGGTTATTGACCAGGAGACGTGGATTGTCTTCATCCTGATTGGCGAATTCTATCTTATAGCCTTGTTCGCTGAGCTGTATGCCTGTTGCGGCATTTTTGTACGAGCCTATGGAATAGGATTTGGCATCTTCAAAATTTTTCAATAGCAAGCTATCGGTTTTGCGGCCATACAACACCCAGTTGTCAGTGACTAACGGGCCCACCCATTTATACAGATTTTCCCTCTCGGGCGTACGGCGAAAACCAAACAAACAGGTATTGTCGTCATTGAGGGTGGAACTCAGTCCGCGTGCCAGTGAGGTGCTGCTGATGATATAGCTATCGCCAGCACGTTTCAGGATTTCCTGTATTTTTTCAGTCAGGGCCCCTTGAATTTCTCCTGTCTTGGCATCGGTATGCGTGAAAGGCGCGAATTCCTGTATCAATAGTTTGATCGTATCTGCATGGCTGATGGCAGGAGCAATGGCCAGACACAAAACCAGGCAGGATTTCAAGGATTTCACGACGCAGGTTTCCGATGAAGATAATCTGTGGAAATATACCGCTGAATTTGCCCCAGAGGCAGATATTTTCTCCTGATTGACGGCTTTGTCTGCAGTCTAGGCCCAGATCGTTTTCAATAAGGCAAAACTAGCTGCGATCATGGCTTCATTTTGTCGTTTTTCCTGACAAATGAAGCTCAATTCAGTCGTGATGCTGACCGCGTCAGCAATCACCAGTCCATGGGCATGGGCTTCGCGTATGGCGATGGAATCGCGTATCAGGCTCAGGCCCACGCCAGACTTGACCAGGTCCAGCATGCTGGGCTCCTGGTCCACCAGCGCCACTTTATTGGGAATGACATCAAGTTCGGCGAAGATTTTACTTAATAGACGATGATGGGCAGATTCTGCCGGTGTCCACAGCCACGGTAAAGTGGCCAGGCTGGCCCAGCCCTGGCCCGCTACCCGGTGTTTCCAGCCATAGGGTGCCACCACGCGATAAGTAAATGGCGTCAGCACCAGGCTATGACAAGGTGTTTTGCCGTCATCTGGCGGCTGGCCCAGGTAAAAACCGACGTCCAGGCTACCAGCCCGTACTTGTTGCAAGACTGTGCCCGACATACCTTGCTGCAATTTTGTAGATAACTGTGGATAAGTCTCGACCAGACGTTTCAAAAATACCCCGAGGCGGGTGAATTCGGGATCCAGTATCGTCCCTATCGCCAGCTCCCCAGAAATGGTGCTGTGCAAGGCCTGTGCCGTCTGGCGGAATTCACCCATGCTGGCGATGACTTTTTCTGCCAGGGGTAACAGCCTGGCTCCATCATTGGTCAGACGCATGCCGCTGGCACTGCGTGTGAATAAAGTCAGTTGCAAGCTCTCTTGCAGGGATTTGATTTGCAGGCTGACGGCAGGCTGGGTCACATGCAATTGCTCTGCCGCGCGGGTCAGGTTGGCTGCCCTGGCGACAGCGACAAAAGCACGTAATTGTGTCAAGTCCATTATTAGCAATCCTTATATTGCTATTGATAATAACTCATTGGATTTAGTGAGGGTAGTCGATTATTGTGGTGCGCATCTTTCCGTAAGACGGAACTTATCCCCAAGGTTTACTTATGACATCCACAATTGCGCATTATATGAATGGCCAGTCTTATGCATCCGGCAGTGGTCGCCAGCAAGATGTATTCAATCCTGCCACCGGTGAAGTGACGGGCAGTGTTGCCCTCGCCAGCATAGAGGAGGTACACGCCGTCATCGCTGCCGCCAAAGCCGCTGCACCGGCCTGGGCAGAAACTGCGCCGCTAAAACGCGCCCGTGTGATGTTCAAGTTCAAGGAATTGCTGGACCAGCATCACAAGGAAATGGCAACCCTGATCACCCGCGAACATGGCAAGGTTTTGTCGGATGCCATGGGTGAAGTCACACGCGGCATAGAAATCGTCGAATTTGCCTGTGGAATGCCTCAACTATTGAAGTCGCAATTCTCGGACAACATCGGCGGCGGCATCGACAATTACAACCTGCGCCAACCACTGGGTGTGACGGCTGGCATCACGCCTTTCAACTTCCCTTTCATGGTACCGATGTGGATGGCACCGCTGGCGATAGCGACGGGCAATACCTTCATCTTGAAACCGTCTGAACGTGACCCTTCCTGCTCTTTGTTGATAGCTGAGCTGCTCAAAAAAGCTGGTTTGCCGGATGGTGTTTTCAATGTCGTGCAGGGCGATAAAGTGGCTGTTGATGCCCTGCTAGAGCATCCCGATGTCTCTGCGATTTCCTTCGTAGGTTCCACTCCTATCGCTGAATACATCTATAGTGAAGGCACCCGCATGGGTAAGCGCGTTCAGGCTTTGGGCGGCGCAAAAAACCACCTGGTCGTCATGCCCGACGCCAACCTTGAACAAGCCGTTGATGCCCTGATGGGGGCAGCCTATGGCTCTGCCGGCGAACGCTGCATGGCGATCTCGGTCGCTGTTGCCGTAGGCAATGTGGCTGACAAACTTGTCGAAGCTTTAGTACCCAGGGTTGAAGCCTTGAAGATCAAAAACGGCATGGAGTCTGATGCCGAAATGGGCCCGGTAGTGACAGCTCAGCACAAGGCAAAAATCGAGTCTTATATCGTTGAAGGCATAGCCGAAGGCGCGCAATTGCTGGTCGATGGCCGTGGCCTGAAAGTGCCCGGCCATGAAGAAGGTTTCTTCCTTGGCGGCTGCCTGTTTGACCATGTCAAAGAGGGCATGAAAATACATCGCGAAGAAATTTTTGGACCAGTTTTATGCGTAGTCCGCGTCCCTGATTTTGCCTCTGCTGTTGAACTCATCAACCGCCATGAATTTGGTAACGGCGTGTCTTTGTTTACCTCGGACGGCAACACCGCACGCGAATTCTCACGCCGTATCCAGGTCGGCATGGTGGGCATCAATGTGCCTATTCCTGTGCCCATGGCCTGGCATTCTTTTGGCGGCTGGAAGCGTTCTTTATTTGGCGATGTACATGCCTATGGCGAAGAGGGCATACGTTTTTATACGCGTTATAAATCCATCATGCAGAGGTGGCCGGATAGCATAGATAAAGGGGCGGAGTTTACGATGCCGGTGGCGAAGTAGCGGCGAACGGGCTCCTTCTCCTTCAAGGATAAGGTCGGGATGAGGATGGGGTTCTGTCGATAAACGGCAATCAGATTGTCGTCGCTCCTGCGCAGGCAGGAGCCCAGCGGCGTTCGTTGTATACGTTTATAGTTTGAAATGGATTGCCCTCCGTGGACACAAGCCGGGTCTCGGCCCGGCGACCGAAATACTTTCTTTGCTTCGCCAAAGAAAGTATTCAAAGAAAGGCGACCGCAGACTCGCCCTTCGGGTGCTTACGCTACGCTTCAGCATAATTTGTGCGCCACAAAAAATGGGAAAGCTTCGAAACTCGCTTCGCTCAAACAACGAAGCTTTCTGATCCATTTTCTGTGGCGCACAAATTACATCGTCCCAAGCGGTTGAAGATCAAAAACAGAGTCAAAAGCAACGTCAATGCGACCGTTATGCATATGCAGTTGTGCATGGTCAATTAACCCGTGTTTTTGGGGTTGCCGTTGTTTTTGAATTTTGCCGCTCCGATGTGTCGATGCCGTTTGTGCGGTACAGAAAATGGAAAAAGAAGGGCCGCTGTCTGAGCGCAGCGAGTTTCGGACCTTCCCATTTTTTGTACCGCACAAACGGGAACCCCCTTTAGGGGGCAGCGACGCCTCGGTCGCCTTCTTTTGCGTTCTTTTCTTGGCGAGACAAGAAAAGAATGTAGCTGTCGGGCTACCCCCGACCTGCAATCGAAACATGGTGACAAATGTAGTTCAAAGACCAAACGTTTAAAGAGCAATTTATAAAAGTGACAGAAGTGAGTAAATGAGTTAGCGTTCAAAGCAAATCATTAATCAATGCGAGTAAAAGAACCGAATTCCCATTTGTTGCTAAATCAAATTTAAAGGAGCGCCCTAAATGCCCAGCCTGCCAACCCTCTGCCCCCACCCCATCATCCAGGCCCCCATGGCCGGTGGCGCCACCACCCCGGAACTGGTGGCCGCAGTGTCGAATGCAGGCGGCCTGGGCTCCCTGGCAGCCCCCCTGCTGACGCCGCTGGCCATCATAGAACAGGCCGAACACATCAGAAGACTGACGGACAAACCTTTCGCGATTAACCTGTTCGTACAAACCCGGCCACAAGTCGATTTTGCAGCTCTGGAAGCAGCCAAGCTCTTGCTGCAACCGGTTTGTCAGGAACTGGGCTGGGACAACCTGCCTACCCCAACCCGCTGGTGTGAAGACTTTGAAGCCCAGCTCGATGCCTTGATCACAGCCCGCCCTGCCGTGGCCAGTTTTACTTTCGATGTCTTGCACGGCAGCCAGTTGCAGCGACTGCATGATGCTGGAATAAAGGTGGTGGGTACCGCCACCAATCTGCAGGAAGCCATAGTCTGGCAAGCCATGGGGGCGGATGCTGTTTGCCTGCAAGGGGTAGAGGCAGGTGGGCATCGTGGCACTTTCATCGGTGCGCAAAAAGATTCGACACTGGGCCTGTTTGCCTTGCTGGAAGCCTGCAAGCCGCATATGCAAATACCCATCATCGCCGCTGGCGGCATCATGGATGGCAGGCAGATCAAGCACGTGCTGCAGGCAGGCGCACAGATGGTGCAGATGGGCACGGCATTCCTGACGACCAAGGAATCGGCGATACACCCAGCTTATAAACAAGGCCTGCTGGAAAGCAGTAGCGACAGCACACGCCAGACCCGGGCTTTTTCTGGCCGTATTGCCCGTGGTCTGGACAATCATTTCATGCAAATCATGGATGCGGTTGCAGATAAGGTACCAGCCTATCCCATACAGAATGCATTGACGGGGGCGATACGCGCAGCCGCTGCCAAGGCAAATAACACCGGCCTGATGTCGATGTGGGGCGGGCAGGGCATGGCAGCTACCAGAGATATGAGTGTGGCGGAACTGATGGCTGCGCTGGTCGCGGAAATGCAAGCCTAATTAGAATTAAGGAAAACGGTATGGAAGCAGCAGGACAGTTTGATTACATCGTCGTCGGTGCCGGTACTGCAGGTTGCGTACTGGCAAACCGCCTCAGCAAGAATCCTGAGAATAGGGTTTTGTTGATAGAAGCGGGTGGCAAGGATGATTATGTGTGGATACATATCCCCGTTGGTTATTTGTACTGCATCAATAATCCGCGCACAGACTGGATGTTACGTACCGAGGCAGAAGCAGGCCTGAATGGCCGCAGCCTGATTTATCCGCGTGGCAAGGTGCTGGGTGGCAGTTCATCCATCAATGGCATGATTTATATGCGTGGCCAGGAAAGGGATTACCAGCAATGGGCAGAGCTGACAGGTGACGATAGCTGGCGCTGGGAGCATGTCTTGCCGCTGTTCAAGAAGAGCGAAGACCACCACGGAGGTGATGCAGAATTCCATGGTAAAGGCGGTGAATGGCGGGTGGAAAAACAAAGGCTGTCCTGGGAAATCCTGGATGCTTTCCGCAGTGCAGCAGCCGAAGTCGGCATTCCTAACACGGATGACTTTAACCGTGGCAATAATGAGGGCTGTGGCTATTTTGATGTGAACCAGAAACGCGGTATACGCTGGAATGCTGCCAAGGCTTTCCTGAAGCCAGCAGCTGAACGAAGCAATCTGACCATCATGACCGGTTGCCAGGTGCAAAAGCTGGTCATCAGGAACGATGAACAAGGCAAGCGCTGCACAGGTGTGGAATTCATAGGGGGAGGTCGCAGCTGGTTTGCAGAATCCATGAAAGAAACCGTGCTGGCAGCAGGAGCCATAGGTTCACCACAGATTTTGCAATTATCCGGCATAGGTGATGCAGCACATTTGCAACAGGCAGGGGTTGATGTTGCGCATGCCTTGCCTGGCGTTGGCGGTAATCTGCAAGACCATTTGCAGATACGTTCTGCATTCAAGATCACTGGTGCCAAAACGCTCAACAAGATGGCGAATAGCCTGCTAGGCAAGGCGCGCATAGGACTGGAATACGCATTGTTCCAGAGTGGCCCCATGTCGATGGCACCGTCGCAACTGGGCGCATTTACCCGCTCGGATACCAGCCAGGCGACACCTAATCTGCAATACCATGTGCAACCCTTGTCGCTGGAGAAATTTGGCGACCCCCTGCATGATTTCCCGGCGTTCACGGCCAGTGTCTGTAACCTGCGCCCTACTTCGCGTGGCCATGTCCGCATTGCCAGCAATGATGCGGCGGCAGCGCCGAAGATCGTGCCCAATTACCTGACGACGCCAGAAGACCGCAAGATCGCCGCTGACTCGCTAAAGCTGACCCGCAAGATCATCGCCGCGCCCTCCTTGCAAAAATATCAGCCTGAAGAAATGAAGCCTGGTGTACAGTTCCAGACGGAAGAAGAACTGGCGAGAGCGGCAGGGGATATAGGCACGACGATCTTCCACCCGGTAGGTACTTGCAAAATGGGACGTGCAGATGATGCACTGGCGGTAGTCGACAGCAGCTTGCGCGTCATAGGCATAGCTGGCCTGCGCGTGGCCGATGCGTCCATCATGCCGACTATAACTTCAGGTAATACCAACTCACCGACGGTGATGATTGCAGAGAAGGCAGCGCAGAGTATATTGGGAAAATGAAGGCTTGCAATTTCTGCGTGGAATTACTTACAGTAGTTATACCGTATTGTTTAGAAATCCATTTGCTGGGTACTATAAAAAGCTAATATAAAAAACTTCCAAAAAAATAAGGAAGTGTTGTCGCGTTGGATTAATAACCATGAGCCAGACAATAAGGAGAAGAGATGACCGACGTCATCCTGGAGACTAAGCGCTTGACCAAAGAGTTCAAGGGCTTTACCGCTGTAAGCGATGTCAATTTGCAGGTACAGCGTGGGCATATCCACGCCCTGATCGGCCCTAACGGTGCCGGCAAGACCACCTGTTTCAATTTGCTGACCAAATTTCTTGTCCCGACTTCGGGACAAATCCTGTTCAATGGCCGCGACATCACCTCGGCCAAACCGGCCCAGATTGCGCGGCAGGGCATCATACGTTCATTCCAGATTTCAGCAGTGTTCCCACACCTGACCGTCATGGAAAATGTGCGCATAGGCTTGCAAAGAAAACTGGGCACCTCTTTCCATTTCTGGAAAAGCGCGCAGTCGTTGAACCAGCTCAATGCGCGGGCCATGGAGTTGCTGGCTGAAGTTGACCTGACTTCCTTTGCCGACACAGTCACAGTAGACTTGCCCTATGGCCGCAAGCGTGCGCTGGAAATCGCCACCACCCTGGCGATGGAGCCGGAAATGATGTTGCTGGATGAACCTACTCAGGGCATGGGTCACGAAGATGTGCATCGCGTGACCGAGCTGATCAAGAAGGTGTCGGCTGGACGCACTATCCTCATGGTGGAACATAATATGAACGTGGTGTCAGGTATTTGCGACAAGATCTCGGTCTTGCAGCGCGGTGCCATGCTGGCCGAGGGCACTTATAAAGAAGTGTCTACCAATCCCAAAGTCATGGAAGCCTATATGGGCAGTACCAGCGGCGAGCTGGAAGGGGCGCATGCATGAGTGCCACGAGTAAAAATACGAGTACAAATCCTGCGCTGGAAATTACCGGCCTGCAAGCCTGGTATGGCGAATCGCATATCCTGCATGACGTGAATTTGAAAGTGAACCAGGGCGAAGTCGTCACCATACTTGGCCGCAACGGTGCCGGGCGCACGACCACCATGCGCGCCATCGTTGGCCTGACTGGCGCTCGCAAGGGTTCGATCAAGATCAATGGGCAAGAGGCTATCCACCTGCCTACCCATAAAGTGGCGCATCTGGGCGTGGGTTATTGCCCGGAAGAGCGGGGGATATTTTCATCCTTATCCACAGAAGAAAACCTGATGCTGCCACCCTCGGTATCGAAAGAGAACAAGGGTATGTCGGTGGCCGAGATTTACGAGATGTTCCCCAATCTGGCCGAGCGTAAAAACAGCCAGGGTACACGCCTGTCTGGTGGTGAACAACAGATGCTGGCAGTGGCGCGCATCTTGCGCACGGGTGCGCGTTTGCTATTGCTCGATGAAATTTCCGAAGGCCTGGCACCGGTTATCGTCCAGGCCCTGGCGCGCATGATCACGATGTTGAAATCCAAGGGTTATACCATCGTCATGGTCGAACAGAATTTCCGCTTTGCTGCTCCGCTGGCGGACAGGTTTTATGTCATGGAGCATGGGCAGATCGTAGAGAGTTTTGCGTCTGCGCAATTGCAGGAAAAAATGCCGGTCTTGAATGAGTTGTTGGGTGTGTAATTTGAGTGCTCAGGATGTGTAGGTAACTGTCTCGCTGTCTTGGTGATGCAGATTTGAATAAAAATACGATTGGAGAAGACGCATGAAAGCAACATTCACGAAATTAAAAGTAGCAAGTCTCGCTGTTTCCGCTGCACTGGCAGGCCTGGCGCTGAATGCAAATGCGCAGATTTCTGGTGACACGGTCAAGATCGGTTTCATCACCGATATTTCCGGCCTGTATTCTGATATTGATGGTCAGGGCGGTGCAGAAGCGATCAAGATGGCGATTGCCGATTTTGGCGGCACAGTACTGGGCAAGAAAATTGAACTGGTCACAGCCGACCACCAAAACAAGGCCGATATCGCAGCCAGCCGCGCCCGTGAATGGTTTGACCGTGATGGCGTCGATATGCTGATAGGCGGCACCAATTCAGGTACTTCTTTGTCGATGGCAAAAGTGGCCGCAGAAAAGAAACGCGTCTTTATTTCCATAGGTGCTGGCTCTGCCCGCCTGACCAATGAAGAATGCGCACCAACCACCGTGCATTATGCCTATGACACCGTGGCGCTGGCCAAGGGTACAGGTTCTGCCGTGGTTAAACAGGGCGGTAAAAGCTGGTATTTCCTGACAGCCGATTACGCCTTCGGCGCGTCGCTGGAAAGTGATACTGCCAATGTTGTCAAAGCCAATGGCGGCACGGTTGCAGGCTCGGTCAAACATCCTTTGTCAGCATCTGACTTCTCTTCTTTCCTGCTGCAGGCACAAGCTTCCAAGGCACAAATCCTGGGTCTGGCAAATGCTGGCGGTGACACCATCAATGCCGTAAAAGCAGCGAATGAATTTGGCGTCACCAAGACCATGAAACTGGCTGGCTTGCTGATGTTTATCAATGACATCCACTCACTGGGCCTGAACGCTACGCAAGGTATGTATCTGACCGATAGCTGGTATTGGAATCAAAACGAAGAAGCGCGCAAATGGTCACGCCGCTACTTCGAAAAAATGAAGAAAATGCCTTCCAGCCTGCAAGCAGCTGATTACTCGGCCACCCTGACTTACCTGAATGCGGTCAAGGCTGCCGGTACGGATGACACAGCCAAGGTCTTGGAAAAACTGAAGGCTGCCAAGATCAATGACATCTATGCGAAAAACGGTTACATCCGCGGTGACGGCAGCATGATCCATGATATGTATCTCATGCAAGTGAAATCCAGTGCTGAGTCTAAAGAGCCTTGGGATTATTACAAAGTGGCGCAGACTATTCCGGGTGAGCAGGCATTTACGACTAAATCCGAATCCAAATGCTCCCTCTGGAAATGATTGAAATCCAATTCTCGGGCGCATAGCGGCGTTGCAAAGCCTCGCAATACTAAAGTATTGCTGTGTTTTGCGCCTTGCTCTGCATCCCGGGAATTGAATTTTATGCTGTGTCTGTAATTTGAGGTGTGAGGTCGCGGACTTCGTCGCGACCTTATTGTTTGAAGAAATGAATGCCGTTCAGTTTAGGGGCTTTCACTAGAAAATTGCTTACTGATCAGCCAGGAAATAAGGGCTTTTCTCTTGATTTTCTCTGTGTCTCTGTGCCTCTGTGTTGAGAGGTCTTCACCTTTCCATCCATTTTTTATTTAGCGTGCCATGGAAATATTTGGTATTCCGCTGCAAGCGATGCTGAGCCAGCTTTTGCTGGGCTTGGTCAACGGCTCGTTTTACGCGATGCTGTCTCTGGGGCTGGCTGTGATTTTTGGCTTGCTCAATGTGATTAACTTTGCCCATGGCGCCCTGTATATGATGGGTGCCTTCCTCGCGTGGATGGGCATGAATTATTTTGGCATCAATTACTGGGCCATGCTGCTGCTTGCGCCTTTGCTGGTGGGGCTGTTTGGTATCGTCATAGAAAAGACCATGCTGCGCTGGCTGTACAAGCTGGATCATTTGTATGGCTTGCTGCTGACCTTTGGTATTACGCTGATGCTGGAAGGAGTATTCCGTTCCATCTACGGTGTATCCGGTCAGCCATATCAAGTGCCGGAAGCGCTGACGGGAGCGACCAATCTTGGCTTCATGATCCTGCCTAATTACCGTGCCTGGGTGGTGGTGGCTTCGCTGGTGGTCTGCTTTGCGACCTGGTTCGTCATAGAAAAAACCAAGCTGGGTGCCTACCTGCGTGCCGGTACTGAAAACCCCAAACTGGTGGAAGCCTTTGGTGTCAATGTACCCTTGATGGTCACGCTGACTTATGGCTTTGGTGTGGCACTGGCGGCTTTTGCCGGTGTGCTGGCAGCACCGGTGATACAAGTGTCGCCTTTGATGGGGTCCAACCTGATTATCACGGTGTTTGCGGTAGTGGTGATTGGTGGCATGGGCTCTATCCTGGGTTCGATTTTGACAGGTCTGGGCCTGGGCATTATCGAAGGTCTGACGCGGGTGTTTTATCCTGAGCTGTCGGCGACGGTCGTGTTTATCGTCATGGCCATCGTCTTGATGATCCGCCCTGCCGGTTTGTTCGGTAAAGAAAAATAAACGGAGCCACCATGAATAAGAAAATCAGTTACGGCATTGCTTTTGCCCTGTTACTGGCGGCACCGTTTATTATCTATCCGGTGTTCCTGATGAAGCTCTTGTGCTTCGCCCTGTTTGCCTGTGCGTTTAATTTGCTCATCGGTTTTACCGGCCTGCTGTCTTTTGGTCATGCTGCCTTCTTTGGTGCCGCCGGTTATATCGCGGGCTGGGCCTTGCGCGATGCCGGTTTACCGACTGAGCTGGGCATCCTGCTGGGCGTAGGGGCGGCAGCCCTGATAGGCCTGGTGATGGGTGCACTGGCGATACGCCGCCAGGGTATTTACTTCACCATGATTACGCTGGCGCTGGCGCAGATGCTCTACTTCGTTTTCCTGCAGGCCAAGTTCACGGGTGGTGAAGATGGTTTACAAGGTGTACCACGCGGCAAACTGCTGGGCATGGTTGATCTGAGTTCTGACCTGACACTGTATTACTTTGTGCTGGTGGTGGCGATTGCCGGATTTGCCATCGTCATGCGTACCGTGCATTCACCGTTCGGCCAGGTCTTGAAAGCCGTCAAGGAAAATGAGCCACGCGCGATCTCACTCGGTTATGACGTAGATCGCTACAAACTCATGGCCTTCGTGTTGTCAGCTGCTCTCGCTGGCCTGGCAGGTGCCACCAAAACCCTGGTACTGGGTTTTGAGACGCTGACGGACGTACACTGGTCCATGTCTGGCCTGGTCGTGCTGATGACCCTGGTGGGCGGTCTGGGCACGCTGGTAGGCCCGATAGTTGGTGCCATCATCATCATCGCGTTGGAAAACAAACTCGGCGACCTTGGCAACCTGCTGGCGAACATCACGACGATAGAATGGTTCCGCTCCATAGGTGACTCAGTCACCATCGTCACTGGTCTGATTTTCATTGTCTGCGTACTGGCTTTCAGACGCGGGATTGTTGGTGAATTGATGGCTTATGTGGAACGTAACGGTAAGGCCAAGGCTGGTTAAAGTTTTGCATTGCCGGATTCATGAGGAGCCCCTTGAAGAAATTCTTGGGGCTTTTTTTATATGCGATGGACTTTTTTCACCGACTATGTTTTCAATCAGGTGCTTGTTAAAATGCTGTAGATTTTTCAGTTTCATGATTCGACGTAGAATTTTTTCGGGAAGAATGGAAGGAACTGAATCAACTGTTTTAAATTTCAAAATATTTAGAGAAAGTCTGTATTGCAAAATTATTCCTATCGCCTTTCCCTGCAAATCTGGCATCCCAATATCGATCCTTCATTCATCACCAAGCGCTTGGGTATTACGCCCAGGCACGCCCAGATGTGCGGTATGCAGCGCCAGACTCCCAGGGGACAATTATTGGATGGGAAATATGCCGAAAGTTATTGGTTCGCTGATCCATTTGAGCGTGGTGAATATCTTTCCACAGATATCTCGCTGGAAGATGCCATGGCAGAGGTATTCGATGAGCTGACACCACATACGCAATTCTTATTGATGCTGAGAGAACAGGGCGCACGCATACATTTGAAAGCCAGTTCATATGGCAACCGCAACTATGCCGTGGAATTGAGTCCGCAATTCATGCTGCGCTGTGCCGGACTCGGCGTAAGTTTTGTGGTCGATATTTACCCACATGCTTAATACACTTGATCAGTCTCTTAAGCGGGAGTTCGATTTAAGAATTGTTTCCATAAAAATAGTGTCTTGTTATTGCTGATTTTACTGGCGGGCCTGGTGTCTCCTTCCTGGATGAGCATGAACAATAATGCCTGGCAGAAGCGCGGTATCGTCGCTGAATTGATGGCTTATGTGTAACGTAACGGTAAGGCCAGGGCTGGTTAGGGCATAGACATGCCCTGCTTGAAGACAGCCTCGCGAAGAAATTCGCGGGGTTTTTTTTATGCGAGGGTGACAGGAAATGATTCGTCGTTCATTATCTGCTTTGCCAACATAATATATTCAACATATAGAAAACCAATTCGTGAAAAAATTACTATTCCTCTTGTTTGCCTTCCCCGCATTGCATGCCCATGCAGAAACCACACCCTTTGAACAAGTATTCGATGCCATCAGCAAGCCCAGGGTTTTCGATATGTCGTTCAGCAAAATCCTGGCGCCGTTGAATGGTTTGTGCAAGAAGAGTACACGTACCGGTGTTGACCTGATTAAAAATGGTAACGTTGAATGCACTAAAAATACCGATGTCGAGAGCCTGACAATTTCAGGTAGTGAGACGCCAACGGTCAGTATGATACAGGCGAGTTTTACTGGTGCCGACAAGTGTGAGGCAATGAAAAAAATCCTGGCCGAGCGTTTTGGCAAGCCGGGCAAGACAAATGGTGCATGCGATGTGAGCTGGAATTTGAAGCCCTTGAAAAAAGGCGGGCCAAGGCGCGTAGCAGGCATCGAAGCCGCCAAAGACAAGATTTATTTTTCTTATGCTGAAGAGCAAGGCTAGTTGCCTGAAGCCATAGCCATACTTCATTTGCTGACGCCCTTGTCTGGAAACGACAGGGTAAAACAGAGGGTATTTTCCTGCGTCAGATAGGTCACATCGGCCGCACCATGATGCAGATGCATGATGGCACGCACGATGGACAGGCCCAGGCCGTTCGATTCCGTGTAGGCACTGCGTGATGCATCGCCGCGATAAAAGCGATCGAACATGCGGTCTGTATCGGGTGGCTGTGGTGCCTCACATTGATTGATGACAGAGATCACAGCAGTACCTTCATTTTGCCCGCCGATCAGCTGGATTGCCGTACCGGATTTGCCATAGCGTATGGCATTCAATGCCAGGTTATTGACAGCGCGACGCCACATGATGAGGTTGGCAAAGATGCTGCCATTTGCCGTGACTTCAAAGCGCATCTGTTTTTCTTCTGCCAGTGGCTCAAAATAGTCGGCAATCTTTTCCAGCTCAGCCGCCATATCAATTTCTACCCGGTCTGCGACGACTGTGTCCTGGTCGGCATTGGCGAGAAACAGGATGTTTTCTAT
This sequence comes from Undibacterium sp. Di27W, assembly GCF_049340345.1. NCBI lineage: Bacteria > Pseudomonadati > Pseudomonadota > Betaproteobacteria > Burkholderiales > Oxalobacteraceae > Undibacterium > Undibacterium sp. Di27W. The sequence goes on along the minus strand of NZ_JBMPOS010000002.1, from coordinate 120,175 downwards.
GATGCGTGCCAGGCGGGATAATTCTTCCACATTCGATTCCAATACCTGCTCATATTCAGCCGCGCTTCTGGCCTGGCGCAGGGCGACTTGTGACTGGCCCATCATGATGTTGACGGGTGTACGCACTTCGTGAGCGAGGTCTGCAGAAAACTGGTTCAGATGCTGGTAGCCTTTTTCCAGCCTGTCGAGCATGGCATCAAACGCCTCAGTCAGTGAGCGTAATTCCGGAGGGGCGTCTTGCATGCCAAAGCGCACCGACAATTTGGCCGGGGTGATTTCTGCTGCTTTGTCATGCATGAGTTGGATGGGCCGCAGGCCACGGCGAAGGATGATGAAAGCCAGTGCCGTGGTCAGTAGGGCAGTGAGGGCGACTGCGGCCATGACGCGGTACAGATAGGTGGACAGGACCCTGGACTCCTGGGTCATGACGTAGGCTGCCGTGATCTCTATCGTATCCTTGTTGCTACCCAGCTTGGCCAGCGCCGTCACCCAGCGCACACGCACGCGATCGTCAGCTTGCCCGGTGTGCAGTGCATCGATGTTGATGGCTGTTCCTACCGGCACGGCGGACATGGCGGGCGGGTTCAGCTTGCCAGGGTTCACCTGTATAAACGGCGCATCACCAACACGTTTGAAAATGCGCACGTCTTGTTCATTGCCGAGCATGCTTTCAAACAAGCCCGGACGTTCTTCCATCTGCTGGATGTCGTACAGGTCATGGAAGAGATTGCGGAAATGTTCTACCCTGCCTATCAGGGTATAGTCAGCGCGCATCTCCATCGTCTGCCTGACCGATGCATACAGGTAGAAACCCAGTCCGGCCATGACCAGACAGGCCACCAGGCCAAACAGCGCAGCGACGCGGTAGCGCAGTTCCCAGTTGTTCCAGAATCTCATGGCTGGTCCGAAAACATATAGCCTACGCTGCGCACGGTATGGATGAGTTTTTGTTCAAAGGGCGCGTCAATTTTTGCACGCAGGCGTTTCACGGCCACATCGACGACATTGGTGTCGCTGTCAAAATTCATGTCCCAAACCTGGGATGCGATGACGGAACGGGACAGGGCTTCGCCCTGTCGTTTGATGAGCAAATGCAGCAGCATGAATTCTTTTTTTGTCAGCACGATCTGCACGCCCTGCCGTGTGACCCTGTGTTTGATCGCATCAAATTGCAGGTCACCGATCTGGAACATATCTGCATCACGGGTGTCACGGGTAACGCCGCGACGCAGTATGGTGCGCACGCGCAATAGCAGTTCTGCAAATGAAAATGGTTTGACGAGGTAATCATCGGCACCCAGTTGCAGGCCTTTAATCTTGTCGTCGAGACGGTCTTTCGCGGTCAGGAAAATTACCGGCACATCACGCCTGGCGCGCAGCGCGCTGAGCAAGGTCCAGCCATCCATACCCGGCATCATGACGTCAAGGATAATCAGCTCATGCTCACCTTCCAGTGCCAGGTGCAATCCATCTATGCCATTGCGGGCGAGGTCAACGGCATAGCCGGATTCCTGAAAACCTTTCTTCAGGTAGTCACCGGTTTTTTGATCATCTTCAATGACGAGTAGGGTCATTTGTCGTCCTGTTATTGCTGCTGCACACAAATCATGAAAATGATTTTACCTCCTGACCCTGCATTTCAGGATGACAAATTTGTCATCCAAAAGACATGAGAAGTTCAGCATCTGCCTTTTAAGATGCGGGTACAGTTTTCCATCATTGAGAGGGGTTTTTCATGCGTAGTTGCAATTCCAGTTTCTTATGGCATTTGGCAGTAGCGCTTAGTCTCGGCCTGTCCGCTGCTGTGACCAGCGCCCAGGAAGCACATCACCACCACGGTAATGCCACGACATCAGGCCCGCCACCAGTGTTTGTCGCCAGCACAGCAAAGCCCTTCGCCAAGCTGATGGATGATGCCATGGCCGTCATGGATGACGGCATGCAGCGCGCCTATATGAACGGTGTTTCGGAACATGATTTCATCACCATGATGATCCCGCATCACCAGGGTGCGGTGGATATGGCTAAAGGGATGCTGCTGTACACCACAGACCCGGAAATCCGCAATCTGGCGCTTGGCATCATTACGGAACAGCAAAACGAAATCCGCCTCATGCAAGCCTGGCTGAAACATCACGCTGATGCTTCAGAGAAAAAATAAATCCTTCCCTCACGAAAAATGAATCTCATGAAAAAATCTTCTCATCTATTGGCTGCCGCTGCAATGGGTTTACTTTTGCCATCCGCACAAGCCTCGCCGCCTGCACAAGACCGCGTCTACACAGCAGATCAGAACAGCAATACGGTGTCGGTATTTAATCCCGCCACGAATACGCTGGTTGGGCAGATACGCCTTGGCAATGCGCGTCCTGACGTGCTTTCTCCCTTGTACAAAGGGCAGATCAATGTGCATGGCCTCGGCTTTTCACCTGATCATAAAACCTTGCTGGCAATTTCCAATGGTTCGAATGCGGTAAGCTTTATCGACACTGCTACCAATAAAGTCAAAGGCACGACTTATGTCGGTCGCTCGCCACATGAAGGTTTTTTCAGCGCCGATGGCAAAGAGGTCTGGGTGGTGGTGCGTGGCGAAGATTACGTGTCTGTGATTGATCCCATCAGCTTCAAGGAAACCCGCCGTATCCAGACTGGTCTGGGGCCAGGCATGGTGCAGTTTCATCCTGATGGCAAACTGGCTTTTGTGGTTTCCAGTTTTACGGCGGCTGTCGATGTGGTGGATGTCAGGTCGCATGAGGTCATAAAAAAGATTCCTGTCGTCAGCCCGTTTTCACCTTTCCTGCAATTCACGCCAGACGGGCGGGAAATGTGGATGACGCATAAGGATGTCGGCAAGGTCACACGCATTGATACACGTACTCTGGAAGTCATTGGCGTGTTTGATACCGGCTTTATCACTAACCACATTGCCTTTGCCAAAGTCGGTGGCAGAGTTGTGGCCTATGTCAGCATAGGTGGCGAGAATGTGGTCAAGGTTTATACCACGGACAAGAATACAGAATTGCTGGCGACAATTGCTACCGGCGCTTTGCCGCATGGCATCTGGACTTCTGATGACAGCAGTCGTGTGTATGTTGGTCTCGAAAATGGCGATGGGGTGGAAGTCATTGATACCGACAGCAACAAGGTGCTTGCCCATATGGGCGGTGGCCAGGCACCGCAGGCGCTAGTGTATTTGTCGCATGTGGTGGAAAGCGGCGACGGCAGTGCCAATCTGCTGGCGCGTGGCAATGGCGAGCCCAGTAATATCCGTTTGCAGCCCGTCAAGGGTGATGCCCGTGGTTTTGTGGTCTTGCGTAATCTGGGTGTGGTCGATGCGCTGGAAGTGTCGCTGTTCAAGCTGAAGCCGGGCACCACTTATAGCGTGTATGTGAATGGGCAGACGAGTGTCAGTGGTGTCTTCAAGACGGATGCGAAGGGCGCAGTGAATGGCACGATGATAGGGCCAGTCAGGGAGTTGGTTGCGCCTGAGGGAAAAAGTGCAGGCACCATTAATCATATCGTTGTGATGGAAGGTGGTGGTGTTGTAGATAAGGCGAATGCTGTACTGGTTGATTCTATCTGATGCTTATTTGACGCTTATTTGACGCTGTGACCAGATGCCGCTCATGCAGCATCTGGCTTTATTCTGACCTTATTTCTCTCTTATAGGGCTGCTGCGTAAATTGCCCGCGCATCTTCCTTCATCACTTCACGTGGATTATTCCCCAGCAAGCGTGTTTGCAACATGGCGTCGCTGGCGAGCTGATCCAGGTCTTGCTCGGTGATGCCTACCTGGCTCAGGCGGGTTTCTATGCCTACTCTTACTGCCAGGTCTTCCATGGCCTTGATCATGGCGTGGCAACGCTGCTCTGCTGTGCCTGTAGCTTCAGGCGCGATGATAGCGGCCAGTTCGGCATACAGTTCAGCCGCATGACTGGCATTGAAGCGCAGTACGTCCGGCAAGAGCAGGGAATTCGTGAGCCATGCAAGATATGGACGTGCTGGAAGCGCTGTTCTTGACTTATTCTCTCAATCGTCTATCATTTGGTTTGTATCACAAACTAGTTTTCAATAAAGGCGTGAAATGAATAAAGATGATGATATTCAACAGGCAATCAATAGTATTGCCTTGATACGGCAGGTGATAAGCCAGGCTGATGCTGGTAAGCCGGATGCGAAATTGTCCGGCATCACGCTGGATGCCAACTTGCTGGTGCAGCTAGGAGTGTTTTTCATCGTGCTTGCCCTTGGCTTGCTTGAGTTATTTACCGCTGGTGCCATGTCAGAGACACTTGGTAGTGGCCATCAAAATCTGGAGCTGAAGTTTTTCGGCATAGGCTTGATGGCATTCATTATTGCTGGCCTGGTGCTGGTTTTGTATTTTGTCGTCTGGCGGGCTGCCAGACATAATGGTGAAGAAACTGGGGCTTATATCCGGCGCAATTTTCTGTATATGTACCAGTTGTCACTGGTGTCAGATTTGTTGATGAAGTTCATTTGTCTGGCTTTGCTGCTGTTGGCTGACAAGGCGCTGTGGATAGCACCGGTTTTACTGGCTTTTACTGCTGATTACTTGTTTCAGGCGCGCCTGTTTACGCTGCCCTCAAAAGTTGCTGCTGCACTGGGTGTGTTTTGCCTGAGTCTGGCTGCTTATCAATTTTATGTGGGTTCGGGATCATTGTTGCTACCTTTGCTGACTTTTAGCGCAGTGGCTGGTTTGTCCGCAGGCAGACTGATTTTGCGTTACCGCAATCAAGTGCAGACTGCGCACTAGGTGCATCCATGAGTGCTAACGATTTACAAAATGTGCACCCCTTACTGGCTGACCGCGTGCGTCTGATGATCATGGTGCATCTATCCATCGCTGGCGGGCCTGTCGATTTTAATAGCTTGCTGGAAGCACTCGACCTGAGCAAGGGCAATCTGTCTACCCATTTGCGCAAGCTGGAAGAGGCGACACTGATCAGTGTCAATAAAGAGTTTGTCGATCGCAAGCCAAGGACGACTTATGTTTGTACTGCCTCCGGAAGACAAGATTTGCAAATCTATCTGAACACGATAGAAGCATTGCTGAAGCAAGTGCGTTGAGACGAGTGACAGCCAGATACCCCATCGAAAGCTATTATGGACAATTCAGCAGTAATGGAAAATACACCTGAGTCAGCCCAGCTTTTTGGCTTGATACCAGCTCAGGGCAAGCAAAAAAAACCAGACATCCATACCTGGCTCAGGTACTTTTTTGTCGAGTATAACCCGCTGTATTTTGTCAGTGCCTTTTGCATGCTGTACGGAATATTCCTGATCGACCGCAATTTGTCGGCCATGACGATATCCTCAGGACCAATGGCCAGCATTGCGCTTTTACTGGTATTGCAATTGTATGAAATCAGCTTGCTGGCTGCAGCTATCTTTCTGGCACACAGACTGGGGGCTATTCGCCCGGCTGCCATGTTATGCCTGCTGGAATGCGTACTGCTTTTCGATTGCACCTTCAGGCTTGAAGGCCTGGCTTTGCAATCCTGGTTTGGTGCAGTGATTGATGTCTTGTGGCTGGTGATGCTGGCGCTCAAGTTACGCATGATGGCAGTTGCCATGCGGCTGGATTTCAAGGCCTATCATTATGTTGCTGTGCTACTGACTGCGGCTTCTATCCCAGTGTTGATCGCCTGGCTTTCCAGTGCGGGTAGTCATACTGCCACAGGCTTGCAAGTTGCCGCCTGGTTGGGTAGCTTGATTGTGTTGGCTTTAGAATTGCGTCGACCAGCATTGAAATCTGCCTGGTCAAAAAATGCAAGGCAGGCGAGGCTGGCAGATGCCTGTATCAAAGCGGCTTTCCGGATCTTGATAGGCTTTTACTTTTATCATGTCTGGGCGTTCTTGTTGTTTGTCTCTGAACCACATGGTTGGGCGGCGGCAATAGTTGGACAATTCTCTGCATACTTTTTACTAGGCACAATAACGCGTGAGTCGATGAGGGATATCTGGAAATTTGCCATGCTGATGTTGGCAAGCAGTTTATTCAGTCCGGCTATCCTGATGTACACGCTACTATTGCTAGCTCTGATTTTGGCATTGCAAGCCTGGCACCGTTCCAATGGAAATCTTGCTGTGGCTGCGAGTTTGCTGATGTTTGCCGCGACTTGCCTGGCAGGCTGGAATGGGGATGGCGCGACCATGCCAGACTTTCCCGTCTGGTATTCATGGAAATGCGTTTTGCTGGGAGCCTGCCTGGCGATCATTATTTACCGCAGCCGCAATTTATTGGCGATTACGCTGGTTTCCTGTGCTTCGTTTTATATTCTTTATAGAAACGTGGGGCCTTTATTGCCGCACAAGGAAATGGCTAAAGGTATTGTGGTCATCATCCTTGCCTTCTCCATGTTGCTGACAGGCCTGTGGGTGAATATGCATTTTCGTGCCAGTACCAGGCCCGGTGATGATAATAATAATGAGGAGGCCCGCTGAGGCAAGATTGCCTCATGCTGGCAAGGTGGTGCATGTTCGCTACTCCATGCGCCACCTTCAAGCCCTTACTTATAAGGCCGCGGCGTAAATCGCCCGTGCATCTTCCTTCGTCAATTCACGTGGATTATTCCCCAGCAGGCGTGTTTGCAACATGGCATCGCTGGCGAGCTGATCCAGGTCTTGCTCAGTAATACCTACCTGGCTCAGGCGGGTTTCTATGCCTACCCTTACTGCCAGGTCTTCCATGGCCTTGATCATGGCGTGACAGCGCTGCTCTGCTGTGCCTGTAGCTTCAGGCGCGATGATCGCTGCCAGTTCGGCATACAGTTCAGCCGCATGACTTGCATTGAAGCGCAGTACGTGCGGTAAGACCAGGGAATTCGACAAACCATGCGGCACATGGAAGATGCCGCCTACGGGATAGGCCAGGGCGTGGACTGCGGCGCAGGGGGCATTCGCAAAGGATTGTCCAGCCAGCATGGCACCCAGCAACATCGCTTGCCTTGCCGCCAGGTTGCTGCCGTTGGTGCAGGCCTCGTCGATATTGTTCCACAGCAATTTTAAAGCCTGTACCGCCAGCATGTCGGACAACGGGTTCTTTTTGTGCCTGGTGGTATAGGCTTCTATCGCATGCACCATGGCGTCAATGCCGGTGGCAGCCGTGACTTTGGGTGGCAAGCCGGTAGTCAGTTGCGCATCGAGGATGGCGATGTCGGCATACAGTTGTGGTGCGACCACGCCCATCTTGGTAGTGGCCCCGGTGGTGACGATGGAGATAGGCGTCACTTCAGACCCGGTACCTGCTGTGGTCGGGATTTGTATCAGGGGCAGGCGCTTGCCTTTGACATTGCCTATGCCATACATGGTGGACAGGCTTTGCTCGCTGCCTGCCAGGATGGCGATGAGTTTGGCGACGTCCATGGAGCTGCCACCACCCAGGCCAACCACCAGTTCTACTTGCAAGCTGCGCGCATTCTCTACTGCCTGCAAGACGATAGCTTCTGGCGGGTCGGCAATCACATCAGAGAAAATACTGACTTTGAGTTGTTCTGTTTCCAGGCTAGCTATGACGGGTTGGACCAGGCCAGTACGCAGGAAACCGGCATCGGTGACCAGCAATACATGCTGGATTGCGGGGAATTCCTGGCGTATGGTTTTACCGAGGCGTGTAGCGGCACCGGTTTGGCTGATCAGGCTGGGGACGGTTCTGAATTCAAAGTCGTTCATATGTACATTTTCTAAAAATGGATAGGTTTAAAGGTGGTAGGCCAGATGTAATTCCATTTCTGTTTGCGCTTTTCTGTTCTGATTTATTGCCTGGTCTTTATCGTACTATAGGTGAGGCGTAGTTGCTTGGATCTTGTACTTAAGCTGCCTGCGCCACTTATTAACATCAAATTTTCAGGTTACCCATGGATATAGTATTGCTAGGTTTGGCCGCTTTCTTTGCTGGTTTTGTTGATTCCATCGTCGGCGGTGGTGGCCTCGTGCAGGTGCCCGCTTTGTTCTCATTCCTCCCAGGAACGGCACCAGCGACACTGCTTGGTACCAATAAGATGGCCGGTATCTGGGGGACGACGGTTGCAGCGACGCGCTATATGAAGACAGTCAGCCTGCGTTGGAGCATGGTGATACCAGCAGCATTCATGGCTTTTGCGTTTTCCTTTGCCGGGGCTTTTCTGGTGACGCATATCCCACCTACCTATTTGCGCAGGGCTTTACCTTTCATCTTGCTGGCTGTAGCTATCTATACTTTCAAGAAAAAAGAGTTTGGGGCGGACAATAAGCCGGTATTTTCAGGCAGTAAAGAAACCTATATGGCTATGCTGGTGGGTGCAGGCATAGGCTTTTACGATGGCTTTTTTGGACCAGGTACGGGCAGCTTTTTCATGTTTTTGTTTGTGCGCATCTTCGGTTATGACTTCTTGCGCGCCTCTGCCGCGGCCAAGGTATTGAATGTTGCCTGCAATACCGCAGCCCTGATCTGGTTTGGATACAGTGGCCACGTACTCTGGATGCTGGGCTTGACGATGGCTGTGTGCGGTGTAGGTGGCTCGATTTTAGGTAGTCATTTGGCAATAAAACACGGCACTTCATTTGTACGCAAGATGTTCCTGGGCGTGGTGGTGGCATTGATATGCAAGACTACCTATGATGGTTTCTTTAAGTAACAGTGTTTCACGTGAAACAATCAGGTAGACAAAATGGGACTTCGGTCCCATTTTTTATGCCTTGATACCTATGTTTCACGTGAAACATAGATCTAAATAAAAAGAGAATCTTTAGCTCGCCAAAGTTTGCACTGCAAAACAAACTATAATCGAGCCTCATCTCCTAGATTCTCAGAAATCCACCATGTTTTATCCTAAAGAATTCGATGTCATCGTCGTCGGCGGCGGTCACGCCGGTACTGAAGCTGCACTCGCCGCTGCCCGTATGGGGCAGTCCACACTGTTGTTGACCCATAATATCGAGACCCTGGGTCAAATGTCTTGCAACCCATCCATAGGTGGGATAGGTAAGGGGCATCTGGTTAAAGAGGTTGATGCCATGGGCGGTGCCATGGCCATTGCCACTGATGAGGCCGGCATACAATTTCGTATCCTGAACTCATCCAAAGGCCCGGCAGTACGTGCCACCCGTGCCCAGGCTGATCGTATTTTGTACAAGCAAGCCATACGCAGTCGCCTGGAAAATCAGCCTAATTTGTGGTTGTTTCAGCAGGCAGTCGATGATTTGCTGGTTGAAGGTAACCGTGTCGTTGGTGCTGTGACGCAGGTTGGCATCAGGTTCCGCGCCCGTGCAGTCGTGCTGACTGCAGGTACTTTCCTCGATGGGAAGATCCACGTGGGCTTGAATAACTACTCTGCAGGCCGTGCTGGCGACCCGCCAGCAATATCTTTGTCTGCGCGTTTGAAAGAACTTGCGTTGCCACAAGGTAGGTTGAAGACTGGCACGCCACCACGTATAGATGGTCGCAGCATCGATTTTTCACTCATGCAAGAGCAGCCAGGTGATCTCGATCCTGTGCCGGTATTCTCCTATATGGGTAACACCAGCATGCACCCTAAGCAGTTGCCATGCTGGATTACCCATACCAATGAAAAAACCCATGACATTATCCGCGCCGGTCTGGATCGTAGCCCCATGTACACCGGGGTCATTGAAGGGGTAGGGCCACGCTATTGCCCATCGATAGAAGACAAGATACACCGCTTCGCCAGCAAGGAATCGCACCAGATTTTCCTGGAGCCAGAAGGCCTGACGACGAATGAGTTTTACCCCAACGGTATCTCTACCAGCCTGCCTTTTGATGTACAGCTGGACCTGGTGCGTTCCATGCGCGGCATGGAAAACGCCTACATCTTGCGCCCTGGTTATGCAATTGAATACGATTATTTCGATCCGCGTGGTTTGAAATCATCGCTGGAAACCCGTCAGATAGAGGGCCTGTTCTTTGCCGGTCAGATCAATGGCACGACAGGTTACGAAGAAGCCGCAGCCCAGGGTATGTTGGCAGGCTTGAATGCTGCACTGAAAACTCAGGGTAAAGACGCCTGGGTGCCACGCCGTGATGAAGCTTATCTGGGTGTGCTGGTGGATGACCTGATTACCAAGGGTGTGCAAGAGCCTTACCGCATGTTCACCAGCCGTGCGGAATTCCGTCTGAGCTTGCGTGAAGATAATGCCGATATGCGCCTGACCGAGATAGGTCGTCAACTCGGTTGCGTTAGCGATGCGCAATGGCAGCAGTTTGAAGAAAAGCGTGAAAGTGTTTCACGTGAAATGGAAAGACTACGTTCGACCTGGGTCAACCCCCGCATCCTCGCAGATGTGGAAGCTGAACGTGTCGTAGGCAAGGCTCTGGAGCGTGAATATTCCCTGGCTGATTTACTGCGTCGCCCGCAAGTGACTTATGAAAGCCTCATGAGTTTGCAGGGTGTGGAAGGGCAGGAGCTGGCCGGGCCAGGTGTGCTCGATCCACATGTGCGTGAGCAAGTAGAGATACAGGTTAAATATGCTGGTTATATAGACCGGCAGGCCAAAGAGGTTGAGCGCCATGCGCATTTTGAAAATCTCAAAATGCCGGTTGCTTTTGACTATATGGAAGTCAACGGGCTTTCTATCGAGGTCAGGCAAAAACTGAACAAGCATCAGCCTGAAAGCCTGGGCCAGTGTGGTCGTATTTCTGGCGTGACGCCTGCAGCGATTTCCCTGCTGTTGGTACATCTGAAGAAGCGCGGTTTTGAAGAGTTTATGGCGAGTGCTGATGCAGTGGCTGAGGCGGGTGCTGAAAGCCCAGCAGATTGATTCACGTGGAACATCAGATTGCAGGCATGTTTTTGCAAGCGCTTTGGTATGAGTATGTCTGCAAACACAAGAAATTAAAACGAAGAATAAAAATTGAAATGAAAAACAAGAAGCTAATCGAGGGCAGGGCCGTATGATTCACGTGGAACAAACACAGTTAAGAGCGATGCTGGCAAGCGGTGTTGAGGAATTGACACTGGATTTAAATAATGATCAAATTGATAACATGATTGCTTATTTGTCATTATTGTCAAAATGGAACTCTGTTTATAACCTGACGGCTATCCGCGATCCCAAAGAAATGGTCAGGCAACATTTGCTGGATTCCCTTTCTGCGGCGCCAGCATTCAAGGATGCAAAAAATATACTGGATGTGGGTGCCGGTGGTGGTTTGCCCGGTATGATGCTGGCCATTACTTATCCACAGGCCAAAGTGTCCATGATAGATACGGTCAGCAAAAAAACGGCCTTCCTGACCCAGGCCAAGACTGAGCTGGGTTTGAAGAATGTGACCGTCCATACCGGCAGGGTAGAAGCCTTGCAGGTCAAAGAGGCCTTTGACGTCATCACTTCACGCGCATTTTCTGAGCTGGCCAATTTCGTCAACTGGTCGGGTCATCTGCTGGCGGATGGCGGTCAGTTCATCGCCATGAAGGGCGTAGAACCGAAACAGGAAATAGACAGCCTGCCCGCTGGCTGGCATGTGGATAAGTTGCAAGCTTTGACGGTGCCTGGTTTACAGGCAGAACGTCACCTCGTCTTTATCAAGAAAACCCAGGCCTGATCTCACGGAAACCTCTATGGCAAAAATCTTTTGTATAGCAAATCAAAAAGGTGGCGTGGGTAAAACCACAACTACCGTCAATCTCGCCGCAGGCCTGGCGAAACTCGATCAACGCGTCTTACTGGTTGATCTCGACCCCCAGGGTAATGCCACCATGGGTGCAGGTATCAACAAGGCCAAGCTGACCGCTTCCATTTATGAAGTCTTGCTGGGTATGTCAGATGTGACGACCGCCAAACTGCGTTCCGAATCTGGTCGTTTTGATGTCTTGCCCGCCAACCGTGAGCTGGCTGGTGCCGAAGTGGAAATGGTCTCGCTGGACAACCGCGACAAGCGCCTGCGTGAAGCCCTGGCCAAGGTCGATGCTGACTATGACTTCATCCTCATCGACTGTCCGCCAGCCTTGTCGCTGCTGACATTGAATGGCCTGTGTGCGGCGCATGGCGTGATCATCCCCATGCAGTGTGAGTACTATGCACTGGAAGGTTTGTCTGACCTGGCCAATACCATCAAGAAAGTCTCCGCCAACCTCAACCCTGACTTGAAGATAGTCGGCCTGCTGCGCGTGATGTTTGATCCGCGCATGACGCTGTCGCAACAAGTCTCTGACCAGCTCGAACAGCATTTTGGCGACAAGGTCTTCAAGACCCTGATCCCGCGCAATGTCCGTCTGGCAGAAGCACCCTCTTACGGTATCCCCGGCGTGGTGTTTGATCCTGCATCCAAAGGGGCGCAAGCCTATATTGCCTTTGGTGCAGAGATGGTGGAAAGAATTAAACAACTGGAAAAATAAGTATGTCGATCAAAAAACAAAAAGGTCTGGGCCGCGGCCTGGACGCCTTGCTCGGCGGTGCCGCCGACTTTGCCGAAGCCGTACCTACCGTCACTGGTGCCCCTACCAGCCTGAACGTGGCACAAATGCAAGCTGGTAAGTACCAACCCCGCACCCGCATGGACGAGGGCGCACTGGCCGAGCTGGCTGCCTCCATCAAGGCCCAGGGTTTGATGCAACCTATCCTGGTTCGCCCGATAGGACAAAACAACGGTGTAACCCGCTACGAAATCATTGCCGGTGAACGCCGTTTCCGCGCATCGCAAATGGCAGGCATGGATGAAGTGCCGGTACTGGTCAAGGATGTCGATGACCAGGCCGCCGCCGCCATGGCTCTCATCGAGAACATGCAGCGTGAAGACCTGAATCCTCTGGAAGAAGCCCAGGGCATACACAGGCTGATCACGGATTTCTCGTTTACCCATGAGCAGGCAGCCAATGCAGTCGGGCGCTCACGCAGTGCGGTATCCAATCTGCTGCGCTTGTTGAATCTGGCCAAGCCGGTACAAACCATGCTCATGGCGGGTGACATCGACATGGGCCATGCCCGTTCGCTGCTGGTGACCGATGCCGCCACCCAGATACAACTGGCGAATCAGATCGTCGCCAAACGCATGTCAGTCCGTGAAGCAGAAAAGCTGGTCGCCAAGACCACGGCAGATATGAGTGCCAATGGCAAGCCACGCGACAAGGCAGAAAAATCCCGCGATATCACCCGCCTTGAAGAAGAGTTATCCGATTTGCTGGCGACCCAGGTTGCGCTTAAATTAGGCAGCAAGGGCAGGGGGCAAATGCTGATCGATTTTGCCGATCTGGATAGCCTGGACGGCATCATCCTGAAAATTCGCGGACAGTAAAAAGATTCAGCCCATGCAGATACTGACTTTACCCGGCCTGTATGGCTCAGGCCCCGGCCACTGGCAAACACGCTGGGAAGCCGAATTACCCAACGTCAAAAGAGTAGAGCAACAAGACTGGGATCATCCAGTCAAGGATCAGTGGGTTGCCACTTTGTCAGCTGCCGTTAATGCGGTTGATGATGAAGTGGTGCTGGTGGCGCATAGCATGGGTTGTGCGCTGACAGCCTGGTGGCTGGCATCCGGCATGCCGGGGGTAGTGGATAAAAGCAAAGTCAGGGCAGCATTCCTGGTGGCCCCGCCCAATGTGGGACGGGCAAATTTCCCCGCGCCCAGTTTTAATCCCATGCCGCAGATCAGCTTCCCGTTTCCGGTCGCCGTGGTAGCATCCAGCGATGATCCCTGGTGCGATCTGTCAATTGTTGAAGCCTGGGCAAGCAGCTGGGGAGCCGAGCTGCACCTGATTGGTGCAAGAGGCCATATCAATGGCGAGTCTGGTCTGGGTAGCTGGACGCAAGGCCAGGCCTGGCTGAACGGATTGATTGCAAAAACAGCAAAAACGACAAAACCAGTACAATAATAAAAAAGCACCAAAATGTTGCATTTTTATGCAATGCACCAAACGTTTGACCATATGCATCAAACGTTTGACGTTATTACGCACAACCACGTATAATTCCGTGGTTTTGATTGGCGAGGATTTGCGCTGCCCGGTTATATAGTGGCAAGCCAGTTAAATTCAATGTCATATTTTAAAAATTATAGGACTTACGCAAGATAGTCCAGCAAAGCCCCACCGTGAACGCAGTGCAAAACTGATGTTGGGGCTGGCGATGAGCTTGATCCATTGCTGCTATTTTGCGCAAGTCCTGGATAAATGAGGGAAGCATGGCACGCATCATACTGCTGCAACTGGTAGCAGCGCTGGTCGTGAGCTTGCTGGCTGGAATTTTTGGCAATATTTCTTACGGATTATCAGCCCTGTTTGGGGGATTATCCTGTGCGATTCCAAATGCCTTGTTCGCGTTGCGCATGAGTATGAGCGCCCGGAGGCCTGGAGGAGCAAATCCGATGAGTTTTTTCATCGGTGAATTTTTCAAAGTTATATCGACAGTCGCGCTGATGGCAGCGGTTGTCTTCTGGTACCCCGATGTCAACTGGCCGGCCTTTTTGATCGCCTTCATCGTCGTACTGAAAAGCTATTTCATTTTACTCTTTAGGCACTGATCATGAGCTCAGCTGAACAAGTCACTCCGTCAGAATATATAGCCCACCACCTTGGGCATTTGACAAACCACGGCCACCAGGCACAAACCTCCTTGTGGGACATGTCGTATGTGAACGTTGATACGGTTATCTGGTCAGTCTTTTGCGGCTTGCTCGGCACGATCATTATGTATCTGGCAGCACGCAAGGCAACTTCCGGCGTTCCTGGCCGTTTCCAGTGCGCAGTTGAAATGCTCATCGAAATGGTGGACAACAATGCAAAAAGCATAGTGCACGGCAACACCAGCTTCATCGCCCCTATGGCTTTGTCGGTATTTGTCTGGGTAGTATTGATGAACTCCCTGGATTTCCTGCCAGTTGATCTGTTCTCTCAATGGTTGTTCCCAGTGCTGGGCCTGGATCATGAAATGCCTCATCGCGTGGTTCCTACTGCTGACTTGAACGGTACTCTGGGTATCTCCATTGGTATCTTCGGCCTGATGATGTTTTACAGCTTCAAGATCAAAGGCGTGGGCGGCTTCATCAAGGAATTGTTGACAGCACCGTTTGGTCCATGGCTTTTTCCTGCCAATCTGGCATTGAATCTGGTTGAATACGCAGCGAAAACTTTCTCGCTTGGTATGCGGTTGTTCGGCAACATGTTTGCTGGCGAATTGTTGTTCCTGTTGATTGCAGCTTTGCTGGGTGCTTCCGATTCCATTTTTGGTGGTATTGGTCATTTGGTACTGGGTTCTGCCTGGTCCATCTTCCACATCCTGATCGTACCTCTGCAAGCCTTTATTTTCATGATGTTGACTCTGGTATACATGGGTCAGGCTCACGAAGCGCATTAATTAAGTTTTGAAGTTTTAGTTTTTGGTTTTAGTTTTTTGGTTTTGGTATTTTAATTTTAACTTTCTAGGAGTTTTCTCATGACTAACGTCGCTTTCGTTGCATTGGCTTGTGGTTTGATCATCGGTTTGGGCGCTTTGGGTGCTTGTATCGGTATCGCTATGATGGGTGGTAAATATCTGGAAGCATCTGCACGTCAACCAGAATTGATGGAAAAACTGCAAGGTAAAATGTTGTTGCTGGCTGGTCTGATCGATGCTGCGTTCATTATCGGTGTTGGTATCGCCATGTTCTTCGCAACTGCAAACCCATTCAAAGGCTAATAGCTTTCCTTTTTCTACCGCAGGTCTCTGGCCTGCGGAACGATTAATTTGATAAGGAAACTAAAGTGAATCTGAATCTATCTATGTGGTACCAGGCTGGGGTGTTTTTCATCCTGGCTTTGGTGACTGCGAAATTCATCTGGCCACCAGTAATTGGTGCGATCGATGAGCGCATGAAGCGCATTGCAGACGGTTTGGCTGCTGCTGATAAAGGCAAGTTGGAAATGCAAGCTGCTGAAAAGCGCGTGCAGGCTCAATTGGCTGCTGCTGGTGAAGAGAGCAAAACACATATCGTCAACGCAGAAAAACGCGCTGCTCTGATCGTTGAAGAAGCTCGCAACACTGCTGCTGCTGAAGCTGCCCGCATTATTGCTGCAGCAAAAGCGGATGCTGAAAATCAAGTGACTAAAGCACGCGAAGAATTGCGCGACCAGGTTGCCACTCTGGCAGTCAAAGGTGCAGAACAAATTCTGAAACGTGAAGTCAACGCATCTGCTCACGCTGATCTGTTGAACCAACTGAAAACCGAGCTGTAATCATGGCCGAAATCGCAACGATCGCTCGTCCTTACGCAGAAGCGCTGTTTCGTGTTGCCCAATCCGGTAACCTGTCCGCCTGGTCGGACCTGGTTACCGAAATGGCACAGGTAGGTGCGCATCCCGATGTACAAGCTCTTGCACACAACCCCAAAGTCTCGGCTGATCAAAAAGCTGAGATTTTCTTGTCTGCGATCAAATCTCCAGTGACTGCTGAAGCGAAAAACTTCATCAACACACTTGCTGACTATGACCGTCTGACTTTGCTGCCGGAAATCGCTTTCCAGTTCCATGCTCTGAAAAACGCCCACGAAGGCGCTGCAGAT
This sequence comes from Undibacterium sp. Di27W, assembly GCF_049340345.1. Classification (NCBI taxonomy): domain Bacteria; kingdom Pseudomonadati; phylum Pseudomonadota; class Betaproteobacteria; order Burkholderiales; family Oxalobacteraceae; genus Undibacterium; species Undibacterium sp. Di27W. The sequence continues at coordinate 103,683 of NZ_JBMPOS010000002.1, read as the reverse complement.
GCAGAGGTAACTAGCGCATTTGACATGTCGGCAGCTCAGTTGAGCGAGCTCTCAGTGCTGTTGGAAAAGAAATTTGGCCGCAAGTTGCACCCTACTGTCAAAGTGGATTCCTCTTTGATCGGTGGTGTACGCATCGTGGTTGGTGATCAGGTGCTCGACACGTCGGTACGCGCGAAGCTGCAGAAAATGCACGTCGCCCTGACCGCGTAAGAACGTAATAAATATTAGGAGTTAGTATGCAACTCAACCCATCTGAAATCAGCGAGCTGATCAAGAGCCGGATCCAAGGCCTTGGCGACACAGCTGAGATTCGCAATCAAGGTACGGTTATCTCCGTTACCGACGGTATCTGCCGCATTCACGGTCTGTCTGACGCGATGCAAGGTGAGATGCTGGAATTCCCAGGCAACACATTTGGTCTGGCGCTGAACCTGGAACGTGATTCCGTTGGTGCCGTTATCCTGGGTGACTACGAACACATCTCCGAAGGCGATACAGTTAAATGTACCGGCCGTATTCTGGAAGTGCCTATCGGTCCTGAACTGCGTGGTCGTGTAGTTAACGCGCTGGGTCAGCCTATCGACGGCAAAGGTCCTATCAATGCAAAACTGTCCGCGCCTATCGAAAAGATTGCGCCTGGCGTTATTGCACGTCAATCCGTTTCTGAACCTATGCAAACTGGCCTGAAGTCTATCGACTCCATGGTACCGGTTGGTCGTGGTCAGCGCGAATTGATCATTGGCGATCGTCAAACTGGTAAAACAGCTGTTGCGATCGATGCCGTGATCAATCAAAAAGGTCAAAACGTTACATGTATCTATGTAGCGATTGGTCAAAAAGCTTCTTCCGTTAAAAACGTTGTGCGTGCTCTCGAAGCCCACGGCGCCATGGAATACACCATCGTTGTTGCTGCTACTGCTGCTGAATCTGCAGCGATGCAATACGTATCCGCCTACTCCGGTTGCGCGATGGGTGAATACTTCCGTGACCGCGGTCAAGATGCACTGATCATTTATGATGATCTGTCCAAACAAGCTGTTGCTTACCGTCAGGTTTCCCTGTTGCTGCGCCGCCCACCAGGCCGCGAAGCTTACCCAGGTGACGTATTCTATTTGCACAGCCGTTTGCTGGAACGTGCAGCACGCGTTAACCCAGACTACGTTGAAGCTTTCACCAAAGGTGAAGTTAAAGGTAAAACAGGTTCTTTGACAGCATTGCCTATCATTGAAACTCAAGCTGGTGACGTTTCCGCTTTCGTTCCTACCAACGTAATTTCGATTACTGACGGTCAGATCTTCCTGGAAACATCCTTGTTCAATGCCGGTATCCGTCCAGCGATTAACGCTGGTATCTCGGTTTCCCGCGTTGGTGGTGCTGCGCAGACTAAAGTGATCAAAAACTTGTCCGGCGGTATCCGTAATGACTTGGCACAGTACCGTGAATTGGCAGCGTTTGCCCAGTTCGCTTCTGACCTCGATGAAGTAACACGCAAGCAGCTCGATCGTGGTGCCCGCGTGACTGAATTGTTGAAGCAAGCTCAATATGCTCCACTGTCTATCTCCCTGATGGCCGTTACTCTGTTCTCCGTGAACAAAGGCTTCCTGGATGATGTACCGGTCAAGCAAGTGCTGGCATTCGAAGCAGGCGTGCACAATTTCATGAAAACCAGCCATGCAGCATTGCTGCAGAAGATCGAAGAAACCAAGCAACTGGACAAAGATGGCGAAGCTGCCATGGCTGCCGCAATTGCTGATTTCAAAAAATCCGGCGCCTATTAATTTACTGTAGCTAGAAGGAGTCAATACTCATGGCTGCAGGCAAAGAGATACGTGGCAAGATCAAAAGCGTAGAAAATACGAAGAAGATCACAAAGGCGATGGAAATGGTCGCCGCATCCAAAATGCGTAAAGCGCAGGACCGGATGCGTGCGGCTCGCCCGTACAGTGAAAAGATTCGTACGATTACGGCTAACTTGTCACAGGCCAACCCAGAGTACACGCATCCTTTTATGGTGCAACAAGATCTGTCCAAGAAAATTGGCGTGATTGTTGTAACGACAGATAAAGGTTTGTGTGGCGGTCTCAACACCAACGTGTTGCGTCTGGTCACCAGCAAAATGCGTGAACTCGAAGGTAAGGGTTCAAAGATAGAAGCGGTCGCAATTGGTAATAAAGGTCTCGGCTTCCTGAATCGCGTAGGTGCGCAAGTGGTTTCCCATGTTACACAATTGGGCGACACTCCTCACCTCGACAAACTGATAGGTCCAGTCAAAGTTTTGCTGGATGCGTATCAGGAAGGCAAGCTGGACGCGGTTTACCTGAGTTATACAAGATTTATCAACACCATGAAGCAAGAGCCGGTGATGGAGCAGTTGTTGCCCCTGACAGCGGACAAACTGGCGACAGATAAAAATGCCCATACCTGGGATTATCTGTATGAGCCAGATGCGGCAACGGTGATTGATGAATTGTTGATACGTTATGTAGAAGCACTGATTTTCCAGGCCGTAGCGGAAAACATGGCATCTGAACAATCGGCCCGTATGGTGGCGATGAAATCAGCAACTGATAACGCAGGTAACGTGATTGGCGAACTGAAACTGGTTTATAACAAAACCCGTCAAGCCGCCATTACCAAAGAGCTCTCCGAGATCGTCGCCGGCGCGGCAGCGGTCTAAACTGAATTTAAATATTAAGAAGGAACGAACATGGCTAATGGCAAAATCGTTCAGTGTATCGGCGCTGTTGTGGACGTTGAATTTCCACGCGACGCGATGCCTAAGATTTATGACGCCTTGAAAATGGAAGGCTCCGAGCTGACATTGGAAGTTCAGCAGCAATTGGGTGACGGCATCGTCCGTACTATTGCTCTGGGTACTTCTGATGGTCTGCGTCGCGGCATGACTATTTCCAACACTGGCAACCCTATCATGGTACCAACCGGCAAAGCAACGCTGGGCCGCATCATGGACGTACTGGGCAACCCTATCGATGAATGCGGTCCTGTCAGCCACGAGCAGACAGCATCCATCCACCGTAAAGCCCCTGCTTACGACGAACTGTCCCCATCCCAGGAATTGCTGGAAACCGGTATCAAAGTTATTGATCTGGTTTGCCCATTCGCTAAAGGTGGTAAGGTCGGTCTGTTCGGTGGTGCGGGTGTAGGCAAGACCGTTAACATGATGGAATTGATTAACAACATCGCCAAGGCACACAGCGGTTTGTCCGTGTTTGCCGGTGTGGGTGAGCGTACTCGTGAGGGTAATGACTTCTACCACGAAATGGCTGACGCTAAAGTGGTGGATCTGGAAAATCCAGAAAACTCCAAAGTAGCGATGGTGTATGGTCAGATGAATGAACCACCAGGTAACCGTCTGCGCGTTGCTCTGACAGGTTTGACGATTGCTGAAGGTTTCCGTGACGAAGGCAAAGACGTTTTGTTCTTCGTGGATAACATCTACCGTTACACACTGGCTGGTACTGAAGTATCCGCTTTGCTGGGTCGTATGCCTTCCGCCGTGGGTTATCAACCTACACTGGCTGAAGAAATGGGCCGTCTGCAAGAGCGTATTACTTCCACAAAAACTGGTTCCATTACGTCCATTCAGGCCGTATATGTTCCAGCGGATGACTTGACCGATCCATCTCCAGCAACAACATTTGCTCACTTGGATTCCACCGTTGTTCTGTCCCGTGACATCGCTTCCCTGGGTATCTACCCTGCGGTTGATCCACTGGATTCAACATCCCGTCAGCTGGACCCACAAGTGGTTGGTGTAGAGCATTATGAAACAGCCCGCGCTGTTCAAGGTACTTTGCAGCGCTACAAAGAATTGCGCGACATTATCGCGATTCTGGGTATGGATGAATTGGCTCCTGAAGACAAACTGCTGGTTGCACGTGCACGTAAGATGCAGCGTTTCCTGTCTCAGCCTTTCCACGTTGCTGAAGTGTTTACCGGTGCTCCAGGTAAATATGTTTCCTTGAAAGAAACGATCCGTGGTTTCAAAATGATCGCTTCCGGCGAACTCGATCACCTGCCAGAACAAGCGTTCTACATGGTAGGTACTATCGACGAAGCAATCGAAAAAGCGAAAAAACTGGCTGCGTAATTACGCACTGGCGGTGCAGTTGATTGATTGACTGCACCATAGCTTTTTTGAGCGAATAATAAGGGTCCAACATGGCACACACTATTCACGTTGACGTGGTTTCCGCAGAAGAGCTGATCTTCTCCGGTGAAGCCGAATTCGTCGCGTTGCCGGGTGAGGCTGGTGAATTGGGTATCTATCCGAAACATACACCACTGATTACCCGCATCAAGCCGGGCGCGGTGCGCATCAAGGTTCCAGGCAAAGCGGAAGACGAATTCGTATTCGTCGCCGGTGGCCTGCTTGAAGTGCAACCAGATGCAGTGACAGTTTTGGCCGATACAGCGATTCGCGGTCACGATCTGGACGAAGCCAAAGCCAATGAAGCCAAGAGACTGGCAGAACAAGCTTTGGTTAATCGTGATTCCAAAATTGACTATGCGCAAGCACAGGCAGAATTGGCTTCGGCGATCGCCCAATTGGCAGCGATACAAAGATTGCGTCAAAAGCGTTAATTTCGCTGCGAAAATTTTTTTGCGACGAAAGCAGTACAATGGAAAGGCAGCTAAGGCTGCCTTTTTGTTTTTCCATTCTGCCAAACTGGACCAATACTGGAACTGCCCATGCCTATGGAACAAGACTTGATTGCTGAAATACTGAGCAAAAGTAAAACCATCGCCGTCGTCGGCCTGTCCTCAAAAACTTCCCGCCCCAGTCATGGCGTGGCGACTTATATGCAGGCGCATGGCTATCGCATCATCCCGGTTAATCCGCGTGAGGCAGGGAATATGATATTGGGCGAGTATTGTTATCCTGACCTGATTGCTGCCGCGGCAGCGCATCGTATCGATATCGTCGATTGCTTCCGCAATGCGGCGGATATTCCACCCATCGTCGAAGAGGCGATACAGATTGCCGCCCCCTATCTATGGATGCAATCAGGCATCATCAATGAGGCAGCTGCTGCCAGGGCCGAAGTTGCAGGCATCAAAGTAGTGATGGACAGGTGCATCAAGATAGAACACCGTATACGATTGTAATGCAACGCACCAGAGTTCAAATGAAAGGGATAGCATGACCATAGCCGAACAGTTTCGCATCACGAAAGAATTTCAGGTCAAAGATGCAAATGCAAAAAAGAAGCCTTTGGGCAGTGCTGGCGAGGATAAAGATGGCGGAAAGGCTGCCGACAAACTGGCGACATTAAAATTGGCAGAAGAAATTTCTGACCTGCAAAATCTCTTGTATGCCGCTCATGACCGCAAGCTGCTGATAATCCTGCAGGGCATGGATACCTCAGGCAAAGATGGCACGGTCAAAGGTGTGTTCGGGCAAATCAATCCCCTGGGGGCACGCACAGTGGCCTTTAAAGCCCCTAGCACAGATGAAAAAAACCATGATTATCTATGGCGTGTACATAAAGAATTACCAGGCAAGGGGGAGATCACCATTTTCAATCGCAGCCATTATGAAGATGTCTTGATTACCCGCGTGCATGACTGGATAGACCAGGCAGAATGCAAGCGCCGTTATGCGCAAATTCGCGACTTTGAACGCATGCTGGCTGAGACTGGTACGGTAATCCTGAAATTCTTCCTGCATATTTCCAAGGCAGAGCAAAAAGCCAGGCTGGAAGAACGCCTGGCTGATCCTGACAAGCACTGGAAGTTTGACCCCCAGGACCTGGTAGAGCGCAAATACTGGGATGCCTATCAAGAAGCCTATGAAAATACTTTGCTGGCAACGGACGCCGATCATGCACCCTGGTATGCCGTGCCGTCTGACTCCAAGACCCAGCGCAACCTGGTGATTGCCAGCATAGTCCAGGAAAAAATGCTGAGCCTGAAACTTAAATATCCACCTGGCAATCCTGAATACAGCAAGCTCAAGGTGGAATGAAGTTCAGCTATTTACCTGAGCTGATCGCAGCACCGCTATACCCCTTGCTGGCCTGGCAGGGGCGACATACCCGTGCAGTGACACCGCGCCTGCCAGAAGCCCGTGACCTGGCCTATGGTGTATGCGTATCTGCCAGTCCACCTGTGGATAACTTGCGGGTGCTGGGCATAGGAGAATCTCCCGTTGCGGGAGTCGGCGTCGCCAATTATAAAGAGGCGATTACAGCACAATTGGCAAACGCCCTGGCGGGCAAGCTGTATGCCACTGTGGAATGGCAGGCTTTAGGGCAAAACGGTGCACGCCTGTCCTGGGCCAGGCCAGCTTTAGCTGCATTACGCCAGACGCAAGCCCAGGCATTGCCAGTCTGGGATGTGATTTTGCTCGCCTTTGGTGTCAATGATACGACCAGCTTTTGTTCCGCCAGGAGTTATAGAGCAGAGTTGCAAAGCTTGCTGGACGAGTTGCAAACCATGCTGGTACCAGCAGGTTTTATCATCCTGGCAGGCGTGCCTCCCATGCAAGTTTTCCCCGCCCTACCTAGTCCTTTGCGCCAGGTCCTGGGCATGAAAGCGCGCGTCCTGGATCAAATAAATCGCGAAATGGCAGCATCCCGGCAGCAGGTTTTGCATTTGCCGTTTACCGCGAAACTTCAAGATGTGCGCCAGATGGCCGAAGATGGCTACCATCCGTCAGCACTTGGCGTCAGTATTTGGGCGCAAGAATTAGCGAAAACATTTCTGCAAAATCGTCAAGAAAAATAATCGAGATCTGCTACTTATGCACAATTTATCTTGCATGCTATTTAAGCACAAAAATCGATAATTATTAGAAATCAGTAATCACTATCAATAGAATCAATGACTTACACAACATTCCTGTTAACCGAATTTAAAATTAATCAGTAAACTAGTATTTTGTCATTTCTATCCACAAAGTTATCCACAGTTTATTACTGGAAATTTTGCTGAAAATTGCGTCACTTGTTGCAGATCATATGCCTATCCTGCGCGCATAGGCGATAATGTCGCTTATACAGCAATTGCCTGCGTAATTTGACAATGTCATTAGATGTGCAGATGCGTGAGCAAATACGCGCAGCCTCACAGAAAGCCTTTATATCCATGAACTTTGCCCCACTCAAAAACGATACTTTCCTGAGAGCCTTATTGCGCCAGGAAACTGATTACACACCTTTATGGCTGATGCGCCAGGCTGGCCGTTACTTGCCCGAATACCGCGCTACCCGTAAAGGTGCGGGTTCTTTCCTGAGCCTGGCCAAGAACCCCGGCTTTGCCACTGAGGTGACTTTGCAGCCGATAGACCGTTATGGCCTGGATGCGGCCATCCTGTTCTCAGATATCCTGACCGTGCCGGATGCGATGGGCCTGGGCCTGTATTTTGAAGAAGGCGAGGGCCCGAAGTTTGAGCGTCCGCTGAAAGATGAAAAAGACGTCATGGCACTCAAAGTGCCAGAAGCAGGCAGCCTGCAATATGTATTTGATGCCGTAACGCAAATCCGCACCGCGCTGGATGGCCGTGTACCGCTGATCGGTTTCTCCGGCAGCCCATGGACACTGGCTTGTTATATGGTAGAAGGCCAGGGCTCGCGCGACTTTCATACCGTCAAGAGCATGATGTACAAGCGCCCAGACCTCATGCACCACATCCTGCGTACCAACGCCGATGCCGTAGCCACTTATCTGAATGCGCAAATCGATGCGGGTGCCCAGGCCGTGATGATCTTTGACAGCTGGGGCGGGGCGCTGGCAGATGGTGCTTACCAGGAATTCTCGCTATCTTATATGCGCGATATCGTCAGCCAGTTGCAAAAAGAGAAGGATGGCAAGCGTATCCCAGCCATAGTGTTTACCAAGGGCGGCGGCCTGTGGCTGGAACAACTGGCAGATATCGGTGCCGATGCCCTCGGCCTGGACTGGACCATGAACCTCGGTCAGGCTCGCGCCAAAGTCGGCGACAAGGTGGCCTTGCAGGGCAATCTTGATCCGGCAGTATTGTTTGCTGAGCCAGAACAAATTCGCCAGCAAGTAATTGCTACACTCGATAGTTATGGCAAGCCTGCGGCTGGTCATGGCCATGTGTTTAACCTGGGCCATGGTATTTCGCAATTTACCCCAGTTGAGTCTGTCAGCGTGCTGGTCGAAACGGTGCATGAATACAGCCGTAAGCAACGTCTGCCAGCATAAGTCACACAATTTAATTGCCAGTTTGTTTGTGCAGACTGGCTGCTCAGGCAGTATTGTTGCCGGGCTGCTTGGCAAAGTCTGTATATTTAGCCACTGGCAAAACAACAAGTGCTGGAGAGGCTTGCCATTGCGTTATGTTGCTCTGCAAAACATAGTACTGGCGTGCTTTTCCAGCCAAAATGCTGTGGAAAACCAATGGATTAGCGCTAGTAAAATTTTGCATTTCTATGCACATTTTCTGTCACTTATGCACAAAATCGGGGCGACAAAAAATATTTTCAAAAATATTTTTTTGTCGTCCAGCATTTTTTCTAAGTCATTGATTTTAAAAGATTAAATTCTTGGCTCTTAGACAGGCCATTTTGCCGAAACCCACGTAAACGCTAGCGAAAACCGATGTCAATAGACCTTTCTCCACAAAGTTATCCACAGAAACTGTGGATATGTCAAAAAGCCTTATGAAATCAATAGTTAGCGCCGATTTTCATGCCCAGGCTTAGATCGTGAAACAAGTTTATTTACGCGTAGCCCTCGATACCCCTCTTGACACTACCTTCGATTATCGATGGACAGCACAAGAAGAGGGCGGTATTACTGCGGACTTGCCCCAGATTGGGCAGTTGGTCGCTTTGCCATTTGGGCGACAAGAAGTAGTCGGCCTCATCATGGATGTGGTGAGTGAGACAGATGTCCCACCCGCCAAGCTGCGTGATGTCATCGCCGTCAGGCATGAACTACCAGCCATGAACAGGGAATGGCTGGCGCTATGCCAGTTCGCCGCCGAGTATTATCAGCGGCCGATAGGCGAGGTGGCGATACCTGCCTTGCCCAGGAACCTCAAAGCCATCAAGACGGTATCCCTGCAGCGTGCCATCAAGAAGCTGGCCAAATTGCCTGAGCAGGCCGATGTCAGCCCGCTGGGTGAGCCGCAATTAAATCCCGAGCAACAGGCAGCTGTCGATGCTGTGGCTCAAGCTGAGGGCTATGCTCCGCATCTCTTGTTTGGCGTCACCGGCAGTGGCAAGACGGAAGTGTATTTGCAGACCGCCGCCAAAGTGCTGGCAAAAACCCCGGATGCCCAGATCCTGATCCTGGTGCCAGAGATTAACCTGACCCCCCAGCTGGAATCCCATATCCGCGCCCGTTTCCCAGGCCTGATGCTATCCACCCTGCATAGTGGCATGGCTGAGGGTGAGCGCTTGCTACATTGGTTAGCAGCGCATACCGGACGTGCCCGCATCGTGCTCGGTACGCGGCTGGCGATGCTGGCCTCCCTACCCAGGCTGAAGCTGATCATTATCGATGAAGAGCATGACCCTTCCTATAAGCAACAGGAAGGCTTGCGTTATTCTGCCCGTGACCTGGCGGTATGGCGGGCCCGCCAGCTCTCCATCCCCATTTTGCTGGGCTCTGCCACGCCTTCGCTGGAAAGCTGGCAGGGCGCGCAGACTGGCCGTTATCGCCTGCTGGAATTGCGCGAGCGCGCAGTCCAGCGCGCGGTTTTGCCCATCATACGTATCATCAATCTGGAAAGAGAAAAGCCTAGTGAAGGTTTGACGCAAAGATTGATAGGCGCGATTAAGCTGCGTCTGGAGAAGGGTGAGCAATCACTCCTGTTCCTTAACCGACGCGGTTATGCACCAGTGCTGGCTTGCGATGCCTGCGGCTGGATCAGCAATTGCACCCGCTGCACTGCCCATCTGGTCTTGCATAAAGGTGACCATAGATTGCGTTGTCATCACTGCGGCCTTGAGCAACGCATACCGCGCTCATGTCCGACTTGCGGCAATATTGACCTGCAACCCCTGGGTCGCGGCACCCAGCGCATGGAAGAAGGCCTGGCCCTGCTGTTCCCTGAGGCAAGGGTATTCCGTATTGATGCCGACTCCACCCGCCTCAAAGGCAGTGCTGCCGCCGCATTTGAACGCGTGCATGCCGGTGAAGTTGATATCCTGATCGGTACGCAAATGGTGGCCAAGGGGCATGACTTCAAACGCCTGACTCTGGTGGCAGCGCTGAACCCGGATGCCGCTTTATTCTCACAAGACTACCGCGCCAGTGAACGCCTGTTTGCCCAGCTCATGCAGGTGGCAGGCCGGGCCGGGCGGGCTGCGCAAAAAGAGGGCGGTAATGCATCCGAGGTACTGGTACAAACCCGCTACCCCGACCATCCGCTCTACCATGCGCTGATGTCACATAATTACCCCGACTTTGCCAAAGACTTGCTGGATGAACGCCAGCAAGCCCATATGCCACCCTTCATGTACCAGGCTTTATTGCGGGCAGAAGCCAAAGAGCTGGAAACCGCCATCGTCTTTTTGAAAGAAGCGGCGCTCTGTACCGAGCATCAGGGCATCATGATCAATGACCCCATCCCCATGACCATGACACGGGTGGCCAATGTCGATAGGGCACAATTGCTGGTAGAGTCAGTCTCACGCCCGGCCCTGCAAGCCTTTGTCAAAGCCTGGATAGCTGATCTGCGTGCCATGAAAAGCCGGGTCAGGTGGTCGGTGGAAATTGATCCTGTGGATATTTAGAATGCATCTCAGCCCATTAGTGAAATAAGTTCTAAGTATTTACCCACATGGGCTTGATGATATTGATCAGTTAAAATCAGAAGCTAACTGACTACCAATCATCAAGCCTGAATCCTAACACCATGCCACTCAGCCCTTACCTGAACAGCTTTCCTGAAATTTCCGAGAATTGTTATCTGCATCCCAGCGCCCAGATCATTGGTGATGTACAACTGGGGCCAGACAGCTCTATCTGGTGCAATGCCGTCTTGCGTGGCGATGTCAATCATATACGCATAGGCCGTAGCAGCAATGTCCAGGACCTGGCCATGGGTCATGTTTCGCACAAGAATGCCAGCAAGCCCGCTGGTTCGCCGCTCATCATTGGTGACTATGTGACGATTGCCCATTCCGTTATCTTGCATGGCTGCAATATAGGCGATGAATGTCTGATAGGCATGGGCAGCATCGTCATGGATGATGTCGTTATCCACAAGCATGTCATGCTGGGTGCGGGCAGCCTGGTGCCACCGGGCAAGGTACTGGAAAGTGGCTTTCTGTATGTAGGCCGCCCGGCAGTCAAGGTACGTGCCCTGACGCCGGAAGAAATCAGCTATTTCAAATATTCAGCCGAGCACTATGTGCGCATCAAGAATAATTACCTGGCCACCGTGGTTGCAGGCGGTCAGTGAACTTGCAAGCTGGTTCCAGGTCAGAACTCCGGTAATTTCATTTTAGAAAGGCAATACCGCATGAGTACAGCGCAGGGTGGTGAATACTGGATCACGACCGATCAGGACAAGATAGACATTGATGTCGTCCATCAATTTCTGAGTACGGAAAGTGGCTGGGCCACCGGTATTCCACGACCTGTAGTAGAGGAATCCCTGCGCAATTCCCTGTGTTTCAGTATCTTCCAGCAAGAGCGCATGGTGGGGTTTTGTCGCATCATCACCGACATGGCCACCTTTGGTAACCTGGTCGATGTCTTTGTCGTCACGGATATGCGCGGCAAGGGCATATCCAGATTATTGATGGAAGAAGTCATGGCCCACCCGGTTGTCAGCAAGCTGCGCCGCTTCACGCTGTCCACGAGCACCGCTGCCGGCCTGTATGAAAAATTTGGCTTTACTCCATTGAGCAGACCGGACAATTTCATGGAAGTGTATAAGCCCAGGATTTATCTGGACTAAAGCCTTGGCGCTGCTAAGAAGCCGGCTTGTAATTCAATTCACCCACATTACTGGCCTCAAAGTACATCAGCATCTGGCGTTGTTTGCCTTTTCTGATATCGGTGACTTGCTTGACGATCTGGTCTGAGCGTTTCACGGGGTCATGATATTGCGCCTCAATTTCATAGCGGCCTTCATGCAAACCAAGAAATAGCCAGGGGCCATCCAGTGTCACGTTCATTAACACTGCCCTGGTCTTTTCATCGCGAACAATGACCTTGATATTCGCCAGATAAGCGCCTGATTTACTGGCGACAGTGCGTAGCCACAAGCTGTATTGTCCAGCTTGCTGCTGCAATTCTTCCCGTTCTGTACTACCTATGCCACCTGATACACAGGCGATATCCTTATTTGAGCAATTGTTGCCCGTCGCCAGTGCCGGGTGGCTCGCCAGCAGGGCAAGCAAGAAGGGAATCATCAACATCAAATTGTTCTGTTTCACAGCATGCTCCTCAGTAAGCGGATGGGCTTGTAAATGAATATAGGCTTTCTGGCATTAGAGCGATGCCGTGAGTCAAAGTTGCAACAAATGCGTCCCAGCATGCTGTAAAGCTTGTCTGGTGGCATGAAACTGCGGCATATTGAAACTATGCACTTGTCCACATGCAGATGCGGACGTCCTGTGTGCCGACCAGACTTTTTCGCGATCCCAACATGCTTCCATCCCTGCTCAAACCTACCCTCGCCATCATGGTGGCGCTTGCCTTTGCCGGGCCTGTCCAGGCGCTGGAATCCCCCCTGAGCTTGAAAGATATCTATGCCAGTACGGTAGAACAACAAGTCCAGCCCGCAGCCGAAGACTTGCAAAACTATATAGACCAGATGGCGACTGTGCTGGCCACTAGCAATATCAGCAACTTGCCTTCGCAATATATCTTGCTGGTAGACCGCAACCCCAAAGTCCAGGTCGCCATGCTGTTCTGGCTGGACCAGGAAGGGCAGTACCAGTTGATAGGCGCATCGCCGGTATCGACAGGCCGCTCACCTGGTTTTGAGCATTTTGAAACACCCCTAGGAGTATATGCCCATAGCCTGGCCAACCTGGATTATCGCGCTGAAGGCAGTAAAAACAGCAAGGGCATACGTGGTTATGGTGCCAAGGGCAGGCGAGTCTTTGATTTTGGCTGGCAAAAGGCGAAAAAAGGTTGGGGCGATAAAATCATTGCCGACATGCGCCTGCAAATGCATGCTACTGACCCCGGCTTACTCGAATCGCGCCTGGGCACAGTGCAATCCAAGGGCTGTGTGCGCATACCTGGGACTTTGAATTTCTTGCTTGATCACTATTCTGTCCTGGATGCCGACTACCTACAGGCGCTGGCTGAGGGTAAGAAATTCTGGGTACTCGATAAAAATCGCCAGGACAATCCCTGGGCGGGCCGCTATATGGTCATCGTTGATAGCGGCAAGGAGCAAAAACCGGAATGGGCGGCATATACATTACCTGCACCACCTGCACCACTTAGACCACCTCCACCTGCAACTGCTGCACGCAAAGTGGTGAAATCTTCCTGAATTTGAGTGAAAACGATAGCCAGCCCTGAAATCGACTAAGATATCCCTGTCAGGATGTTTAATTTCAGGGAGCCCTCATGTCTATAGAAACCTGGTTGCTGTATGTCGTCGCCGTATTGGTATTGACCATCACCCCCGGCCCGGCCGTGCTGATGTGTATTACCAATAGCATCAACTTTGGTGCCCGCATGACCCTGTTCCCTGCCTTGGGGAATATCACTTCCCTCATCGCCATCATGACTTGCTCGGCGATAGGCATAGGTGCCATCCTGGCTACATCGGCGCTGGTGTTTACCGTCATCAAATACCTTGGTGTGGCCTACCTCTTGTATCTGGGTATCAGCAGCCTGCGTGCCAAAAGCAGCGATTTTGTCTTACCCACGGAAACCGAGCTGCGCGGCACCCGCCTGCGCCTGTATGTCAAAGGCATGCTGGTCGGTATCAGCAATCCCAAGGCCCTGTTGTTTTTTACTGCCTTCTTCCCGCAGTTCATCAATCCTGCTGCCGCCAAGCTGCCGCAGTTTTTGGTCTTGTGCAGCACCTTTGTGTTTTTTGAATTCAGTGTCCTGATGTTGTATGCCATGTTCGCAGAACGCATGGGGCCTTGGCTGCGTTCCAAGGGCAAGGCGAAAATGTTCAATCAGTTTTCTGGCGGCGTATTTGTGGCAGCAGCAGGCTTGCTGGCTACCGTGAAAAAGGCAAATGATTAAGGAGCAGGCTCATGTTACATGCAGAGGCTTATAGTGAAAGCGGTTTTTGGAGCAAGCTTAAAAAATACGCGCAAACAGCCGGCAGCGAAGTCATAGAAAAAGTGCTGTGCCTGTATTATGCGGCGCAAAGGCCAGAAACCCCGGCCTGGGCCAGGACGGTGATCTTTGGGGCATTGGGCTATTTCATTTTCCCGCTGGATGCAGTGCCGGATGTCTTGCCTGTTATTGGTTATACAGATGACCTGGGCGTCATAGCGGGGGCACTGGTGACTGTCAGTTTATATATTACGGATGAGGTGAGGCAGAGTGCGCGGGACAAGATGAAGAGCTGGTTTGGGCAGAATTCAGCTTGAAATGGATTCACTTTTTAATGCCTGTTTTGACGCTCAAAAAAACGCGCAAAAATACGACAAAAAAGTTCAGACGCGTGCAAACCTATGTATGATTTGCAGCTCATTTAATCAGTCGGGCTCGCACATGTACACCTCCACCTTCACTTTCAAGAAGAAACAATACGACGACGCTTTTTATGCGCTGGATGATCAGATCGTCAGCCTGGCCAAGTCCATCCCAGGTTATCTTGGTGAAGAGACCTGGGAGAATGCAACAACAGGCCAGGTTTCCAATGTGTATTACTGGGATAGTCTGGAAGCCCTGCAATCGCTGATCAATAATCCTATACACCAGCAAGCCAAGGCGGCGCAGGCAAAGTGGCTGGATGGGTATCAAGTCATTGTGGCAGAAGTCTTGCGCACATATGGTGATGGCAATTTGCCGCATCCCTGTGTGACCGTAGTGCCGCATGCCGCACATTAAAAGCGCGATGAAGATACAACTGAGAGAAGTAGATATCGATAATTTTGATGAAGTCATTCATCTGCCCTTGCTGCCCCATCAGGAAAATTATCTGGCCAGTAATGCCTATTCTCTGGCGCAGTCCAAATACGATATTTACTACAGGCCGCGTGCCATTTATGTGGATGAGCAGTTGTCCGGTTTTTTGATGTACAAGACCATGCATGATGAACATCGCCCCAGGGAATATGCCATACATCGCTTCATGATCGATCATCGTCAACAGGGCAGGGGCATAGGGCGGCAGGCCTTGCAATTGGCGATCGAGGAAATACGCCAGGACCTGGATGCAGAACGCATCACCATTTGCTATCTGCCAGAAAACCCGGTAGCCAAAGATTTTTATGCCAGTTTTGGATTTGTAGAAACAGGTGTAGACGAAGAGGGCGAGATGAATGCAGAGATAGTCTTAAACGCTGCACAGGGAAAATGAATTCCCCGCTGCGCAAATCCAGTTGCCTGATCTTTGATTGCGATGGCACGCTGGTCGACAGCGAAGGCTTGTGCAACCTTGGTTTGCAAAAAGAATTGCAATGCTATGGTGTGCAAGAAGATCTTGCTGATCTGACGCAGCGCTTTCGTGGCCGCAAACTGGCAGATATCTGTAGTGCCTTGTCGCAGCAGCATGGCCTGCAACTGGGCCAGGATTTTATGCAGAGTTACCGACGTACCGTAGACCTATTATTCGATGCGTCTTTGCAGGCTTTCCCTGGTGTCCTTGAAGTTTTACAGCAACTGGACTTGCCCATCTGTGTCGCATCTGCCGGGCCGCCGCATAAAATCAGGAAAGCACTGAGCCTGACTGGCTTGAGCCAGTTCTTTGGTGAGCGCATCTATAGCTCCTACGACATTTCTTCCTGGAAGCCAGAGCCGGATTTGTTTTTGCACGCGGCCAGGCAAATGGGGTTTGCTCCCGCAGATTGCCTCGTCATTGAAGACAGCGAGGTAGGCATACAGGCAGCCATCGCTGCGGGCATGCAAGCTTACTGGTTTGGGAGTGCCGGGCAAGTGCATGCTTATCCACAGGTGCCGCGATTTTCCAGCATGCATGAGTTACCATACTTCTTGTCGGGTTTACCAATCAGCTCCTGAAAGTACCGCCATATGAAAACCAGCCTGAGCATCGTTTTGATCGCCGCCTTATTCAGCAGCGCGCCCTTGGCCAGTGCCAGCAGCCAGGATGAACAGGCATTAATGGGAGGCGTGCAAGGTTTTTATGGCTGGGTGCTAAAAAATGGCAAACAGGTTTCTGCCTTGCAGCCGCAAATCAAAGATATCACTGGCAGCAAGAAATTCCAGCTTGATACCAAAAACCTCAAGGCTTTCGGTGACAAATTCATGGCTTCCGGTTATTTTGCACCCGGTTTCCCAGCGGCACTGCAGCGTTATTATGGCAAGTACCAGCAACAGTTCCAGGCGTATACCGATGCCGAGTTTGCCCAGATGGCCAGGGATGGCCGTGGACCCTTGATGGAGACGGAAGATATGGATATCTTCTTTTGCGCCCAGGAATATGAGTACAAACCGTCTTTCATCAAGAAAATCAAGGCCAAGACCATCAAACTCGATGGTGACAAAGCCAGTGTGACCGTGATCTCGCCTTATCAATGGGAAGCGGAATTCAAGTTCGTCAAAGTCGATCAGCGCTGGTTGATAGCCGGGTATTGCGTGTTCCAGTAAGACGCTAGCCTGGCCCATGCTATATTAGTTACTTCCGTAATTCTTGAAATCTGAGCCATGAGTGGTCCAACTACAGTAATGATCACAGGTGATGGCCTGGTAATCCTGTTGTCGGCAGCTGCCATACGCGCAGCAATGGCGGTGGCACAAGCACATCAAAATGCCAAATTGTTGCGTAAAGATCAAGATGCGCAGCAAAGTGCTTTGCAAGAACGCCTGCAGGCAGCTGGTGTCATCGGCAAGCAAGCCTTGCAAGAGCAATTACAAATCGCCGAACAGGATTATGCCCAGCTGATTGCCCTGGCTGAAAAGATAGGTTGTAGCGCACAAATCACCGCCAGTCGGCCTGTACCGCCAGCAGGGACAGACGAGCAGGAAACCATAGAATATCTGCGCAGCTTGCAGGCACTGGTGCATGAGTTGCGCCCGGTCCTATTGCAGGAATCAGCCAGACGTGCAGATGCGCTGTCTGCCGAAAGTGATGTCAGCCTGGATGCCGCCAGCGCCGCAGCCTTGCCGCAAGACCGGCTGGCGCGCCTGCTGAAACGAATTGCTCATCTGGAGCAATTGCCTGAACACATTGCACAACTGGCCAGGGAACTGGAAAAGTCCTTGCCGGGTGCCCGCGCCGACATGCTGGCCAGCGAGTTGCGCCTGCAAATCCAGGCCCTGCTGGAAGCAGAGAAAAAACGCCAGGTAGAACAAGCCCAGGCCCTGATCTTGGAACAGACTTTGAAAGACCTTGGCTATCAGGTCGAAGAAGTTTCGCATACCCTGTTTGTCGAAGGTGGCGTAGTGCATTTCCGTCGTGCCAGCTGGGACAAATACATGGTGCGCATGCGTATGGATGCCAAGACCGGGCAAGCCAATTTCAATGTGATTCGCTCTGTCAAACAGGGTGAAAATGAACGCAGTGTGCTTGACCATCTGGCAGAAGATCGCTGGTGCAGCGAATTCCCGACTCTGATGGCCGCACTGGAAGCACGTGGCATCCATATGCAAGTGACACGGCTATTGCAGGCTGGCGAACTGCCAGTGCAACTGGTCGTGGAAGACAAGCTGCCGCAATTTGCCGAAGAAGAGCAAATTGAAAGTCATACCCGATTAATGGCGAAAAAATTACCATGAACGTCCCAGAAACGCGTTGGTTACTAGATCTGCAGCGATTGCTGTCCATTCGCTCACATTTTGTCATTTCCGGTAGCATACGCGATAATTTTCTTGTGTCGCTGGATGCTACTGTTATTAGTACTGCCAATGCACCCAGTACCAACATAGTCAGCAGTGCTACTCTGGTTCCACTTAATCGCGCTTTATGGGAATCCATGAAGCGTTATGATTATCGGTTTTTATTAATTTATGATCCTGTCGATGGCTTGCGTGTTTATCCAGATGAGCCTGCACAGCGTGATTTGGCTACGCGCCTGTTTGATTTGAAATTGGCAGATGGCTGCCAGCAAGTCAGTCTGGAAAGTCTCAGCAAGCTGATGAAGAAGTTGAGTGCAGAAAGAGAAGTACGCTGCGCCATGGTATTGGACTTTTCTTCTCGCATACCGCGTAAGGCAGAACAGTTGAGTGATGCTGAGCATCGGTTTTTTGTCGCTGCTGAAAAACTCTCACTCACGGCCAGCGCCATCGTCCCGCGTGAGACAGGTGGGCCACCGCAATACAATCCCATACTGTGGCTGGTGAACCGTGCGCAGGATTTACCTTCATGGTTCACACTCGATAGTGAAAGAGTAGCCAGTCTGGTCATCAGTAAACCTGATTTTGAAATGCGTCAGGCCGCTGCCCTGCAACTGGCCCCCTTGTTCAATGGCTATGCTGACGCGGCTACTGCCGTGCGCACCCAGTTTGTTAAAAGTTTTACTGAAGGGACTGAGGGCATGTCCTTGTCAGCCCTGTCCGATATCACTGAGCTGGCAGACCGCCAGAAACTGGGTATTGCAGATATAGAAGATGCCGTGCGCTGCTTCAAGATAGGTGCGCTGGATAACCCATGGCGCAAGGATTACCTGCGCAAGAAAATACGCGATGGTCAAAGTTTTATTGAAGACCGCGTCAAGGGCCAGCATCCGGCGGTAGTCAAAACCCTGGATATACTCAAGCGCTCGGTCATGAGCCTGACAGGTGCGCAGGCACGCTCTGGCGGCAGTCGTCCGCGCGGGGTTTTATTTTTTGCTGGCCCCACCGGTGTCGGTAAAACCGAACTGGCCAAGACACTGACGCAACTGGTGTTTGGTGACGAGCGCGCCTACCTGCGTTTTGACATGAGCGAATTTGCTGAAGAACATACCAGCGCCCGTCTGCTCGGTGCGCCGCCTGGTTATGTGGGTTTTGATGCAGGTGGCGAACTCACCAATGCCGTCAGGCAAAAACCTTTTTCTGTTGTGCTCTTCGATGAAATCGAAAAAGCCCATCCGCGCATACTCGATAAATTCCTGCAGATACTTGAAGATGGCCGCCTCACCGATGGCCGTGGTGACACCGCCTATTTCTCGGAAACCATATTGATTTTCACCTCTAACCTGGGTATTTATGTTGAGGATAATCAAGGCAACCGCAGCCAGAATGTCAAGCCGGGTGATAGCTATGAGACCGTGGAATTCAAGGTGCGCGAAGCCATAGGCAATTACTTCAAATTCAAATTGTCACGGCCAGAATTATTGAACCGCATCGGTGACAATATCGTGGTTTTTGATTTTATTTCTGCTGAAGTAGCCGCAAAAATCTTTGATGGTATGCTGCGCAATGTGGCGCGTCGCTTGCAGGAAGAACTCGGCCTGCAACTGGCCATGCCAGCGACGGTACGTGATGAATTGCTGGCACGTTGCATACGCGATCTCAGCAATGGGGGCCGTGGTGTTGGCAACCAGCTGGAATCAAATTTCATCAATCCCTTGTCACGTGCCTTGTTTGAGCAAGAGCTGGAAGGCAAGCAGCGCGTCACGGTGACAGCGATTACCGAAGCCGATAAAGTCATCAGCCTGAGCCTGCAATTAGCATGAAGATTGCCATCAATAAAGCGCATTTCCCCGTCACCGTACTGGGGCCAGGGCGGCGCATAGGTATATGGGTACAGGGGTGCAGCATAGGCTGCAAGGGCTGTGTCTCGCAAGATACCTGGGCCAGGGATGGCAGCAAGGAAATGACAGTCGCGGGTTTGCTGAGCTGGTGCCGCGAAGTCAGTGCCGGGCAATTTGATGGCATCACCATCTCAGGCGGCGAACCATTCGAGCAGCCCAGGGCCCTGCATGCCTTGCTGGATGGTCTGCATCATTGGCGCAGTAGTGCAGGGATGGATTTTGACATACTCTGCTATAGCGGTTATCCACTGGCGACGCTGCAAAAAAAACATGCAGGCTTGCTGCAAAAACTCGATGCCCTGATCCCCGAACCGTTTATCGCCAATAAGCCGCTGACCCAGGCCTGGCGTGGCTCAGCCAATCAGCCGCTGGTACTCTTGTCAGAGCGTGCCAGGGCACGCATGCAGACTTATGTTGATGCCCCCATAGATGAACAGGACAAGCGCATACAAACCATGATAGATGGCCAGCGTGTCTGGTATGTAGGCATACCAGGGCGTGGGGACATGCAGGCGCTGGAACAAGTATGTGCCAGCCGTGGCCTGAGCTTTGATAGCGTCAGCTGGAGACCCTGAGTGAGTCAGATTTACATACGTCGCTGCCCCGCCTGTGAAACCGAAAACGCGCCTGAAGTCATGCGCTGCGTTTGCGGCACTTTGCTGTCAGGTGTGGATTTGATGGAGAAGCGCGAGCAGCCTGAACCTGCAATCGAAATACAGCAAGCCGTAGCCAGCGCAGCAGAATTAATTTGTAGTTATGAAGATTGCGAACAAAGCAATCCACCAGGTAGCGAGCTTTGCCTGTATTGCAATCGCCCGCTGATCAAGGAAGCCGCAACACCAGACAGTAGCCAGATCCATAGCCTTTTATCACTGCCGCAAGCCCTGCGTGATCGCTACAAGATACTGCAACATCTACCTACCCTGGGTGCAGAGGCCGAGCTGTTACTGGTACAAGAAAACGCATCTGCGATACAGCGCGTCGCCAAGATATATCGCCATGGCATACATGGCAAATCAGAAGTCAGGGAGAGATTGAAAGCAGTACCGGCAGAGCATTGCGTGGTCGTGCTGGAAGCCGGTGTCTCTGATGGCCATGCCTATGAGCTCATGGAGTATTGCGCGCTGGGATCATTAAGGCAGTTTGCGCAAAACAAAAAAATCGATGCTGCTATGCTGGAAAGCATAGTGCGTGAGCTGGCAACGGCCATCGCCAGTGTGCATAAGGCCGGGCTTATCCATCGCGACCTCAAGCCAGAAAATATATTGCTGCGTACGCTGCAACCGCTGGATTTGATACTGACTGACTTTGGTATTTCATCCGTGCTGGATGCGACGCAAAGACTGACTGGCACCGCGCGCACCTTGCCCTATGCTTCGCCAGAAAGCCTGTCCGGGGTCATCGATGCCAAGGCAGATTATTGGGCGCTGGGCATGATCATACTGGAGCTGGCCCTGGGCCAGCATCCCTTCGCCGGTTTGTCAGAAGCGGTGATCCTGCATCATCTGACCACACGCGAGCTGGAACTCAATGCAGTAGCGGACACATATCTGCGCAAACTGCTGCGCGGCCTGCTCTTGCGTGACCCCAAGAAACGCTGGGGCGATGAACCGATCATGCGCTGGCTGGCGCGGGATGCCAGCTTGCCAGACGCGGTAGAAACCATGGCCATGGGTGGTTTTCGCGAACCCTATCACCTGGGTCAGTATCTCTGCCACACACGTGAACAACTGGCAGTTGCCCTGACACGCAACTGGGATGATGGCGTCAGGGATATCTCGAATGCGCAATTGCTGGCCTGGTTCCGCGATGTGCAAAAAGACCAGAATGCGGTGCGGGTTTTGCTCGACATGCGCCAGGATAAAAAACTCTCGGTCGATGTGCAGCTCTTGCGCATCATCCTGCATCTTGCTCCCGGCATACCGCCAGTCTGGCGCGGCGAAACCATAGAACTGCCCGCCATACTCAGTTATGCCAACCGCTCACTGAAGGGTGAAGAAGCTGCCAGTAACTGGTTGAACCAGCTATATAACTACGGCGTGCTGGAAACCTATGCCGATGCCGGTAACAAGGAAGTCGCCAGCATCGTGCACAAGTGGCAGCATTGCTGCACGCAAATTCAGCGAGCCTGGCAAGAGGCTTTTGGCTTGATGAAAGACTATGCCAGCAAGCAATTGCCTGGCGAATATACCAATGTCGACAAGCTCATGTATGGCCTGGAGACGGATGACAGCGCACCCTTGCACAAATTGCATGCGCGCGTTCTGGCACTGGCCTATGATGAGCGCTGGCCAGAACGCCTGCGCAAACGTCTGGTCATTGCCTATGCTGGCCTGAAAGCCTACTGTCCCTGGTTATCTGCGCTGGGTGAGATAGAGCAAATGCCAGTGGCATCCTTGCTGGTGCTGGAAGCCATCTTGCCCGAGGCGCAAAAAGCCGTAGAACGCCAGCAAAAAGCCGAGGCCTGGCAACGTACATCCGATCAGGATGCCGCAGTGGCCATGAAGCAAGAGGTTGTGCGCAGCATCAAGGCCATACGCGTGGCCGCTACGGACAGTCTCTTGCCTGCCAGTGCGACTGACAATCTCTATGCTGCGCTGGATGAATACTATGCATTGCTGGAAAAGCTGCGTGCCTCCGCCAGCACCGAACTGGCATGGCAAGACGCCAGGAAGGCTGCTTTAAGAGTAGAGCACCTAGCCGCAAAAATATCCCGTTCGCTTGATAAACTGGCTGCCAGACGCATGGAAAACCAGGGCTGGATAGGCGAGGAAATGCAGATTTTTGTGGTCATTGCCCTGGTGGGAGTACCCTTGTTTTTTCGTTTGATTCATTTCTACTGGATACCGGCCTTGATTGCCGGAGTTGCCATCTGGCGCTTCTTGCCTAATTTCCTGACTATGCGCGAAATTCGCGCGCTCGCTGAGCAGCTATAAATACAGGAGTGATATGTCTGCCATTTTTAAAAAATTAAACCTGAAGGACCAGAACGAGATCCTGGTCTTAAACCCGCCAGCTTCTTTTGAACCAGAGATTGCTGCTTTGACGGGTGTCAAGGTGCTCAGGAAATTGTCTGCCGTCAAACAAGTAAGCTTTGCTTTAGTGTTTGTCAGCAAGCAGCAAGAGCTTGATGAAGTCTCGCTGGCCCTGAGCAAGCTGGTGCATGGCGATGCCTTGTTATGGTTTGCTTATCCCAAGGGTACGTCAAAGAAGTATAAGTGCGAGTTTAACCGTGATACTGGCTGGGACGTGATCAAGGCGGCTGGCTTTGATACGGTGAGGATGGTGGCGATAGATGAGGACTGGTCGGCATTACGCTTCCGCCATGTATCCTGTATCAAGCCTGCTACACGCTGAACCTCAAAATTGCTGGCGGTATTGTGATGGTGTCATGGCATAGGCAGCCTTGAAGCTGCGGCACAGGTTGGCATGGCTGGCGAATCCACAAGTCAGTGCAATGTCTGACAAGGGCAATTTACCCTCTTTGAGCAGGCGTGCTGCCAGTTCTACCCTGATCTGTCGTTGATACTCGCCTATGGTCATGCCGTAGTACCGCTTGAATTCCCTGGCCAGATGTACGGGGTGGTGATGGACTTCACTGGCGATATGCTCCAGCGTGATGTTTTGCTCGCATTCGTCATGTATGTAATCACGCGCGCTTTTTAACCATGCTGGTTCACGGGTTTGCCCTGTGCATTGTTTTTCGCGTGCAAACAGTGCGATCAGTTCCAATGCCAGGCCTTCTCTTGCCAGCGCCGTATAAGCATCTTCATTGCGCAATTCCGACAGTAGCCGCGCACCCAGTTGCAGGAATTTTTCTGAACGCAAACATGGTGCCTGGTCCAGTCTGATACCGCGCTCAGTCAAATAATCCTGGGCAGTCTGGCTGGCAGTAAAAATCAATTTGCGTGCGCCTTTTGCTCCTATCAATTGGGCATGGGGCGTGGCACTGGGGCACACCAGCAAATCCCCCCTGACATGCTCAGAAACCCGTGAACGTATGTTTTCCTGATAGCTGCCTGCGATAACCAGGCAAAACGAGGTTTCCGTATGCACATGCTCTTCCAAACTGGCCAGTGCCGGATAATTTGAAAGGTGGAGCTGTAGTCCGCTTTGCATGTCTGGGTTTTACCTGGCTATAAAATAGTACAAGGGAGTGGGGATGCTAATCCAGGGAAAAAACGCTAATTATGGGAAAGACGAACAGCTATTTTACCTTTAAAGTAGGCCACCTGTTTTTGGGTTTTGAATAGGATATAAGCGATGTCTATCAGTGTTTCCCCGCAAGGCAACTGGCCTAAAGCCAGGCAATTGTTTTTTTCTCTGGCATTCATTTGTGCCAATTTTTCTGTATTTTCTGCCGCGCACGCGGCAACTTCAACAGTAACGACAAGCCCGGGCGCAGCACCGCTTGCCGCAGCTTTTGATTTGAAGGGATGGCAGGCAGATTATGTTTTTTTAAAACAGCAACTGCAAAAACAGTATGCAAATCTGGCCTGGTTTGCCACGCCCCAGGGCAAGGTCAATTTGCCACAACTCGATTTGTATACGCAAAAAGCCCTGGCACTGGCAGGAAATGATGAGCAAGCCAGGGCAGTCTTGCGTAATTTCATCGATGCCTTCCACGATGGACATTTGCGTTTGGCAGCGCGCCAGGACAGCACTGCAAAACCTGGCACTGACAATGAGCCCGCTGTTGTTGCCATCGACAATATGAGCATGGAAAACGCTTGCGCTGCCATCGGTGTTGGTTCTACTGGTCGAGTGCAATTTTCTTTGCCTGTCGAGAGCCTGCCGGGATTTTCACTTTTTTCTGATGGCGTAGCACAGGCTTTTCGAGCGGGCATCATGACAACGGAAAAGGGTGGAAAACTGGGTATCCTGCGCATACCGCGTTTTCGCGAAATTGAAAATCCAGGCTTGTGCAGCTATGCCTGGAACGCCCTGGTTGCAGCCAGACAGCCTGTGAATGTGCGCAAACTTAAAAACGCCATGGCGGATGCATGGTTTGATGTGCTCGCCAGTCATCTTGCACGCATGAAAAACACTGGCGTACAAGCGCTCATCGTCGACGTAGGTGGTAACGGTGGCGGCAATGATTTTGGTGACTGGACCGCGCGCTTATTGACGGCCGCGCCTGTACGTTCAGCTCCTTTACTAATGGCAGCAGGGCCGATAGCACATGCGTATCTGGAGGAGGAATTGCGAGGCATGCGCAAGGTCCATGATGATCCTGCCTATGCCAAGACGACCCAAAGAGCTGGCATGCAGGCTGCGATGGCGACGTTTGAGAAAGCGCAGGCAGACATGTCCACACGCTCCTGCGATTTATCCTGGGTATGGCAAGAGCAAAGGCCATGGCAGGCTGAGGGCTGTTCTAACCTGGCCAGGGTCGGTTTTGCCAGTGGCCCTTATGCTTACTTGCCAGTGACGCCCGAGACTGAAACCGACTATGCAGGCCATATGTACTGGCCTGCCAATGTTGACAAATACCGTGGCAGCTGGACTGGTCTGGTGTATGTATTGACCGACCGAGGAGTAGGTTCGGCGGCTGAGGCTTTTGTTGCCATTATGAAAGATAATGGCGTGGCCAAAACGATAGGCACGGTTACCGCCGGCTCCGGTTGCGGCAATATGCAGGCCATACGTCCTATCACCTTGCCACATTCAAAGCTCAGTTTTCAGGCACCAGACTGTGTGCGCCTGCGTAAGGATGGCAGTGATGAAGTCATGGCCAATATCCCGGATATCTCACTGGAGCCCTTGCCGGGCGAGAGTGACCGCGCCCGTGCGGCACGCCTCATTCACAATGTAGAACAAGACCTGGCCTCAGCACGTCCCCTGCCATAAATAGCATCTTGTGACTTACCCTGGGTCTGTGTGATCCAGGGTAGATACCTATACTCTTCACCAGGCTGTTCAGCCTGAATACTCCAAAATTCCCAGTAAAAGCAGATGTATTAGTCCATTTTGGACGAATTTGGACGAATCTCGTCAAACTGCCTATACTGAAATTAATAGCAAATCTCCACACTCAGAGGCAGACAGGCCAGGCAGAAGCATGGCGGGTGCTCATATTTTTTTCTGCGGATAGTCAACATCATTTTATGCATATAGATGTCAGCGCCACGGATGCTAACCTCGCTTCATAAGAATTTCATACCGGAGCATTCATGTCTGACCCTATTCGTTTCTACTACCAAGGCCAAATCCAGCAAGTCAGCAATGCTGCGCCTACGCGCACGCTGTTGCAGCATCTGCGTGAAGACCTGCATTGCACCGGCACCAAGGAAGGCTGTGCCGAGGGTGACTGCGGAGCCTGCACAGTCGTCGTTGGTGAAATGAAACATGGTCAGCTGGAATTGCAGTCGGTGAATTCCTGCATACAATTCCTGCCTACGCTGGACGGCAAGGCAGTGTTTACGGTAGAAGACTTGCAACAAAAGAATGGTGATTTGCATCCTGTACAACAGGCGCTGGTGGAATGCCATGGCTCGCAATGTGGCTTTTGCACGCCGGGGTTTGCCATGTCTCTATGGAGCTTGTATCTAAAAAAAGAAGGTGACAGTGTTCCGCCATGTCGCAAAGAGATAGACGAAACCCTGTCCGGCAACCTCTGCCGTTGCACAGGCTATCGCCCTATCATCGATGCCGCAAAGCGCATGGGTGAATTGCCTGCGGCTGAGTTTGACCGTGCGGCTGTCATCCATGGCCTGCAAGGTTTGCAGCGTGGTGAGATGTTCAGCTATACGGCTGATGACCAGACTTTCTATGCACCGCGCACTTTGCAGCAACTGGCTGAAGTGCGTGAAGCTAATCCCAAGGCCACCATACTGGCAGGTTCCACTGACGTAGGTCTGTGGGTGACCAAGCAAATGCGTGACTTGGGCAATATCATTTATGTGCGTGAAGTTGATGAGTTAAAGCATATCAAGACTGTGGATAACATGCTGGAAATAGGTGCAGCCGTGTCACTGAATGACGCCTATGGCGCAGTCTGCCAGCATTATCCGGATGAACTGACCGAGATGTGGCAGCGCTTTGCTTCACAACCCATACGCAATACCGGCACATTGGGTGGCAGTGTCGCCAATGGCTCGCCGATTGGGGATTCAGCACCATGGATGATCGCCTTGGGTGCTGAGATCGTCTTGCACAGCGTGCGCGGCCAGCGTGTGCTGCTGCTCGAGAGTTTTTACCTCGACTATATGAAAAAGGATATGCAGCCCGGCGAATTTGTCGCTGCCGTGCGCATACCCCTGCCAAAAACCGGGCAGCAATTCCGCACCTATAAACTCGCCAAGCGTTATGACCAGGACATCTCTGCCGTCTGCGCAGCGTTTGCAATTAACCTGGATGGTGACATCGTGCGTGATGCGCATATCGCCTTTGGTGGCATGGCTGCTACTTCACGCCGCGCACCGCTGGCAGAGGCAGCCTTGAACGGGCAAGCCTGGAATGAAGCGACTGTGAAAAATGCCATGGCCTTGCTGGCGCAGGATTACACACCACTGAGCGATATGCGTGCCAGCAATACCTACCGCATGCAGACAGCACAAAATCTCTTGCGCCGTTTCTGGCTGGAGACACGTATCGATGCGCCGCTGAAACTGCAGGCCATCAATGTCTTTGCCCCCATCACCGTCACAGCTTAAGCTCAGGAGAAAATATGAATACCCAAACTGAAGCTTTCCTGACCGACAAAAACCTCGCCAAAGATAATGCAGACTGGGCAGAGGTAGGCAAATCACATCCGCATGAATCAGCAGTCCTGCATGTGCTGGGCGAGGCCCGTTATACCGACGATATACCTGAAGTGCAGGGCACCTTGCATGCGGCGCTTGGGCTGTCGTCCAAGGCGCATGCAAATATTGTGTCCATGAATTTTGATGCAGTCAAAAGCGCACGTGGCGTCGTGGCGGTATACACCGCCAAGGATATCCCTGGCACCAATGACTGCGGCCCCATCATCCATGATGACCCTATCCTGTCAGAAGGCCTGGTTGAATATGTGGGCCAGCCCATCTTCATCGTCGTCGCTGATACGCATGACAATGCACGCCGTGCAGTGCGCAAGGCCGAGGTTATCTATGAAGAATTGCCTGCGATATTGACACCGCAAGAAGCAAAAAAAGCCCAGTCCTTCGTCTTGCCACCTATGCGTTTGCAGCGTGGTGATGCGCAGGCTGCGTTCGAGCGTTCACCTCGCCGCGTCAAGGGTGAATTGTATGTAGGCGGGCAAGAACAGTTCTACCTCGAAGGCCAGATTTCTTACGCGATACCGAAAGAAGACCGTGGCATGCTGGTGCTGTGTTCTACCCAGCACCCCAGCGAAATGCAGCATGTGGTCGCGCACGCGCTCGGTGTACACAGCCATAACATCGTGGTTGAATGCCGCCGCATGGGCGGTGGTTTTGGTGGCAAGGAGTCACAATCGGCATTGTGGGCAGCAGCGGCGGCGATTTCTGCCGTCCATCTGAAACGCCCGGTCAAGCTGCGTGCTGACCGTGATGACGACATGATGGTGACAGGCAAACGCCATTGCTTCCATTATGATTATGAAGTCGGTTATGACGATGAAGGCCGCATCATCGCGGCCAGGGTAGAGATGGTGTCGCGTGCCGGTTTCTCTGCCGATCTGTCAGCACCAGTCGCAACCCGCGCAGTCTGCCATTTCGATAATACTTACTATCTTGGTGATGTCGATATCCGCGCCATGTGTGGCAAGACCAATACCCAGTCGAATACCGCCTTCCGTGGTTTTGGTGGCCCGCAAGGGGCGATTGCGATTGAATATATCGTCGATAATATCGCCCGAGACCTGAACAAGGATGCGCTGGAGATACGCAAGATCAATTTCTATGGTCGCAATGACGCAGAGGGGCGCAACATCACCCAGTACGGCCAGAAGGTCGTCGATAACGTCATCCATGAACTGGTGGCAGAACTCGAAACCAGCAGTGAATATCAACAGCGTCGTGCTGACATCAAGGCGTTCAATGCCAGCAGCCTGGTCCTCAAAAAAGGCCTGGCACTGACGCCGGTTAAATTTGGTATTGCCTTCAACGTCACTCACCTGAACCAGGCTGGTGCTTTGGTACATATCTATACCGATGGCTCGGTGCTCGTTAACCATGGTGGTTGCGAAATGGGGCAGGGCGTCAATACCAAGGTCTGCCAGGTGGTCGCCCATGAGCTGGGCCTGAACCTGGACAAGGTACGCGCTACCGCCACTGATACCAGCAAGGTGGCCAATACCTCGGCCACGGCTGCTTCGACTGGCGCAGATTTGAATGGCAAGGCCGCGCAAAATGCCGCGCATACCCTGCGCCAGCGCCTGGCTGAATTTGCAGTAAAGACTTATGGTGGCGAACTGACA
This sequence comes from Undibacterium sp. Di27W, assembly GCF_049340345.1. Taxonomy (NCBI): domain Bacteria; kingdom Pseudomonadati; phylum Pseudomonadota; class Betaproteobacteria; order Burkholderiales; family Oxalobacteraceae; genus Undibacterium; species Undibacterium sp. Di27W. Next base: position 74,514 of record NZ_JBMPOS010000002.1, on the reverse strand, counting down.
GACATCCGCTTTGCGGCAGGCTTGGTCAGTGTCAATGGCCTGGATATCCCGTTTGAAGCCCTGGTGCAAAAAGCCTATCTGGCGCGGGTGCAATTATGGTCGGATGGTTTTTATGCGACACCAGGTTTGCACTGGGACCCCAAGACCATGAGTGGCAATCCTTTCTCTTACTATGCTTACGGTGCCTCGGTATCTGAAGTCATTATCGATACCCTGACTGGTGAATGGAAACTCTTGCGTGCTGATGCGCTCTACGATGCCGGTAATTCACTGAACCCCGCCATCGATATCGGCCAGGTAGAAGGTGCTTTCATACAGGGCATGGGCTGGCTGACGACAGAAGAACTATGGTGGAACAAAGGCGGCAAGCTGATGACGCATGCGCCTTCGACTTACAAGATACCGGCGATTTCTGATTGTCCTGAAGACTTCCGTGTGAGCCTGTTCAAGAACCGCAATGTGCAAGACAGCATACACAGGTCCAAGGCCGTCGGTGAGCCACCTCTGCTGTTGCCGTTCTCTGTTTTCTTCGCGATACGTGATGCGATTGCCAGCGTGGCAGATTACCGCTATAACCCGCCACTGAATGCACCGGCAACCAGCGAAGCGATTTTGTCGGCCATCAATGGCGTAACAGCCATGGCTGCTGCCAGCTAAGATAAAATCAGACAAGCGAGTTCATCATGAAGCTTTGGTTAAATGGAATTGCCACACAAGCCGCACCCAAGATACTGGTGACGGTTGCCACGGTATTGGGTTCCGGCCCGCGTGAACCGGGTGCCAAGATGCTGGTCACGGCAGATGAATTATTCGACACCATAGGTGGTGGCCATCTGGAAATGAAGGCCACAGAAATTGCCCGCAGCATGCTGGCTATGCCGGAAAGCCAGCTTGCCGCCCAGCGCCGCTTTGAACGCTTCCCGCTAGGCCCCAGCCTGGGTCAATGCTGTGGTGGCGTCGTACACCTGGCTTTTGAACGTGTGCAGGCTGACAGCCTGGCTTATCTGAATTGCCTGAACCAGCGCTGGCGGTTAGGGCAGGATAGCTGGCGCTTGCTGGCGCTGGACAGTGCGCAAGAGCCAACTCTGTGCGATGCCAATGGCACCCACCTGACAGGCCCGGCCTGGCCCACGGGTCTGGCTGTGCAAATCGATACCAGTAATCCTTGCCAGGTCCTGACTGATGCAGCAGGTCAGCGCTGGCTGCTTGATTCCTGTCTCGCTTACCGTGCCCACCTGATGTTGTTTGGCGCAGGCCATGTCGGTGCCGCTATCGTACGTGCCATGGCTGACTTGCCTTGCCGTATCACCTGGGTTGATGAACGCGAAGACATGTTCCCTACCAGGCTGGCAGCCAATGTCACGGTAGAAGCAACGGATACGCCAGAAGCCCTGATTGCCAAAGCTGCCCCGGGCACATCTTTTCTGGTGCTCACACATAGTCACGCACTGGACCAGAAACTGTCTGAACATATCCTGCGCCTGCCGGATGTGGGCTGGTTTGGCCTTATAGGCTCGCAAACCAAGCGCGTGCAGTTTGAACGCCGCCTGCGTGAACGTGGCATACCGGCTACCCGCCTCAATGACATGGTCTGCCCCATAGGTTTGCCCGGCATACATGGCAAGCAACCCGCAGTGATTGCCGCTTCTGTCGTTGCCCAGCTTTTGCAGGTTTGGGAAGAGCATGACATCCACCAGCAAAAAGAACTGAACCGCGTACTGGCACGCATAGGTACACAGACAGGCCAGCATGTTTCTGCTGCCACACAGACAGAAAAAATGGTCCCAGATGAACGACACTTGCTGGCTAAGCGTTAAACTCTCGCTGTTAGCGCTTAGCACCCACCAGATCAATGCGAATGTGATGCCAGACCGGCAGACTTGATGTACAAGTCGTGGTCTGGCTTGATTGCGCCTGCAAGACAGAATTCAGAAAGACCACGATGAGCAATATTTCAAGTAAAAACACGCTGCAAGCCTACCGCGCCAGCGTGCTGCATTTCCAGCAAGACCCTGCCTTTCATGCGCAGGCTTATGCCTGGCATGAGGATGGCCTGTTGATCGTTGAAGACGGCAAGATCGTTGCCGCCGGCGAGTATGCCCAATTACATGCCAGCCTGCCTGAAGGGACAGAGGTCATCGATTACCGCGGCAAACTCATAGTGCCGGGTTTTATCGATACCCACATCCATTACCCCCAGACCGACATGATCGCCTCACCAGCGCCCGGTTTGCTACCCTGGCTGGAGACTTATACCTTCCCGACTGAACGCCAGTTTGCAGACATCAACCACAGTGCCCAGGTCGCGCATTTCTTCATTGATGAATTGCTGCGCTCAGGCACCACGACAGCCATGGTGTATTGCACCGTCCATCCAGAATCCGTCGAAGCCTTTTTCACTGAGAGTGAAGCACGCAATTTGCGCATGGTGGCAGGCAAGGTCTTGATGGACAGGAATTGCCCTGAATTCCTGCGCGACACTGCCGAGGGTGGCATACGCGACAGCGAAACCCTGATCAAGAAATGGCATAAGCGTGGCCGCCAGTTGTATGCAATCACCCCACGCTTTGCACCTACCTCCAGCGACGCACAAATGCAGCTGGCGGGCGAACTGGCACAGGCTTATCCCGATACTTTCCTGCAGACCCACGTCGCAGAAAATACCGATGAAGTAGCCTGGGTCAAAGCGCTTTATCCAAAAGCACGCAGTTATCTCGATGTATATGACCAGTACGGCATGCTGCGTCCGCGTGCCATGTACGGCCATTGCATCTGGCTTGACGATGCCGACCGTGCGCGCATGGCAGAAACGCAATCGGCAGTGGCGATGTGTCCGACTTCTAATCTCTTCCTTGGCAGCGGCCTGTTCAATTTTGAACGTGCCGACGCCCAGCAAGTCAGCCTGTCACTGGCAACCGATGTCGGTGGCGGCACTTCATTCTCGATGCTGCGCACCATGAATGAAGCCTACAAAATGGCGCGCCTCGGTGGCACTTACCTGCCTGCGCTGCGCATGTTTTACCTGGCAACCCTGGGTGGCGCACGCAGCATGCAGCTAGAAGGCACGATAGGCAATTTCGTCAAGGATGCAGAAGCTGATTTCATCGTGCTTGATCCGCAGGCCACGCCCTTGCTGGCGCGCCGTACCGGGCATACCGAGAGTCTTGATGAATTATTGTTTGCGCTGGCCATGCTGGGCGATGACCGCACAGTAGCTGCAACTTATGCAGCAGGCAAACTGGTACATCAGCGAAAAGTCGGGCATAACTGATTTATGATGGTGGGTATTGTTCAACTATGTCCAATACCTTTCAAGGAAAAACCATGCCCACCATCAATGTACAAATGTTTGAAGGCCGCACGCTGGAACAAAAACGCGCCTTCGTCAAAGCCGTCACCGAAGCCAGCGCCCAGACTCTGGGTTGTTCTCTTGACGCTGTGGATATCATCATCCAGGAAATCAAGCGCGAAGACTGGGCTTCCGGCGGGACTTTGTGGTCAGACAAGAAGTAGAAGCTGAATAAATTCAAGTCAAAAAGCCTTGGTAGGGTGCGCCATGCGCACCATTTCTTGACGCAGACATATGCATTCTTTGTATGCAGCCATATATCTCCCGAGATTTTTGACGAGAAGGGCGGTGCGCACTGCGCACCCTACCGCGCCTCTTGCACACGCACTTTGCCATACAGCTTCTTATTCCACTTTCAGCTTGCCCTTAATAATCGCCTGACTGGCTTCACGCAGTTTTTGTAGCACAGCCCGCTGGCGCAGGATATCGCAATCAGAGTATGCTGCATCCGTGCTGATGCCAGTCAGCGATACTGCACCTTCCTTCAAACCATATTCTATCCTGGTGGCAGTTGATCCACCCAGGATAGCAGCGACCGCCAGGCTGATGGCAGTATCGCCATGCACCTGCATATTATCGATAACCTTGCCGCCAGTCTTGGGACACTGGTTGACATAACTGCCTATGGCTCGCGCCTTAGTATTGCCAGCAAGCGCTTTGAATACCCCATTATTGCTGCTGCCTGCCGCGGCATAAATGATGTCCACACCATCAGCCAGCATGTTCTTCGCCAGCGCCTCGGCACGTGCTGTGTCATTGAAGGGCTGGCTGCCTTCTATCCAGACGACATGGCTCAAGTCCGCATCGGGCTTGACCGACTTTGCACCGGCGATAAAGGCATCGACAGGCTTTTGTTTTAGCGGTGACTTCACAGCACCGATGACACCTATCTTGCCACTGGCCGACACCAGCGCCGCCTCCATGCCCGCCAGGTAACTGGCTTCGCTTTCGCGAAAGCTGATGCAGAGCAGATTCGGTGGTGGATTGGCAATGCATTGTTCCAGCATCACGAAACGCACGTTAGGCGCAGTGCGCGGCACGGTATCCAGCAATTCCCTGAATTCATAACCTATCATGACAATGATATTCGCCCCGAGCCTGATGGCATTTTCCAGCTGCTTTTGCCTGCCCGCACGGTCGGCCTGACTGGCCAGGGTAGTAGCCTGCATCTGGTACATCTGCGCCGCCTGCTTGATGCCGTCGCTGCCTTGTTGCAGATAGGGATCGTCGTTGTCAGGAACGGGGCGGACGTAGAAAATCTTTTGTGGTTCCGCGGCAAATGCCAGTCTGGTCGTGTAGCCAGTGCTTGCAACGATGAACAGCAGAATTGCACAGATGAATTTACACTTGTCTATACAGACTCGCATGGTCGTCCTCCAGATATTTTTACTGCTGGCTTCGGGGCCAGCATGAGGTTTTATCTTGGGGGAAAAATATGGGCGATGAGGATGTTATGCGCAATAATGAATATGGATTTTTGGGGATAGATGAGAATAGGGCTTGTGTTAAGTGTGAGGTTTCTTTATTAAGATAATCACCCCACCAGGATTTATATGTACTCAAGTGTGAAAGGGATCGACTGGGAAGAAATTTCATAAATAAAACTTGTTTAGGTAATGAGAAAATGAAAAAAATAAAGAGACTTTCTTTACTGTTGACGTCTATGTATGACGGCTATGGAACATCGGATGCAGTGGGGATTTCCTATTTCAGAAAATATTCTGATGAATTGGAAAAGTTTGATTTTGGAATAGTTTTACAGCATCAAATGAACCTGAATTGGCATCATCAATATGTGCTGGATTTCATTTTGAGTACACCATTTTTATGGGAAAGTTTGCCAAATGATTTTTGGGTGGGAATGTTAATCCGCCCAAATATTCGCCCAAAGCTTTCAGGATTGATAGACCAGGTGAGTTATTTTGTCGACATTGAATTCTTGTCGAGATACTTGGGCATAGACGCGCTTGCTTATGTCATCGAATCAAGCTTAGTAGGCGAAGCTGATAAACGTAATATTTTTGATTACTTCAAAAAAACGCCATATGGCTTAGTGCCTTCAGCGCTGGATGTGGAAGATCTGGACGGCATTTATTTCGCAGATAAAGGCCTGCTGCAGAACTTGCAGAAAAATCTTTGCAGCAATTTTGGTTTTGATATGGTTCGCTTCAATGAAAATAATGTCCATGAATACATGCAAAATTTATCGGAAAGGACAGTTTGATGAGCAAAAATGAAAAGGATGGGGTGGTTTCCATCTGGGTTGGGTTAGAACATCAGCGCAGCGATATCGATTTGCTTAAAGACCTTTGTGGCGTGGATTTCTATGATCTTGATTTTCAGGAGTGTATCCCGGCCCTGAATGGGAAAACGAATGCAATTGGAAACTTAGTTAATCAACTTTCATACAATGAATCTTTTGGCAGTAATGCTTGTTCATCAGCTCAAGCCATTGGTATCAATGAAGTAGCCTGGGTAGTGATGCAATTGAATTTTTCTTTTGATGAAAGCCAAACAAAAAAGAAGATGTCAGACAAAGTCAGATTCTTAGGCGTGTTTGACTACAACGATGATGACTAGGGCAGGAATTACACAAAAAATTGGGGTTGGATCTTGCATTACGACAATTCCATGTTACAGAAATGTGTGAAATAAGACTGGCCCCCCGCTTTGTGAACATGTTCTAAGAACGAACTCACTACTGAGTTATATCCCTGGCTGCATAAAAAACGGCACCAGTGATGGCGCCGTCTGAATGCTGCTTTCTTGCTATCCGGGCTTGCCAGTGTTTGCTCATCCACAAGTGCGGATCAGTCCTAGGGCAAACCCCTCAGCTCAGATTGGCCGCTGCTATCAGGTCTGTGTAAGTTGTATTGTCAAGCGTGCCGCTGGCAGTCAGCCCTTTGCTGCGCTGGAATTCGGCAAGGGCGGCGCTGGTCATGCGGCCCATCCAGCCGTCCACGCCATGCGGGTCAAATTTGCCATTGTCCAGGCTTAAATAAGTCAGTGCCAACTGGGCAGCACGGATGCGCAAGTCGGGCAGGGGGCCTTTCTTGAATAGCTCGTCGTGTTGCGCCAGCTTGGCGTCATAATGGTTGATGGCATAGTTGCTGCCATTGTATTTGCGGGCAAAGTTAGACCAGTCACGTGCTTTCAGGTCATTGGCCAGACCATTGTGCTGGATAAACTTTGCCATAGCCAGCAATTGCTTGCTTTCAGAATCCTGCATGTCGCTGACGAATTGTTGCAGGCTGGGGTAGCCCAGCGGTTTCCAATGCTCGCCCAATACCTGCCCAAGGCCCCATGAAGTAGAAGCCAGTGCCGCATTCTGGTCGAGCGCCAGCGCTGCATTCAGGCGGGCATATTGATGCTCACCCGAGGCACCATAGCCACCTGCTTCTTTGTTGCTGATGTCAGGGTGGCTGTTGTCATAGATGTTGTTAGTCATTCTGCTGAACAAATGGCGCTCAAACAGGATGGCTGGTTTCTTTGTGGCCCAAAACCCCTGGCCTGAAGTCTCCACCGCGATCACCGACCAGAGCGACGCGCCATCACAGCCGAGATTGCCGATAATCTCATCGAGCGCATTTTGTTGTAGTGGTAAAGCCTTGCCTGCAAAATTCATGATGGTCCCCGTTGTGAGAAAAAACTGCTGGTCAATGTGAAAAAACCCCTTGGCTTGTCGCCATGAAAATTAATTAACATTTTCTTAATGTAGACTTTTTTTATGAAAAAACAATGACATTTGCTTTAATATTTTTTTGCTTCCCACAGTCACTTTACCCGGCAATGCCAAAGAAACGGGCCTGGCGGCCTGGTGAGCATGTACCGAAGAACTTGGTTAAAGTACAATGAAAAGGAAATAGAAAAGAAATAAAAAAATCAGGTGGAACAAGCCACACTGTCACCGCCTTGGCGTGATTTGCCTCGTCGCATCAGTCATCACATTGTCACCTCGTTCTTGCCATATTTTCGCCAGCTTGTCGTCACACTTACCGGAGTCTTCAATTGTCCAAAGTAGTCAAAGTCATCGGCGTCATCGCCATTCTCATTTTCGTGCCCAAAATCGTTCAGAAAGTCATGTTCAGGGAAAACGTCGACCAGCTCATGATCGCCGCCACCGCCAAGGCTAACCAAGAGCTGCCCAAGAAAATCGACAACGTCACCACCGCCACCAAGGTCGAGTATGACCCCGGTAGCAAAACCTATCGCATCAACTACACCATGGACCAGGGCTTTAACATTGACCCCGGCAAGCATGACTTCTTCAAATCCACCGCCATCAGTCAGATCTGCGGCGGCCCCATGAAGATCATGCTCGATAAAAAGGTCACCGTAGAATACTTGTACACTTACAGCCCCGACGGCCGCGCTGACCAGACCATGCGCATTGCTGTGCCACCGAATAGTTGTGCGTGAGCAAGGACAGTTGATGCAGAGTTAGCCACCAATAAAAGCACGGGAAAATGTAAGCACTCTTGGCTTTGCATTTCTCGTGCAGATATTCGTGGAAACGTGTCTAACATTTATGCATTTTTAACCTTACGGGCGATTACGGGATGCTAATCGCCCTTACCAGGTTTGCGGTAGTAAATGCATCTTGTTGTGTACCTGTTATTTAACCTTCGCCGCCTCTTGCTCCTGCAGCGTGCGCCACATGACCTTTCCTGTTCCTGACTTGGGCAGGCTGTCGACAAATTCCACAAATTTGGGCACCTTGTAGGCAGCCATTTTGTCATGCGCCCAAGTCATGATGTCTTCGGCTGTCACGTCACTGCCGGGTTTTTTGACGATGACGGCTTTGACGGTTTCGCCGCGGTAGGCGTCGTGGGCGGCAATGATGCAGCATTCTTGTATGGCCGGGTGCTGGTACATCATGGATTCGACCTCGGCAGGCCAGACTTTGAAACCGCTGGCGTTGATCATGCGTTTCAGTCTGTCGGTGAAGAAGAAGAAGCCTTCGGCATCCATATAGCCGAGGTCGCCGGAGCGGAAGAATTTTTTGCCATCGAGTTCGGCGAAAGAGTCGGCGGTTTTTTGCGGGTCATTCCAGTAACCCTGGAAGACTTGCGGGCCATGTATCCATATTTCGCCGGTGTCGCCCTGTTTGACTTCTTGCAGGGTAGTGGGATCAACGATGCGCGAGTCGACGTTGAAATAAGGCACGCCCAGGCATTGCTGTTTCATGCGCTGGGGCGGGTTAACGTGCGAGGCGGCCATGGTTTCTGACAAGCCATAGCCTTCCATATATACCTGACCAGACAAGTCCAGCAGCTTTTGGGCTATCGCAGCGGGCATGGCTGCGCCGCCGCCGGAGACCCGGTTCAGCCTGGAGATATCGTAGTCTGCCAGGCGCGGGTTGGACAGGAAATCTATCATCATCGAGGGCACCAGGGTCCAGTTGCTGACGGCATAACGGGTGATGAGTTGCCCGGCGACGTCGCGGTCCCAGCGTGGCAGGATGACCAGGGTGCCGCCGCAGTAAATCATGCTGTTCATGACGGACTGCATACCAGTCACATGAAAGAATGGCAGTACGGCCAGAGACACATGATTGGCAACGATATTGCCCGACCAGGTGGGGCTGGCGACGGAATTGAAAATGACGGAACGGTGGGTGTGTATGCAACCCTTGGGTTTGCCCGTGGTGCCTGAGGTATAGGGCATGCAGGCCAGGTCTTCTGGCGTGGCCATATGGGCCTGAGGCTGGTATCCGGCGGTTACTGCGGCTTGCCAGCTACAGACGCCAGCCTGCTCTGGCACCTGGCGCTCAGCTTTGACAAAATCCGGGATATTCAGGCTGGTGGCCGTGCTCAGATGGTCGGAGTAAGTAGCTACTATCGCATTTTGCAAGATACTCTGGCCTACCAGGGGTTGCAGGCGCGCAAATATTTCTTGCGAAACCAGGGCGGTTTTGGCACCGCTGTCGGCGATGTAATGGCTTAGCTCATCCGTCATCAACATGGGGTTGACTGGCACGACCATGGCATCGGCGCGCAGGATGGCGTAAAAGCCTATGATGAATTGCGGGCAGTTTTGCATGTTCAGCAAGACCCGGTCGCCCCTTTTTACGCCACAGACTTGTTGTAGGTAGCCCGCCAGCGCCAGCACTTCTGCATGTAATTCGCTGTAGCTGATGACGCTGTCATAAAAGATGATGGCTGCCTTGTCAGGGTAGCGCAGGGCGGACACTTGCAGGTTCGTATAGACACTGGCCTCTGGTACGAGCAGCTCATGGGGCAGGCCCTGCGGCCAGTGGGCGTAGTGCAAAGTATTCATTATCTACAGTCTCCGCTTACGGTTCGATTATTGGTCGATTTTTTATTAGAGTGCCATACCTAATCCATTTTTGCACGATCGTTCGTAAAAAAATCATTTTTGTCAGAAACTTGAAACATTTTGTCAACACTTTATGCAAAGGTATTGAAAATGCTGACATGAAGCTACAATGATAGGCATCCCTCTATTTTGTAAGTCATCGGAGTCAGCGTGGTTCAGCAAATCAAAACAGCCCTAGTCATTTTTTCCAGCCTGGTATTGGTGGCTTGCGGCGGTGGCAGCAGTTCAAGTGGCAGCTCGGGCAGCAGCGGTAGCACTAATAATGGCTCTGGCGCTACCCCCATGACCATAGGCGTGCCTGATGCCCTGACCGTGGTCACTGGTGCGCCTTTGAACTTTACCGGGCAAGTCAGCAGCAGCGCGGGGGTTATCACCAATATGTATTGGCAGGTAGAGAATCTGACGCTGTCAGCCAATGCGCTGGCTTCGGTCAGCAATGCAGATTGCAAGATCATACAAAAAAGCACGGCTGGTACAGATGCCACCTGCGTCTTGCAAGTAGCGCCACCCGTCTTGCTGACAGCTGATTACACCTATAAATTGACCTTGAATGCGGTTGACGTCAAAGGCAATACCATCAAGGCTTCAACGACTCTGCTGGTGAAGCAGGAAGCCTCGACCACGGCCAACCCGGTTGCCAAGGCCGGTAGCGCGCTGACTGCCACGACAGGCGATAAAGTCACGCTGACCTGTGCGGGCAGCGGCGGTACGCCAGCGACAACGGGCGAGCCTTATTCCTATCAATGGGTCATCAGCGATGCTGTTGGCACCACCATCAACCTGGCAACCACGGATACCGCAACGACGACTTTCGTCGCCCCTATCGTCGCAGTGGCGTCTACCCTGAAGTTTCAATGTCGGGTCACGGATGACAAGCAAAAAGTCGGCACCGCCACCCAGAACGTGACGGTTACGCCCATCATCAAGCCCACGGTAGTGCCCATCTCCTATAGCGGCGGTGTGGTCAGCGCCGGTGCCACGATCACTCTGGATGGCAGCAAGTCGGTCAAATATGATGCGAACGGCAAGGCCGACACCAGTACGCCCATCTTTTATTTCTGGAAACAAAAATCCGGCCCAGTGGTAGAAGTATTTAATTCTTTTTCCAGTGTCGCCAGCACGGCTCTGCCCAAGTTCATCGATACCAGGACGGCATTTGTATTCACCCTGAATGTCTCTAACTCGGCCATTACACCAGGTGGTTTTTCACTGGACCCGATTACGCAAATGGATGTGGTGTTCTATGTCGATCCTTTGCCACCGATCTCATTGATCTCGTATACGCCGACACAGATAGTCGCTTCGGGCGGTGTTGCTACCCTGAAGGTGGATGCACCTTCGAACACGGGTTCGAATATCATTTACTACCGCTGGTCGCAGGTGGCGGGCCCTACGGTATTCATCGCCGGTGCGACGACGGGCAATGCCGGCTTTGTGGCACCGACAGTCTCCAGCGACACCCTGATGGTATTCCGCGCCAGTGGCAGCTATCAACCTATTACCGTGGCCAATCCGGCGGCGGCATCGATCGATGTCATCGTGCTGGTGCAGGCACCGCCTAAACAATAAGCTGACCAATAAGCTGAAAAAAGTCGATTTCCCTGTAAAAAAGCCCCGCCCATGATGAATGGGCGGGGCTTTTTTTATGGCGACATATTATTCGCGGGCGATGATTTTGCGCCTGCCAAGCTGGCGCTGGCGTGTCAGGGTTTTGGTGGCGACAAAGATCTCGCGCATGAAGTAGATGAAGCTACCTATCAGCGAAAACACACCGGCGACAAAGAGTGTGGCAATCAGCTTGTCGAGATTCAGGCTGGTGGCGTCACCCATGAACAGGGTCGCGATCACCAGGCAAATCAGTAAACCGCAAGAAGTGCTGAGGGTAATGGCGCGATTGATGAGGTGAGAACGTTCATAGAGTTCATGGAGTTCTTCTTCCAGGCCGGCCGGGCTGACTGCCGGGCTATTATTGCCATGTAGTAATTCTTCAGCAACACGGGAACGGTCTATGATGCGTGCCAGGCGGCTGGTCAGGACCGATAGTGTAGTACCCACGCCAGTCAGCAGAAATACCGGGGCAATAGCAAGTTGTATGATATGGCTGACATCACCCAGTTGTAGATTGATCATGTGTATGTCCTCAGGTTTTTTCTGAATTTTACAGGCTGGGGACGGGCTTGGGCTAGCGGCTTGCAGACTTTTTGCTTGGGGGGCTGCCTCCTGCTGCAAGGCAGCAGGAGTAACAGCGAGGTCTTAGACGGGGTCAGGCGATTTGCATGGGTAAGGTCAAACGTACTTCCAGGCCGCCTTCAGGCAAGTTATTCAGTTGCAACTGGCCGCCATGTTGCTGGGCGATATTCTGGGCGATGGTCAGGCCCAGGCCAGTGCCGCCAGATTCGCGCGAGCGCGAGGTTTCCATGCGGAAGAATGGCTCAAATACCTTGCTTTGAAATTCAGGTGGAATCCCCGTACCGCCATCGCGTATCAGCACATGCAGCACATCTTTGGCAGCATCCTTGCCTGCTACCAGGCTGACGGTGGCGTAATGACCATATTTGACTGCATTGTCGATGAGATTAGTCAGACAGCGGCGCAATGCTTGCGGTCTGGCCATGACGGTCAGGCCGGGCTTGCCTTCAAAGCTGACATTTTGGCCGGCATCGGCAGCGTCGGCACAGACACTGTCGAGCAATGAGTCCAGGTCCAGCGGCTTCAGGGCTTCATTGCTATCCATGCTGCGTGCCAGATCCAGGCCTTCGCGTATCATCATTTGCATGCCAGACAAATCTTCTATGAGTTTGTCGCGCAATTCTTCATCCCTGACTTTTTCCAGGCGCAGGCGCAGGCGGGTCAGCGGGGTTTGCAAATCATGGGTGATAGCGGCCAGCATATGGGTACGCTGAGCAATATGCTGGCGTATCCTGGCTTGCATGGCATTAAAGGCGCGTGTCGCTTGCAGGATTTCGGTTGCGCCTTTTTCTGGCAGCGCAGGGCGGTTGATATCCTGTCCCAGGGCAGTGGCAGCTTTTGCCATTTGCTGCAAAGGCCGCATGGTCATGCGGGCGATCAGATAAGCCAGCACGGCGATACTGGCTAAAAACAGGAACAGGTATTGCAGGAAATCGGGGCGCAGCGGTGGGGCTGGGTTGCGTGGTGGCAATACCGTCAGGCGCAGGGCCGTGCCATCATGCAGGGTGATGCCCAGGGCTTCGCAGGGCAGGCGATTGGTTTGTATATTTTGCGGATTACGCGGGCAGGACTCCGGGTCTTGTGCCAATGACATGACGCGAAAAGTCTTGCCCAGTCTTTCGCTGACAGCCGCAGCATATTCAGAACGCGGGGCCTGGTCCGTCGTCTCGGCTGGCAGGGTAGCCACTTTCAAACCCAGGCGCGGTGCAGTCGCCAGGAATTTTTCGCGGTTTTCGGCCGGCAGGGCATCCAGCGCCAGCACCAGTTGCTCGGCTCTTTCAACAGCATGAGAATCCCTGTACTGCGATATGGTTTTTTGTCTTTCGCCAAAAGCCAGTGACCAGGTCAGTGCTGCTGACGCAATCACGCCCAGTAACAGGATGGCAAATACCCGGCCCCACATCGACGATAGGATTTTCATGCCTCTTGCTCCACAGCGACAGTCACGGCCAGCACATAGCCACCATTCCTGACAGTTTTGATGATTTGCGGTGAGCGTGCATCTTCCCGTAATTTTTGGCGCAGGCGGCTGATTTGAATATCTATCGAGCGGTCAAAGGGGTCGGCATCGCGGCCATGTGTCATGTTCAGCAATTGATCGCGATTGAGCACACGGTTGGGGTGTTCCAGGAAAATATTCAACATGCGGAATTCTGCACCTGACAGCGAGATCACCATGCCATCCGGGCCTATCAGATGGCGGGCCGTCAAGTCCAGCGTCCAGCCAGCAAATTTCAGTTTTTGCAAGGCCTCACCGGTATGCGGATGGGCATTGCTTTGGGTGCGGCGCAAGACGCTGCGTATGCGGGCCAGTAATTCGCGTGGTTCAAAAGGTTTGGGCAAGTAATCATCTGCCCCCATTTCCAGCCCCAGGATGCGGTCCAGGGGTTCGCCGCGGGCAGTCAGCATGATGACCGGCAAGCTTGATTTGCTGCGCAGGGTGCGGCATAGCGTCAGGCCATCATCACCGGGCAGGTTCAAATCCAGCACGACCAGATCGATCTGGTGATTTTGCAGGGCTGCCCACATGGCATTGCCTTCGGCGGCTGTGACGGTGCTGTAGCCATTATTGTCGAGATAATCGGCCAGCAGGTTGCGGATGTCGCGGTCATCATCAACGATGAGAATTTTGTTTGGTGTGTCCATGTTCTTCATTATGAGCCTGGTCTTGACTATAAAAACCCTGATTTTGTATCGTCTTGTTATGATAAACCGAAGGGGAAACAGTAAGTAACATACCACGCCCACATCAGCTTGCGTGTTACACGTCGATACAATGCGAGAGCAGACCGACATTTCATCGTTACAACTGTACTGCAAGATGCGAAGCGTGTCCCGGGCAGCAATGCCGGGGCAAGGCAAATCAGCCAGCCGGGGAATGAGTCTAGATGTTTAGCCAGCCAGCATCGTTTGCTTCAGTCCTGATGGAAAATGTGGCAATCAGGTCCGCTCCTATTTTGCCGGCAGCTTACAGCAAACTTTGAGTATGTTCTTCTGTTCAGAAAGTGAAAATCATGAATACCTTACAAAAAAAATTATCGATCGCTTTGACGGCGCTGACACTCGGTGCTGCAAGTCTGAGCTGGGCGCAAAGTAGCGCACCTGCAGCCCCGCCAGCCGGGCACGGCCAGCATGGTGATCCTGCCAAGTGGGCAGAAAAAATGAAAGAACGCATGGCCAAGCACCAGGCCGAATTGCACGACAAACTGAAAATTACGGCAGCCCAGGAACCCGCCTGGAAAACTTTTACCGATGCCATGAACCCTGGCCCCATGCCTGCCCGTCCAGACCGCAAGGAAATGGATAAACTGACCACGCCAGAGCGTATGGAAAAAGGCCTGGAAAAAATGAAAGAGCATCTGGCCAAGATGCAAAGCCGCCTGGCCTCCCTGAAAACTTTCTATGCTGTGCTGACACCTGAGCAACAAAAGATTTTTGATGAAAGCCACAGGCGCATGGCATCGCATATGCGTGAACGCATGGGGCATATGGGCGAGCATAAGGATGGTCAGCACCCACCTATGGACAAGAAGTAAGCCGCGTAAGCAGGACAGGGCGTTTGCCCTGATACTGTGATAAGGCTGTTGCAGCGTGAGGCAGAAATAACATGCCCCGCCTGCGACAGCCTTTTATTTTCTGAGATTGATCCAGCTGATCAGATTCTCTTCCAGCATGGGCCGGCCTATATAAAAGCCCTGGCCTTCATGACAACCCATGGCCGCCAGGGTCTTCCAGTGGATTTCATGTTCTACACCCTCGGCAATGACTTGCAGGCCCAGTTTTTTACCGAGTTGTGTAATCAGCTCGGCAATGCGTGGTCCCTCAGGGGTATCGATCTGATTGACGAAGGCGCGGTCTATTTTCAATCTGTCTACCGGTAATTTATCGAGGTAACTGAGGGAAGAAAAGCCGGTACCAAAATCATCGATGGCGATTTTCACACCCAGCTCTTTGAGTTTGGCGAGCCGGGTTTCAAACATGGCTGCACCGCTCATGGTGACAGACTCGGTGATTTCCAGTTCCAGGTGTTGTGGCTGCAAACCGGTATCGCGCAAGGCGCGCTCCACGATGTCGATAAAATCATCCTGGCGGAATTGCACCACCGAGACATTGACACCCATGCGTTGCGGGGCGATCCCCGCTTTTTGCAATCTGACCATCATGAAACAGGCCGTCCGCAAGACCCAGGCACCCAGGCTGATGATGAGGCCGGAATATTCTGCCAGGGGGATAAAATCATTCGGCGGTATCAGCACACCTTCATCTGTGCGCCAGCGTATCAGTGCTTCCAGGCCTGTGAATTTGCCGGTTTCCAGATCGATTTGCGGCTGGTACATGAGGAACAGGCGTTCTGCATCAAAGGCCTTGTGCAAATGCTGCATCAGGGTGGCGCGCTCGCGTATTTCTATACCCATGGAACGGGTGAACAGTGTGCAAGTGCCGCGCTGGTGTATCTTGGTACGCTTCAAGGCGATGCTGGCGTCTTTCAGTGGCTCTGCGCCATCCCCTTCATAACCAGCCAGGGCCACCATGCCTATCGACATGGATACCGAATGCGCGGTTTCTTCTATCGTGAAGGGCTCGATGAACAAGAGCCGCAAGCTTTCTGGCTCAAGTAATTCGCTACTGCCCAGGAGGCCAAACACATCGCCGGAAATACGCGCCAGGAAAATGGGCTCACCGAGTTTTTCGCGCAGACGGTCTGCGACGGCCTTGAGTATCAGGTCACCATAGTGATGGCCGAGCACATCATTGATTTCGGCAAAATCATCGATGTCTATGAGTGCCACCATTTGCCCGGGCATCCTGGTTTTCAGGACACTGCTGATCTGGTCTATGAATTTCAGGCGGTTTGGTAACTTCAGTAATTGATCGCGGTAAGCATGGTTCTTGAGTTGATTCACCAGGCTCAAATTGTCCAGGCAGACACCAAGATTGGAGCAAAATACTTCCAGCAAATTCTGGTTGATTTCTGACAGCGAGAAGGGCAGGTCTATATAGGCTGCCAGTGGCCGGTTGCCGCGGCCAGAAAAATACAGGGTCATGCTGTGATCGGTGAACAGGGGTTCACGCAGGGTCAGCACATGGCGCAAGGCATCGCGTATCCTGCTGTTGTGGATATCGTCTATGGGGCAATTCATCAGATTGCTGTAGTGTCCCGCAGAAGCAATGACATTGAAGACCTGAGGAGCTTCTTCATCCACATCATCAAGTTCACCCTGGGCACACAGCAAGCCTTCGGGAGGTACACCACACAAAGCAGCGATCTGGGTAATCACGCCGCTGGCAAAAGACTGTATCCCATGTTCAAAGGTGAAGGCAGAACTGGAACTGATGATCTGGTGCAGGCCGCGACGGCTGGCATCGATGGTACGTATCTGTTCATAAGAGCGCACGGCAGCAGTCAGTGAAGTCAGCAATTTCTTGCGCGTCAGTTCATTCTTGGTTTTATAGTCATTGATGTCATAGTCGCGTATGGCTTCTTCTTCTGGCGCATAACCGGGTTGCCCGGTACGCAGGATGATACGGGTATCAGTCCAGCCCAGCTCATCGCGGATGAAGCTGACCAGCTCCAGGCCTGCATGCTCGGTTTCCATGACCACATCCAGCAAGATCACGGCGATGTCACTCTCGCTGGCGAAAACCCGGCGGGTTTCGTCTTTGGAGTAAGTATGGATAAATTCCAGCGGGCGGTTCAGTATCTGCACATATTGCAGAGCAAAGCAGGTAGTGCGATGAACATCCTCGTCATCATCAACGATGGCGATTTTCCAGCTACGGCCCGCTTGTTGAGTTGCGGCTTCGTCTTCCGCATCTTCAACTATGAACAGCTCATCATCGTCTTGTTCATTCGACATGCCTTCTCCGAGTAGAAAAGCCTGCTAATTGATGCCACAAGTATAGTTTAAGTTTTGACTTCAGGCGTGAGGGTGTGCAGGAAGATAATGTGACTTTAGGTGAAATATATTAGTCAGGACTTACGCAAAACCGCCCCAGCTGTGTTGCAGCTCCCGCATTTAGCAAGATTCGGTACTAAAGTACTGTCTTCGTCGCTACGGTGTGGTTGGGGTTTCAGGCAACATGTTGCCTGCCAACGTAACGAAGCTCCCTTGCAAGGGAGGTTTTCTATTGCGATAGCCTTGCTGGGACAATTTTGCGTAAGTCCTGTTAGTCTAAGTTGCAGTCAGAGACGGCATTTTCAGGCAAAACGTCGGGCTGCATCCAGGCCCAGGCCTGCGCCTATGCTGCCAAACAAATCACCTTCTACCTTGGTGGCGGTCGGGACTATGCTGGCGATTTGCTGGCGCAAGCCGCGCACACCGCTGGAGCCGCCAGTGAAAAACACAGTATCGACTTGCTCAGGCTTCAGGTTCGCCATGTTGAGCACGGTGTTGACGGTTTCGCCGATATTGCTGGTCAGGTGGGCGATCGAGGTTTGCAAGCCAGCCTGATCCAGAGCCAGATGGCAGGCCGGGGCTGGCAGTTTGCTGCGCAAACGTTCCAGCGGCAGGTCTATGGTTTGTTGATCTGATAGTAATATCTTGGCTTCTTCCGACTTGATAGCCAGCCAGTGACCATCGCGTTCTTCGACCAGGTTCAGCAAACGTTCAAAACGCAGGCGCAATTCCGGGGTATTGATATCGCGATAGACTTCTTGCAATTCACGCCAGACTTTCTGGGTATAAGTCAGGTTGATGGTGTGCCAGGTCGCCAGGTTGAAATAATAACTGGACGGCACGTCGATCTGGCTACCCAGGCGGCCACCCAGACCCAGCAGGGGCATGACATGGTTCAGGCTCAGGTATTTGTCAAAGTCGGTGCCACCGATGTGCACACCGGCATTGGCCAGGATATCGTCTTTTCTGTCTATCCTGTGAGCGCGTTCCGGGGCCAGACGTACCAGCGAAAAATCTGAAGTACCACCGCCTATGTCGGCGATCAATACCAGTTCTTCCTTGCTGATGCGCGATTCATAATCAAAGGCGGCAGCGATGGGTTCGTACTGGAATTGCACTTCCTTGTAACCAGCAGCGCGGGCGATTTGCTCCAGGGTGTCTTGTGCCAGCTTGTCGGCCTTGCTGTCATCATCGATGAAATGCACGGGGCGACCCAGCACCGCCTGGGTGAAATGCGTACCGGCTGACTTCTCTGCGCGCGCTTTGAGTTCACGTATGAATTGCGCCAGCAAATGGCGAAAAGGCACGGCCTTGCCCTGTACTTCGGTTTGCCCATCCATCAGGCTGGTGCCCAGCAAGCTCTTCATGGAGCGCATCAAACGGCCTTCATAGCCCGCCAGGTAGTTACCCAGTGCGGCGCGGCCATAACTGACCTGGTCATCTTCTACATCAAAGAACACCACCGATGGCAGCGTGACTTTGCCCTCTTCCAGCGCCAGGAGCGCAGGTTGGCCTGGCCTGTGCCAGCCAACGGTTGAATTCGAGGTGCCAAAATCTACTCCACAAGCGTGCAACATGAAAATCCTGATAAAAACGGCTAAGCCAGCAGCTTTATTGTCCGGCTGCTGTCAGCAATGAAAAAGCGATGAAAAAAAACAAAGAAAAAACAAAGAAAAAGCGAGATATTAAAATCTTAAGGTCTTGATCAGGATGATGCGCTGCTATCTGCGCCATCGAGCTTGACTACCAGCAATTGATCAATACGGTAATGATCAATATCGACGACTTCAAACTTGTAAGACCCCAGCATGACAAAGTCCGTGCGCTTGGGTATTCTTTTCAGCATCGTCATCATGAAACCGGCAATGGTCTCATAGCTTCCCTGCTCAGGCAAGCCATCTATGTCGAGAGCGCGGCAGACATCCTCGATTGTTGTCGCACCGTCAATGAGCCAGGAATTGGCGTCTCGCTTGACGATCTGGTCTTCCAGGAAGGGATGAACCAGGTTGCCCATCAGGGTACTCAGCACATCATTGAGGGTAATCACACCAACGACCAGGGCATATTCATTGAGGATGACAGCAAAGTCTTCGCGCGTGCCCTTGAATTGTTCCAGCATTTCAGACAGGGTCAGCGAGTCAGGCACGGCCAGGGCCGTGCGTATCGATAATTCCTGTACCTTGGTAAACGCCTGGTTGGTCAGGACACGCTTCAAGATATCTTTGGATTCTACATAGCCAACGACATTGTCAATATTGCCATCACAAACCAGGAACTTGGTATGCGGATGTTCGGCAATTTTTTGGCGTATGACCGTGTCACTGTCTTGCAGGGTGAAGTAGACAATGCTGTCGCGCTGCGACATGGCTGATGGCACGGTGCGGCTTTCCAGCTCGAACACATTGCCTATCATATGGTGCTCGCTTTCGAGCACGACCCCGGCTTCGGCACCGGCATCAAACATGGCATAAATTTCATCGGAGGTGATTTGCTCGTTGCGCGTTGTTGGTAAATTGAACAGACGCAAGAGCAGGTTGGCCAGGCCATTGAAGACCCAGACCAGGGGCTTGAACAGGCGCACGCACAAGAGTATGGGGCTGACCACCAGCATGGCCACGGTTTCTGGCGAAATCATGGCGATCTTCTTGGGCATCAGGTCCGCAAACAAAATGAAAATCGAGGTCACGAACAAAAACGAGGTGACAAAGCTGACAGTCTCTATCCAGCTGGTCATGCCAAACACAGCCATCAAGGCTTTCAGGATATACGGCGTCAAGGCTTGTTCACCCAGGATACCGCCTAATATGGCCACTGCATTCAGGGCGATTTGTACCACCGTGAAAAAATGCCCAGGCTCTTGTTGCAGCGCCAGCACCTTGCCCGCACGTTGCTCGCCCTCGGCATACAGTATCTGCAGCTTGACCTTGCGCGCAGCCGCCAGCGAAATTTCTGACATGGAGAAAAATGCGCTGATGGCGACCAGCAAGGCAATAACAAGAAAATGATCAAACAAAGCCATATTGCCCTCTCTACAAATCTATCTTGCAGTAATCATATACTATTGTGCTTTGAACATTCCGCTTAAAGGATGTCTGGTATGACTAGTTCTGAACAGGCTGGTATCGCCCCAGCCTTGCCGACCAATGTACGTTTTGTATTGATCACGGTATTCCTCGACATCCTCGGCATAGGTCTCATCATCCCGGTCTTGCCAAGGCTGGTGGCCAGTTATACCTTGCAGGCAGATAGCCAGGCATACTGGTATGGCGCTATTGTTGCCATCTACGGTGTCATGCAATTCATCTTTGCGCCCATGATAGGCGCACTCAGTGACCGCTATGGCCGCCGCCCGGTCTTGTTGACTTGTGTACTCGGCCTGGGCTTGAATTTCTTCATGCTGACCCAGGTGACGAATATCTACTGGATGTTGCTGGTACGTGCCATAGGGGGTATCACGGCTGGTAATCTATCCGTTGCCAATGCCTATATCGCCGATGTATCGACACCGGAAAACCGCGCCAAGGCGCTGGGCAAGATAGGCGCCATGTTTGGCCTGGGTTTTATCTGTGGCCCTGTCATTGGCGGTATGCTGGGTGAGGCGCATATCCATTATCCGTTTTACCTGGCGGCGGCGGTGTCGCTTGGCAATGTCGTATATGGTTATTTTTCGCTGCCAGAATCGCTGTCTGCAGATCATCGCAAAGCCTTTCGCCTCGCTGCTGCCAATCCCTTTGCTGGCCTGCGTGGCCTAGCGCATTTGCGTGGCGTCGGCGCGCTGGTGTGGGTGTATGCGCTGACCATGTTTGCCCAGTTCACCTTGCAAACTACCTGGGTCCTGTCGACAGAATTGCGTTTTGGCTGGACCCCCATGCAAAATGGTTTTTCATTATTCATGGTCGGTATTTCCAGCGTACTCATGCAGGGTGTATTTCTGGGGTCTTATATCAAGCGGGTAGGGGACGCCAATGCAGTCCTGATTGGCCTGGCGTCATCGACCGTGGCACTCAGTTGTTACGGTCTGGCCAGCCAGGGCTGGATGATGTATGTACTGATCCTGTGTAATGTGCTGGCTTTTGCTGCCGGGCCAGCCCTGCAAGGTTTTTTTTCGCGTGCCGTTGATGCACGTTCACAAGGCATGGCCATGGGTTCATTGACGGCGCTGGCCAGTATCATGAGTGTGTTTGCCACGCTGATAGGCACTTCTATCGTCGGCCAGGTCAGTCATTTTCCCCAAGGCAGTCTCTTGCTGGGTGCACCTTTCTTCCTGGCGGCGACCATACAATTGATGGCCCTGACCCTGGCGCTACGACATTTGCGAAAACGTAGTTGAAGCTTGCAGGGATAAAAAAAGCGGACTTTCAAGTCCGCTTTTTCATACATTCAATGACTTTATTTAGTGACGTACCGCTGTGTGCATGGATGCAGTGTCCATCAAAACTTCCGGGTCTTCAGCTTCTTCCACGCTCTCATTATTCAGGCGTCTTTGCATCTTGACGATGTCCACATCATTGCCCCATTTACCTACCACGATAGTGGCAACACCATTGCCGATGAGATTGGTCAGGGCGCGTGCTTCTGACATGAAACGGTCTATGCCCAGTATCAGGGCCAGGCCAGCGACTGGCACGCCGCCGACCGCAGACAATGTTGCTGCCAGCACGATGAAACCACTCCCTGTGATACCTGCTGCGCCCTTGGATGTCAGCAGCAAGACTGCCAGCAAAGTGATTTGCTGCATCAGGGTCATCGGTGTATCCGTTGCCTGGGCAATGAACACTGCGGCCATGGTCAGATAAATGGAAGTGCCATCCAGGTTAAACGAGTAACCGGTAGGAATCACCAGGCCTACCACGGATTTTTTCACGCCCAGGTTTTCCAGCTTGGCCATCATGCGTGGCAGTACTGATTCTGAAGAAGAAGTGCCTAGCACGATGAGTAATTCTTCCTTGATGTACTTGATGAATTTCCAGATGCTGAAACCATGCGCTTTAGCGATAGCGCCAAGTACAACGAAAATGAAGATCAGGCAAGTTGCATAGAAAGTCGCCATCAGGAAGCCGAGTTGCACCAGTGAGCCGACACCATATTTACCTATCGTGAAAGCCATCGCACCAAAGGCGCCGATGGGAGCTACTTTCATGATGTAGCCAACGATGACAAACAACACATGGGAGAATTTTTCTACCAGATCAAATATCAGAGTGCCACGGCCACCAAAACGATGCAGAGCAAAACCAAAGAAGATGGAGATCAGCAGGACCTGCAATATTTCACCCTTGGCAAACGCATCGGTAAATGTAGTAGGGATAATGGCCATCAGGAACTCTGTCGTGGTCTGCATTTTGCCAGGACCAGCAAAGGCGGCGATGCCCTTGGTATCGAGCGTATGCACATCGATATGCATGCCCGCGCCAGGTTGCACCACATTGACGATGATGAGGCCGATGATCAGTGCCAGGGTACTGACCACTTCAAAATACAGTAGTGCCATGCCACCAGTCTTGCCGACTTTTTTCATGTCTTCCATGCCGGCGATGCCAACCACGACGGTACAGAAAATAATCGGGGCTATCATCATCTTGATGAGCTTGATGAAGCCGTCGCCGAGAGGTTTCATGGCAGCGCCGGATTCAGGATAAAAATGGCCAAGCATCACACCCAGAACGATGGCGGTGATCACTTGAAAATACAGGGATTTGTAGAAGGCTTGAGCTTTCATCCTGGGTCTCCATTGGATGGTAGAAAGTCTCGCCTGCATGAGGTCATAATGGCGAGCACGTTGCGGAATATTTTTCTCCGTCAGTGCAGCCATTATGGAAAATGCGCGGAACAGCCACAATTGTGGCTTTCCACAGTGCTCAAAAATTATGCAGCGATGTGTTGCTTTGAAGAAGCCTGATGCTGGATGATGCGGCCCAGCAAACGCATTGCATCGTCCAGGTCCTGGGTATACGGCATGCCACAATTGAGCCGCAGAAAATGATCAAAACGATTTGAATTGGAATACATCAAACCTGGAGAAACCAGGATACTCTCCTCTAGAGCCGCATCAAAAACCGCGCGGGAAGACGTGCCGGTCGGCATTTCCACCCACAGCGAAACACCACCGGCTGGCATGGTCACGCGCGTGCCTTCAGGAAAATAAGTGGCAATCGCTTCGGCCATTTTTTCTCTTTGCACGGCCAGGCTACTACGTAGTTTCCGCAGATGTCTGTCGTAAGCTGACGACAGTAAAAAAGTCGCTGTGACTATCTGTGACAATTCTTCGTTGTAACGCGTGTGAGCATACTTCAGCATGTTGACCCGTTCTTGCCAGCGACCTGCCAGTATCCAGCCCACCCGCATGCCGGGTGCGAGTATCTTGTGCACGGAGGCGCAGTAAATCACATTGCCGCTGTGGTCCCATTGCTTTAATGCAGTGGGGATTTTGTCGCCATCGGCGAGGGCACTGTAAGAGTCATCTTCTATCAGCGGTATGCCTTGTGCTTCACACAGGGCTACCAGTTTTTGCTTGTGCTGGTCGGGCATCATGCTACCCAGAGGATTTTGCAGATGCGGCACGACGACGACTGCCTTGATATTGTCATAGGTGCGCATCGCCAGTTCCAGTGCTTCGACAGAAATGCCGGTGCTGGGGCTGGTGGGTATTTCCAGCGCCTTCATTCCCAGGCTTTCCAGCACTTGCAAGAGGCCATAAAAAGTCGGCGACTCCACCGCGATGACATCACCCGCCTGCGCGACCGCACGCAAAGCCAGGTTAAGGGCTTCGATACAGCCATTGGTGATAATGATTTGTTCTGCGGAAGTACTGATGCCCGAATCGAGTGCGCGTTTGGCCAGCGCTGCCTTGAGTTCGCGGTTGCCACCCGGGGATATCGCCTTGGTCAGCAATTCAGGATAGCGGCGCAAGGTACTGACAGTCAGGCTGCGCAATTGCTGGTGTGGGTATAGGGCAGGGCCACCGGTGGCCCGTGCCAGATTGCATTTCACCTGGCGCTGACCCTGGGCAATGATTTCTGACACCAGTTCATGGATGCCGACAAACTGCGCCGGGTCGATGATCTTGCCTATGGTGGGTTCCTGCGCCGGTATCAGGCGCACCCGACGTGGCTGTCGCACAAAATAGCCAGAACGCGGGCGGGCTTCCAGCCAGCCTTCGGTTTCCAGCTGGCGACAGAGCTGCAAGGCGGTAGACAGGCTGACGCCATGCACATGCATGAGTTTGCGCACCGAAGGCATGCGGTCACCCAGCTTGAGTGTGCCACAACGGATAGCATTCAGATAATGGTCGGCCAGTTGCCTGTAGAGGGGTAGGGTTTGCATAGCTTGACAGTGTAAAGATGCTCAGGACCTGCACGGATACAGTTCAGGACTAACGATACAATAACAGATTATGAATTAACTGTCTGATGCGATACAGATAGGCGTTCTCTGTGTCTGTGCTAAATCTCTGGCAAGACTTATCCTGAAACACATGCATCACCACTTTCAGGAGCATTTCATGGATATACATACGATCAAAGCGGGTCAACGCCTGCATGTTCTGTTAATGACAGATAGCAAACTGCATTTGCATAAGGGGTGTTTGCAAATTGTGTCTGCGCCACAATTCCTGGAAGGCGTGGCCTGGCAAGTGGATACGATGCTCAGTGCTGGTGCATTATTCTCGGCGGAGCGCGATGGCTGGGTAGAGTTGCGGGCGCTGGAGACTTGTGACTTGCTGATACAGCAAGTGGAGTCTGTCAGCTGGTGGCAGGGTCTGCTGCAGTTGTGGCGAGGGAAAGCTGCCAGGATGTCAGGCCAGCCGGTCTGAGATGTCAGACTTATCGCCTGACTGGCCCGGCCTGGCGAGTGCTACGAAAATCCAAGATCGTCAACAGGCACTAAGGGAAAAATTCTTTCATCAAGAAACTTTCCAGCTCAGCCGTATCTTCTATCCGTGCAGACATGCGCCTTACCGTGCCCAGGCGTCTGGATTCCCAGTTGAAATCGCCCTTGTATTCCATGCGTATGATTTCTATCATGCGGCGCACGATGGCCATGCGAACATCACCGCCCAGACCGGCATCTACTTCAAAGAACTGTTTTCTTCCCGAAGCGATGGCACGGGTATTCCAGCCATGGAAAGAGAACCGGCCCACCCGGGTGCTGACATCAATGAGCTGAAACACGCCACTGCCGCCACGCCCATTGGCTTGCTGCATGCTACGGCGCACATTGGCTTCTGCTACTTCCTGTGGTGTCATGCCGCGGCCAGCCTGGCGGGCACCTTCGTTTTCCTGGGCTGCCGCTTCTTCGGCGGCGCGACGGCGCTCACGTGCTGCATTCGCCAGGGCCATCATATCCATTTCTGGCGGTGTTTCCTTGGCTTGCGGTGGTGGCGGTTGCGGGACTGGTGAGTCCGTAGTCGGCTGTGGTGGCGCCTTGGGCTGGGTAATGGCGTTTTTGGAAGGTGGGACGCGCACAGGCTTGGACTGGGTTTTTTGCTTTTGTGGCGCAGTCGCCTGCTTGGGCGCTGGCACCACCTTTTCCTTATTCATGAGCAAGACGATAGGCTCACTCTCGCCTGCTTTCTCCAGCTTTTTTTTCAGCACGCTCATATTCAGCAGGAAATACAGCAACAGCCCATGCACCAGCAAAGCCAGCACAATGCCGAACATATTCGCAGGGCGAAACCGGATGTGCAAATGAACTTCACCCGGCAGGGCAATTTCATCTTCAGGCGCTTCTATGCTCAACTTCATGGACTATGAACCGGTGCAGAATTTCAAGGTGGCAAGCATACCTCAAACTATGCCTGTTCCTGTAACAAAGATTGTCTGGAGGCGCGATTTCCTGGCCTGTCATCCTGACAAGACGAAAGTGTAACAAATGATCCGAGCATGCTCCATGCATCCAGCTCTATTTCCGCCCATCAAGTAACGAACTATGTACAAAACCTGCATATCCCCTGACAACTGCTTACAAATAGGTCATAGAAAATTTACATAGCTAGCCTATTGTGGAAGCCAGCGATCTTCATACAAACAAGAGGGGAAAAACATGGAAGAGCAACTGGCTGGCGTAGAGACTGTTGAGCATATTGACAGCATAGACAAGAATTTGTTCAAACAACAAGAGGAATTAAAGCGGGCTGCGCTGGTAGCGTCTGCTGCCTTGCTGGCGGCATGCGGCGGAGCCACTGGCACGGTCGATAGCAATACAGTCAATCCCGCTGCCAGCACGATGCCACCACCAGCGCCAGCTCCTGAATCTGTCAGTACCGCTATCACGGCCAGTGAAGCCGCCCGCTTTCTGGCGCAGGCCAGTCTGGGAGCCAGCCGGGCCCAGATCACCAGAGTACAAAGCCTGGGTTATGCAGGCTGGCTGGATGAGCAATTCAGCCTGCCAGGCAATGGCAGCCGCTGGGACTGGCTGGTATCCAAGGGCCTTACTGATTTCAGCTTTCGCAATAGTGAGAGCGGTTTTGATGCCACTGCCTGGCGCAAGCTGATCAGTTCACCCGATACCCTGCGCCAGCGTTTTACCCTGGCCTTGTCTGAAATCATCGTGGTGGCGATTGATGGCTTGATCGGTGGCGGCTGGAAAGCCTTTGCCGCAGCAGCCTGGCTGGACATGCTGGAAGCGAATTGTTTTGGCAATTATCGCGATCTCTTGCAACTGGTGTCGACCAGCCCAGCGATGGGCACCTTCCTGACCTTTCGCGGCAATATCAAGTTCAATCCCCAGACTGGTGCCTTGCCGGATGAAAATTATGCACGCGAACTCATGCAACTCTTCAGTATAGGTTTGCTGGAGCTTAATCCCGATGGCAGTCCACGCCAGGACGCGGGCAAGACCAAAGAAACCTATGGCCTCGATGATATTACCGGTTTGGCCCGCATTTTTACTGGCTGGGATTTTGATCTGGCTGGTGGCAAGGCCGATACTCCGGACTTCATGCACAGGCCCATGATACAAGTCGCCAGCAGACATGAAACCGGCGCTTCCAGCTTCCTGGGCAAGACTGTGCCAGCGGGCCTGAATGGTGCAGACGCCTTGAAAGCAGCACTGGACATCATCTTTGCCCACGCCAATGTCGCCCCCTTCATCAGCCGCCAATTGATACAAAGACTGGTGACCAGCAATCCTAGTCCCGCCTATGTCACCAGGGTGGCTGCAGTGTTTGGCAATGATGGCAGCGGCAGTGCCAGCAGCAGGGGCAACCTGAAGGCAGTGCTGAAAGCCATCTTGCTGGATGATGAGGCACGCAAGCCAGCCAATATCAGCAATCCACAGTTTGGCAAATTGCGTGAACCCATGCTGCGCTTCCTGGCCTGGGCACGTGCCTACAATGCCACGGCGACGAACGATACCTGGAATCTCGGCAATACCAGTGACCCCGCTACCAGGCTGGGACAAAGCCCTCTGCGCTCACCATCGGTATTCAATTATTTCCGTCCCGGCTATGTGCCACCGAATACCGCGATTGCCACGGCTGCCCTGGTCGCACCTGAATTCCAGATCACCAATGAATCCTCGGTGGTTGGCTATGTAAATTATATGCAGCACGCAGTCAGCAGCGGCATCAGTGATGTGACCGCGGACTACAGCAGCCTGATGCCGCTGGCAGAAACAGCGCCAGCCCTGCTCGATGAAATCAATCTGGTACTGGCTGCAGGTCAATTGAGCGCCGCTACTTTGCTCAATCTCAGCAATGCTGTCGACAGCATGCCCAGGGGGAGCGATAACCGCCGCAAACAAAGAATTTACGCGGCGCTGACGCTGGTGCTGGCTGCACCAGAATTTATCGTTCTCAAATAAGTTCGGGATACTGCTTAAATAATTTACAGCAATGATGACAGGAAAGCATGATGAAAAATTCTACTACCATGAATGCCTCACGCCGCGCATTCTTGCAACGTGCCTCGGCACTCTCGATTGCCGGTGTCGCCACCCCATGGGCACTCAACCTGGCCGCCATGGCCGAAGCTTCGGCCGCCAATGCGGACGACTACAAGGCCATCGTCTGTGTATTCTTATACGGCGGTAATGATTACGCCAACACCCTGGTGCCCTATGATACGGCCAATTACAATGCCTATAACCAGTTGCGTCCCACCCTGGCATATGCACGCGATAAACTCAGTGGCACCGTGCTGCAGAGTGTGAATGTGCCGCTGGATCGCCGCGGCGTCAGCCATCAATATGCACTGGCACCGGAACTGGCACCGTTGCTGCCGATTTTCGATGCAGGCAAGATGGGAGTATTGTTGAACGTCGGTACACTGATACGGCCAACCACCAAGCTGGAATACACGAATAAAACAGCGATGCTGCCCCCCAAATTGTTTTCGCATAATGACCAGCAATCGGTATGGCAATCTTCTGCGCCAGAGGGGGCAACCTCAGGTTGGGGCGGGCGCATGGGTGACCTGTTCCAGGCAGGTAATGGCAATGCCACTTTTACCTGCGTAAATGTTTCGGGCAATGCGGTTTACCTGTCCGGTAACACCGCCGTGCAATATCAGGTATCGACCAATGGCTCGGTGCCGCTGACGGGTTTACAGGCACCGCTATTTGGCTCAGCGGCTTGTTCCACGGCCTTGCAAAACCTGATCACACAAGCACGGCCACATTTGTTTGAAAATGAATATACCCGCGTCAGCAAGCGCTCCATTGATGCCAATGGTGTACTGACTGCGGCACTGGCGGGTGCACCGGCCATCTCTACACCCTTTAATGAAGAGAATAATCTGGCCATGCAGTTGAAGATGGTGGCGCGCATGATTTCCTGTGCGGGTACGCTGGGGGCGAAACGTCAGGTGTTTTTTGTTTCCATGGGAGGCTTTGATACCCATGATGGCCTGGTATCCACCCACCCAGGTTTGCTGGCCAGTGTGGCAGAAGCCATGGCTGCTTTTTATGCAGCCACCAAGGAATTGAAAGTCGACAGCAAGGTCACCAGCTTTACGGCTTCTGACTTCGGCCGTACTTTAAGTGGCAATAATGATGGTTCTGATCATGGCTGGGGCAGTATGCATTTCATGCTGGGTGGTGCCGTCAATGGCAAGCGCTACTATGGCACTGCGCCACTGGTGGCGACTGACAGTGATGATGATGTAGGGCAGGGCCGTTTATTGCCAACCACCTCGGTCGATCAATATGCGGCTACTCTGGGTAAATGGCTGGGAGTATCTGACAGTGATATGCTGGCCTTGCTGCCCAATTTGCAGTATTACAACGCCAGCCAGCGTTACCTGGGTTTCGTTTGAGCTTTTCTTAAATCCAGCCTAAGCATCCTAATATTGCGCCACCCGCCAGCAGCCACAGCAAATGCAGGCGGGTGCGCCAGACGACGACGGTGCAGACTACCGTCATCAGCCACAAAGGCCAGTCTTTACTGGCCTGGTTATGCGAGGCTGCCATGATCCAGCCGGTGGCCAGCAACAGACCTATGACGATGGGCGCCATGCCCAGCTTGAAGGCGCGCACACTACGCAGTTCACGGTTGGCATGTCCCCAGCTGGCCGCCACATATGTCAGGGTAGTGCTGGGTAATAAGATACCTGTCATGGTGATGAAGACACCCAGCAAGCCTGTCCACATGCCACCGGCATTCATGCCCACATTCCAGCCCATCAGGGCAATGAACAAGACATTCGGGCCTGGCGCTGCCTGGGCGATCGATACCGAGGCATTGAATTGCGCATCTGTCAGCCAGCCCTGTTGTGCCACCAGATAGCGATGCATGTCCGGCAGGGTAGAAATCGCCCCGCCTATGGACAGCAGGGAGAGCATCATGTAGTGCAAAAATAATTGCAGCCAGTCATTCCAGTTCATGCTGATGAGCAAAACATTGGGCAGGGTATCCGGCATTATTTGAGCCTCCGGTAGGCGATGATGCAAGTGATGGCACCAAGGCTGAACAAGACGTAAGCCAGAGGCAGGCGGAAGTAGGCGATGCCAATAAAGCACAAGGCGCTGAACAGCAGCGCCAGGGTTCTTCCCAGCGGGTTATTGTTCAGTGCCGGGATCAGTTTGAGACCGGTGGCAATGATCAGTCCGGCAGTGACGGCACTCATGCCGCGCAAGGCACCGACCACTTCAGGATGCTGGGCAAACTGCGCATACACCACGGCCAGCACCAGCACGATCAACAAGGGCACAGACAACATACCAGCCAGTGCTGCCATGGCACCGGCAAAACCAAAATGGCGATGACCTATCATGAGGGATAAGTTCACCACATTTGGCCCTGGCAAAATCTGTGCGACAGCCCAGTCTTCGACGAATTCTTCCATCGTCATCCAGCGTTTTTTTTCTACCAGCTCACGCTGGACTATGGCCAGCACGCCACCAAATCCTTGCAATGCCAGCAGAGTAAACGAGATATACAAGTCCGCAAGAGACTTGGGGTGCTGGCTAGGAGCTTCTGTGGACATGATGATGGCAGCCTGGTGGCTTGGCATAGGGCAGGCTTGTATTGTAAAGCAGGAGTGAAAATGCTGCTGGGCAAATATTTCATCTATTCAAATTTCCCAAAGCATAGCTGTGCCGACTGCGCGCATTGCGATTAATAAGTAAAGGCTTGTATCAATTGAAACGAAGTGCTGTACTTGCGTAATTGTCAGTCTGCTTGCAGTATATTGTTTTTATTTTATCGGCCAAGATCATGAGTGAAGACAAAATAGTCATGTTTGAAGGTGCCAGCCCGGCGATGCAGGTGGCTGCTGAACAGGCTCGCAAGACGTTTAAATACTTCTGGCGCGAATTGTCATGGGAGCGTAGACGTATCATACCTGCCCTGGATTTGGCCGCTGTGAAAATAGCTTTTCCTACAGGTTCAAGCGGGGACGTGCCTGAAGTTGAACATATGTGGATCAATGAAATACAGTTTGATGGAGATACCATTACCGGTATTTTGCTGAATAACCCACAATGGTTTGACAGCATCGCAGCAGGTGACCCGGTGAGCGTGTCGCTGGAGGAAATTGATGACTGGATGTATGCTATTGATGGCAAGGTATATGGTGGTTACAGCATTGACGTGATACGTAGCGGTATGTCAAAAACAGAGCGTGACGATCATGACAGGGCCTGGGATTTGGATTTTGGCAAGCCAGGAAAAATCTCCGTCGTACTGGAACCTGCAAAAGAAAAACAGGGATTCTTATCCAGTCTGTTTGATACGACAGAAAAGTCCGTCTTAAACAACATAGACGACTTGCCAGAACACCCCGCAAGTGAAAACATGGCAGAGCCTATGGATAAGGGTTTGCAGGATGAGCCTGCTTTTACCCGCAGCGTCGATGAAGCTGGCTGGACCCTGCTGCAGAGGGATGCGCTGGCTGGCAATCTCGCGCAAGTTACTTTATTGGTCAAACATGGTGCCGATCCTGGTGCGCTCAATCCCAAAGGTGAAACAGCACTGGATCTGGCACGCAAGATGGGCTGGCCGAGGATAGTCGCTTTCCTGGAAAAGAGATTGCACTAAACAGGCTCTGATTAAGAGTTAAGCAAGTGCCAGCAATACACTTTTCTTCATTTCGCAGGACCGGCTTTAGCCGCGAACATCTGGCCGTGTCGGTCTTCGGTTTGTAGCAGATAATCGCGGCTGAAGCCGCTTCTACAGGACTACGCTCGCCTTATGCACGTAGATGTAAGCAAGCCCTGGTGGGCGAACAGTCGCAAGAAATTCAGGACTCCCTTTGTTTATGGTGCGCGCGTATGCGTGCGCGCCACTCACCCAGCACCGTCAGTGCACTCTGAAATTCTTTTTCTATCAAGTCGGCTTCGGCATCGGTAATCACGCCATCGATGAGGGCAGTGGAGACTGCCTCGGCGACATCGCCGACCCGGCTCATGACGCGGCAAACTGTTTGCGACAAATCATCTTCACTGACTTGGTCAGGTTCAGGTATCACAAACGCCGCCATGCCATGACGGCTTAACAGCGCATGCAAAGGCATGTGGGCATCCTTGACGCCAGCGTCATGACAAAGCTCGACGATCAGCGAGAGTTCTTCAAACGAGGGGTAATGTGATTCTATGCCCGGTGCCAGCTTATTGCGCAAGACGTTCACCGAGACTTCCATACGGCCAGCCAATGCCTCCAGGCCACCAGGATAGGCGCGCGCAATCTTGTACAAGGCGTCGTGCTGGTTCATGTCCGAATATTTGCGTGTCATGGTGAATTCCCTCATTTATTACCGATGATCTTTAACTTTTTGCTCACTATGATGACATCCATCAAGCGTTGAGGGATTGTACAGATAGCTTAACCATATTTCTATAGACGAGAACCATGAACAGTTTTAATAGCAAATTAATAGCCATAGTGTTGGCGCTGGTCTTGCCGCTATCGACAGGCCTGGCGCATGCCGGTGGGCGTCCATCCGGCTCTTCGGGCGGCTTTCGCGGTGGTTTCTCTTCACAAAAAAATGTCAGCAAACCTGCTCCAGCCCAGCCATCGAATACCGGATTTGGTAGTTTTAATACCAGCAAGTCCGCGAATGTGGGCAAGAAATCTGACTCGGCCTTGAACCGCGACCTGGAAAAAAACCAGGCACAGGCGAATGCGCAAAAGAGCATGGATGCACGCCAGCAAGCGGCTCAGCCTGGCCAGCGTATCCAGGATAAAGGTTTTGGAAGCAGCAATACTGGCAATGGCATCAATAATCAGGCTGCAAACCAGTCCGTACTTACGCCGCCGCCTGTGACGCAATCAGCACCGCCAATGATGCAACCGCAGGTGACGCAGCGAGGCAGTGGCATTTTGCCTGCTGTAGTCGGTGGCGTCATCCTGGGTAGTGTGATGAGCCATACCCAGGCAGCAGAAAACCACCGGCCCCAACAGCTGGAACCTCTCAGCAATAAAGAGGGGGGCAATAGCAAGGATGCAGCTACTGATAGTGATGCAAAAGCGGCAGATGACAAGACGGTGGTGTTGAACAATGCAACCGCAGAGAGCACGGCAGCAGCGGCAACAACGATAGCAGCGAAGGAAGGCAGTGGTTTTAAAGTAATGCGTACTGCCCTCGTCCTCTTGCTATTCGCTACCCTGGCCTGGGCAGGCTGGCAATTCCTGCGCAGTCGGCGCAACAGGCAAGACAGTGCAGTTCATTACAGTTTAGGAGGAAATTAATACCATGGCCTGGAAAGATGCATATCAGTACGTAGGCAAATTGTTTAACAAGCAGAACAAGGATGAACTCACTGCAGATGAGATGCATGCAGACAAGGGCAGGCAAGATGCTGGCCTGCCACTGGGAGCGCGTATAGGCAGTGTCGTCAATTTGCAAAAGACACCCTTGATACGCGCCATTAGTCAGGGTTCGTTGATCACCATGCCGGATGAAGCCGAAACTCGCATCATCGCCATCAGCCGTGTGCAACTGGCTATCAGTGGCAAGATGTATCGCTATTACCTGAATCGCGATGCCAATGGCGGTGAGAAATTTTTGCAGTTGTATTGCGATGCCAGTGGTGAATTGCAAGAGCTTTTATATTGCAGCCACCTGACGCGCCTGATACCTGAAACCGTGGAAGACCAGCAAGCTTTCCTGGGTGAAAACGGCGCTGGCCTGGGCGATCGCAATTACAGTTTGTGGCGTGAACAACTGGCGGGCATAGGTTGGGATGACGCCAGTCTGGACAGCGTTTTTGCCGATGCCGATAGCCTGCAATATGCGCGCGACGCCGGTGACCCGGCTCAGGAATTTGTCGCGCCTTACAAAGGTGTGGAAACCCGCATTGACGATGCCTCAGGCAAGCAGGGCTTGCAACAGGATGTGGTCTTCATGCCGTATCGCAGGAGTTTGAATGAAGCAGCTGATCAGTTTGAATTATTACTCATCAGTACAGAGATTTTACGTAGCAAGGATGGTGGCAGCAGGCGCGACATCCATGTCGATTTTATGATAGCCCTACCCCTGGAAGCGGAAAGGCTGTTGGTGCAATAGCACCGTCTTGATGTAGTTCCCATAACACTGTATTTGATATTTACTGCGTCACACACTGAAAGGAAATACCATGAGCAATATGAATGGCTGGGGCTTGACCGCACGTTTGATTTCCAAACACTTTGGCGCTCTCGGCGACAAGATATCCGAAGCGATCGCCAATTTTGATCCTGAAACAGCGACCGAAGCCGATCGTGACAGATTGGCTGCAGCCCTGCGCGACACTGCACAAAAACTGGCTTCTGCCCGTGCCTCTTTCGACAAAGAGCATAATGATGTGGTGCGCTTGCGTGAACTGATAGCCAATGATGAAAAAGCCTCGGCAACGCTGGCAGAGCGCCTGGTCAGTGGCAAGATTTCTGAGGCAACGGTCAGCCTGTTTTGCGATGAGCTTGAAGCCAACAAGGCGCGCCTGCCACTGGAAGTACAGGAAGAGGCAGACGCCAGAGAATACATGGATGAATTGCAGAAGATCGTCGATGCCTTCTCCAAACAATTGGCCGACTTTGATGCCGCTGCGAAAAAAGCTCTGCAAAGCCTGGCCGCGGCCAAGGCACAAAAAGACTTGCAGCAACTGCGCATGGACCGCCAGGAGCAACTCAGCAGTCTGTCCAGCATGGCCAGCCATTCAAGCGCCTTGAATGCCCTGACACGCCGGGCACAGACAGTCAGCAATGAAGCGGCGGGTTTGCGCATCGTTGCCGACATAGCCCAAAAACCGCTGGACCAGGCTGCCGAGATTGATGCTATCCGCAAATCTGTGGCGCAGGCAGATACCGCAGGCGAGAGCACGCTGGAAAGGTTGAAACGTTTGTCAGGCCAGACCGCAGCAGCAACTGCAACAGCGGCCTAAACCTGCCTGCTGACTCTCTGCGTCAGCAGGGTCAACCAGCGGTCTGCACCGGTGACTTCACTGATGACTTGTGCATAGTCACAGACGGTGCGGGCCGCTCTTTCGAGCAATTGTATGTCGGCTTCATGCTGGCGCGCCACGTGCGGATCTTCCAGGAACAGGATGCGGCGTATCTGTCGGTCGAGTACCAGTTCCGCCAGTTGTGCATCACCACCCAGAGGGCCGGAAAGATAGGGTGTTACCCAGTTCTTGCCGGCTTCTTCTCCCTTGATTTTTTGCGCCAGCCGGTTCAGCAAACCACCGGTAGTACCAGTAGCATAGCGACGGCCAAAACTGTCGAGCAGGGCGAAATGTTTTTCGGCCATGGCCAGCATGCTGTCCTTCATCGCATCGTGGGCGATCAGGGCGATGCCTTCCTTGCTGAGTTCAAAACTGGGGTCCAGTTTATGGTCTAACGCTGCACCGCAGGCTGTAGCTTCCAGTTCCAGCCATTCCCTGGCGCTGGCCAGTGTCGCCAAAAAGGGTTTGCGGTGTATCACGCACTGACGCTTGAGTGCCTGGGCTTCAGGGAAGACGGAAGAAGGGTCGACCGGATCGATGAGATAGATCACCGCATCGACTGCTCTGGCCGGGTCTTTATCGACGACTCTTGATACCAGTTTCATCAAGCCACCCTCGCGACCATAGGGAAAGCGTTCCACTGTGGGGCAGTTTTCTACCAGACCATGTGAAATAATCGCATCCAGAGTGCGCCCCACGATGACCATTTCAGCCTGTAAATGCTGGAGTGCTGGCCCGCCACCATGTAATAACTGCACCAGTGCAGAATTGGGTGCATCCTGGTGAGAACGGTTGGCAATTAATCCTATGCGTAGCTTTGAGGCAGGGGTCACGGCATGCACTTTCATGGCTGGTGGGGAAATTGTTTGTCTCTGTAGTTTACTCCCAGACTGCCTGCAAGGGCAGCCGGAGGGCTACATTTTGTTACCTAATCCAACAGTCGCGACACACACAGGCCATGCATTAGGCGTAGCATTCCTGGCATGCAGGACATCTGGCATATGCAGTAAAACAGCTGAGGATAATAATGAAAAAATGGCGACATCTGTTGATGGTGCTCATGATCATGCTGACCTGCGCTTCGGCTCTGGGCGATGATGATTTTGATGATGAGATGCAAGTCAGACGCTGGGCTCTGCTAGGGGATACCCAGGCGCAAAATATGCTGGGTTTGTTATATCTTGAACCGGATGCAGATCTGCAAAATGTGCAAGAAGCCGCGTACTGGCTGGAGCAGGCCGCTGACTCTGGCCATGCAGGTGCCCAGGCTAATCTGGGTGTACTGTATCTGACTGGTGAAGGTGTGGATACCGATGAAAGCCAGGCTTTCAAATTGTTCCGACGCGCTGCCTTGCAGGGCCTGACTTCGGCCCAACTGGCCCTGGGTTATATGTATGCCACCGGCAAGGGCGTGGAAGCGAATCATGAAGAAGCCGTATTCTGGTACCAACAAGCTGCGCAACAAGGCAATGCCAGTGCCCAGCATCATCTGGCCCTGGCTTATCAGGAAGGGGCAGGAGTAGAAAAAAATGCCGGGCAAGCCGCCCATTGGGAAATGCTGGCTGCCAAACAGGGCTTGTCTACTGCACAGTTTCAAATGGGTTTGCGCTACCTGCACGGTGACGGCGTAGAGCATGATATGTTGACAGGTTATCGTTACCTGCTCAAAGCCAGCCTCAAAGTCGGTAGCAAAGCCATGGATAGCCGTGAATTAGTCAGCAATGAGCTGACCAGCGAACAAATTGCCGAAATCCGTGATGACTCCCGTTATTGGAGAACGCATTTCTGAGATAGTTACAGACGACTTCATTGATGGCTCCCTAAGGACCATCCCCTCGCGCCGCATTTTTAATGCGGCGTTTTTTTATTCAGCGTAAATTCAGCGTAAATACAGTTGCTCAAATTCTTCCGCCGACATGGCGGGTGAAAACAGATAGCCCTGGATTTCATCGCATTGTTGCTGCCGCAGGAATTCGCGCTGTTTTTCAGTTTCCACTCCTTCGGCAATGACGCGTAATTTCAGGGCGTGTGCCAGATGGATAATGGCAGTGACGATAGCGACATCGCTTTCATCGCCAGGCAAGTCGCCGACAAAAGAACGGTCTATCTTGAGCTTGTAGATGGGGAAGCGTTTCAGGTAGCTGAGGCTGGAATAACCTGTACCAAAGTCATCTATCGCCAGCTTGACTCCCAGAGCTGCCAGCGACTCCAGTTTTTTCAAGGTATCTTCGACATCCTTGATGAGTATGGATTCTGTCAATTCCAGTTCTATGCAGTGTGGCTGCAAGTCATGCTCATGCAAGGCTGCTGCGATACTGTCGACAAAATTGGCTTGCTGGAATTGCAGGGCCGAGACATTGATGGCCACCCGCATGCTCTTGCCATGGCGATTCCATGCAGCGGCTTGCTGTATTGCGGTTTGCAGGACCCAGTTACCGATCGGGACGATGACGCCGGATTCTTCTGCCACCGGGATGAATTGCACGGGGCTGACTTCACCCAGGTCTTTATCGGTCCAGCGCAGCAGGGCTTCTACTCCCAGCAATTTGCCGCTCGCCAGTTCCACCTGGGGTTGATAATGCAAACGGAATAACTGCTTTTCCAGGGCCTGGCGCATGGCATGATCCAGCTTCATGCGTGACAGCAAACCTATATTCATCTGGCGCTGGTAAAAGCGGAAGTCGGAACGCCCTCTCTCCTTGACATGGTACATGGCGCTGTCGGCATTCTTGATGAGGTCTGCCATACTGTTACCGTCTTCAGGATACAGGGCTATGCCTATGCTGGCGGTGACGGTGAAATGCATGCCATCAAGTGAGAAGGGGGCAGACAATTCTTCCAGCACTCGCCTGGCACAAATTTCTGCACCTTCGGCATTGGCTTCGTGCAAGAGCAAGACAAATTCATCACCGCCCAGGCGTGCTGCCGTATCGACCTGACGTATGCATTTTTTCAAACGTTCGGTCACTTGCTGCAAGACGCGGTCACCAAATGGGTGGCCCAGGGAATCATTGATTTGCTTGAAATGATCGAGGTCAAGGAAGAGCAGGGCAAAGCTGGAGTTATTCCGGCTGGAAAAAGTAATCGCTTGCCGTATGCGTTCTTCCAGTAACAGCCGGTTGGGCAAACCGGTCAGCACGTCCAGGAAAGCCAGTTCTTCAATTCTTTGTTTGGCTGTATGGGTTTCTGTCCTGTCCTTGAAAAAACCTATGTAATTCAGTGCTGCGCCAAATTCATCCTGCACCTTGACCAGGGAAATCATGCACAGATAGGCGTGGCCATTCTTGCGTCTGTTCCATAACTCACCTTCCCAGAAACCCAGATTGTCCAGTTCTTTCAGGAGGTTTTCCACCTGGGCAGTATTGCCTTCTTCTGAAAAAAAATCCCGCGGTGTCTTGCCCAGCATTTCATGTTCGGTATAACTGCTGAGTCGCTCGAAACTGGGGTTGGTGGTGACTATCTTTTGCTCTGCATCGGTAATGAAAATTGCATCTGTACTCGATTCAAATACCTTGGCCGCCAGGCGCAGACGGGCTTCGTCCGCCAGGCGCTGGGTAATATCACGGTAAGAATACACCCGGCCTATAGGGCGGCCACGCGCATATTGTGGCAGCGTGACTCTTTCCAGGGTCTTGCCTGAGCGCAGCGTCAAGACATCAGTGGCTTCCATCAAGGGTGAACGACTGATGGTGCCCAGGCGCTCTTCATATTGATGGGCATCCTGCATGCATTTGTCCATCCAGGCATAAATCGCCCTGTCATCACGCTGGGTCAGCAAATCATCCGGCAAGCCCCATAACTCGGCAAACAAGTGGTTATAGCTGCGGATAGCGCCATCGAGGTCGGTCACCAGGATGCCATCGGCAGTGGATTCCAGGGTGGCCCGCAGCTCGGCGATCAGTTTTTCCAGCTCATTTTCAACTTGTCTCTGGCTGGAGTGGTCATTGATGGCGACCACATAGACCGAGCTATCCAGGCCTACTCTGATCAGGGTGACCCGTCTTTCCACCTGGACTATGCAGCCGTCAGCACGTTTCAGCATGGTTTCGGAATGGATATTCTCGGACAAGCCAGCGGCAACATCTTCCCAGAAAAACACGTCTTCAGGCGCAGCTGCCAAATCGATGATGCCCTTGCCCAGCAGGCTGCCAGAGGAAACTTGCAATAAATGATGGATAGCCTGGTTGGCCGCGACTATGCGCAGCTGTATGGGATCAACCAGGATGACCGCTTCCAGCAAGCCCTCAATCAGCGATTGCCAGGGATGGGCCTTCATGCAGCGACTCCATCGTCAGGGCGTTGTTCGGCCTCCAGCCCGCGCTCAAAGAAATAGCACAGGCGCTTGCGTGGCGACAGATAGTCATAGGCTGCCTTGGGTAATTGCAGCGGTTTCAGACTGCGGTGTATGCACAGGGTGTTTTCATGCTCCAGATTGATGACCATGGCTTCTTCGCGTGGCACGGCTGAATTGTGGATGACCACCTTGGGTTTGATGGGGCGGGCAGAATTCACCGAAACCACCATGGCATAGCGTTCGTCAGTCAGTTGCACCACCGAGCCAGGTGGATAAATCCCCATCATGCGTATGAAGGCCGTCAGGGTGGGGCCATGAAAGCGTGGCTTATGCTGGGTAAAAATCTGTGACAAGGCTTCATGCGGGGTAATGGCAAAAGCCGGATTGGCAGGATTGCACAGATTGTCGTAATGATTGACCAGGGCGATGATACGGCTGATGGGACTCAGTTTGTCGCCCTGCACATGGCTGGGGTAGCCGGTCCCGTCGGCATGTTCATGATGCTGGGCGATGGCCAGCATGACATTGGCCGACAAGCCCATCTTGCGTGCCAGCGCCAGACTGTGCAGTACATGCTCATGGTAAAGCTGGCGTTCGGCATGATTGAAATGCTCATCTTGCCAGCGCAGGCGGTCGGGTAATTCTATCTTGCCTATATCATGCAGCATGGTGGCCACACCCAGATCCAGCATGTCGGCCTTGCTGAGATGCAGGGCTCGTCCCAGCAAGAGTGAGATGACAGTCACATTGATGGAGTGCAAGGAGGTTTTTTCACCGGCTTTTTCTGATAGCAGGCGTATTGCGGCTTCATCTTCACCCAGGATCTGACCAAGAAAGCCTTGTATTAACTGTTCGGTCAATTCCCTGGCCTGCGCTGGTTGGGAATGGGCCAGTTCTGTGACTTGCTTGAAGGTCAGGGCGGCATGGCTGAATTGTCGCTCGCACACTTGCAAACTGGCTTGCTGGCTGGCGAGTAATTCCCGCCTTTGCCTGGCAGCAAAAGCACCCGGGCTCTCCGTGGCTTTGTTTTCAGCTGGAGTCTGGGTCTCACTGGTTTTAGGGGAGGCTTCCAGGCTGCTTTTCTCGGGCGCATAGCGTATGCGTTCGAGACCCAGCGAGCGTATGGTCTCGATTTGTGACTCATTGCTGATCTTGAAATTGGAAACCGGAAAGGGATGGTCCATCCAGCCCACGTCAAGATAGACGAACATGCCTATGCGTAGCTGGCTCAGCTCAATAAACTGTGTATGAAGATCAGTCATGACACCGGTTTCCGGAAATGCGACTTTTGAGCAAAAATCTGCAATCTTGGCGTATGTGTGCCGTCCGGCCACAAGCCATATCTGATTCCATGTTACATCAGCTTTTCATCCGTCCTGGCAGAATTCAGACTGACTGTGGGGTTTACGTCCTATTTACATAAGATTTCTGCCTGAATTAGCGTAATCCTGGGGCAATCGTCGTGATTAACCCCCATTTTTCTGCTCAGGCTACTTTATTTCAGGGTTTGCGCAATCACAGACATCATTGCCTTTGTCAAAAATGATATGCCAGACACCAGGGCTGTCTTGTCGCCAGATAGAAGTAAAGGTGGCAATCAGCCTGCCCTGGGGATTGCGCACCGGCCCGCTGCTGAGGGCCAGCTTGCCAGAGTTCAAGACTTCCACGGTTTCTGGTGCCCAGGAAAAAGGGGGCGCAGGGCTGTCATAAAAGCGTTTCCAGGCTGATGCCACTTCCTGTTTGCCATGCAAGGCTTTTGTGCCGGAAAAAAAGATGCTTTCCTCGGCCAGGAATTCCGTGAAGGCCTTATGGTCGCGTGCCTCCATGGTTTTAGCAAAGGCGGCCTCAGTTTGCATGACTTGCCTGACCAGTTCAGCATGCTCATCCGCTGCCTGGACCTGGCTAGTCAACAATGCACTGCTGGTGATCAGCAAAGTCGATAAGAATTGACGCATAAAACACCTCTTCACGTGATCAAGGGGACGCTAGGCTGAGGAGGCTCAGAAAAAACTGGCAATCTGGTCCAGCGGCTTTTTCTGTATATTGGGCACCATGCAATGCTCGGCTGGATACCCTACTACCAGCAGGATATAGGGTTTTTCATTGTCTGGTCTTTGCAGCAACTGGTTCAGGAAACCCATGGGGCTGGGTGTATGCGTGAGTGTTGCCAGGCCAGCATGATGCAGGGCAGAGATCAGGAAGCCTGTGGCTATGGATACCGATTCGGGCACATAGTAATTTTTGACGGCACTGCCATCATCCATCAACGTGGCTTTTTGTCCAAAGATGGCGATCAGGTAAGGGGCAGCTTCCAGGAAAGGCTTGTCAGCATCCGTGCCCAGTGGTGCCAGCGCGTCTTTCCATTCCTGCGGGGCGCGCCTGTCATAAAATTCGCGCTCTTCTATCTCGGCTTCTACGCGTATCTTGTGCTTCAGCGCGGTGTCAGTGACCACGGCAAAATGCCAGGGCTGGTGATTGGCACCAGAGGGAGCTGTACCAGCTGTCAGCAAGCAGGTTTCTATGACTGCACGCGGGACCGGGCGATCCGAGAATTCACGGATGGTCTTGCGGCGCTTCATGTCCTGATAAAAGCTTTGCGCCCGTTCCAGCATCTCGGTTTCCGGGTAGGCCTGGTAAGTAGATAGCGGGATGAACTGCGGTGATCCTTGATTGAATGAAAGTTTGCTCATGGCTTATTCCTGACAAGGTGGAGGGGAAAGGGGCGATACCTGATGACGATCAATCATTGCGGTTTTTCCTGAATGCCAGCCAGCCTGCAATCGCTGTAAAGCTGGCGACGATGGCGACCACGATCCAGAAACCATTTTCATGCTGGGCCAAAGGAATGCCACCCACATTCATGCCCAGCAGACCGGCGATGATATTGATGGGCAGGGCCAGTACGGTCACTATCGTCAGCACGAAGAGTGAGCGATTATTTTGTTCATTGACGCTGGCGGCAATTTCTTCCTGCAAGAGCTTGATACGCTCTTGCAGCGAAGCCATGTCGCTCAGGACCACGGCAAATTCTTCTGTCGATTGACGCAGTTCCTGTACATCACGCTCGGCCACCCAGACTGGCGGTCTTTGCAGCAGGCGGAACAGGGCCGCAGGCTCAGGCGCCAGCAATCTTTGCAGGCGTACCAGTACCCGGCGCAGCTCACCCAGGTTGGCCCGTTTATGATTCAGGCGGTCCGCCAGCAGATTGTCTTCAATATCATCAATCTTTTTGATGACATTGCGCACTATGCCTATCAAGACATCGGCCTGGTCACGCAATAAATGGGTCAGCAATTCGGTCGGCGAACTGAAATGTTCACCCTGGTTGACGGCATTGCGCAATCTGTCGACGGATTGCAGGGGTTTGCGCCTGGCACTGATCATGACATTGCTGCTGACATTCAGCCATAGCGTGGCAATGTCCGAAGCTTCAAAGGCAAAGTCATGCAAGACATCATTCACCACCGCGATCAGGCTATGGTCGGCATGTTCTATGCGGGTGGAGCGTGAGCCTTCATGCAGGGTATCGAAAAATTCCTCAGGCAGGGCAGCATGTTCCTGCAGCCATTTTTCTGCCGTGACATTGGATAAATTGAAATGCAGCCAGATGAAAGAATCGTCTCTGGCACTATGCCTGGACTGCAGCCATTCCACTGCTTCCCTGGTGTACAGGGGCTTGCCTGGCTGGTCGGGTGCAAAAACATAGCCACAAATCAGTCCTGACTGATCTGAACCATACGCTAAGTGATCTGTTTGCATTGAATGTCCAGGCGAAGAAACTGGCCATATTGTAAATCAGCCAAGCAGGTTCATGCCTGGCTTTCCATGCGTGAGCGATATAAATTCACGCAAAAATCAGCTGATCAGCATGTTTTTATAAGATAAGGATGCCTGGCGTATGCAATCCTGGAAAGTCATGGCTGCATGTGACAAAGGCCGGGTCTTGTTCCATATCATGCCGACCGGGCTGGGCAAATGACCCAGATTCAGCGGCAAAATTTGCAAGATCCCTTCGGCAACCAGCTGGCGGGCAGCGGAAAGTGATAATAAACCCAGGCGCGGCGGTTCCATCAGCAAAGGCACATTGACGGACCTGGAAACTGACTCAATGACATCGGTGGGTTTGCTCAGGCCATTCTTGGCCAGCAGATTGATCATGCGCTGGTGAGTCGGCGATTCTTCCACTGACAAGATCCAGGGCAGGTTATTCAAATCTTTCCAGGTCAGGTTATCGCGGCGTGCCAAAGGGTTCTTGCTGGAAGTGACGATGACCAGCGGGTCGTCATACAAGACTTCTTCTTGCAAATGTTCGGCGGCGCGTTCTGAAAACACCCGACCTATGATGAGGTCTATCTTGCCTTCGCGCAGATCCTGCAATTGCTGGTCTACCGTACCGTCCATGATGCACAAAGTGACATTGGGCCAACTGGCTTTGAGTATCTTGACTGCCTTGGGAATGATGGTGGTCGAGACCACACTCAAAATACCGACACTGACCTTGCCTACCGTACCCGTGGCCAGAGAACGCATCTCTTGATGCGCTTTTTGCAAGTTAAATAAGACTTCCCTGGCATGTCTGATCAGACATTCGCCAGAAGGTGTTGGTTTTATACCACGGCCAGCGCGTTCAAATAATTTGACACCTATCCCTTCTTCCATCTCTCCCAGCATTTTGGAAACGGCAGGCTGGCTGACGTGCAGAGTCGCCGCAACTTGAGCAACTGTCTGCTTGTCAGCCAGTTCCACGAGCAAGCGCAAGTGCTTGATCTTGAGTTGTCGAGCAAAGTACTTTTCTATGGGCAAGGTATCAATCATAACGATAATTATATACGTTTTCCTAAAATTCTCATTGGACGGTAATGAAAATGGAATGGGATCATACAGGCATGAAACAAAGTGTAACAACTCGCATGCATATATAAGGTTGTTAAAAATATATTTTTTAACAAGGCGGCATGCATCTTTGTTTATGCAAGGCTCTGGTTCGACCACGATAAGGCAGCGCAGTTCAACTAAGTTTGCCGTATCTGCTTTTTTTCGTTTTTGAACCTGTTTATGATTCACCAAGGAGATGTTTGGATGTTTTACCAAGAGAAGAAATGT
Source organism: Undibacterium sp. Di27W (assembly GCF_049340345.1). Classification (NCBI taxonomy): domain Bacteria; kingdom Pseudomonadati; phylum Pseudomonadota; class Betaproteobacteria; order Burkholderiales; family Oxalobacteraceae; genus Undibacterium; species Undibacterium sp. Di27W. The sequence continues at coordinate 29,987 of NZ_JBMPOS010000002.1, read as the reverse complement.
GCTTATGCCGTCAAACTGGCATTGGCAGTGTTATCCGGCAGTATGATGATGAGCGCACAGGCGCAGACAGTCGCTGGTGATCCGGCAGAAAAAATTCAAAAAATTGAAGTTACTGGTTCGCATATCAAGCGTACTGACAAAGAAGGTACTTCTCCTATCCAGACTTTGACGGCAAAAGATATCAACCAAAGTGGTGCGACCACGGTTGCCGAATTGCTGCGTACTATTCCGGCTCTGGGCACTGGTGGTGCATTTGACGCGGTTGACGGTGGTTTTTCCCGTGGCGCGGCAACGGCTTCCCTGCGTGGCCTGGGTTCCAGTTCTACCCTGATTTTGTTGAATGGCCGTCGTATGACGCCATCGGCTTATGCCAATCCTAATCAAGGCCAATCCACACTGTACGATATCAACAGCATTCCTTTGTCCATGCTGGAACGCGTAGAGATATTCAAGGATGGCGCTTCTGCTGTGTATGGCTCTGATGCGATTGCTGGTGTGATCAACTTCATCACCAAGAGCGATTTCCAGGGCTTGCAGATGAATGCCAGCATGGGTGCCAATGATAATAATCAGTTCAAGAAAAAGAGCGTCAGTGGTTTCGGTGGTTTTGGTAACTATGCGCAAGATGGTTATAACATCACTGTCAGTGCTGAAGTGTCCAAGCGTGACCGCGTTGCCATCAAGGATGCCAACGACGTAGAAAAAGACTTGTATACCGTGCTTAATAGCCGTTTGTCTGCTTACTCCAGCTTTATCAGTAACCAGCCTTTCTTCTATCGCGAACGTAGCCCAGGCAGCAAGACCTTCTTCTCTGCCAATGATGCTAACGTCGTTAACCGTACTAACTGCGACCCTTCCCATCTGGTAACGGGTAGTGACCAATACAATATCCTGCCAACCAGCGCTCTGTATGGTCGTCAGTTCTGTAACTACAACACCAATGACTACAATGAAGTACAGGGTGCAGGACAAGACGTTAACCTGATGTCACGTGGTATTTATCAGATCAACGATACCCTGTCTGCCTTTGCTGAATTGGCCTACAACAAATCGGATCGCGATTACACTGCTGCTTCCCGTACTATTGATGGTCGCACTCCTGCTACGGCATTTGCCTTGTCTGGTGCTGGTACATCCTTCCAGGCGATCTTGCCGGTAGGCCACCCTGACAATCCTTTCCCTAAGGACAGAGCGGCCGTAGCTTACCGTTTTGAAGACATTCCCGGTGGCTCTTCGACAACCAATGAATCCACGCGTTTTGCATCTGGCCTGAAAGGCAGCTTCAAGACCTGGGATTGGGAAACAGGTTTGCTGTGGAACCGTTCCGAGCGTAAGGACACTTCCAATGGTTTCTTGCTGGTACCAGAAATTCAAAAGCTGATCAGCCAAAATATGTCCCTGGCTGAAGTTGCCAAACAACCTAACCTGAGCCGCCAGTTGAAGAGCGTTGGTGTTGCAGAAATCGCCCAGGCTGATTTCAAGGCCAGCACAGAATTCGGTAACCTGGCAGGTGGTGCCATAGGCTTCGCATCCGGGTTTGAATTCCGTCAGGAAAAAATGACTTTGACACCAGATAACCTGACCAGCTCAGGCCAGGTCCTGGGACTGGCTAACCAGTTTATCAATGGTCAGCGCAATGTCAGTTCGGCTTTCTTTGAAGTACGCACGCCTTTCCTGAAAAACTTTGAAATGGATTTTGCCGGCCGTGTCGACAAATACCCTAGTTTCAAAACCAATTTCGTACCGAAAGTGGGCGCTAAATGGACAGTCAATGATTCCCTGGCTTTCCGCTCCACTTATGCGCAAGGTTTCCGTGCACCAGCACTGGTACAAGTCACCGCAGGCGGAACTCAGACTTTCCTGAGCAACCTGGCTGATCCTATACGCTGCCCTGATGGTAAAGTGCCACTGACAGGTGCCGACAATACAGATTGCACCAGAAGTATTTCTACACTGATACAACAAAATGCCAAGCTGAAGCCAGAAACATCCAGAAGCTTCTCCCTGGGCATGATCTTGTCACCTACACGTGATTTCGACATCCTGGTTGACTACTACAACATCCGTAAGGAAGATGAAGTGGCCGCCCTGTCATCGACACTGATACTGAACAACCCGGATCTGTATCCAGGCACAGTGATACGTGACACCAATCCTGTCAATTTTGTCAAAGACAAGAACGGTAATGTCGTACCAAATTCCGGCCCATTGATTTCTCTGCTGCGTAACTATGTCAACCAGGGTAGTACGGTTGTCAGCGGTCTGGATATCGAACTGGCTATGCGTAATAACCTGGGTGCCAGTGGCAAACTGGATACACGTCTGAGCACTTCCTACACGATAGAATACCGTCGTGCAGAAAAACCGGGTGATCCTGAAACCAATCTGGTCGGCACACGTGGCAGTGTTTCCAACTTCTCTACCAGTGTTGCCGATATTCCACGCTTGCGTGCGACTTTGTCCTCTGCCTGGACTAAAGAAGCGCATACCGTCAACGGTGCCATCAACTTTGTTGGCGGCGTATCCCTGATGCGTTACACCAATGCAGCAGAAACCTATCCAGTGTCGTATTGCCATTATGGCTCTGGTCAGCCAGCGTCGGCTGTTTCACTGGGCGGCGTCGCCAAGTACCTGACTTATGTACCAGATTGCGCAGTTGCCAGCTGGACCACGGTTGATCTGGGCTATACCTACAAAGGTTTCAAGGATGTGACGTTGGGCTTTAAAGTCTTGAATGCTTTCGATTCCAAAGCGCCCTACGATCCAAGTTCCAGCTACACAACAGCTGGTTACAACGATAGTCTGCACAATGCTTATGGCCGTGCATTCAGTTTGAACCTGGGTTATGTATTCAAGTAATCACTAGCAATACTTAAGCAACACACCAAAAAACAGGGACTGCGGTCCCTGTTTTTTTTGGCCTTTTGGCAAGCACGGCTCTGCTCCATGTATTTGACAAAATTCTTTCAATACACTAGTGTATTGATTGCGTATTTGCGCGTGTCAGAGGGCAATAAAATGAAGAAAAGCTTGTGCATGCTATTACTGGGTCTGCTGGTCAGCTTCACCACACCTGGGCTGGGAGCCACTGAAATCGCTGGCATTATGCTGGAAGATAAAATTCATCTGGATAAGCATGATCTGCAATTGAATGGTGCTGGCGTACGCAGCAAGGCAATTTTTCAAGTCTTTGTGGCGGCCCTGTATCTGAGCGAGAAAAGCAATCAGGCGGCTGAAATACTGGCTACACCTGCGGCCAAGCGCATGCAGATAGTGATGCTGCGCGACATCAGTGCAGAAAAATTTGGTCAGAATTTCATGGAGGGCATGAAGCAAAATGTCAGCAAGGAGCAAAAAAGCAAGATCATTGACCAGATGATACGACTAGGTGAAATGTTTTCCAAAGTGCCTGAGTTTCGCAAGGGGGATAAGCTGACAGTAGACTGGCTCCCGGACACGGGAACGGTGATCATGATCAATGGTAAAAAAACCATGAGCAGCTTGCCTGATCCTTTGTTTTATAACGCCTTGCTGAAATTATGGCTGGGAGAAAATACTGCGCAAGATAGCCTGAAACGGCAATTATTGGGAGAGAAAGCCGATGTAAAGTAAGTACTGGCCTGGCCATCAGGACAGCAATTTTTCCAGGGACACGGAACTTGCGACATGGATGAGGGTAGGAGTCTAAGTCAAGATTCAGTATAATCGTGGCAATTATCGTCTCCACCCTTGGGCAAATCATTTCAGTGATAAACATGTGACATACCGATCACTAGCTGAGATACCTGATACCAGTAGAAAGAACGCCATGTTTAATTGGTTTAATGCAAAAGAAGAAAAAGAATTTGGCCTGCAGCTTGCTGAGTTTGTCATCAAGGAAATGCCGGTAGAAATTACCAAGAAAAAGCAGGACAAGACCGTATTAAAGCGCCACAAAATCATGCAACAGCTGGCTCTTAAAGTGGTTGAATTCAAAAAAGACCGTCGCCTGAATGTGTATAAAAAAGCCCAGTTGGGCAATAGCTTCAAGTGGCGTTTGATGGAAGAAAGTTTTGATGCGGTAGTCGCCAGTGAATTGACGAATCTGGTGATTAAGGAACTGGGTTAATACCAGCCTCATTCCGGTCTGATGGGCAGGTTTTGCGGATAATTCCGCACATCGCCAAACCAAAAAAAGCTGCACATACCTCAGCATGTGCAGCTTTTTACAAATACCTGCTGGTTCTATAAATTCGGCGCCAGCCAGCGTTCCACTTCATCCTTGGGTACACCACGGCGTTCTGCCATATCGGTGACCTGATCATCCGCAATTTTACCTACGCTGAAATATTTCGATTCAGGATGGGCAAAGTAAAAGCCTGATACTGCTGCACCTGGTATCATGGCCCATGATTCGGTGATGTACATCTCTATCTCTTCACACTGCATCTGCTTGAACATCTCGGTCTTGACCGTATGTTCCGGGCAGGCCGGGTAGCCAGGGGCAGGGCGTATGCCTTTATAGTTTTCCTTGATCAGGTCTTCATTGCTCAGGGCTTCGTCGGCGACATAACCCCACAGGTCTTTACGCACGCGTTCATGCAGGTATTCGGCAAAGGCTTCTGCCAGGCGGTCGGCCAGTGACTTCAGCATGATGCTGCTGTAGTCATCGTGCGCATCTTCAAAGCGCTTTTCATGTTTTTCTATGCCCAGGCCAGCAGTTACCGCGAACATGCCTATATAGTCCTTGATGCCACTGTCTTTCGGCGCGATGAAATCTGACAGGCACTGATTGGGTCTTTGCACGCCATCGATGATGGGTTTCTCGGTTTGCTGACGCGTGCCATAGTAAGTCAGGGCCACCTGGCTGCGGGTGTCGTCGGTATAGATTTCTATATCGTCGTCATTGACGGTATTGGCAGGCAGCAGGGATACCACGCCATTCGCCGTCAGCCAGCGGCCTTCGATGATTTTCTTCAGCATGGCCTGGCCTTCGGCAAATACTTTTGTGGCTGCTTCGCCGACGACTTCATCAGTCAGTATCGCCGGGAAAGGTCCAGCCAGGTCCCAGGTCTGGAAGAACGGGCCCCAGTCTATGTAATTGGCGATCGTCGCCAGATCAATATTCTTGAACAGGCGGCGACCGATGAATTTGGGTTTGACTGGCGTATTGCTGCCAGTGAAATCCACTTTCATTTTATTCGCACGGGCTTGCGCCAGCGTGACCATGGGCGTGGCTTTTTTATTCGCATGCTGGGTGCGGATGCGGTCATAGTCACTACCCAGATCAGCGATGTACTGGTCGCGGCTTTCCGGCGTCAGCAGTGATTGTGCAACAGACACTGAGCGTGAGGCATCGGCAACATACACCACCGGGCCTTCATAGTTAGGCGCAATCTTCACTGCAGTATGGGCACGGCTGGTGGTGGCACCGCCGATCAGCAGCGGAATCTTGAGCATACGGAAATGCGGGTCGCGCTGCATTTCTTTCGCTACGTAAGCCATCTCTTCGAGAGACGGTGTGATCAGGCCGGACAGGCCTATGATGTCGGCATTTTCTGCCTTGGCCTTGGCCAGGATTTCTGAACAGGGCACCATCACGCCCATGTTGACCACTTCAAAATTATTACACTGCAAGACTACGGTGACGATGTTCTTGCCTATGTCATGCACATCACCCTTGACGGTGGCGATGACGATCTTGCCCTTGGGTTTGTTGTCGCCGCTGCGCTTCTTCTCTTCTTCGATGTAAGGGATAAGATGGGCCACTGCCTGCTTCATGACGCGGGCAGATTTGACCACTTGCGGCAAGAACATCTTGCCCTGACCAAACAGGTCACCGACGATATTCATACCCGCCATCAACGGACCTTCAATAACCTGGATAGGGCGGCCACCAGCATCCATGATGGCAGCACGGGCTTCTTCGGTATCTTCGACGATCCAGTTGGTGATGCCGTGTACCATCGCATGTGACAGGCGTTTTTCTACCGGTTCGTTACGCCATTCCAGCGTAGCTTCTTCTTTCTTGCCGCCGGCTTTCAGCGTGGCAGCAATTTCTATCATGCGCTCGGTCGCGTCTTCCCGGCGGTTCAGCACCACGTCTTCCACGCGTTCACGCAATTCAGCATCGAGTTCACTGTAGACACCGACCATGCCGGCATTCACGATGCCCATGGTCATACCCGCCTTGATGGCGTGGTACAGGAATACCGTGTGTATCGCTTCACGTGCCGGGTCATTGCCGCGGAAAGAGAAACTCACGTTCGATACACCGCCGCTGATCTTGGCACCGGGCAGGTTCTTGTGTATCCAGTCAGTCGCTTCAATAAAGTCGACAGCGTAATTATTGTGTTCTTCTATGCCTGTCGCGACCGCGAAAATATTCGGGTCAAAGATAATGTCTTGTGGATCAAAATCCAGTTTATCGACCAGCAGGCGATAGGCGCGTTCACAAATTTCCACCTTGCGCGCATAGGTATCCGCCTGGCCTTTTTCATCAAAGGCCATGACGATGACCGCCGCACCATAGCGCTTGCACAGCGTGGCCTGGCGCAGGAATTCTGCTTCGCCTTCTTTCATGGAAATCGAATTGACGATGGCCTTGCCCTGTACGCACTTCAGACCCGCTTCGATGACTGTCCATTTCGACGAATCGATCATGATAGGCACGCGGGCGATATCCGGTTCAGAAGCGATCAGGTTCAGGAAGCGTGTCATCGCTGCCAGTGAATCCAGCATCGCTTCATCCATATTGATGTCGATGACCTGCGCACCGTTTTCTACCTGCTGGCGTGCCACTGCCAGCGCTTCATCGTATTGTTCGTTGAGGATCAGGCGGGCAAAAGCTTTTGAGCCTGTGACATTGGTACGTTCACCAACGTTGACGAACAATGAGCTTTCATCAATCGTGAACGGCTCCAGGCCAGACAGGCGCATGGCTGCCGGTACGGTCGGGATGTCACGCGGCGTGCGGGTTTGCAGGATGTCGGCAATCGCCTTGATATGGTCAGGCGTGGTACCGCAACAGCCACCGGCGATATTGATGAAGCCGGCTTCGGCAAATTCCTTCAGCAGGGCTGAGGTATCGGCTGGCAATTCATCAAAGCCGGTATCACTCATGGGGTTAGGCAAACCGGCATTCGGGTAAATACAAACGAAAGTGTCGGCAATCTTCGACAGTTCTTCTGCATACGGGCGCATCAGAGCAGCACCGAGGGCGCAGTTCAGGCCTACCGTCAGCGGTTTGGCATGACGTACAGAATTCCAGAATGCTGGCACGGTCTGGCCCGACAAAATACGGCCAGATGCATCGGTCACCGTGCCAGAAATCATGATGGGCAAGCGGGTGCCGGTTTCTTCAAAAAACTGGTCGATGGCAAACAACGCGGCTTTACAGTTCAGCGTATCGAATATGGTTTCTACCAGCAGCACATCGGCACCGCCTTCAACCAGGCCGCGGGTTTGCTCAAGGTAAGCTGCCACCAGTTGGTCGAAAGTGACATTACGCGCTGCCGGGTCATTCACATCGGGTGAAATCGATGCTGTCTTTGGCGTAGGCCCCAGAGCCCCCGCCACATAACGTGGCTTATCTGGTGTTGAATATTTGTCGCAGGCAGCGCGCGCAATTTTGGCCGAGGCGACATTCATCTCATAGGCCAGATGGGCCATATGGTAATCATCTTGCGCGACCGTCGTTGCACCAAAGGTATTGGTTTCTATGAGGTCGGCACCGGCTGCCAGGTATTGCTCATGAATCTCGGCAATTACATGCGGCTGTGTCAGCGACAGCAATTCATTATTGCCCTTGACGAAAAGTTCGCGCACGGTCTCAGGGCCAGTAAAGTCCTTGAAGCGTTCGCCGCGATAATCTTCTTCCGTCAGTTTATAGCGCTGTATCATGGTACCCATGGCACCATCGAGTATCAGGATGCGCTTTTGCAAAATGGCACGCAAACGGGTTTCGAGGGCAGATACAGGCTGGGTCGTAGTCATGATGTTTACTCACATAAATGCAAAAACCCGATCAGCTTGTGTGTGCAGGCGGATCGGGCGACGTCCTTTTAGCAGCACTTATTACGCGCCCGCAATCTGAATCTCAAATCGGCGCAAGAAAGTATAAATTATACGTCAAATCAAGGGCTTGGATAGTTGCGGGCATTGTGCTGTATGGTTTTTGCCTTGCCAAACTGCTCATGCAAAGAAAACAAAGGCACTTTTGTCATTGCCACTGTGCCAGAAGAGGCTGGCAATGAGCATAAATTGCCTGACAAGTATAAACTCGCAATTTTTGCTTGCCTGAAAGCAGTAGCCGCTTCACTATTCTACATACCATCAATTATTATCCATTAAAGGTCGTACTTGTGCCTGCTGCTCATTTTTGCCCTTTCACTCTCAGGTCCAGATGAAAATTTCTGCACTCATTATTGAAGATCACCCAATTTATCGTGATGCCTTGCTGGTATTCATGCGCCACATGCTGGGTGACAGTATGGTGGCGGCAGTGACTTCTACCGAAGAGGCACTGGCACAAGCCGGGCAGCATGCTGGCTTGCGCCTGATTTTGCTGGATCTGGGATTGCCAGGGATGAACGGCGTAGAAGCCATCAGTTCCTTGCGCAAAAACTATACCGATGTCGCGATTGTGGTTATTTCTGCATCAGAAGACAGGCGCGAAGTGGATGCCGCTCTGCGGGCTGGTGCCAAGGCCTTTATTTCCAAGGCGGTATCTACCGATGTCATGGCGGAGATCGTGCGCAAGATACTGGCCAAAGAGAGCCTGGATTCCAACTGGATTACCCTGCGGGGCAAACAAGCCAATAAAGAAGAGCCCTTACTGGCCCTGACTCCCAGACAGCAAGAAACCCTGACCTTGTTATGTCAGGGCTTGTCCAACAAGGAGATAGGCTTGCGCCTGGAATTGGCAGAAATCACGGTGAAAATGCATGTGACTTCCATCTTCCGGGTCTTGAATGTGGTGAATCGCACGCAGGCCGTATTAGCGGCGCGACGTCTGGGCTTGTATTCTCCCGATCAGCACGACTAAGAGGTATTCGGCTTAGTCAAAGTCAGAAGCGTATACCAGAGCCGGTAGTCCAGGGTTATGACGCAATAATTCCAGTAAGGCTGTTTTCAGGGCCTCAGCTTGCATGGGTTTGTGCAAAATCTGGAAATCATGGGTTTGCGGGGTGCCGATTTGCTCTGCCGAGGTTTCACCCGTCACCAGCAAGGCCGGTATGTCGTCGTTGAATTCTTCGCGTATGGCGGCGATGGCATCGCAGCCATTTTCTTTGGATGACAAACGATAATCGCAGATCAGGGCATCTGGCCTTTTATCCAGGCTACTCAATGCGCTCAGTGCTTCTGGCCCGGAGGCAGCGGCAATGACCTGGCAACCCCATAATTCCAGCAATGCCTGGGTCGCCAGTAAGATACTTTTTTCATCATCAATGACCACAATCAAGCTGTCACGTAATTCATCACTGGACTGGCTAGGACCGAGCTTGTCCTGCAGCGGGATTTTTTCAGGCTCAGCCAAGGGGATTTTGATGGAAAAACAACTGCCTTCATTGAGTTTCGATTGCAGACTGACGGGGATATCCAGCAAGCTGCTCAAGCGCTTGACGATGGCCAGCCCTAAACCCAGGCCCTTGCTATTGTCTTTATGCTGGTTGCCAACCTGGAAAAATTCTTCAAAGACGGTTTTTTGCTGATAAGCAGAAATACCAATACCTGTGTCATTCACACTGAGGCATAGTTTGTCGGCTTCTGCCTGGCAAGTGATTTTGACACTACCAGCATGGGTATAGCGTATCGCATTTGCAGTCAGGTTACGCAACATTTGCTCTAGCAGGTTGGCATCGGTTTTTACCCAAAGATCGCTGGCGTGGACATAAAACTCCAGATGCTTGTTTTGCGCTTGCGGGGTGAATTCTATGATAATCTTGCTGAGTACGGCAGCAATCGGAAAGTGATGTATGGCTGGTGTGACTATGTGCGCATCCAGCCGCGAAACATCGAGCAAGGACAAAAACATATCATCCATGATATCGGTGCAATGCCGGACATTGTTCAACAGGCTGCGCGCCTGCGTGGGTAAATCTATATTTGATAAGGCACCCAGGTACAGGTTCAGCGCATGCATGGGCTGGCGCAAGTCATGGCTGGCGACAGCCAGAAAACGCGTCAACTCGCTTTGCTGTTGTTCCTGCAATTGATAGGCGAGGGTCAACGCCTGGTTAGTTTGTTCCAGAGCGCTACGCTGTTGTTCCAGCATTTCTTTTTGTTGCAAGACTTCTTCACTGCGCTTGCGGTGCTGGTTTTCAGAATGATAACGACGCAGGTAATTCAATTCTGCAGCACAGCTGGTAAAAATGAATAAGCTGCAAGCTGGCCATAGCAAGATAGCGTATTGCACATGGGGGAAATCATGTAATAAGCCCAGCCAGGCAAACAAATGTGGCAGGAGGGTGGCACACAGTGCATACACGATACCAAAGCTGAGCGACATGCCCTGGAATAGCACCAGAGGCATGAGCAGGAAAAACATGAAGCCGCCTATGCCATATTCCATGGCGCCATGCAGACGGTTCAAAATTTCCATGAATAGCCATTCGACAAACAAGCCTGTGATGAGTACGGTTAACTGTGCCAGCCACAAGCGCGTGCGCCATAGCGCATTGATGACATTCAAAAACAGAACTACATGCATGAGACGCAAGCCCAGGGTGTTTTGTGCACCCGAGGGATCGATAAAATAATCCCAGAACCACATCAGGCAACCAAACAGGGCGCAGGCAGTATGCAGCATGGCCAGCATGAGGCGGTGATTTTCACGCTTGCGCTCCAGATAAGCCTTATCAGGAAACAGTATTTCCCATAGGTCTTTACGCAGGCTCGCCGAAAGTTTTTTTCCCATTTGCATGCCTGAGACTGTACGCCCTTTAGTTGGATAAACGATGAACTGGATTGACTGGCTGATTCCCTGTTCATTGGAACGCAAACAGGGAAGGACGTCAATTCATCGCACTACATACCTTGGTATTAGACAGCGCGCATAAGAAATTGTTACAATATGTAAAAATAATGCTGAATTGAATCACTGAGTTTTGCTACTTCGTGCATGACGGAAGATTTGTGCTTTTTATATGACAGCCAAATTTCTCTTCTCTTGAATTTCAGTTATTACCAATCCTGTATCGAGCAGAGCTTGCCTGGTTTTATTCAGACGAGAGTAATTTTTATGTGCGCGGCAAATGCGCATCAATCATTTTCATCTAATTGGAATTTTCATGGGTATCAATGCCAGCACCATACAAAAACTGTATATCGCTTACTTTAACCGTCCAGCCGATGTGGCCGGTCTGGCTTATTGGGAAGGGCAACTTGATGCTAATAAGATTTCCCTGGCTGGCCTGGCACAGTCTTTCAGTGAGCAAGTGGAATACAAATTGACTTATGGTGGTAAGGCCATAGAAGAGGTGATTACTACCCTGTATCAAAATCTGTTTGGTCGTACTGCCGATGCAGACGGTTTGAAATACTGGTCCACACAGATAAGTAGTGGCGCAATTAACCTGGGTACTGCGGCGCTGGCTATTGTGAATGGCGCACCGGCACAAAGCCTGGATGGTCTGACGATACAAAACAAGCTCAATTTTGCTGCAGGCTTTACTACCAGCCTGAATACACCGGAAAAGGCCGCGCTATACGGTTCAGCCTATACCTTTGAAGTCATGCGCGGCATCTTGTCTGGTGTCACGGCAACGGGGGCACCACCCAGCCTGGTACCAGGCCAGCCACTCAAGATCGCAGAAGCGACAAATGGCATTAGTGATATGGAGAGAATGCAGGGCATGGATGTGGTGGTTGATCTGAAAGGCGTACAGTTATCCACAGGCTACAAACTCGAATTGATGAACGGGAATAGCTCTTTCTCTATCCCGGTTACGCATGTTCTGACGACGGCAGAGGTGGCAGCGCAAAAAGCAGTCTTGCATATTCCAGGTGGTATTTACTGGGGGGCAGATGGTACGAAATCTCTGGGTATTAAGGTAACCGATATATTTGGAAATTCAGGAAGTATTGGCGCACGAACATCGATAGTGCTCGATACCACAGCACCGCTGTTGCCAGTAAAAGGTGTTTACTCGACTAGCTGGGTCAATCAATCCCCTGTTGGAGTCGATTATGTCATGAGTGAAATTCATTACCCTATTATGTCAGGGTCAATGACTGGTGGCTCGGCTGCCATTTTAGAAAACAGTACGGTAGTTGCAAAGATATCCAATATCAGTGCCAGCGCGACGTCATTGGATTTCTTTATTGACCCCCAAATAGCAAAGCAGGTTTATAACGACTACTATAAAAACAGTAATCTAAGTTTGGTCCTTACCGATCAGGCTGGCAATACCGTAACGACCAGGTTAAAAGATTATCAAATATCGCCCACACTGAATGAAAAGGCTGGTACGCCTGCCTCCAATATCAGTATCTCTTCTTCCGGGGGAAATGCCTACCTGTCGGTGTCCGCAAATATCAATGGCCTGGAATATTTGACTGGTAAAGCATATTTGAAAATCAATGGTCAGGTTGTCGCCAGTGACAATTTCATTTTTTCAAACGACCGTACGGTGAATTTTGAAGTCTTGAATGCCAATAGTGTGCAGATGCAAAATCTCATCAATGCTGGCGGTGTTGTATCGGTCGACATGGTGGATATGAATGGTAGAGTGATCGAGAGTACGAATAATCCTGTACTCGGTAGTAATCAGTTTGGCAGTCACACCACATTGAGCTCAACGGCAGTACCACTGACTTTGCCGAGCACGGCTATATTTGTCACTTCATATGTAAAGACGGTAACTTCCAGCTTCAATGTTGGTGTTGGCGAAATTCAGTTCCTCATTGTTGCAGGTCATAATACAGGGGGATCGGCAACCTTGATGGAGAATGGTGTTTTACTGGCAAAAATACCTTACATAGGTGCAGGTGACAAAATGCTGGATTTTGTGTTTGATTCAAAACTTGCCAGCCAAGTCCATGACGATTTTTATTATAAGAAAAATTTGAGCCTGGTCTTGACGGATGCATCTGGTTACTCAATCACTAACAAGTTGACTGATTTCCAAATAGGTTACGAATCCAAATATGTGGATGGAAAGCCCGCGACAAATATCACCCTGATACCGGTTGGCGGAAATGTGACAGGTAATACCGTCAATAGCTCAAACACCAATCTTATGGTGAAGGCCACAATTAATGGCAACGAGTACTTTGGACAGAAAGCCTTTCTGAAACTTAATGGGGAAATTATTGCGATAGATGACTCGATAGATTTTAACGACACCACGGTCGACTTTAATCTTGGTACCGCCGATACTGTGCAGCTGCAGGCAATTGTGAAAGCTGGGGGTATCGTCTCTGTTGCCATGTTGGACAAGAATGGAATAGTCGTTGAAAGCAAAGGTAATCCTTATCTGCTGACTAATTTCGCGTCTGTATCCTCGGCAAGTGCCACAAATACCATGAGCCAGTCACAAGCACAGATATCACCGGAATCGCACCCGGAAGCAGTGGAAATCCTAGGTCAGCCATCTTTTCACCAAGGCGCTGAAGTTCTTTTGTTCTGACGTAAAAAAGGCACATCACGATCTTGCTGTGATGTGCCAACGGGAATCGTACAAAATGGAAGAGCTGCTGGTGTTTAAGTAGTTTTTTTGCGACTGACCAGCAGGCTGGCAATAATCGAGCTGCCGAGCAGGACGGCGATGACGATCAGTGAAATGCTGGTCGGTACATGCATCCATTTCACGATGAGCATCTTGATACCGACAAACATCAGTACAAAAGCCAGGCCGAATTTCAGCAAATGGAAGCGGTCTGCCATGTCAGCCAGCAAGAAGTACAGTGCACGCAAGCCCATGATCGCAAAGATATTGGAAGTGAAGACGATGAAGGGGTCCGTCGTCACTGCAAAAATCGCCGGTATAGAATCCACTGCAAATACCACGTCTGATATTTCTATCAGTATCAGCACCAGGAACAAGGGGGTAAACAGGCGCTTGCCGTTTTCCTTGATGCTGAATTTCTCTTTGTGAAACTCATTGGTGAAAGGCAGCAGTTTTTTTGCCAGGCGCAAGACCGGGTTGGCTTCCAGATCCGGCTCCTTGTCTGCCGACACCAGCATGCGAAAACCTGTAACCAGCAAGAAGATACCGAACAAATACAGCACCCATGAGAATTGCGTAACTACCCAGCTGCCCGCCAATATCATGATGATGCGCATGACGATGGCACCCAGTACGCCGTACAGCAAGACCTTGCGCTGATACTGCGGTGGAACAGCGAAGTGACCGAAGATCAGCAGGAAGACAAACACATTGTCGACCGACAGGGATTTTTCTATGACATAGCCAGTCAAAAATTCCATGGCCTTGGCGGTAGCCACTTCACGGCCCACGGTATCGGACAAATATATCCACAAACCAAAATCAAACAACAGGGCCAGGCTGACCCAGACCAGTGACCACGCCGCCGCTTCCCTGACACTGACTTTATGGGCGCGTGAGCCACCCAGGGCCAACACGTCAATTGCCAGCATGAGTAAAACAAAGCCTATAAATACTGCCCACATCCAGGGCTGAGCGACGGAATGGATCATTTCTTATTCTTTCTCTATAAAGCCCAGCAATTGCAAGAGGCTGGTAAACAGATTGAAGATGGTGACATACAGGCTGACAGTCGCCATGATGTAATTGGTTTCACCACCGTGGATGATGTTGCTGGTCTCGAACAGGATCATGCCCGACATCAACAAGACCATGACAGCAGAAATGGTCAGCGACAGCGCAGGTATCTGGAAAAAAATCGCGCCCAGGCTGGCAACGAAAGCGACCAGCATACCCACCATCAAAAAGCCTGCCATGAAACTGAAATCACGTTTGCTGACCAGTACATAGGCAGACAAGCCCATGAAGATCAAACCTGTCATGGCCATCGCTGTCATGACGATGCCAGTGCCGCCAGGCATACCCAGGTAACGTGTCAGCATAGGCCCCAAGGTGTAACCCATGAAACCGGTCAGGGCGAATACAGAGGCAATACCCCAGCCACTGTTTTGCAGTTTAGTCGTGGCAAACAACAGGCCAAAATAGCCAACCAGTGTCAGTAAGAAGCCGGGGCCGGGAATATTAAAGGCGACTGTCGCACCCGCAGTCACTGCGGAAAACAACAGCGTCATCGACAGCAACATATAAGTGTTGCGCAAGACTTTATGGCCAGCGCTGATATTGCTGTCTCTATAGGCAACGGTTTGCGCATCAGTGGCAGAACGACTCAAGATTTTCATGCTTATCTCCTGAAATGTTGAAACCATGCATGACTGCAAAATGGCTTCACCTTCTCAACAGAAGGTAGAGCTAGTGTAGGTCTTAAGGATAAACAAGAAAAGTCGAATATAATTGAATATATATTCGTAAAAACCGATGTATTGTTAAAGCAAGCAAACTCATATGCCGCATCTCAACTACAAGCATTTGCATTATTTTTGGATGGTAGCCAAGGCTGGTAGCATTGCTCGCGCTAGTGAGCAATTACATCTGACGCCACAAACCATCAGCGGGCAATTAAGCCTGTTTGAAGAAATTCAGGGCGAGGAATTGTTTCGCAAGAATGGGCGTAATCTGGAATTGACTGAGGCTGGCCGTCTGGTATTAAGTTATGCGGATGATATTTTTGCCTTGGGGCAAGAACTGGAAGAAGTCTTGCATCATAGGCCGACTGCACGCACCGTGCAGTTAAGAGTGGGGGTATTTGATGCCTTACCCAAGACCCTGGCATATCGCTTGCTGGAACCAGCACTGAAGTTGCCGCAGACCTTGCGTATCAATTGCCGTGAGGGCAAGCTGGAAGTCTTGCTGGCGGACCTGGCAACCCATAAGCTTGATGTTGTCATATCAGACAGTCCCATGCCTGTCAGCGCCAATGTGCGTGGATATAGCCATCAACTGGGGGAATGCGGGATCAGTTTCTTCGCCACCAATGCTTTGCTGCAGCAATATCCTCAGTCCTTCCCTCAAAGCCTGGACGGCGCACCTTTTTTATTGCCTGGTGAAGATGCCGCTTTGCGTGCCCGCTTATTACAATGGTTCGACCATCAGGGCCTGCATCCGCGTATTGCCGGTGAGTTTGATGATAGCGCGCTCATGAGCGCTTTTGGCCAGGCTGGGGCAGGTTTTTTTGCCGCACCTACGGTGATCGCAGACATGGTGATGCGCCAGTATGATGTGCAATTACTGGGGCAGACAGATGAAATCAAAGAGCAGTTTTATGCCATCTCGGTACAGCGCAAGCTGACACATCCGGCAGTATTGGCTATCAGCCAGGCGGCACGCAGTGATTTGTTTGCCATGGAAGATAAGTAATGCCTGTCACTACAGCCTGCATTTGATAACAGGCAAAAAAAAACGACAGCCTGAGCTGTCGTTTTCTTGCCGTAACAATGAGCGCAAGCTCATTCACTACTTGATAATTATCGACGTCCCAACAGGGATTTGGCATTCTTATCCATGGGAATCGCGTAATCAACCGAGCTGATGACGGTATTGTCGCTAGGTCTGACCAGCTTCAAGTTGACGAACACCAGTTTGTCACTCTCGGCATAGGTGCCAACGATAACCGCCTGGGCACTATGATTTTGCGCGACATCCTTGATTTCACGTGTCAGCAGCAATTCACCTACATTTTGCTTCATGAACACTTTATCGCGGAATTTCATTTCCACCATCTTGTAGTTTTGACGGGTGAACTGACCTGAAATTTGTTCAGCGATAATGCGACCAAAGGTCGAAGACTCTTCGAGGAAGTTGATATTGGCCAAGGTGGCAATAATCAAAGGACGGGAAGGGTCTAGTTTCAAGCCTGCATTGCTGATCAAGAGTGCTGCTGCACGTTGATTCGCCGGGATGAATTCATTGGCTTCCGCATCTTTCCACGTAGGCACAGGGGATGCTGCCGCTGGTGGCGGTGTGTTGCCCAGGCCCAGATTGGCACAGGCACTGAGTGCGATGGCAGAAGCAATTACGAGAGCTGCGCTTTTCATCATTATTGGCCCCCAACAACACGGAAGTTAAAATCGGTGTCTTTATTGTAAAGTGTCCAATCCCAGTCCGAGATATAGTAAGCATCGGTGCGACGGGCGATAAATTGTGAGTTTTTCACCAAAGATGTCGTCACGATCAACTCGTGCTGAGGCGTACGGCCTCTTGCATATTCCTGATTGATCCAGCTGGTGTAGTCATAAGCACCAGTCAGGGCGAATACTCCCAGGACGGCATCTGTCTTGACCGGGATACCCAGGCCATGCACTGCAGCAATACCAGCACCGATAGCGGTGACGCTGGTGAAGCGCTTGTTTTGATGACGATCATAGGAGAAGCGTACCAGCTGAGTTTCTATACTGACGACTTGTGAAGTGCCGTCATTGATTTTCCTGACAACTACGCCCTGATTGACCAGGGAAGTAATGATCTGGGTATAGAAAGCCTGTGTGAACTGGCTATCTTTTTCTGGTGGCATGACGTAAACCGGGGCGCCTATCTTGTCGGTTCCGAGTTTGATTTGCTCTGCTACATCTTTCGCGATGACGAGCCAGTGCGACGCTGCTTGCAGTTTATTTTGCGTAGTCGTCGGAAAATTGCCTGCTAAAGGCGTTTCACTGTATGGAGTAGTACAACCTGCCAACAGCGTTGCTGCCAGGGCAATGGGAAGAAATTTCTTCATGAGCTCACCTTTTTTTAGGTCTTAGTCAGAGTTTTTGTTATCGAAAACGAAAATGGCAATAATTCAGTGTAAGAGAATACAACAAGTAGCGGCGAGCAACAAAGATTTTGCTTGCAGCCAGGCATTAAATGGATTATTTCCGCACTTATAACACCGTGAAGCAACTTTACAAGAGAAAGTTGTAGTTTTTTTGCTTCATCGCTTTCTGTTTTTTCTTGTTAACTGAAAAATTCTCCCTCGTTGAAAGCAAAGCCCTGTAGGAAATCTGTCGCTGAAAGTCGTTTACCGCCGGGTTTTTGCAATTCGGTCAAGCTGAGCGAGCCTTGGCCACAGGCAACAATAACACCTTGTTCCAGATTTGCCGATAGTATTTGCCCAGGTTTATAGTTACCAGTTGTTTCAAGCAGCTTTGCACCCCAGATTTTAATGGTGGTGCCAGCATATTGCGCATGGGTAGCGGGGAAGGGGTTGAAGGCCCGTATTTTTCTTGCCAGGACCTCGGCTGGCAAGCGGAAGTCCAGGCCAGCTTCATCCTTGCTGATTTTGGATGCATAGTTGACGCCAGCTTCTGGCTGGACTGTCGCAGGCAAATCAGCGTTCTGTAAGCGTTGTAAAGCTGCAACAATCATTTCGCCACCCAGTGCGGCTAACTTGTCATGCAAACTGCCGGTGGTATCGCGATCAGTGATGGCCACGCTTTGCTTGAGCAACATAGGGCCAGTATCGAGACCC
The DNA here is from genome assembly GCF_049340345.1 of Undibacterium sp. Di27W. Taxonomy (NCBI): domain Bacteria; kingdom Pseudomonadati; phylum Pseudomonadota; class Betaproteobacteria; order Burkholderiales; family Oxalobacteraceae; genus Undibacterium; species Undibacterium sp. Di27W. The sequence continues at coordinate 11,495 of NZ_JBMPOS010000002.1, read as the reverse complement.
TCTTCCATTTGCATGATGGTGATACCGGTTTCTGTATCGCCTGCTTCTATCGCCCGGTGTATCGGGGCCGCGCCACGCCAGCGTGGCAGCAAAGAGCCATGTATATTCAAACAACCCAGGCGCGGAATATTCAAGATAGACAGCGGCAAGATCAGACCATAGGCCGCCACCACCATGACATCATGCGCTGTGTTATTGAGTAAATCGTGCGCTTCTCTGGCGACCTCAGGATATTTACCATCCAGACGTAAAGACTGAGGCTGGGCTACTGTGATGCCATGTTGCAATGCAAATTGTTTGACGGCAGAGGCGTGTAATTGCATGCCGCGTCCTGCCGGGCGGTCTGGCTGGGTCAATACCAGGGGGACTTCAAAGCCTGCTGCATGGATGGCTTGCAGAGCGGTAGCAGCAAATTCCGGAGTGCCGGCGAAGATAACGCGCATTAACGTTCAGCCCGTCTGCGTTGTTCTTCGCGTTCTTCTTTCAGCATCTTGGTTTTGATGCGGTTACGCTTCATGGGGGACAGGTATTCTACGAATACCTTGCCCTTGAGGTGGTCCATTTCATGTTGTATGCACACGGCCAGCAAGTCAGTTGCATGGATTTCAAAGGCTTTGCCGTCGGCGTCCAGGGCACGGACCTTGACTTCAGCCGGACGTTCCACCCCGTCATAAATGCCGGGTACGGACAAGCAGCCCTCGTCATACACTTTACGTTCTTCACTCTCCCAGAGTATCTCCGGGTTGATGAAAACTTGTAACTGGTCATTGGTTTCTGAGACATCAATGACCACCAGTTGCTCGTGGACATCAACCTGTGAAGCAGCCAGACCGACGCCGGGTGCGTCGTACATGGTGGCTGCCATATCGGCCACCAGGGTTTTCAGGCGTTCATCAAATTGTGTTACCGGTTTTGCCACTTTATGGAGGCGCGCATCGGGATAGCGCAGTATATTTAGTATCGTCATAAGACATTTCACAACAAGCATTAAGGCTTATTGCGCAGTTTTTCTTGCTAGTTCAAGGATTTATGGGCAGAATTTGATTCAATTTGGCAAGTTTTGCAAGTTCGCGCCTGCCTGCGCGCCTTCACTTGCGGTATTGCAGTATTTTGCATCGGATATTATTCATGAAAAAGTTTAGCACAATCGCTTCCATCTTCGCTGTCAGTCTTCCCCTGATTTCTTCAGGCGCGCTCGCTGCTGGTGGACAGGCCACCACCGCACAGGCGCAAGTAGTTGCCAGTAAAACCAAGTGCGACTTCTTACCGGAAGCACCAGACAAGCATGTTGTTGTCAAAGGAGATACGCTTTGGGGTATTGCCAGCATGTTCCTGAAAAACCCATGGTGCTGGCCAGTAGTGTGGGGCATGAATCAAGAAGATATCAAGAACCCGCACTGGATTTATCCTGGTCAGATCGTCTATTTTGATCGCGTCAATGGTCGTTTGCGCCTTGGCAACCCCGGCGGCATACCTACCGTCAAATTGAACCCGCATTCACGAGTGCAGGGTTTGGGGGTGAATGCCATTCCCTCTATCCCGGCATCGGTGATAGAACCTTTCCTGTCTCAGCCTTTGATTCTGGAAGACAATGACCTGGCCGTTGCGCCCAGGATTATTGCTACTAAAGAAGGCAGGGTGCATCTGGGGCTGAATGAACAAGCTTATGTTCGTGGTGAGCTCGAAGGCGGTACTTCCTTCCAGGTGTTCCGTCCTGGCACGCCTTTACGTGATCCGGAAACCAAGGCCATCATTGCTTACGAGGCAGTCTTCCTGGGTACAGTCAAGCTTGAGCGCGAAGGCACGGACGAAAGCGATGTGCATACGTTCAATGTTGTCAGGACCAAAGAAGAAATGGCCGTTGGCGACAGGTTAATGCCCATACCACCTTCACCTATCCTGAGCTATGTACCACACCCGCCAGCCGATGAAGTAGATGCTCGTGTAGTGTCAGTCTATGGCGGCGTGGCATCTGCTGGCCAAAATCAGATCGTGACCATCAACCGTGGCAAGAATGATGGCTTGAATTTGGGAACAGTATTGACTTTGTATAACTATGGCAGAGTGATACAGGATAAAACCGACGCTAATCGTTCAGTCAAGTTGCCAGATGAGCCTATCGGTGAGTTGTTTATTTTCCGTGTTTTCAGCAATATCTCTTACGGCCTCATCATGCAAGTCAAGGACATCGTCAAGGTCGGTGACGCGGCGAGATCGCCGAGATAAGTTATTGACGACCGCAAGCGCGTGGAATTGTCGACGGATTTAATCGCCTGGCTGAGGCTGGAGCAAACGCCAGGCGTGGGCAATGAAACGGCACGCCGTTTGTTATCCGTATTCGGCTTGCCTGAGCAAATTTTTGCGGCCAGTCATGCCGCCTTATGTGAAGTCGTCACTCCCAGGCTGGCCAATGCCTTATTGGCCATGCCAGCTGATTTCCAGCAGCAAGTAGATAAAACCCTGGCCTGGCAAGAACAGCCGGGCAATTTAATCCTGACTTTGGCGGATGCTGCTTATCCGCGCTCCTTGCTGGAAATTCCTGATCCACCCCTGATGCTGTATATCAAAGGCCGCCTCAGCTTGCTCGATGCTGCCACGGTGGCCGTGGTCGGCAGCAGGAATGCAACGGTACAGGGTGTGCGCAATGCCGAACAATTTTCCGAGGCGCTGAGCCTTGCAGGTCTGTGCATCAGTTCTGGTCAGGCGGCAGGCATCGATACTGCAGCCCATCAAGGTGCCTTGCGTGGCCCAGGTTCCACGATTGCTGTCATAGGCACGGGTGCCGATATCGTTTATCCGGCGCGTAACCGTCATCTGGCCCACCAGATCGCTGAAGCTGGCTGTATCGTTAGCGAGTATTCGCTGGGAACACCAGCGTTGGCACCTAATTTTCCGCGCCGTAACCGCATCATTTCTGGATTGGCCAAAGGTGTCCTGGTGGTGGAAGCGGCAGCGCAGTCAGGTTCCCTGATCACGGCACGGATGGCGGCGGAACAGGGCAGGGAAGTGTTTGCCATCCCCGGCTCCATCCATTCCCCTTTGTCCAAAGGTTGCCATCAATTGATACGCCAGGGTGCCAAACTAGTGGAGTCTGCTCAAGATATATTGGAAGAGTTGCAATTGCAGAAACACTCTCCCCAGATAAAGACGCAGCAAGAATCTGAGTCTGTTGAGGTCTCAGAGTCGTCGCTCTTGAAAGAAATCAGTTTTGATCCTGTACACATGGATATGCTGGCGAGCCGCACTGGCATAGGCATTGCCAGCCTGACGACAGAGTTATTGACGCTGGAACTGGGCGGACAACTGGAGTCTTTGCCAGGCGGTTATTATCGCAGACTTGCCTGATTGTTAATATATGGCAAGTCCTGGGGGCTTGTTTGAAATCGCTGCAAAGGCTACAGTAGCAGCATGTTTGATATTCTTGTTTACCTCTACGAAACTTATTACCGTCCGGACGCCTGTCCAGACACGGCAGCCTTGACTAAAAAATTGTCGGCAGTCGGTTTCCCCGAGGATGAAATTACCGAAGCCCTGGACTGGCTGACAGGTTTGGCGGTTAATACTGCCGAGCCGGTAGCGGCTGTCCCCATGTCCCAGGGTTTCAGGATTTACGCAGAGCAGGAAATTGCCGCCCTGGGTACACCAGCCCTGGGCTTCATACAATTTCTGGAGTCTGCCGGTTTATTGAATGCCAATCAGCGCGAAATCGTGATTGAAAGAGCATTAGTTGTCAATGAATCACCCCTGCCCCTGGATAAACTGCGCATTATTGTCTTGATGATGCTATGGAGCCAGGGTGCCGAGCCTGATATGCTCATGTTTGATGAATTATTGTTGTCAGATGACGACAGCACGGGCAGGCTTTTGCATTAATCATTTCCTAAATGGAATTTTTATGACAAAAATCGCGCATAGATTGCGGTTTTTCGTCTATCGCGTTTATCATTCCCCGCAAATTTAGGTTAGTCTTACGCTTATTTTGCGAAATGTTGCCTATTAGACATTGGCGACCACGCTTTACCCTATTCGAGAACCCCGAAATGACAAAAACGCTCATCATTGCCGAAAAACCCTCAGTCGCTAATGACATAGCGAAAGCGCTGGGTGGCTTCACCAAGCATGATGATTATTTTGAATCTGACAACTATGTATTATCGTCTGCAGTAGGCCATTTGCTGGAAATCACGGTTCCTGAAGAATACGATGTGAAACGCGGCAAATGGAGTTTCACCCATTTGCCGATGATACCGCCGCATTTTGCCCTGAACCCGATTGCCAAGACCGAGTCACGCCTGAAGGTGTTGAATAAACTGATCAAGCGCAAGGATGTCACCGGCCTGATTAACGCATGTGACGCGGGCCGCGAAGGTGAGTTGATTTTCCGTCTGATTGCCCAGCACGCCAAAGCCAAGCAACCGGTCAGCCGCTTGTGGCTGCAATCCATGACGACCGGTGCGATACGCGATGGCTTCCAGAAATTGCGTAGCGATACAGAAATGATGCCCCTGGCCGATGCAGCACGTTGCCGTTCTGAGGCTGACTGGCTGATTGGTATCAATGGTACACGCGCCATGACTGCCTTCAATTCCAAAGAAGGTGGTTTTTACCTGACCACGGTAGGCCGTGTGCAAACGCCTACCCTGTCTATCGTGGTTGAGCGTGAAGAAAAGATCAAGAAATTCGTTTCCCGTGATTATTGGGAAGTGAAGGCAGAATTTGTTTGCGCCGCCGGTATTTATGAAGGCCGCTGGCAAGATCATCAGTTCAAAAAAGATGAACACGATCCTGAGAAAAAGGCTGAGCGCCTGTGGAGCAAGGCAGCAGCCGAATCCATCGTGGCCGCTTGCCGTAATCGCCAGGGCAATGTGACTGAAGAATCCAAACCAGCCACGCAAATCGCGCCGCCCCTGTTTGACTTAACCAGTTTGCAGCGCGAGGCCAATGCCCGTTTCGGTTTTTCTGCCAAAAATACCCTGGGTCTGGCCCAGGCTCTGTATGAAAAACACAAAGTTCTGACTTATCCGCGTACCGACTCTCGTCATTTACCGGAAGATTATCTGCCTACGGTGAAAGAGACTCTGAGTACTATCTCGGAGACTAATAATTATCACCAGTTTGCTTCGCAAATCCTGAAAAACAACTGGCTCAAGCCGAACAAGCGTATTTTTGATAATACCAAGATCAGTGATCACTTTGCCATCATCCCGACTGGACTGGCACCAAAGAATTTATCTGAGCCTGAGCAAAAACTGTATGACTTGGTGACACGCCGCTTTCTGGCAGTGTTTTTCCCGTCAGCAGAGTTCCAGGTGACGACCCGTATTACTGAAGTATCCGGCCATCAGTTCAAGACTGAAGGCAAGGTCATGACCAGCGCGGGCTGGCTGGCGATTTATGGCAAGGATGCGCTGGAAGAAAAAGATGGCGAAAGCAAAGGCACCCTGGTTGCCGTTGCCAAAGGTGAGAAAGTCCAGACTGAGCAAATTACCGCCAATGCCCTGGTCACCAAACCACCTGCGCGATACAGCGAGGCGACCCTGTTGTCTGCCATGGAAGGTGCTGGCAAACTGGTCGATGACGGTGACCTGCGTGAAGCCATGGCAGGCAAGGGTCTGGGCACACCAGCTACCCGTGCTGCCATCATCGAGGGTTTGCTGAACGAGAAATACCTGTTGCGCGAAGGCCGTGAAATGATGCCTACCGCCAAAGCCTTCCAGTTGATGACTTTGTTGCGCGGTCTGGGGGTCGATGAATTGACCTCGCCAGAACTGACGGGCGAGTGGGAATACAAGCTTTCACAAATGGAAAAAGGCAAGATCAGCCGCGAAGAATTCATGCGCGAAATTGCCCAGATGACCCAGATCATTGTCAAACGCGCCAAAGAATACAATAATGACACTATACCTGGTGACTATGCGACCTTGCATACACCTTGCCCACATTGTGGCGGTGTCGTTAAAGAGAATTACCGTAGATTTGCCTGTACCAAGTGTGAATTCTCCATGAGCAAAACACCAGGTAGCCGTCAGTTTGAAGTCGCTGAAGTGGAAGAATTGCTGGCCAAACGTGAAATCGGCCCCTTGCAGGGTTTCCGTTCCAAGATGGGACGGCCATTTGCCGCCATCCTGAAGATCGTGCCAGACACTGAACACAATAACCTGAAGCTGGAATTTGACTTTGGCCAGAATCAGGATGAAGGCGAAGATGGCGAAGCCGTCGATTTTTCAGAACAAACTTCACTCGGACCTTGTCCCAAGTGTGGCAGTGGCGTGTATGAAATGGGCCTGGCCTATGTCTGCGAAAAAACCATGGCCAAACCCAAGGCTTGTGATTTCCGCAGTGGTCGCATCATCCTGCAACAAGAAATCCTGCCTGAGCAAATGGGTAAATTGTTGAATGATGGCAAAACTGACCTGTTGCCTGGCTTTATCTCGCAACGCACCCGTCGCCCGTTCAAGGCTTTCCTGGTGCGTGGCAAGGATGGCAAGGTGAGCTTTGAATTTGAAGAACGCAAGGCAAAAGCTCCTGCTGCTGCAAAATCGAAAGCGAAAGCCGAACCTGAGGAAGAAACCAAAGCTACTGCAAAGGCTGCGCCTGCTAAAAAGACCGTGGTCAGGAAAAAGAAGGCTGCCTGATCGGGTTTTTGATGCAAATTAGCAAAGAACAGCAGCAGGGAGGAGGTATAACACCACTTTTCCTGCAAGCTGTGTCATTTTCGCGTATTGTTAAAGGATGAATTTCTAGATATAGGGTACACATGGTCGCAAACGAGTCCTTATCCAGTGCTCGCGCTGAATTTACTCATGCATTTAATCATGCAGTACCCGGCATTCTGCCTGTGGCCATGGAAGCATTGCTGACCAAGGCGAATTACAATGGCAATTCATCGGCAGAAAAAAGCCGCATTGTTGCCGCGCGTGCCCTCTTGCCAGAAAAATGGGATGCCATATCCCGTGCCATGCCAGTGCATCTGGTGCAGTTACTGGACCGCAGTATTAGCACTGCTTACAGTACATTCAGACCTGCCTCGACCCTGACAAAGGCAAGCGAACTTAGCTTGCTGGATTCATCTACCTTTGAGACCACTTTGCGTTTCAATGAGATGACGCAAAATTTCCGCGACAAGGCCGGGCAAGCTTTGCTGGATTTAAATATACGCATTGCCATTCTGTTCGGACAAGACGATATACGCGAAAGGGAAAACCCTTTCCGGCCTTATCTGCTGGCGCGTTGCGTGTTCCTGGCCGTAGAAGAGCAGCGATTGCAGGCCGAAACAGAAGCCATCCTCATCGAACAATTGGGCGAGACCCTGGCTGGCAGCATGCCTGCCATTTACCAGGAAGCCAATGTAGCGCTGGAAAAACAGGGCATCAGCGCCCATCTTTCACTCAAGATCAGCAAGGCACCAGAATCGCAAACACCCCGCAATCAGGCCACTACTCCTCAGGGTGGTTCTGGCGGGCAAGGCGGGCAAGGCTCTCAGGGGTATTCCACTATGCAGGCTGGAGTTTTCCCCGGTGGGCAAGCTGGGGGGCAAGGCCAGGTGCAGGGCGGGGCATTTCCTGCTGCACAACAAACCACCATGGCCAGCCCTGGAGTACGTCTGGAGCAATTATTCCAGACTGTGCGCGGCAAGCCATTGAGCCTGCCACCTGCCACACCAGTACTGGCGCAAGCATCTGGCAATATGCCAGCGCCAGCCATGTCTTATCCCGGCATGCCATCACCTGCAGCTGCTCCAGCCAGTGCCGGCCCAGCCTGGCTGAGCAGTGCCAGTGCGCTGGGTGGCGTATTAAGACAGGCCTTTGGTGAAACTGCCACTGCTGCCAGCCCACAAAGAGATAAGCATGTAGAAGGCAGCATCCCTTTTACCGCCAGGGAGAGTGCTCCTGCGCCAACGGGCATCACAGGCAATCAAGTCAATACTGGCCAGTTTGCGCATACCGGTCTGCCAAGTTCAGTAGGCAAGAGTAGTGCCGATTTGATACAAGTGCCAGCGGCGCTGGTTGCTTCGCATTTGCAGAATATAGAAAACCAGTTGAAACAAAGGGCAGAAGCCCAGCAGTTACCTCCAGAAATGAGCATGGGCCTGGCCAAAGTGCTGGGTCAAATGCACAAAGTCATGGTGCCGGACAGTGCTTCCATGAAAGACGAGCAAGGCGAAATCCGTAATCTGATACGTGAACACAAAGACGCTCTGTATAGCCTCGCCACAGATACTGACGAGCAAATGTGCATAGATCTGGTCGCCATGTTGTTTGAAGTCATGCTCTGTGACGAGCTGGTGCCATTCAAGACGCGCATAGACCTGGGGCGTTTGCAATTCCTGATACTCCAACTGGCCTTGAAAGATAAAAATCTGCTCAGCGACGGCAAACACCCGGCTCGTCTCTTGTTGAACCGGATTTGCTCTATCTCTTATAGCGCCGAGCAAATCGGCGATGTGGAAAATCATGTATCAGAAGAGATAGCCCGCATTATCAAGACCCTCATGCGGCATGATAGCGAAGTGCCAGAATTGTTTTCGCGCATACAAAACAGGTTTGAAACCTTTATAGCCCGTGAATTGCGCACCAATGACCAACACATACGCCGTACCGTGAAAGCCATGGATGAAGCTGAGATACGCTTCATGCGCTTTGCCTGTATCGCTGTGGCCATCAATAAGGCCATGCCTAAAGTGCATGTGGAAGCCTCTTTCCGCAGCTTCCTCAGGAAAGATTGGGTCAGGGCGATAGAAGTGGCAGAAAGAACAGATGCCATACTCGCCCGCCGTTATCGCCTGCTGGTGCCGGACTTGCTCTGGAGTGTCTTTCCCAAGACTGAAAACGAGGATAGAACCCTGTTGTCATCCATGTTGCCCGGCATGGTAGGGACTTTGCGCCATGGTATGGATTTGATGGAATTAGACAAGACCAGGCAACAGAAACTCTTGAACTGGTTGGCAGAAGCCCATTCCACAGCCCTGCGGCCGACGGCAGATAGCAAAAAGCTGCAAGGACTGAGCTTGCCTGCCATGCATGAAAGATTTGAGCAATTTACCAATCAGGCTGACACCATAGAACATTCCGAAATTCATCACTATGAATTTGCCAGGGAGCATTATCAACTTGCGGTATTGGCTGAACTGGGTTTGCCAGCCAGGATGCTGGATAAAGAAGTGCGCAAACCGCTAACCGCTACAGAGAGCCCGATTCACACTGAAACAAAGGCGGCACCAGAACTCAATCCCGCCTATCTTGAACGCATAGTCTGCGGTGCGCTGGTTGATATCAAGGCTGAGCAAATCAAAGCCCGGGCTTGTCTGCGCTGGGTAGACCCTAACTTGCAACATGTGGTGCTGAGCATCAAGGGAGAAGAATACCCCTCCGTACTCAGCATGCGTGTACTCAATGAACTGCTGGACTTTGGCAAGTTGCGTTTCATAGAAGACGAGCCCTTGTTTGAGCGCGCCATCCACACCCTGCTCAAGTCCGCCGATGAAGTCGACAATGTCAGGGTTTAAAAAGTATCCTGACAGATGAGCCAACTTATCGGCATACTTTCTTAATCATCAGTCGTATCAATATCCGGTTCAAAGAAACACCATTTCGCCTGTGGCCAATTGATCTGTATGCCATCCTCGACTTCATTGATGGCGGCAATCAAGGCCTGGTCAGACCCCTGCGGACGCATTTTCGCCTGTACCGCTATCATTAACTGCTCGCCCCACTGCAAAGTAATCAGATTGATGACGTGCTCGACTTGCGGATGACCTTCGATATGCGCACGTATCGCCTCATTGACTTCCGGCGCTGCAGATTCACCAGTGATCATGGCCTTGACTTCGCGGATGACAAAAAATGCGACCGCCATCAGCAGACAGCCCACGATGATGGAACCTATTGCATCCCAGACCGGGTTACCTGTCACTACCGACAACACCACGGCAACAAAAGCCACCGCCAGACCTGCCAGGGCAGCGATATCCTCACCCGCCACCACCATTAATTCAGATTGACGGGTTTCGCGGAACCAGCGAAAGAAAGACTTGCCTCCGGCTATCTTGCGTATCTCCTGCATCGCTCCATACAAGGAAAAAGCTTCCAGGGCGACAGAAATACCCAGTACCAGCAGCGCCACCATAGGGTTCTTTAAAGGCTCAGGATGTTTCAGACGTTCGACACCTTCCATGACAGAAAAAGCACCGCCCAGGAAAAACAGCAACAGGGCCACCATCATGGCCCAGAAATAAACCACTCTTCCATAGCCCATAGGATGAGACGCATCAGGCGCACGCTTGGCTTCCTTTAAACCTATCAGCAAAAAGATTTGATTAATACAATCAGCAGTGGAATGGATGGCTTCTGCCAGCATGGCACCGGAAGCAGTAAAAATGGCAGCGCCAAATTTGGCCAAAGCGATACCACCATTGGCACCCAGCGCATAAAAAATCGCCTTGGTAGAACCTTCTGAATTCGCAGACATGGAAATAATGGAAAGTGAGAAAAACCTAACCTTACTTGATTTCTCTGCAAATAATCAAATGGATACTCTATATAGGAGCAGGTGTTAGGTCGTATAGAAAGCTGTCACACTCAAAAGTGCTTAAGCAACTTGCATGTAGCATAGTGAAATGCCGGGGTGGGCATGGCGTTGTGATGGGTTTCAATCGATAAACGAAAAATACTATTAATATAGTCGCCCTCAAATTCGTCGCTCCTGCGCAGGCAGGAGCCCAGTGTCGTCTGTTGATAATCCGTGCGGCAAGCTACTGCATCATGCGACACATACCCGAGACAGTAGGGTGCGCCACGCGCACCATCCCAGCCCTCATATATACAGAACAAAAAGCCAAAGGGTGCGCGCAGCGCACCCTCTAGTTTTTGCTTTTGCTTTTCTTTATGTGCCTTTCAACAAACAGAGTAAATAATTACCGATAAAGCCTTGCGGACAAGGCGAGTAGTTTGCTATAGTTCGCCTCCCGCTGAAAGGCGGGCGAGAAGAGAAGTAAAAGTAGCCAGGCCCGAGAAATGAGCGATTGAACAAATTGCGGAATAAACGGGCAGCTGTGAACACCGAACAACAGTTTTATATGCTCGAAAGAGCGAAATAAAACGAAGTGAAATCAAGGTGTTGACAGCAAAAGCGAAATGCTCCATAATCTCGTTTCTCTGCTGCTGACGCACACAACGCTGCGACGCAAAGCTGGATGAATAAGTAGTCCGGTTGAGCAGAAAAGAATACGGTTCTTTAACAATTAACAGTCAATAAATGTGGGCACTTGGTGAAGCGCACCATTCGATCTAGGTTGAATGGAATGCTTAAATAATATAGCAAGTGTTCACAAGAAATAACAAAGCAAGACGGTGATTTAGAAATAAGTCACTGAACTGTCAGTATTTTGAGTGAGCGACATGTCACGTATGTGACATAGACAAGAAATTGTCGAAAAACAGAGATTAAACTGAAGAGTTTGATCCTGGCTCAGATTGAACGCTGGCGGCATGCCTTAC